>JANQPG010000015.1 GCA_028289545.1 Woeseiaceae bacterium
GGCCAGGACTTTGCTGCCTTCGCGAAGTGATGACTGTCCGACGACGACCACTTCTTCGTTGTCGTCGAGGCCGTTCAGCACCTCTATGCGTCCGTTGGCGCGGACGCCGGTTTCGATAATGCGTTTACTGACTTCATCGCCTGCGACGACGTAGACCGACAGTTCGTTGTCCTCGACGACAACCGCTTCGGCCGGAATGATGATGACGTCTTCGTGCTTTTCGTAAGCAATAGTGAAGCGGGCAAACATGCCCGGCGCCAGTTCACCGGCTGCGTTGTCGATCAATGCCGTGGCGCGGAACGTGCCGTTGCGCGTGTCGATCGTCGGGCTGATACGCGCAATTCTGGCGGCGAAGCGCTGGTCCTCCATGGAATCGACCGCCAGCGTTGCCGTGTGTCCGGCCTCGAATTTGGCGAGTTCCGTCTGCGGTATCATGAGGTGCGCCAGCAGTTCGCGCGTGTCGGTGATACGGAACATGACCTGGTTCATGGCGACGTTTTCGCCCAGCTTGACGTCGCGCGAGGAAACGACACCGCTGATCGGCGCGCGCACCGACGAGTACTGGTAATCCAGAAGAGCGAGTCTGTACGTCGCCGCCAGCGCTTCCAGGTCATATCGGGTGTCTTCGTAGCTCGCCGAGCTGACGAGATTGCGGGCGTGCAGATCACCCAGCCGCTCGTATTCGTTCTGAATCTTTTCCAGATTGGCCTTGGCCGACAACATTTTCAGGCGCAGCCGCTCGCCGTCCAGGCGAGCCAGCACGTCGCCTTCGCGAACCCGGTCGCCTTCCTCGACGAGGATTTCGACGACGTCGCCCGGGACCTTGGCGAGCACCGGTGCATCGGCGTCACTCGCAATGGTGCTCGTGGCTTCGTAGGTTGCGAAGATATCGCCGCGGTACACCATTGCGGTTTCCACGGGGACGGGGGCGCTGGCCTCCGCTTCCGCGGTGTCGGCCGTTGCGCTTGCCTCGCCCACGCTGCAGCCGGCTAGAGTCAGGCTCGTTATGGCGAGAGTGAGTGGCAGGGCAACGAGACGAATCGTGTGCATGGCAAAAAATCCGGTCAAGGTAAGTTGGTGTTGTAGTGAAGTATAACACTACACATGTATAACGCAATCTCTGCGTACTTTTCTAATTAAATCAACAGCTTGATATCAGGACTAACGGGTGCTTCACGAATACAGGAGACCCGTCAGGCCAAAACGACGTGTTGTGCCCAATCCTGGCCTGACGCTTTCCGGTGGCCAGTGTCGTCGTCCTCTACGCTTAGATGCGCCCGACGCACATTTGGATGCGCCGGGGGCCCAGTTTTTTGCGACGGTGCTGGGCAGGACGACGAACGGCCGGGAATCCCGGCCGTTCGCTCGGCGTCAGGTTGCCCTAAGCCTGCGGTGAGGGTTCGGCGTCCTCGCGCCCGAGACGCCGGGCTCGGTACTCGGCGAGCCAGCTTGCGGCATTGGCCTGCACGAGGAGCAGGCTGGGGGTCAGGAACAGGGTCAGAATCGTCGCAAAGACGAGTCCGCCCGCCACGGAGGACGCAAGCTGTGTCCACCATTGTGAACTCGGCGCGCCGACCGATACCTCGCGAGCAACGAGATCGATGTTGACGCCGAACACCATGGGCATGAGGCCAATAACCGTCGTCACCGTGGTCAGCAGCACCGGCCGCAGGCGTATCGCACAGGTGCGCAGTATGGCCGTAAACGCCTTCTCGCCACGACTCCTCAGTACGTTGTAGGAATCGATGAAAACGATGTTGTTGTTGACGACGATACCCGCCAGCGTAATGACACCGACGCTCGACATGATCACACCGAACGGTTTGCCCATGGCGAGGTGACCCAGCAGCACGCCGCCGGTCGAAAACACCACGGCGGTCAGTATGAGCGCGGCCTGATAGATGCTGTTGAACTGCGTGACAAGGATAATGGCCATGATGGCAAGCGCCATGAGCATGGCGCGTTGCAAGAACGCCATATCTTCGGCCTGATCCTCGGCGCTGCCGCGAAACGCACCGCTGACGCGCGGGTCGAACTGCACCTCCGACATCATCTCCTGAAGCTCGGCAACCACTTCTGATTCGAGATAGCCGGGCGTAATGTCGGCGTCGATATACATCGTGCGGTGCATGTCCGTGCGCGTGATCGTACTGACTTTCTGCGCGGGTACGCGCTCCACGAACGTGCTGATCGGCACGAGGCCGTCCGACGTGGGTATGCGCAACTCGTCGATTTGCGTCAGGCTGCGGCTTTCAGCCGGGTAGCGGACGCGAATGTCGATTTCGTCGTCGCTGTCGTCGGGCCGGTATTCACCGATCTTGATGCCGTTGGTGACCAGCTGAACCATCGCGCCGACGAGCGAAACGTCGGCGCCGAAACGAGCCGCTTCGGCACGGTCGACCTTGATTTGCCACTCGATGCCGGGCAGCGGTCGGCTGTCCTCAACGTTGATCAGGCCGGGATGGCGATCCATGACGCCGCGCGCGTCCCGTATCGACTGCTCCAGTGCGGATTGCGAGCGCGACGAGAACTCGAAGTGCACCGGCTTGCCTTGCTGCGGACCCATATCGGGCTTGCGGGCCTCGATACCGATACCGACGAGGTCGGCGGTGGCTTCGCGGACCTCCGCGAGTATGACGTCGGCCTTTTCGCGCTCATCCCAGTCTTCGAGATTGAGCGTCAGCGTGCCGATCAGATCTTCGCCGCCGCTGTTGGCGCCTTGTCCGCCGCCACCGGTTTTGGCGTACACGGTCTTGATGCCGCCGATAGCCAGCACGCGCTCCTCGACCTGCCGCACGAGACGGTCTTTTTCGTCGGTCGACAGGTCGCCGCGAGCGCGGATGTCGACCATGGCGAACGGCGGTTCGACCTCGGGGAAATACTCGACGCCGCGGCCGACCGCGGAAAACGCCACGTAGATGGCGATCAACAGCCCCGTGACGGCAGCGACGTTGCGCAGCGGGTGTTTTAGCGAGCGCTTCAGAAACTGAATATAGCGGCCCGTCAAACCGGTCACCGTATCGAGATCTCCGGTCTCCGCCGCCGCGAGATTGCGCCGCGCCTCCGCTGAGTTGGCGCCCGTCCGGCCGAATATCGAACCCAGGGTCGGGACGAACAAGAGCGCCATCAAGAGCGAGGCCGACAGCACGGCAATCAGAGTGATCGGCAGGTACTTCATGAACTCGCCCGACATGCCGGGCCACAGCGCCAGCGGCACGAACGCGGCAACCGTCGTACAGGTCGAGGCAATGATGGGCCAGGACATGCGGATGGCGGCGCGAGAATAGGCCGCATAGCGCGATTCGCCTTCGGCCATTCGTCGGTCCGCCATTTCGGTCACGACAATGGCGCCGTCGACGAGCATGCCCACGGCCATGATCATCGCAAACAGCACCATCATGTTGATCGTAATGCCGAAAGAGCCGATCAGGAGGATGCCCAGCAGGAAGCTGCCGGGGATGGCCACGCCGACGAGCAGCGCCGAGCGGAAGCCCAGGATGCCGATGATGACGATGAACACGAGCAACACGGCCGCCAGCACGCTGTTCTGCAGCTCGGTAAGCATGTCGCGGACATCGTCGGACTTGTCCCGCGACGCAATGATGTCGATTTCGGCCGGCCAGTAGGCGCGTTCGACCTCGATGAGCGCCATGACTTCCTCGATCGTATCGATGACGTTGGCGCCCGTGCGCTGCACGACCTCGATCGCCAGCGCGGGCTTACCGTTCAGGCGCGCATAGCTTTCGGCGTCCTTGTAGGTCCGCTTGACCGTGGCGATGTCCTTGAAGTGAATGACCCGGTCGCCGACCGCCTTGATGGGCATATCGAGTACGTCGGCGGCGCTTTCGAACACGCCGGGCACCTTGACCGGAAAACGGCCCTCCGATGACTGCAGCGCGCCCGCCGCGACCAGCCGGTTGTTGCGGCTGATGAAGTCGACAATCTGGCCCTGGTCCAGGCCGTAGCTCTCCATGGCGAGCGGGTCGACCACGACTTCCATGAGTTCCTCACGCACGCCGACCAGGTTGACCTCAAGCACGCCGTTCAGGCCCTCGATCTTCTCCTCGAGGTCCTTGGCAATGGTTGTCAGCGCGCGCTCCGAGACGCTGCCCGCCAGGTTCAGAACGAGCATGGGGTCGAAGCGGCTGAATTTGACCTCGTTGACGGTCGGTTCTTCGGTCTCGCCCGGCAGTTTTGCCTTCGCCATGTCGACCTTGGCGCGCACGTCCTGTAGCGCTTTGTCGGTATCGACGCCGGCAAAGAACTCGAGCGTCACGTTGGCGCCACCCTCGTACGCGCTGGCGATCATCTCCTTGATGCCCTCGATCGTGCGCACTTCCTGCTCGAGCGGCCTGACGAGCAGGCGCTCGGAGTCTTCGGGAGAAATGCCGTCGTGCGTGACGCTGACATAGATGTAGGGGATCTCGATGTCCGGCTCGGCTTCTTTCGGGATCGTAAAATAGGCGACGACACCCGCCACCAGAATCGTGACGAGCGACAGCATGACGGTGCGCGACCGCGACATGCCCGCTTCGATGACACTCATTGCTACGGCTCCTCGTCCGATTCAGGCCGGTTCGATTCAGGCCGGTTCGAGCCGGGCGCGTTCGACTTGATTGCCACCGCCGTGTCGGAATCGGACTCGGGTACGGCGTCGACGATCGAGCCGTCCGCCACAAAACCCTGTCCGACCGTAATCAGCGTGGCGGAAGCCGGCAGCCCCGCCACCCAGACGCCGTCAGACGAGGTCATGGCGATGTCCGCGACAATGAAGTCCACCTTGTTGTTCTCGTCGACGATCTTGACGCCGACGTTGCCGGCGTCGTCGAGGGTCAGAAGCGACGGCGAAATTCGGTGCGCGAGTATGGTTTCGGCGGGAATCCGAAGTTCGGCCGTGCCGCCGGCGCGCAGCGCGCCGTCACGATTGTCGACTTCGAGCTCAACCGCAAAAGTGCGGGTCGACTCGTCGGCGACCGGCGCCACGTAGCGGATCCGGCCGCGGACCGTTTCTCCGGTCGCAAGGTGTGCCTCCGCCGTATCGCCGGGCTGCACGTACCGCGCATCGTACTCGGACAGGTTGGCGCTGACGACGATGCGGCGGTTGTCGACGTAGGTGGCCACGGGATCGCCGCGGCTCACAAAATCGCCGATTTCCACCATGCGCGCCTGCAGCGCGCCGTCGAACGGTGCGCGGATTGCGGCGTATTCGAGGTCGAGTTCAGCACGCACGAGTTCGGCGCGCGCCGATTCCAGCAGCGCCTCCGCCTCCTTGAGCTGAGCTTCCGACACGTAGCTCGACGACTTGAGTTCGCTGCGTGCTTCGTACTCGACTTCCCGCTGTTTGAGCGTGGCCCGTGCTTCGGCAAGCCGTGCCGCGCGGTCACGCTCGTCGAGGCGCACCACGAGGTCGCCGTCGTCAGCGCTTTCGCCGCGGGCGATGCCGATCGCAGCCACGCGTCCGTCGGTTTCCGCCGCCAGCGTAACGATGCGCGCCGGCTCGGTTTTGCCGTTGATCACAATGGTTCGCTGCACCTCTTCCGCGCTCTGTGTGACGACGCGAACGCTGCTGCGCTGCGGTTCGGCGGTGTCGGCGGCCGCTGTTGCGGTCGCGGTGTCCGGTTCTTCTGCTCCCTGACCCGACAACAGCCAGAGTACTACCAGTACTGCAATACCCGCTGACAGTAGCCAGGATTGCTGTCGCTTCAAAAATGCCCAACTCATCTGTTTATGCCCTTGCGATTGTTGGCCTCAGCCCGTTGCGGACTGTGCCTTCGTGTTCCCTTGTTCCCCTTCCTCGTGCAGCAGCGTGTCGCCAAAACGATCGATGTAATCGAGTTTCGTTTTGATCATCGCTTTGCCGAAGCCCAGCACAAATTCATGTCCCGGGGTTCTTTCGTCCGTACAGGCGCTCTCCAGTTCCTCAAAAAGTGCAAGATAGTTTTCAATCTCGCGTTTGCGGTTCGCGAGCATCGTCCTGATCTGCTCGTTGGTCATCAGGTGCGAGAAACACACCGTTGCCAGGAATTCCGAGCGCACCTTGTGGCTGGGATTCGGATTGTCGAGCGCCTCGAGCAGCGCGTCGTGACCCGCGGGCGTAATCCGATACAGCTTTCGGTCCGGTTTGCCCTCCTGGGGAATCGTCTCGCAGCTCACCAGCCCCTCATCCGCGAGTGCCGACAACGCCGGGTAGATCGAACCAAATCCCGCCGCAAAAAAGTGCGCAAACGACGATTCGAACGCCTTCTTGAGGTCGTAGCCGGTCGCCGGACCGTGGTCCAGCATGCCTAGGCAGACGGTTTTTACATCCATGGAGCTTCCTGCATTGCCCATATATCGGGGCGATGCATTATATTGATTCGATATAAAAAGTCCACCCGGTCCCGTCACGAGTTCACGTGACACGCTGGCCACTGGCTCAGCAGCGCCGTCGTCGGGCGCCGCCGCGGAAGTGGCCGGATACAAGGCCGGCCGAAGGCGGGCGGTGTGCCCTAGAGGAAGTATTGCGCCAGGAAGGGATTCAGCAGGCGGTTATCAGGGTCGAGCTGGCGGCGAATCTTGTTGAACATGTCGCGCCTTGCGCCGTAGACGTTACGGGCATGGTCCACCGAAGCCGACCGGGTGAGGTTGAACATGGGCGTGCCGCCCCAGTGCTCGGCGAACTCGGCCAGGTCGATCACGAAGTCCTCCCAGCCCTTTTCCTGCGTGGACATCGTCTGCAGCGCAATCATGGTTTCGTCGAAAGACGGAGACAGCAGCGCGCTGCTGTCGCGGGCCACGCGGTAGCCGATGGCCGGCAGATCGCAGCGGTAACCGTGTTCCTCGTAGGTCTGCCGGCAGAAGTCGCGGTACGCCGGAAGAACGACGCCAAAGTCCGTTGCCGGAAAACACCAGGTCGAAAAGCGAATTTTGCCGGGGCCGATAGCCCGGTACTTGCCCGACTCGGAGGTGGCATTGCTGCCCTGCGCGACGAAACGTGAGTTAACCATGTCGTGCGCCACGGCGCTGATGCTGTCGATCAGCCCAAAGCGCATGCCGCGAATCGGCACAACCTTGTGCAGGGAGCTGCACACTCTGGGCAGGACCGTGCTTTCACCCCAGTCTTTGATCGCCCATAACGCCTTGATGCCTTTACTGTCTTTCGATGAAAAGCGACGTATGTCGAGGTAGGCGCGGTCCTTGTGCGGCATCAGGTAGAACTGAAGACCCACCGCCGAGTCAGCGAGCGCCCCCGCGGCGTTCGCGAAGTCGTCGATCGTGACCCGACGATGATCGGCGTGAAACACGGTTGCGGGCCGAATTTTGAGCGTTGCCTCGACAACGACTCCCAGTAGCCCGTAGCTCATCCTCACGGCGCCGAGCAGGTTTTTCTGCTCGGGCGTGACGTTGAGTACGCGGCCGTTGGACAGCGCCAGTTTGATGCTCGATACGTGGCTCGACAGGTACGCACCGCTGTCGCCGATACTGGGCCCGAAGCAGGGCGCCGAGACGGCGCCGCCGAGGCTTCGCCCGACAACCTCGTGCGAGCCGACCAGCTCGAGCCCGTCCTCGGCGAGCACCCGGTTTAGCGTATCCAGCCGCACCCCGGAATTTGCCGTGACGGTCATGGCCGAGTGGTCGATGTTGACGATGCGGTTCAGCCGGGCCGTGCTGATCGTCGTGCCCATGGAGCTCGTATGGCAATCGGTCGCCGCGGAGCGCGCGCCGCAGGGACGCAGCGGTTTGGCGTAGCGGCTGCCGGGGTCGAGTAGCGTCAGAAGCTCCTGCAGTGACGCGGGCTCCGAGGCATGCGCCTCTCGCGACGGCAAGTGCTGAAAACGTCCGGTTTCGCGCAGGCGAGCTGGGGTCATTCGGGTCTCCGGTGAGAGTCTCGTTGATCACGACGCTCGCCAAAGACACTGAAGGCTAAAAAAGCCGTAGCTGCCGGGCATTGGGGGCTGCGGGATTCCGCAGCGTTCACTGGTCTGGCAGCTCCGCTGTCCCTTCGTCTCGAATATCACTCTCGAGGGTCGAGGGACCGGTGGCTTTGCGACCCTGCCTCGCGACAGGTGTGCCTTTGTCAAACGTTCAGCGATCCTTGCATAGCGTTTTCGGGACTGTCAACGACCCGGGCGGGTTTTTTGGGAGATCGCCACAGTATGTAAAATCGAAGGCCCGCCCGAGGTTCGCGGCAGGGAGAAGCGGGTACGCTGGCGTTCCCGTGGCGCGACCGTCCCGCGTTTGACAGAGCCGCTTCGCGCGGCTGATCATTCCGCTTTCGTTTCGCCGGTTTCCGCCGCGTATCGGCATTAGACAACCCATGGATGCTCCAGTGACGACCCACCGTTCGAGTCACTCCGTAAAACCCCTGTTGCGCCTGACTTGTGCTCTGATCCTGACGTCGGTGCTGACGGCCTGCGGCGGCGCCCCCCGCGTACCCGACACTGAACCTGAAGTGATTCCGAGCTACGACGGGTTGGTGCCCGTCGACAGCGGCGTGTTCAGCGCCGCGTGGTCGGAGCCGGACGCCAACTTTGCTCGCTACCGCGAAGTGTTGCCCGGCAACGTGGGTTTCGAGTTTCGTGCGATGGATGCGTCGCGCCAGGACACGGCGGTCGCGCGTTCGCCCGAGTTCTGGATCAGTGCAGAGAACCGTCAGACGCTGGTGGATACGGTTGCCGATGCAATCGCGGTCGAACTCGACAGCCTGGAAGGCTGGCAGCGCGTCGATGAGCCGGGCCCGGCTGCGCTGATTCTCGATGCCCGGCTTCTCGGCATCGTTGCCGAATTGCCGCCGGAGCAACTCGGTGCAAGCGACATCTACCTGGGCTCGGTTGGAGAGGCTACCCTCGTGCTCGAGCTGCGAGATTCACTCAGCGGGCGGACGCTGTACCGCGCTGTCGACAGGCGTCCGATCGTTCGCGACAACGCACGCTCGAATGCCGTGACGACCTGGACCGAGCTTCGGCGCTGGGCGCGGCGGTGGGCGGTGCGATTGACCGAAGGTCTCGCGGCGATTCGCGATACCGGCAGCGAGGGATAAGCGCCGGCAAAGCAGAAACGCGGAGCACTCCGGCGGCTGATTCAATGGGAATACTCAAAGCGCTCGTCGGAAGCCGGGTACCCGAAAGATACCGCAAGTATCTCGATTTGCCGCCGCGCCGGGCGTCGTTCCGCTATGCCGACACGCGCGGCAGTCGGCTTGGCGACTTTTCGCTGGCGTGGCAACGGACGAACGGTGGCGGCTCGGGGGTTTACCGGCTGCAGTCGGGCCGCGAGGCGCTGGGCGCCCGGCTGGCTTTGATCGACGCCGCCGAGGTAAGTATCGACATTCAGAGCTACCTCATACGCTATGACATCAGCGGCAATCTGATTGCACAGCGGCTCATCAGCGCAGCCCGCCGTGGCGTGCGCGTCAGGCTATTGATGGACGATGCGTTGACGCTCGGCAGCGACGACGGCCTGACGGCGCTCGACGGAGAAGAAGGCATCGAAGTGCGCGTCTTCAATCCTTTTCCGCGGCAGCGTTCGAGAGTGTTGAGCTTCCTTCTGAACTTCAACCTGCTGAACCGTCGTATGCACAACAAATCGTTTACGGTCGACAACGCCGTCACGATTGTCGGCGGACGTAATATTGCTGATGAGTACTATCAGACCCGTGAAGACGCGGAATTTCTCGACGAGGATCTGCTCGCAACGGGCAGCGTCGTCGATGACGTCAGCCTGAGCTTCGATGCCTACTGGAATGCCCGTGAGGCGTGCCCCGTCAGTCTGTTGAAGCCCGCGGGGCCGGCATCCGCTGCCCAGGATGCAGAGGCGGACAAAGTGCTCGCCGAGCCCAGGGCCGTGTCTTACCGCCGGGCTTTGCGCATGTCGTTCGCCGAGGACCTCTTGGCGGGCTCCGTTCTTCTGCACGCCGCGGAGGCTGAACTCATTAGCGATCGCCCTGAGAAGGTCCGCGGGATACTGCGCAACGGCACGAGTCGCACGAGCCGCTACCTGCAGCGGCTTGTTTCGGGCGCCGAGCAAGAGGTCATCATCGTGTCCCCCTACTTTGTGCCCCTGCGGCAGGGCGTGGACTTTCTGAGCGCGCTCGTGCGCAAGGGCGTCAGGGTGGTTGTCGTGACCAATTCGCTGTCGTCGACCAATCACTCCAGCGTGCATGCGGCGTACGCGCGCTACCGTCGGCCGCTGCTCCGTCAGGGCATCGAGCTGTACGAGTTGTCGAGCGCCCTGGCGGCAAAGGCCAACGGCTTGCCGACGACGACCAAGTTTACGCTGCACTCCAAGCTCGCCGTTGTCGACAGGGCACACACGTTCGTGGGGTCTTTCAACCTCGATCCGCGTTCGTTGTTCATCAACACCGAAATGGGGCTGGGTGTTGCGTCCGAGGCATTGGCGTCGGAAACGGCTGTGGCGGTCTGTGAGGCATTGCCGGCCGTCACCTACCAGCTGGGTCTCGATCGCCGGGAGCGTCTGACCTGGACGGCGAGTTCAGAGCCGGGTTCCGAGGTCCATCGCAGCGAGCCCGAGGCGCGGATCCTGCGGCGCCTCGGCACACGCCTGCTCGGGTTCTTGCCGATCGAGAGCCAGATGTGAACGGCTGTTGATGATAGGGTCTGTCAATCCCACCAAAACGATCCCTGCCGAGTCTGTTTTGCCGCGGTATTCTCCTGTACCCATTGCGTTTGTCTGCTGCCTGCTGTTCGCGGAGACTGCGCTCGCCGATACGCTGCGGGTCGAGATTCGCGGCGTCGACGGTGCGCTCGAAGACAACATTGCGGCTCACGTCGGTACGATCAGGTTCGACGAGCGCCGTGAGCTGTCGCGTCGCGAGCGTGAGCGGCTCATCGACAACGCGGTCGAGAGCACGCGCGAAGCCCTGAAACCGTACGGTTACTATTCGCCCGATATCGATGCGTCGATTCTGACCCGCCGTGGCGGTGCACGCTCTCTCGAAATCCGCGTGCGGCCGGGCGCACCGGTCCGCGTCGAGGACGTGCGGCTCGAACTCACCGGCGATGCCGACGCAAAGCGGCTGCTGGGATCCTGGGTCGGGAGCTGGCCGTTGCCGTCCGGCACGCGGCTCGATCAGACAGCCTGGGAGGCGCACAAGGCGCTGGGGCTGCGACAGGCGAGGGCCGCGGGCTACCTCGATGCGGCCTACGCTGAGCAGGAGATTGCGCTCGACCTGATCCGCAAGACGGCCAGCCTCGACCTCGAACTCGATGCCGGCTCGCGGTTTGTGATGGGCGATATCGATTTCGGCGAGCACGTGCTGCGCGACGACGTCGTCGAATCGATTCCGCGGTTCGAGACAGGCGACTATTACAGTAAAGACCTGATGGATCGCTTCCGACTGGACCTTCGCAGCAGCGGCTATTTTACGGACGTCGAGGTCAGCGAACTGCAGCGGCCCGAAGCCGATCCGCCGGTGGTCGATCTTCGTGTCGCGCTGGAAACGGCGTTCCGCAGTCGCTACCAGGGAGCGCTCGGCTTCGGTTCGGACACGGGGCTGCGGCTGCAGGGTAACTTCCGGCGGCAGCCTATGTCGTCGCGCGGCGATCGTATCGACATCGGTATCGGTTGGCGCGAGCTCGACGACGAGTTTGCGCTCCGCACCACCTACCGCCTGCCGCGGCGAAACCGGCAGCGCCAGTACTGGCTCGCCGATGCGACGGTCAGCTTCGAGAATCGCGACCTCGAATTCAAACGTCGTGACGAAGACAAAGATTTTGTCCAGATCGCCAACGGCAACATTGCCGAGCGCCATCTGCGGCTGGGGGAACTTAGGGTCCGCAATCTGAAGGCGGGAGACGAGCAAATCTTCTTCAACCTGTTTGTGCAGTTCCTCAACAGCCGCAACGATTACGCCGCACGCGCGGCCCTCGACGGCGTGGCAATCCCGCCGGCCGATATCGACCGCGTCGTACAGGGTGTGGACAATTCGATGTCGGTGGGTTTTGCGATCGACCGCGTCGATATTCAGGGCAAACGCTTCGGCGTGCGCGGCAAGCGCGACCGGCTGTGGCTGTTTACGTCGCTATACAGCCTGAACGACAGCAGCGGATTTACCCAGCTGTACGCATCGACTCGCCGGGCCGTTAGTGCCGGGGAACGGTTGCGCTTCCTGTTCCGCGGCGAAGTGGCGTACACCGATTCCCGCGTCGAACGCGTTAGCCTGCCGATTGCCGGAGAGCCGCTCGAGCTGTCGGTAACTCGCCTGCCGAGTTTTTATCGCTTTCGAGCCGGCGGCGGCAACAGCGTGCGCGGCTACGCGTTCGAGCAACTCAGCAACAACAACGTCGGCTCGAATCATCTGCTGACGGCGAGCGCCGAACTCGAATTCAAGGTGCTCGAGAACTGGTCGGCCGCTCTCTTCGTCGATACCGGGAATGCGTTCAATGACTGGTCCGAGCCCGAACTCAAGACCGGCGTCGGGCTCGGTGTGCGCTGGTATTCGCTGGCCGGGCCGATCCGCATCGACGTTGCGCAGGCCAGGGATTTTGCCGATCGTCCGTGGCGATTCCACTTGAGCATCGGGACGCCGCTGCTGTGATCTGGCTCAAGCGTTCAGCCTACGTGGCCGTCGGCGCAGCGCTCGTCGTTCTGCTGGCCGTCAGTTGGTTAATGCACACGGAAACCGCCGCGCGTTGGCTCCTGAACACGGCCACGCGAGCGAGCGACGGCGCGTTTGTCTATGCCGATACGAACGGCACGCTCGCAGGCGGTTTGCATATCGAAAGCCCCCGGTTCAGCCAGCCCGGTATCGAGATCGTAGTGGAAGAGCTTACGTTCAGCGTGGAGCCTGAGTGGTTGTCGTTGACTCTGGAGCTGCGGGAGGCGGCCGTCGAAGGGCTCACAATCCTCCGAACGACGGAGCTGGACGCTCCGCCGAATCCTGCCGGGAATGATTCTGACCTCGAGGATCTGCTGGAGGCGCTTGCACTGCCCGTGACCCTCAGGCTCGACAGCTTCCGGATAAACGGCGCGAGGTTCGTCGAAGACGACCGGACCGTGTTCGAGGCCGAGACCGTTCGCACCGCGGCGAGCTGGGGCCGCCAGCTGGTCGTCGAATCACTCAGCATTACGGCGGAGATGCTCGAGGCGGTCGCCGGGGGGCGCCTTGCGCTCAGCGCGCCGTTCGACATCGAGTTGCAGGCCGAGCTGAAGGCACAACCGGCGCTCACCGGGCTGTATACCGTGCTTGGCGGGTCGCTCGAGGCAACCGGCAGCCTGCAGGCATTGACGGCCGAAGCGCGGATCGATCCCTGGAACGCCCGGCTGACGGCCAGATTCGAGCAGCTGCTCGGCGAACCGGCTTTCGAACTCGATGGTCGCGCCGAATTGATCCGCTGGCCGGTGAGCGAAACGGATGCAGTGCAGATCGAGTCGCTGAGTGCAGCGGCCCAGGGCACGGCAGGCGAGTACCGGTTTACGCTCGACGGCCAGCTTGGTTACGTCACCGGCGCGCACACCGAGGCGTTCGCCATCAGCGCAAGCGGCACGGGCTCGACGGCGGCGTTGCGCTTCGATCCGGTAGTCGTGGAACACGCGGCGGGCAGGTTCGATATTGTCGGCGACTATACAATGCCGGACGCGTTCAGCGGCACGGTCGATCTCGTCGACGGAACGCTAGCGCATTGGCTCGACGACTGGCCAGAAGGACAGAATCTGGACGGGCGCTTTCGGCTCGATGCAAGCCCCGAGCGTCTGAGCATCGACAACGGCCGCCTCACGCTGAAAGGAACATCCGCCGAAGCCGTTTTTTCGGCAGATATCGATGTCGCGCAGGAAAGCTTGTCGGCCAACGTCGAGTGGACGGAACTCGAGTGGCCGCTCGGCTCCGAAGCACCGCAGCTCAAGAGCGCGCGCGGCGGGATCGAACTCGACGGTGACCTCGGCAACTGGCAGGCGCGCGCCGGCCTTGCGCTGGAAGCGCCGGGCGTCGCCGCCGGCGAGCTGGGTGTTGCTGCAAGCGGAGACCGCGAGTCCGCGCGACTCGACATTGTCGAGGGACGGGTACTGGGGGGTAGCATTGCCGGCCAATCGACATTGAACTGGCGGGATGGCGTATCCGGGCAGGCCAGTCTTGCGATAACGGACCTCAACACCGGCGCGTTGTTTCCATCCTGGCCGGGCTACGTCACGGCCGGGATCGAAGCGTCAGGAACGGCAGCACCGCTGGCGTTTACGCTCGACGTCCGGAACCTCGAGGGTGAACTCATAGAACGCAGACTGAGCGGAGGCGGCCAGCTCGAGTGGACGGCCGGCGGCATTCAGGCTCGAGAGTTTCAGCTCGTGCACGGGTCTTCTCGCGTGGTCGTGAGCGGTTCTCCGCAGGCAGCGGAGGGGCTCGAATTCGAATTCGAGGTGGATGAGCTTGCCGTCTACAACCGTCGTGCAGCCGGGGATATTCGTGCCAGGGGCCGCGTCAGCCGCGCACAGGGCGGAGCGTCGCTGCTGCCTTGGCAGGTCGACCTGTCGGCGAACAGCCGGGAGCTCAGCTGGGATCAGTTGTTGCTCGAGGAGCTGGCCCTGTCGGTCAACCCGACGCTGAACGGAGCTGCCGAGCTGCGGGCAACCGCAAGGGGTGGATCCGCGGCCGATGTGCCGTTTGCGGCGCTGGAGCTCGAAGCGGATGTGGACCGTCGGTCACAGGCGCTCAGCGTGCGTCTCGAACCGCTGGGCAATGCTGTTTCTTGGTCCGCGAGCGGGGCGTTCGAGGACGCGTCGAATCCTTACTCGTCGCCGTGGCGCGGGCAGCTTATCGCGCTTGACATCCAGAGCGGCGAAGCTGGCGCCGGCCTGCGCCAACCGGCCGCCTTGGAACTCTCCTCCACGCGGGCCGAGATCCGGGACTTCTGCCTGCTGGGCGGTTCCGGCAGTGAGTTTTGCGCCAGTCTGTCCTGGCAGGAGAGCGGGGCGTTCGAATTGGTGGCGAGCGGTGAGGATGTACCTCTGAATGCCGTAAACGCGTGGTTGCCCAGCGATTTTGTCTTCGAACAACGAATGAGCGGCTCGCTGGATTGGCGCCGCGCCGGGTCCGGTGAACTGAGCGGTCGCGCGGCGATCGACACGACGCCAGGCCGGATAATCAGCCGCGTCGACGAGGCGCGCGACCTCGAGACCGGCGAGGGCCGATTTGCGTTCGACGTCGAGAACGGCGAGCTGCTGTCCGCTGAGTTGACCTTACCGCTTCCCGGCACGGGCTACGTCGTGGGTGATCTCGCGCTCGACAATATTACGGCCGGTCGCTCGAGCGGCGTCAGCGGCCAACTCAACGTGCAGCTGCGCGATCTCGATTTGTTCAACGTCCTGTTGCCCGACGTGCGCGGAGCCCGCGGGGAATTGGAGGCCGAGTTTGTCCTGGGCGGCAGTCTCGGTGAGCCCGAGCTGAGCGGCGTTGGGCGGCTCGCCAACGGCGCACTCAGCTACGCGCCGCTTGGACTCGATCTCGACGATCTCGGATTCGACGTCACGGTCAGCGGTTTGAGCGAGCTCGAGGTTCAGGGCGGCTTTCGCGCCGGCGACGGTCGCGGAACCATCAACGCCGTGGGTGAGTCGTCAGGCATCGACGACTGGGCCCTTCGCGCCGAGGTTCGTGGCCAACAACTGAGGCTCGTCAATTTGCCGGACGTTCGGGCCATTGCGAACCTGGGCATCGAACTCGACTATCGTCGCGACAGGCTGGACATCAACGGCAAGGTGGATATCCCATCGGCCAGCATTCTGCCGGCGAATCTTGCCAATACTCCCGTCAGCGAGAGTCGTGACGTCGTGATCGTCGCGGGCTCGCTTCCCGGGGCCGACGATGAAGCCGTTCCCGCTCGCGAGCTGTCGGTACACGGGCTCATGACCCTGGCGCTGGGCCCCGACGTCCGCGTGAAACTCGATCTGGCGGAAGCGCGTGTGACGGGAGCCACGGATTTCACCTGGTCTGGAGACGTGCTGCCCGTGGGCAGCGGGCGTTACGACGTCCGCGGCAACGTCGAGGCCTTTGGCCAGGTACTCGACATCAGTGAAGGCGCCATACGGTTCCCCGACGTGCCGGCCGACGACCCTTTGTTGCGCGTGCGCGCGACGCGGGAGATCTACGGAAACTCGCAGATCAAGCGGGCGGGTGTGCTGGTCAGCGGCTCGCTGCAGCAGCCGCGCATCGAGGCGTACACCGATCCACCGACCACCGAGGAGCGCGCGCTGGCGCTACTCGTAACAGGCAACGATTTCAACGTCGAAGAGGGTGTAGGGTCGGTCGACTTCGGCACCTACATTGCGCCGCGGCTGTTCCTGAGCTACGGCGTCGGGGTATTCGATCGTGAGAACGTTATCAGCGCACGTTATGATCTGAACGAAGGATTCGGCATCCGCGCAACGTCGGGCGCCAAGGAGTCGGGTTTTGACCTGACATACAGGATAGAGCGCTGACCCGGGCGGCGAGGAAGGCTTCGTAAGAAAGCCGACGGAAGGAGACATCATGAAGTGGAAAGGCAGGCGGCGCAGCCGGAACATCGAAGACCGGCGCGGCCAGCCGTCCGGCAGGCGCATGCTCGGCGGCGGTATCGGCACGCTGATTGTTGTGCTCGTGGCCATGTACTTCGGCGTGGACCCGAGCTTCCTGCTGCAAGGACTGAACTCGGCGGCGCCGTCGACGGCAACACAAAGCCGAAGTGCGCCCGCCGATCTGGCAAACGATCCGCTGGCCGACATGGTGTCGGTCGTCATGGCCGACACGGAAGACGTGTGGCACGAGATTTTTGCCGAGAGCGGCCGGCGCTACGTGGAACCCAAGCTTGTCCTGTTCACGGGCAGCACCCGCTCCGCCTGCGGGACGGGGCAGGCCGCAACGGGGCCGTTTTACTGCCCTGCTGATCAAAAGGCCTACATCGATCTGAGTTTCTACGAGGACCTGCGCACGGGGTTCCGGGCGCCCGGCGATTTTGCGCAGGCTTATGTGATTGCCCACGAGGTTGGACACCACGTGCAGAATATCCTCGGCATCTCCGGCGAGATGCGCCGCATGCAGCAAGGG
Source organism: Woeseiaceae bacterium (assembly GCA_028289545.1). Taxonomy (GTDB): domain Bacteria; phylum Pseudomonadota; class Gammaproteobacteria; order Steroidobacterales; family Woeseiaceae; genus UBA1847. Next base: position 17,009 of record JANQPG010000015.1, read on the forward strand.
CGATCACGCGCCGAGGCCAACGAGCTGTCGGTACGTCTCGAGCTGCAGGCCGACTGTTTTGCGGGCGTCTGGGCCAACCGCGCGGATCGGGCGAAGGGTATCCTCGAAGTTGGCGATATCGAGGAAGCGCTGAACGCGGCGAGCGCCATTGGCGACGACCGGCTGCAGCGACAGGGGCAGGGCCACGTCGTGCCCGAATCGTTCACTCACGGTAGCTCCGCGCAGCGCCAGCGATGGTTTCGCCGCGGCCTGGAAAGCGGCAGCCCGGATACCTGCGATACCTTCAGTGCCGCCACTCTCTGAGCGCGCTTTGAAGCGTATCGAAGCGACGGCCGAAGCCGCCCGGCGCGCTCACGAGCGCCTGGAAGGCTACGTTGTGCGCACACCCGTGAAAGCGTATGCGCCGCTCAGCGATGCGCTCGATGCCGAGGTGATGCTGAAGCTCGAAAACCTTCAGCACACCGGCTCTTTCAAGATGCGCGGTGCGCTCAACCGGCTCATGACGCTCGAGCCCGCGGTGCGCGAACGCGGCGTCGTCGTGGCGTCGAGCGGCAATCACGGCGCCGCCTGCGCCCGCGCCATGCAAGATCTCGGCGTCGAGGGCACGATAGTCGTGCCGGAGAACGTGTCGCCCGCAAAGCTCGACGTCATCCGCGCGGCCGGCGCCGACGTCCGCCTCAAAGGCGCCGACGGTTTCGAGTCCGAGCGTTACGCGAGAGAGCTGGCCGTCAGCCGCGAACAGTTTTATCTGTCGCCCTACAACGATCCCGAAGTGGTTGCCGGTCAGGGCAGCATTGGCGTGGAGCTGCTGGAGCAGCTGCCCGGCATTGACGTTGCGATCATTGCGGTGGGCGGCGGCGGCCTCCTGGCGGGCACCGCCAGTGTCCTTAAGACAGCAAATCCCGCAATCCGGATCATTGCGGCACAGCCGGAAGCGTCGCCGGTCATGGCACGCTCCGTCGAGGCAGGCGCCATCGTGACCGTGGCCGAGACGCCGACCTTGTCCGACGGCACCGCCGGCGGCATCGAGGCGGGCGCCATCACGCTCGACCTTGTGACGGCACTTGCGGACCGTTTTGTGCTGGTGTCGGAATACGCCATTGCTGCCGCAATGGCGCAATTTGCGGAGACTGAAGCCAGTTTCATCGAGGGTGCCGCCGCCGTGCCTTTAGCCGCGGCGCTGGAGCTTGCCGACGAACTCGAGGGACAGCGCGTGATGGCGTTGATCTGCGGCGGCAACGTTGCGGCCGACACGATGGAGACGGCGCTCGCGATGGCCGGCGTCACGCCGTAGCCTGGCGATCGCGGAACCCATACTGACGGACACAATCGTATACTCCGTTGCAGGAACATCCGGAGCCGGATCATGGCCAGGCATACCGCCGTCTTGAACCTCGCCGCCGCAATTACGGCCAGAGCCTTAGCCGCAAAGCGAACGGCCAGCGTGCTGCTGTCGCTTGTCGTTCTGACGCCGGCCGCAACCCCGGCGTTCGCCGACACGGCCATCGTCAACGTCAACGTCATACCGATGACGGAAGAGGTGGTGCAGAGCGCTCAGACCGTCCTCGTGGCCGGGGGCCGTATCGAAGCGATTGGCCCTGTCGACGAGTTGCCGGTTCCGGAAACGTATACGCTCGTGGACGGCACCGACCGCTACCTGATACCCGGGCTTGGCGAGATGCACGCACACGTGCCGCCCGCCGGCTCCGGGAGCCTGGACCGAATCCTGGCCCTGTTTGCGGTCAACGGCGTGACGACAATTCGCGGCATGCTGGGTCACCCTTCTCATCTCGAGTTGCGCGGCGAACTCGACAGCGGTCAGCGTTTTGGTCCGCGGCTCGTCACCTCCGGCCCGTCGTTGAACGGCAATTCCGTTACAGGCGCGGCCGACGGCCGCCGCCAGGTTGAAGCTCAGCATGCCGCAGGCTATGACTTCATCAAGATTCACCCGGGGCTCGAGGCGCGCGAGTTTGCCGCAATCGCCGAGACGGCCAACGCGCTCGGCATGCCGTTTGTTGGACACGTGCCGGTATCCGTTGGGGTGCGCGGCGCGCTGTCGGCAGGGATTGCAAGCATCGAGCACCTCGACGGCTACATGGCGGCTATGTTGCCGAAACACGCTGACGGCGCCGGCGGCTACGGCGGTTTCTTCGGCGTCTTGCTGGCCGATAACGTGGATATCGGCCAGCTGGAAGCCCTGGTTGCCGATACCGAAGCGGCCGGCACGTGGAACGTACCGACGCAAACGCTGATCGAGCAGCTCATCGATGCGACGCCCGTCGCCGATCTGACGACGCGCACCGAAATGGCCTGCATGCCGCCCGCCACCGTCCGTGCGTGGGCCGACGCAAAGACCCAGATGCAAGCCGAGCGCGATCTGCATGCCGAGCTGGCTGCGCGCGCTATTGCGATCCGCCGCCAGCTAATCCGCGAACTGCACGCCCGCGGTAACCGGCTGTTGCTGGGTTCCGACGCGCCGCAGGTCTTCAACGTGCCTGGGTTTTCCGCGCATCGTGAGCTGGAACTGTATGTTGCCGCAGGGCTTACGCCCTACGAAGCGCTGGCCACCGGCACCCGCGACGTCGCCCGCTTTCTGGGTCTGGAAACGGGTCGGATCGAAGTCGGGCAGCTGGCCGACCTGGTGCTCCTGGACGAAAATCCGCTCGAAGACATCCGCAATCTCACGCGCGTGCACGGGGTCATGCTCGGTGGCCGCTGGCACTCCAAGCGCGTGCTTTTGCAAAAGCTCGACGAGCTGTGCAGCGGGCAGGAATGACCTGCGCAACCAATCGCGGCCGGGCGGTATCTAATCCCTAAAGCTCAAGTTCCAAATGAGGGAGATGCGAATGTACCAGCGCTTGTTGACGGCCGTGCTTGCCGTCGCTTTGACAGCCGTATTGATGATTCCCGTGAAAGCGGAGTCGGGTGACGTTGCTTACAGCGAGCAGCGGGAACTCTCCGTCGGCACCGACGGTGTGAGCGCGCTGCGCATAGATGCCGGTGCCGGGCGCCTCGAAGTGCGCGGTGTCGAGGGCGGCACAGAGATCACGGTCATGGCGGACGTGCTTGTCTACGACACCAGCGAAAAACGCGCCATGGAGTACGTGGCGGAGGATCTGAAGCTGTCGCTCGAACGTGCCCGCGGCGCCGCGGTTCTGTTGTCGGGCTTCGACGGAGGAATAGGTTTCGGCGGATCCGGCGTTGTGCACCTCGTGGTCCAGGTGCCGAGGGGCCTCGAACTCGAGATTGACAAAGGCTCCGGCTCCACGGTTATCGAGGGCACGGCGTCGAATATCCGTATCGACGACGGTTCGGGCTCCCTCAAGATTCGGGACTCGGGCGCGCTGCACGTCGACGACGGCTCCGGCTCACTCAGTATTAGCGACGCGGCAGGCGACGTCTATATCGACGACGGCTCCGGCAGCATCCGTGTGGACAACGTCGCCGGTAGCGTAACGGTCGATGACGGATCCGGTTCGATTACCGTACGCGATATCCAGGGCGACTTCATGGTCGTGGACGACGGCTCGGGCAGCGTCAACTACAGCAACGTCACAGGTACCGTCGACATCGACGACTGACGCCGGCTTCGTCCACATCGAAGCCTGCTAAAATGCTCCTTTTCGGGCAGCCGCGCGGCGCTGCCCGAGCGGGAGCCTGGTATGACGAAAAAAGCGGGACTCGATCCCGAAATCATGGCGCTGTACGACCGTTACGTGCACGGCGGGCTGTCACGGCGCCAGTTTCTGGAGCGTGTGGCAAAGTTTACGGCCACCGGTGTTTCCGCTGCGGCCGTGCTGTCAAGCCTGACTCCCGACTATGCGTTTGCGTCCCAGGTCGATCCCGACGACAAGAGCATTACCACCGACTACAAGAAGTACGCATCGCCCAGGGGCGCGGGCGTCATGCAGGGGTATTTTGCGCGCCCGGCCGTTGTCGACCATAAACTGCCCGGCGTTGTCGTCGTCCACGAAAATCGCGGGCTGAACCCGTACATCGAAGACGTGACCCGGCGACTCGCCGTGGCGGGCTTCATGGCGTTTGCGCCCGACGCATTGTTTCCTCTGGGCGGCTATCCCGGCAACGACGATGACGGACGCAGCCTGCAGAAGCAGCGTGACGGCCGCGAGATGATCGAGGACTTCTCGGCAGCCGTCGATTATCTGCAGCGCCACCCGGACTGCACCGGAAAGGTGGGTATCACCGGCTTCTGCTTCGGCGGCGCCGTGGTGATGCGGCTGGCCGTCGAACGGGACGATCTCGGCGCCGGCGTAGCGTTCTACGGCCTGCATCCCGATGCGGAGGACGCCGCCAGCGTAACCGCGCCGCTGATGATTCATCATGCTGAAGACGACGACCGGGTCAACGCAGGCTGGGGCGACTTCGCTCGCGGACTCGACGCCGCCGGCAAACGCTACCGGCAATACAGCTACCCCGAAACGCGGCACGGTTTCCACAACGACACGACGCCTCGCTACGACGAAGCGGCGGCGGCGCTCGCGTGGCAACGCACGGTCGAGTTTTTCGCCGAGCACCTGGAGCTCTGAGTGACCGGCCGGCTGTTCGCCGCGGTTTGCATGCTGCTCGCGACGTCGGCGGCGCTTTCCTCGGAGACGCCGCGAACCGTTATTGGCCCGACCAACGTCGACCTGGCGGACGGCGCCGCGGCGCTGCTTGCGGGCGACGCCGAGGAAGGCGTTCGGTTGACGCTTCGAGGCCTGAACGGCGCCGCCAGCGAACGCGACCGGCACGCCGCCTGGTCGAATCTCTGCGCGGGTTATCTCATGCTCGGTAAGCCCGATGACGCGCTGGTCTACTGCAACCGCGCCATCGACGCGGATACCGACAACTGGCGCGCATTCAGCAACCGGGCCATCCTGCATATTCAGGCTGCGCGCTACGAAGACGCTCGCGCGGACATTCGTCGCGCAGAGGCCATCAGCCCGCGGGCGAGAAAACTCGGCGAGGTCAAACGCATGCTTCTCGACAAGACGGACCCGGTGGTGCCGTCGATCAGCGTCGACGACGGTCGCGGCCGACTGCTCACCGAAGATCCGCCCGCTGAAAACTCTCCTGCTGAAGATTTGCAATGAATCGACGCGGGCTGTGTTGTGGTCTGCTGCTGATCCTGTCCGTAGCCTCGGCCAATGATGACGCCGTGACGTTTGTCGATCAGAATCTAAAACGCACCCCGGTCAACACGGTGTTTCCCGAATACCCGAAAAAGGCCTGGCGCGATCGTGTGGAGGGTGACGTTGTGGTGTGCTTCCATATTGACCGTGCCGGCAAACCCGTTGGTGTCCGGGTGCGGCAGAGTTCGCACCGGCTGTTCGAGCGTCCCGCCGTTCGCGCCGTTCGACAGTCGCGCTACCTGCCGCTGGCCGCCGACGAGGAGCCGTCTCCCGTAAAGTCCTGCCGAACGTTCCGGTTTCGTCTCGAACCCGCCGACCGCTCAGGTTGACAGCGCCAGCACGCGCTTCGCGGCCTCCTCGAGCGATTCGCCAATGCTGACGATACCTTCCTCATGCCCCGCCATGACGGCCAGCCCCTCGTCACGGAAGCGGCCGTCGCGCCACAGGCGCTCGAATTCGTAAGCCATTTGTGGCGTGCCGTAGGCGACGTTACTGTCGGTTGTCGGCAGCCGTCCCTTGAACGCCTCCCACAAGCGCTGGCTGTGTACGTGCACGACGGCGGCGATGTTCCCGGACAGCGCATAGAGGGCAGCATGCGTCAGCGCCTCGGAAGAAGCCTGGATCGGACCGCGGGACCAAACGCGATTGGCGTCGATGTCGACATGCTCGACGAGCGCGTAGTGCAGGGCACTCGTCCGTGCAACGTGTCCGGTTTGTGTACCCGATATGACAAACTCTCCGGGGCGCGCGGCGCGCACACTAATGTTGCCGTAGCCGATCCCCAGATCGTCGTAGTGGCCGATCAGGCCGGCTGCATAAAGCGGCTGACGCCAGCGCTCGAGTTCGGCTACGCGCGCGGCGTCCGGTGGCGGCCCTTCGGTGAAGTGCGCCTCGTACTTGATATAGCCTTCATCGATGCTCACCGCTCCGCCTGTTCGGGGAACAGCCCTCTCAGTCCTGCCGTGCTGGCCTCGCAGAGGCCGCGCTCCGTAATCAACCCGGTGACGTAGCGAGCGGGCGTTACGTCGAAGGCGTAGTTCGCGGCAGGCGTACCTTCGCCCGTGGTTGTGACCGTTGTCCGGTGGCCCCCGCTGACGCCATAGACGTCGGTGACTTCGGCCGGATTCCGTTCTTCGATGGGAATGTCGCGAACGCCGTCGTCAATGGTCCAGTCGATACTCGTCGAAGGCAGCGCTACGTAAAACGGTACGTTGTTGTCGGCCGCCGCGAGAGCTTTGAGGTAGGTGCCTATCTTGTTGGCTACGTCGCCGCTGCGAGCGGTCCTGTCGGTCCCCGTGATGACGAGATCGACCATGCCGTGCTGCATGATATGGCCGCCGGCATTGTCGACGATCAGCGTGTGCGGAACGCCATTATGAGCCAGCTCGTAGGCCGTCAGCTGAGATCCCTGGTTGCGCGGCCGCGTTTCGTCCACCCACACGTGAACGGGAATACCCTCCTCGTGGGCAAGATACACAGGCGCGGTTGCGGTGCCGTAGTTCAGCGTTGCCAGCGCGCCGGCGTTGCAGTGGGTGAGCACGTTGACCGGCCCGCTCTGGTTGGCGGCACGCTTTTTTTCGGCAAGCTGGCGAATGATCTCGAGCCCGTGGCGACCTATTCCCAGGCTGATATCGACGTCTTCGTCACAGATGTTTTCGGCCTCATCAGCCAGCGCCGCCGCGAGCGCTTCGCCGTCGAGCGCGCCGGCGGCCGCCTGCATGCGCTCGACGGCCCATCGCAGGTTGACTGCCGTCGGACGCGATTCCGCCAGAGCGGGAGCCGCGCGCTCGAACTCCCTGCGCCCGCCGGCTGCGGCGGCGAGGTGCAGGCTCCAGGCGGCCGTTGCGCCGATCAGCGGTGCGCCGCGCACCAGCATGTCGGCAATGGCCCGCTCGCCGTCCCGCCAGGTTTCGAGTTCGACGACGGTGTAGTCGTGCGGGAGTTTGCGCTGGTCGATAATCAGTATCCGTCCGTCCGGATCGGCCCAGATGGTCCGGAATCCGTCGCGGCAGGCCAGCATGTTTGCCTGTCTGTCAGTCACCGAGGCCGCTCGCGAGCCGCGCGGCGCGCAGCGTATTCGCCATGAGCATCGTAATGGTCATCGGCCCCACACCGCCCGGTACCGGCGTCACCGCGCCGGCAACCTCCGCGGCCTCCTCGTAGTCGACGTCGCCGGTCAGCCTCGAGCGTGTTTCGCCATCCTCTTCGACTTCGATGCGATTGATGCCGACATCGATGACAACTGCGCCGGGTTTCAGCCACTCCTTGCCGACCATGTTCGGCCGGCCAACGGCGGCGACGACAATATCGGCTTCGCGCGTAATGGCCGGCAGGTCAGCCGTGCGGCTGTGGGCAATCGTAACCGTTGCGTTGGCGGCCAGGAGCAGCGCCGCCATGGGCTTGCCGACAATATTCGAGCGGCCGATGACGATCGCCGACTTGCCCGACAAATCGTTACCCAGCTGCTGTTCGATCATGAGCATGCAGCCCGCCGGCGTGCAGGGCACAAACGCATCGGCGGTATGGCCGGCGGCGAGTTTGCCGACGTTGACGTAGTGAAAACCGTCGACGTCCTTGGCCGGGTCGATGGCCTGCGTAACGAGGGTTTCATCCAACTGTTTCGGCAGCGGCAGCTGCACGAGGATGCCGTGTATCGACGGGTCCGCGTTGAGGTCTCCGATGAGCCTGAGCACCGTGTCCTGGCTGACGTCGGCCGGCAGCGCGTGTTTGATCGATTTGAAGCCGCAGTTCTGGGCGGTTTTCTGCTTGTTGCGGACGTATACCTGGCTCGCGGGGTCTTCGCCCACGATGACGACGGCCAGGCCCGGCGTAATGCCGTGTTCTGTGGCCAGCGCTTCGGTTTCTGCCGCGATCCGGGCCGTCAAATCACCCGCCATGCGTTTGCCGTCTATCCGTATCGTCATGCCGTTCCGATCTTGCTCGAGTAGGGTGCGGCGCATGGTAACGCCGCGCCGTTCAGCGGTAAACTTGCGTGCTCCGAAGGGCAGTGTAAAGACGGCGGTACAGGACGGTCGTGTTGATGGCATGAACGAACGGGCGGCAGACAAAACCGCCGATATTGAACCCTGGCTCGAGCGCTGGCGAGTGGGGCGTATCGGCTGGCACGAAGCGGACGGCAACCGGGGCCTGAAACGGCACTGGCAGGCGGTCGGCCGCAACGTCATTGTGCCTCTGTGCGGTAAGGCGCGGGATCTCTTGTGGCTCGCCGAGCAGGATAATCGCGTCACCGGCGTGGAGTTATCGCTGCTCGCCGTCGAGCAGTTTTTTGCGGAATCGGGCCTCGTCTACGAGCTCGACGACTCGGGTTCGCTGCCGGTTTACAGGGCACGTGAACTGCCTCTGGGTATCGCCTGCGGCGACTACTTTGCGTTTGCGGAAACGGGATTCGACGCACATTTTGATCGCGGTGCGCTTGTTGCCCTGCCGCCGACAGTCAGAAGTCGCTACGCACGCCACACGCTCGAGCGTCTGGAGGGTGACGCATTGCAGTGTGTCGTTACGGTCGACTACGACGACGAGCGCGCCGACGGTCCGCCGTTTGTCGTGCCACGCGAGGAGCTCGTGCGCTACTGGCCGCGACTCGAGTTGCGGGATCGCTACGACGATAGTGACGACATGCCGCCGAAGTTTCGCGATGCCGGCGTCGAGCGGCTTTTCGAATGTATCTGGATGACGTCCTCGTAGTCGAACGTGTCCCCGTCAGTCAAATGCTCACGGACCAGGGTCGGAACGAGCAATCCCCTTGCTGTCGCTCAAATGCCCATCTTGGACAACGTGTCCGCAATCTCGCGGGCGATTCTCTCGAGCACCGGGTGTTCGGCCGCGAAGCGGGTCTCCAGCTGTTTTGCGCGTTCGATGGCGCCGGGCGAAGACATCGATTCGATGTCCTCTCCGAGAGCGCCCAGCATTTGCCGCGTCTCTTCGTCGAGATTCCCGGTCTGCTTGAGCTCGTCGTCGAGCTCCGCCAAAAGTGTCTTGAGTCGTTCGCTGCCCATTTGCGGTCCTGTTCGGGAGGCCCCTGCCCTTGCAGCATACCCGCGGTCGGCGGTTTCGGGAAGCGCCCGCCGAGCGAAGGATCGCGCGTATGCCGCGAGACTTTCACCGCCTACTGCTAGACTCGCGCGCTAATGAAAAAAATGATCCGGCAAACTCGCGGCGTACTCGTATTCTCGGCGCTCACGCTCAACACCATCATCTGGTTTCTGCCGCTGCTGATGCTCGCGCTGCTGAAGCTTGTCCTGCCCGTGCCGGCGCTGCGCCGCCTGCTGACGCGCCTCCTGATGGGAATCGGCGAGCAGTGGGTCGCCGGCAACACGCTAGCGCTTCGCGGCAGTGGTTCGGCGGAATGGTCCGCCCGCGGTGTCGAGGCTCTGCGCAAAGACGGCTGGTATCTCGTGCTCAGCAATCATCAGACCTGGGTCGATATCGTCGTGTTGCAGCAGGTATTCAACAGGCGGGTGCCGTTTCTGAAGTTTTTTATCAAGCAGGAGCTGGTCTGGTTTCCTCTGCTGGGTATCGGCTTCTGGGCATTCGACATGCCGTTCATGAAGCGCTACTCGCCGTCCTATCTCGCGCGGCATCCCGAGAAGAAAGGCCGTGATCTGGAAGCTACCCGCAAGGCCTGCGAAAAATTTCGGCATACGCCGACCTCCGTTCTGAACTTTGTCGAGGGCACGCGGTTCAGCGAGGAAAAACGCGATCGCAGGCAGTCGCCGTACCAAAGGCTTATGCCGCCGAGATCCGGTGGAATCGCGATCGCGCTATCGTCCATGGGCAACCTGTTCGAGGCTGTACTCGACGTTACCCTGTGTTATCCCGACGGGCCGCCGAGTTTCTGGGGCATGTGTTGCGGCGACCGTGTTCGCGTGATTGCGGAGGTAGACACCCTGCCGCTCGATGAATCGCTAGTACGTGGCGACTATGCGGAAGACCGTGAATTTCGCAAACGGGTTAATCGATGGCTCGCCGATATCTGGCAGCGCAAGGACGAGCGTCTGGCTGAGCTGCTGGCCGCTGACGACTCACTCGCAAAACAGGCATCAATTGACGTAGACTGAGGCTGGCGAAGCGGACCAGGCGATTTCAGGAGCAGCGGTGGCCCATAGCCGATACTACGATACCGTAGCGTTCGACGTGCGCGATAACGCGACGATGTTGTTCTTTGCGAGCACCAACGCGGACAGCGACATCGAAGACTACCTGTTGCTGATGCGAACCGTCGACGATAACTTCGACGAGTCGATTTACGTCGAAGTCAACGAGCAGCAGTTCGGCGGTCACAACCTGCTCGAGGCGGCGGAGCTGGTCGGGAATACCCTGAAGCTGACCTTGCGGGAGCCCGTACCCGAACTCGGAAACGCGTCGCAGATTGTTCTGACCTATGCGGAGTCGGCCGAAAACCTGGCGGCCATCGAGTCCGGCGCGTTTCGAGTGCTCGGCGAGTCGCTCAAAGGCGGCAATGCCTGAGGCCCATGCTCGAACTTCGTCCCAACTGCGAACCTTGCGACCGGGATCTGCCTGCTGATTCCGACGAGGCGCTGATCTGCAGCTTCGAGTGCACTTTTTGTCGTCATTGCAACGACACGGTGTTCAAAGGCGTGTGTCCCAACTGCGGCGGTGAGTTGCTGCGACGACCAAAGCGTCCGGCGGCGTTGCTTGGCCAGTATCCCGCGTCGACCCGACGAGTGCTGAGCGAAGGCGCTACACAATAGTGATGCCAAAATACAGCCTGTACATCGTGCAATGCGCTGACGGCACGCTGTACACCGGGATTGCGTCCGATGTGGCGCGGCGTTTGAAGGAGCATGCCGGCAGCCCTCGTGGCGCAAGGTATTTACGCGGCCGCGGGCCGCTCGAACTCGTATTCTCTGAACCCGTCGGTAGCCGAAGCCGCGCGCAGCGCCTCGAGGCATGCGTCAAGAAGCTGTCCCGTGTCGACAAGCTCGGGTTGATCGCAGGCGCCACTCAATTGTCCGAGCTGGCGAACGAGGATCAGGTGCCGGTAGAGGGCTCGTCGCCGTAGAGTGCGAAGGGTTCCCCGAATACGGGCAGTTCCAGTTGCGTGTTGCGATCCCAGATCGAGCGGAACTCTTCAAGCCAGTGTGCCGATTTTTGCACGCTGTCGATGACGGTCGGCGGCAGACGTGTTGTGCCGAACGGTTGCGTGTAGTCGTCGAAGTGCACCGGAATGACACGTTCGGCGCCAGTCATCGTGACAAGGTTTTGCCAGTATTCCTCGGCATAGTCTCGACTCATCGAGCCCAGCATGCCCACACCGAGAAACACGACGTCGACCGGAACGCCGTCGAGCGCATCGGGAACGAAGCCCGCGCTCGTCTGGATCAGCGTCGTGCCCTGCGGGTGACTGACGACGATGCTGAAACATCGGCCGACACGGTATGCACTCGCCGGGGCGGGCTGAGCGAGCGGAGTCTCTACTCTGCCGTCGAAAGGGATCGACGCGTTCCAGCCGAAGCGGCTGTGCTCCGAAGGCAGCAGGGTCACGGTAAATTCGCCGAAGCGGTGCTCGGCCGGTTCGTCGACGGCAATAACCTGATCCTCCGGTACCCCCGATCCCAGGGCAATCATTGCGGCCGAGTGCGAACCCACCACCGTGGCTCGGCTGCGATTGGCAATGGCCGCAATGTCGAGGCTGTGGTCGAAGTGCGTGTGACCCGGGACGATGGCGGCGAGACGATCGAGGCGGTGGTCGAGCAGGAAGCGGTTGATGGCGGCGGCGTCGCTTTCGAGCGGATGGTCGAGCAGCAGGTTGAGTACCGACGGTCGGCTCACGTAAGCGTCGATCAGTATCTGCGTATCGCCGTCGTCAATGACAAGCATCGACGTGCCAAACCAGGTCGCCGTAACGGAGTCGACCGGCGGCGCTGGCTCGCTCATGACCGGTATGCTCAGTGAGTCGAGCGGCGCGCGATCGTGCCAGAGCCATAGGACGAGCGCGGAAACGGCGACCAGGACAACAGAGGCGCCAACAGCAATGCGAAGCAGGGTTCGGCGTATCGCGTTCACACGGCCGTACGCTTGCGTGTTGCTAAAGAATTTCGCGCATGGCCGACGGGGCGCTCGTTCATAGTTGCCGGAGTGCTTACAAGCCGAAACTCAAGTATATCGGAAACCCCGGATACTGCCGCAGCGGGGTTCGCCTCGCGGCGTCGGATCAGCCGAAGCTCAGTTGCGCTTCGAAGTCCCGACGGCTTGCGTCGTCGCGCTGGACCGCGGCCTCGAGGTTCATCCACAACGTGTTCCAGTCTTCGACTCTGCTCGGCCCGAAAGCGTGCTTTGCGAGATAGCGGCCGAGGTTTCGTCGAAGAATGACGTTTTGTGGAGGTGTGCCCGGAAACTCGACCTTGCCCGTAAACACAACAAGGTTGGCGATCGGCGCTTCCGGGACAATGTTGCCGAGTGCGCGACGCCGTCCCTCGTTCTGGATGAGCGGGTTGAGAAAACGCCGTCGGCCAACGCCGTCAACGTGTGTCCACTGAGCGTCGTCCTTATCGCCGAAAACCACGCCGTCGCCGTGTATTGTCCGAATGCAGAAGATCCCACCGTTGGTCAGCAGCGCATAGTCGACCCGCGCGAGGCCGCCGTAAGCGCCCGGGATGATGAAATCCTTGAGGAGCGCGCGTCCCTTTCGCTTCAACAGGCGTTCGATGCGGTGCTGTCGAAGTTTCATCAGCAACCGTTGCGCCAGGCGACCCGCCGCGTGACGGAGCAAGAGGCTCAGGAACAGCGCGAGCGCGGTCAGGAACAGGAACATGGCCGGACCGACGCCGGTAATGCCGGTCACCGAGGACGACTCGGCGGCAATGGCGGGCAGGCTGATCAGCGGCACGCTGCTCGAGAGGGTACGCAAAAGCATACGACGAGCGTACTGGCTTCGGCGCCGGTCGGCCGCGCTATAAGTCACAGTTTCTTCAACGTGCACAGCTGTTTACCGCAAATTCATGAAGTGGTGTATCGGTTATGGGCCGTCAGGTCTGCACGGGCAGTGCAAAGTACCACCCATCGGACTCGACGACGCGGATTGGCGTGTCGTAGACCTCGCTCAGGGTTCTGTCGTTCAGAACCGTCGGGGGCGGGCCGTCAGCCGCAATCTCACCGTCCCTGAGCAATATGATGCGCTCGGTCTCGGGAAGAATCTCGTGCAAATGATGTGTGACGATCACGAGACTCGTGCCGTCGGCGGCAAGCTGCCGCAGGCGCCGCATGAGGTCGAAACGGGATTTGAGATCGAGCCCGGACGCCGGTTCGTCCAGAATGAGCGTATGCGGCTCGTGAACGAGCGCCCTGGCGAGCAGCACGCGCCGTTGCTCGCCGGTCGATAGCGTCGCGAACGCCCTGTCGCCGGTATCCGGCCCCAATAGTGCTGTCAGCGTTTTCTCCGCCCGAACGCGCTGCTTCGAGTCGATCGCGTCCGCCAATGTGCCGTGCACGCCGATGCTCGACAGGAATCCCGACAGTACGACGTCACGGGCGCTCGCCTCGGCGCGATAGTTTTGCTGAAGCTCGGCCGAAACGATGCCCAAATGGCTGCGCAGCGCCCATACGTTCCAGCGGTCGCGGCCCAGTATGCGAAACCGGCTGCGGCTGTCGGCGCGCGGGTACAGCTCCCGGTTGAGCGCCTTGACGAGCGTGGTCTTGCCGGCGCCGTTGGGCCCCAGCACAACAACGTGCTCACCGCGGCGAATACGCAGCGACAGGTTTTCGAAGACGCAGTTTTCGCCGCGATAAAGCGTGGCGTTGCGTATATCCAGTAAGTCTTGTGGCAAGTTGTCACGACGTGCAGCGTGGTCAGCCGTCATTATCGTATTGCGTCCGGTGGTAGGAAAGCGCTGGTCTCGCGGAAATCACTCATACGCTGTGCAGTTTCCAGCGGCCGCTCCTGAATACGGCCACCGCCAGCAGCGTCAGCAGGGACTCGCCGACGACAATGGCCGTAAATACGCCATTGGGCCCAAGCCCGGCCGACTCCGCAAGGGCGTAGGCCAGCGGTATCTGCACGAGCCAGAACGCAATCAGGTTGAGTATCGTCGGAGTAACCGTATCACCCGCGCCGTTGATCGCCTGAGACATCACCATGCCAATAGCGTAAGCCGGATAGCCGATCGCGAGTATCCTCAAACAATCGGCTCCGTATTCGAGCACGTCGGGATCGCTGCTGAAGAGCCCCGTGATCTGCTCCGCAAACGTAAAGCTGATCGCGCCGACGACCGACATGAACACGAGATTGTAGAAGCCCGCCTTGCGAGCGCTGTGCTCGGCTCTTTCCGGATGCCCGGCGCCCAGGTTTTGGCCCACCATTGTTGCCGCGGCGTTGCCGAGTCCCCACGCCGGCAGCAGCACAAACTCGATCATGCGGATGGCAATCGTGTAGGCCGCAACCGGGGCGCTGCCGTAGATCGCGACGATGCGCATGACGCCGATCCAGCTCGAGGTGGCTACGAGGAACTGTCCGACACCGCCCGCGGAAACCTTCAGAAGGCGAACCGCCAGATGCGGAACAAAACGCAGGTGCCCGACCGCAAAGTTGAGCCGTCCCTTGCCCCTCAAGAGATAGTAAAGCTGGTAGAGCACACCCGTGCCGCGGCCGATTGTCGTGGCCACCGCGGCGCCGGTTACGCCCATCTCCGGGAACGGTCCCAGGCCGAATATCAGGCACGGGTCCAGCACTATGTTGATGCCGTTGGCGAGCCACAACGACCGAAGCGCAATTGCGGCGTCGCCGGCGCCGCGAAAAGACGCGTTGAGCAGGAACAGAAACACAATGCTGAACGAGCCGCCGAGCAACACCGTCGCGTAGCCCGTGCCCGTATCGATCACGGCGGTTGAAGCGCCCATCAGTCTCAGGAGGTCGCCCGCATGACTGGCGCCGAGGATACCGACGAGTATGGAGACCGCCAGCGCTATCCAGATTGCCTGGCCGGCCACTCGAGCCGCTTCGTCCGCGTTGCCGGCGCCGATGCGGCGCGACACCATTGCGGTAACGGCCAGCCCCAGGCCCATCGCGACCGCGTAGAGCACCGTAATCAGCGCTTCGGTGATGCCGACGGCGGCCACGGCATCCGTGCCCAGCTGAGCGACAAACGCAATGTCGACAACGGCAAACACGGACTCCATGCTCATCTCGAGCATCATGGGAATGGCGAGCAGGCCCAGCGCTCGCGGCACAGGCTCTTTTGTGTAATTGACTTCGTTGTCGCGTACGGCTTCGCGGAAAAACCCGAAGTAGCGTCTCACCCGACCGCGGCGATGGGGGCTTGTATCCATCCGGGCGATGGTAAGCTTGCAGGCGAACTTAGACTATAGCCTCTTTGGGTGTTTATCCGTGTACGCCAGCATCTGGCCTATTGTTCTGCTCATCGCAATTGTTGCCGTTTACGTCTTCTTCAAAGTCCGCTACCTGATGCGGATCAGCGACGAGCAGTGGAAGCGCGTGGACAAGAGCAAACTGGTCGCCTGGGATGACGATGAGGATCGCGGGCGGCGCTGAGTAGCGCCTTGTTTCAATCGCGCAGATCGTTCCTAAGCAGTGAGGCGAGTTCGTCAGAGGCTTCTCGCACGCTCTGGATGAGCTTTTCCTCCGAGTCGTGAACCGCGTGCTGCTCTCTGAGCAGTGTCTCGTCACGCTTTAGAAATGTTCGGGTAACGTGTTTTGCTTCCCGCCGCGTGAGCCCCAGGTCCTCCAGCGCAAACTCGGCCATGGCAAGGCTCGATAACAGCGTGTCGCGCATGATGTGATCGACGCCCACGTCCATGAGCTTGTGTGCGTGCCGTCGGTTGCGTGCGCGGGCGACGATCTTGAGCTCGGGGAAATGCTGTTTGACCGTTTCCGCAACCTTGAGTGATGCCTCCATGTCCGCCAGCACGAGCACCAGCACTTTTGCGTGTTCGGCGCCAGCGGCGCGCAGGACGTCCAGGCGCGTTGCGTCGCCGAAATGCACGCGGTTGCCGAAGCGGCGCACGGTGTCGACCTGCTCCGGATCGAGATCGAGCGCCGTGTAGCCCCGGTCGACCGCATGCAGCGTGCGGCCGACAATCTGGCCGACACGCCCGAAGCCGGCAATGATGACGGGCGTGTGTACGTCGTCGGGGATATCGTGATCGTCGCTCGTGTGTTCTTCAGACTGGCGGTCGACAACAAAATACAGGACCGGCGTTAGCAGCATCGAGACCGCCACCGCAAGCACCAGTTCGTCAATCAGCGATGTCGCCAGCAGATCCTCCCGCGTTGCGATACCGAGCAATACAAAGGCAAACTCGCCGCCCTGCGACAGCAGTACGGCGACCCGCAGCGCGCGCTTGCGATCCGGCATTCCGAACCACAGCGCCAGCGGAAACAGTACCAGTGCCTTGGCAATCATGAGCATCGCGACGATTGCCGCAATGCGCCCCGGGCTGTCGAGCAGCAGGCCGAGGTTGACGGTCATGCCAACCGCAATAAAAAACAGGCCCAGAAGCAGGCCCTTGAACGGCGCAATGTCGCCTTCGAGCTGATGGCGGTACTCCGAATCGGCGAGCAACATGCCGGCAATGAACGCGCCCAGCACCATCGACAGCCCGGCGAGATCCATGAGCAGGGCAGAGCCTATTACTACGAGCAGCGCCGTCGCCGTGAACATCTCGGGGATGCGGGTAAACGTCGCGACTCTAAGCGCAGGCCGCAGCAGATAGCGACCGCCGATCACGAGGCTGCCGAGCGCGGCCACGCCAAGAAGGAAGCCGGCGGGGTCGAATTCCGTGTCCTGCGCGCTGATTGCAAACAGCGGCAAGAACGCAATGAGGGGTATTGCCGCAAGGTCCTGGAACAGAAGTATCGAGAACGACGCCCTGCCGTGCAGCGTCGTCAGTTGCTTCTGTTCGGCAAGCATCTGCAGCACAAAGGCGGTGGACGACAGCGCGAGAATCAGGCCGACAATGATTGCGCTTTGCCGGTCCAGGCCGACGAGCAGCGCGATGCCGGCGATGAGGATAGCGGAAAGAAACACCTGCAGCGCACCCAGCCCAAACACCATCTTGCGCAGCACCCATAGCCTCGCGGGTTTGAGCTCCAGGCCGACGATAAACAGCAGCAGCACGACCCCGAGTTCGGCGAAGTGCAGGATGTGTTCCGGGTCGCCGATGAAGCCCAGGCCTGAAGGGCCAATGATGATGCCCGCAGTGAGGTAGCCGAGAATCGAACCGAGGCCCAGCTTGCGGCTGATCGGCACAAATAGCAGGGCGGCTACCAGGTAGATCAGCGTTTCTGTCAGAAGGCTCATGCTTCGGGGTTGCTCCGTCGGGTGCCTGAGCCGCAGTCTACCCGCTCACCGGCTCGGCTATAAGCTCGCCGCGGTGCATGACATAACTCTTTGCGGCGGTTCTGCTGTTTCGACGGGGCTCTGTTTTCGACTACACTCAGCGAATTCTATTCCGGGAACGTTCATGGTTTTCCACGTCTCACAGAACGGATGGCGCCGAGTGCGGTTCGTCGTTGCCTTAAGCGTCGGGTTGGTCGCGGTGTGCTCGCTCGCCGCGTGCAGTTCCGAAGAGGACACCTCACAGTCCGAGCCGGTTGTGGAGCCCGAGCCGACAGCCAGTCCGGTCGCGCCCGCCAGAGAGGGAGCACAGCGTGCCGTCGTGTCGGACATTCTCCCTTATGCGGAGGTCGACGAAGAACTGGTCTACGGACACTTCGTATTCCCGTCCGATATGATCGAGCCGCTCCCCGCCATCATCCTGATACACGAATGGTGGGGGCTCGACAACAACGTAAAGAGCGCTGCCGACCGGCTGGCGGCGGAAGGCTACATTGTGCTGGCCGTGGATCTGTTTGCAGGCAGAACGGCAGACGACGTGGTGGACGCGCGCACACTCATGCTGGAAGTTGTCGAGAACCAGGCGCTGGCTTCGGCGAACATTCAGCAGGCCGTCGGCTTTGTCGCTGATACGGCAGGCGCGCCGACCGTTGCCGCCATGGGCTGGGGGCTCGGCGGCAGCTGGGCGCTCAACGCGGCCATGCTTGTCCCCGATGATCTCGATGCGGCCGTTACCTTTTACGGTCAGGTTTCGGACGACGCTGACCGGTTGGAGGCCGTATCCGTACCCATGCTGGGCTTTTTCGCCGAGAACGACCGTGGGGTTGCGGCGGCGGACGCGCGTGCGTTTGGCGAGGTAATGACGTCTCTCGGCAAGGACGTCGAGATTGTCATCTATCCCGATGCCGGCCACGGCTTTGCCAATCCGGACAGTCACAACTACAACGCGGAGCTTGCGGAACAGTCCTGGCGGCAAACGCTCGAATTCTTCTCGACGTCACTCTCGGATAACGGTGCCTGAGTAGCTCGCCGCGCGCTGCCGTTGCAGCGGCGGCGCCGCTAATTTAGCCCGACCGCGGTTTCTCTCGGCCGTTCAGAGCCGCCACCTGACTCGTCCGGCTCCGGCTTACAGCGAAGTTCGACGTCGACCGCTGCGCTGGCACGCGCCAAGTCGTCGGGGCGTGCGGTCGCAGGCGTGTCGTCTGTGTCCGGATTGTCCGGATGGGGCGGGGCGCTGCAGCGCAGGCTGCCCTGAAGGCTGACGAGCGCAGGCTTGACGAGTGCCGGTCGTCCCGGCTCACCCTCGATGCAGAAGTCTCTCGCATACACCGGGGGGAGTTGTGCGGCCGGGACCGCAAGCTCGAGCGCGACTTCTTTCGCCTCTCCGTCCGCGAGCGCGGGAGCTTGAACCCGCGTGTCGGCGGACATCAGCGACACGGCCGCAGGCGCCGAGCCGGGGCGGCAACGAACCTGAAGCGTGGCCTCTATCTCGATATCGGGCAGGATCAGTTGGCGGCGGCCAGCGGTGCCGCGCTCGATCAGCACTGGCGCCGCGCTGGCTTCAATGGTCAACGCGGGACCGCGCAGCGCGCCCGGTGTCCGCGCGGAGGCCTCGGCGGATTCGGCAAACTCCGCCATGGAGCCGGCAGCAAAGGCCAGGATGTAAGGAAACACAATTCTCACGGTATTTTTAAGCCGGCGGACCTTCATGACGCGGTTGGGCGGAGTTTAGGTGCTAAGCTCGGCGACCCCAAGCAGAATCTTCGGATAGCCGTTTGATCGACAAAGCGATCCACATGACTTACAAGCTGGCGAAGCGCATCGTCGTAGCGGTCGTCGGCGCCACCGTGCTACTGCTTGGCGTCATTATGATCGTCACACCGGGGCCGGCATTTGTATTGATTCCGGTCGGGCTGGCGATCCTGTCGATAGAATTTGCGTGGGCGCGCCGTTGGCTCAGGAAAGTGCGAGAAACCATTAGCCGCAAATCGAGTGAGGGCCAGGCCGAGCGCGCCGAGGCGCATCGGTCGCGGGTCGAAGGTGAGCGCAGACGCCCGTGAGCCCACACTCGCCGGCCACCTTGAAAAACGTTGTATAAAAAAGATGGCGCCGGAGTGCTGTGATTCGAGAATCGTCAAGCGGGGTCAATCCGACACGGATGACGCTCCGGCGCCCAGTAACGTACGGCATGGGGGGATGCCGCCGGGCCTGCAGGCCCGTTTACCGAACCCTGTCCGATATACCCAGGCGGGTAGACCGTAAGGGTTCTCAGCTCGGGGTAACATCAACCGGAGATCGGGGGGAGAGAGATCCGGCTGCAGCGATACCCTTAAGCGAGCTGCGTCAGCGAGGTTCCACGGAAGGGGGAAGCCCGTTAGAACCTCGCGTCGACAGTAGATATGTGATTGCGAAGCTGGATATCAAGGTCCAGCACGTTTGCCTCGCGAATGGAGTCTGCGGCTTCGCGTGCCATTTCAGCATGCCGATCCGCGCCGGACGTTTCCTTTTCGGAGCTGTCTTCACGGGGGGCTTGCTCGATGTGTTGGACGCGCGATTCGCCCTCTACTGCAGCATCGTCGGCAAAAGCCGATTCCGCGGCAAAAAAGACGCCGGCGAGAACAACGCCGAAGGCAAGGATGCCCAGGCCATTCTCAATGTCGATGCGTTTCATCGTTAATCTTCCTTAAAAGCTGCGTTTTGCGTTTAACCGCTGTGCCCAAGCGCGCAGCGATTCGTAATGACGATCTTCATAGTGCAAACGCTGTGCCAACTCTATTTTTTTAATAAAAACAGATAGTTAAGTAAATGTATGAACTTACGATATTCCGTAATTTACGAATAATCGTGAAGACGAATTACGGAATTCCGTATATACTGCCCTCATGTCCAAAAGCGACGGCAACAACGGCAATTACCGGTGGCTGTTTCAGAAAGCGCCCACCATGACGACGGCCATATCGGCCGACGGCCGGTATCTGGACGTCAACGATGCCTTCGCGCGGCGCCTCGGCTTCGAGCGCGCGGAGATGATCGGCAGGCCGCCCGAAGAATTCATGACTGAAAAATCGGCGCGGCGCATCGTCGAAGAGTTCAGGCCCGCACTGAGGCGCACGGGACGGCTCGACGAAAAGCCCGTCAGCTTTGTGACCCACGACGGCGATGTGGTCGATTGCACCACCAGTGCCGTCGTTGAGCAGGACGCCATCGGCAACTACCTGACGACGGTTGCGCAGTACGTCGAGGCCGGCGAGGAAGCGCGCGCCAACTTCCGCTATCGCACGTTGTATCGGTCCACGCCCGCCATGCTGCACACGCTGGACGCGGACGGCTACATCATGACAGTTACCGATCATTGGCTAATGAAACTCGGCTATGAACGCGAAGAAGTCATCGGCCGGCCGATCACCGACTTCTATTCGCGCGCCGACCGCAGGCGTTTCGAAGACGCCGGGCTCAAGGCTTCTATCAGCAAAGGCGATTTCAACAACGTCGATCGGCAGATGGTGACGCGCAGCGGAAAGACGCTGGATATCGTCATGTCCGCCATCTCGAGTCGCGACAGCCGCGGCAAAGTGCATCGCCTGCTCGTTGCGTCGAAAGACGTCACCCAGCGGTTGCGGGCGGAGCGGGAGCTCAGGCAGACGCTCATGGAGAATGCCCGCCTGCGCGAGGAGCTGGAGCGCGAGCGCGACTACCTGCGAGAGGAGGTCAAAGTTTCCATGAACTTTGGCCGGATCGTGGGCACGAGTAAAGCCTTGCAGCGCATGTTGCGCCGGGTCGAAGCTGTCGCCGACACGCCGGCCAGCGTACTCGTGCAGGGTGAGTCGGGCGTGGGCAAGGAACTTGTCGCCCATGCTATCCACGCGCAGAGTCCGCGCGCCGACGGCCCGCTGGTCAAGGTGAACTGCGCATCGATTCCGAAGGAGCTGTTCGAAAGCGAGTTCTTTGGTCACGTCAAAGGGGCGTTTACGGGCGCGCAGCGTGATCGCGTAGGCCGATTCCAGCTGGCCGACGGCGGCACGTTGTTCCTGGACGAGGTGGGCGAAATTCCGCTGGAGCTGCAGGGTAAGCTCCTGCGCGTATTGCAGGAAAGCGAATTCGAGCGCGTCGGCGACGACATTACCCGCTCGGTGGATGTGCGTGTCGTGGCAGCCACCAACCGCGACCTGGAGGCGGAAATTGTCGGCGGACGGTTTCGCGAAGACCTGTTCTACCGGCTCAGCGTGTTTCCCGTCGAGGTGCCGCCGTTGCGGGAACGGGAAGACGACGTCATCCAGCTCGCCCAGCACTTCCTCGAGAAAACGCTGCGCGAGTTTGGTCGTGAGCCGATGGCGCTGACGAAGGCGCAGGCGGAGGAGCTCCGGCGCTACGAATGGCCGGGTAACATCCGCGAACTCAAGAACGTGATCGAGCGGGCCGTCATCCTGTCGCCCGGCAAGCAGCTGCGGCTGGATTTGTCGATGCCCGACGGTGCTGCGCCGGTTCCGGCCAGCCGCGGCGACGCCGGTGCTCCGGGGCGTATTCTCACCGAGAGCGAAATACGCGATCTGACCCGCCGGAATCTGCTTCGGGCTCTCGAGGCTGCCGACTGGAAGGTGTCGGGCAAGGGCGGCGCCGCGGAGCTGCTGGGTGTGCGGCCGACGACTCTTGCCGATCGCATCAAGTCGATGGGTATCCAGAAGCCGGGCAAAACATGAGTCCGGCATTGCGTCGGTACGCAGGACGTTTGCTTGCAATCGCCGTGCTGATCGCGTTGATCCTGCTGCTCCGCGAACTGCCGATCGTCGACTGGCTCGAGCAGGCCAACCGCTGGGTTGCGGTGAACCCGTGGCGGGGCGCCGCTCTGTACATTGCGGCAACAACACTCGCTGGAATTGCGGCCACACCCGGCTGGATTCCGATGATGCTCGCCGGTCTCCTGTTTGGCCTCGAGGCCGGCCTGCCGCTCGCGGTACTCGGCATACTGTGCGGTGCAACCGCGGCGTTCCTGACCGGGCGCACTCTGCTGCGGGGCTGGGTTGAGCGACGCATTGCCGACAATCGCCGCCTGCGCGCAATCGACCGGGCGCTCGGCGACCGGGCTTTCACGATTGTGCTCTTGACGCGCCTGGCGCTGCTGATTCCCTACAACGTGCTGAATTACGCTTATGGCCTGACCCGCGTCAGGCTCGGAACCTACATGGCGGCGACCGTCGTCGGCATGCTGCCGATCATTTCAATGTACGTCTACATGGGCACACTCGCGCGCGACATTGGTCAGATACTCGACGGCGAGCACACGGGCGGCGCACCGCGCTGGTGGTTGGGCGTGATAGCACTTATCGCTATCGTAGCCGTTACCGTGGTCATAAACCGCGCCGCGAGCCGCGCCCTGGCCGAACAAATGGACGAACCGAAGGACCCGCCGCCCGCAAACGGCGGTTAGTATCGACAAGCCCCTGGAGAGGCCAATGGATTACCGCAGTGTTTGAGTGGGAGTACAAACCTCTGTGAAATGCCGATGGATTCCGGCAGCGTCCACGCTGCTGTTGTCGCTGTTGCCGCTGTCCGCGACGGCCTCCGATCCCGACCCCGATATCGAATTGCCCGAACCCGTTCGCGCCGTGCTTGCGCTGCGCGACGTTCCAGCCGACAGCGTGTCGATTCACGTTGCAGACGTGGAGAGCGGCGAGGTTGTGGTCGACTGGATGGCGGATACTCCGAGAAACCCCGCATCCACGCTCAAACTCATGACCACGCTGGTTGCCCTCGACGTGCTTGGCCCCGCCTATCGCTGGGAGACCGAGGTCTACACCTTTGGCGATGTGGAGAACGGCAGGCTTAATGGCGATCTGCTGCTGAGGGGAACGGGTGATCCCTTCCTGGTCACCGAGCGCGTGTGGCAGCTCACCCGCGACTTGCGGCGAACGGGCCTCGAGTTCATTGACGGCGACCTTCTGATCGACGACAGCCACTTCGATGTCGGCCCCTACGATCCCGGCGCGTTCGATCGCCAGCCGCTGCGCGCCTACAACGTTGCGCCTAATGCGCTGCTCATGAACTTCAAGGTCGTGCGCTACTGGTTTACGCCCATCCACGAGACGGGCGGCGTGAAGATCGATGTCGATCCGCCACTCGAAAACCTGGCGATTAATAACCGCCTTCGTCTTCGCAGCGCGGCCTGCGGCGGATTTCAGCGGGGTATCGCCGTCAACGCCAACGAAACGGTCGATACGATGACGTTCAGCGGCCGGTTCCCGAACCGCTGCCGGCGCTATTCGCTGGCGCGCACGGCCCTTAGCCACAATGCGTACGCCTACGGACTGTTTTCGGCCATGTGGCGCGCCAACGGCGGACGAATCAGCGGCGGATTTGCAAACGTCCCGACGCCAGAGGGCGCGGAGCCGATCATGAGCTTCAGGTCGCGCCCGCTGGGTGAAGCCATATCCCGGGTCAACAAGTACAGCAACAACGTCATGGCACGGCAGTTGCTCTATACGTTGTCCGCGGAGGTGCTCGGTGCGCCCGGCACCGAGGCCGGGGGAAGGCAGGTTATCGAGCAATGGCTTGGCAGCAAGGGCCTGCCGCTCGATTCGCTGGCCATGGCCAACGGCGCCGGCTTGTCGCGCGACGCGAGGGTGAGTGCCCGCGACATGTCGGCACTGCTGACGTTTGCCTGGCGGCAGCCGTACATGCCGGAATACCTGGCTTCGATGGCGCTCTCGGGCCTCGACGGCACCTTGCGCGATCGTCTACGCCGGGCGGATCTCAAGGGCAAAGCGCACCTGAAGACCGGCTCGCTGGACGATGTGGCTGCCATTGCGGGATACCTGCAGTCGCGGAGCGGCCGCCGCTACGTGCTGGCAGTTCTGCACAATCATCCGGATATCCATCGTGGTTACGGCGAGGAGGTTCAGGAGGCGCTGGTTCGATGGCTACACGAGCGCTGACGGGTGGCTACGAACCATTTGGATACGGGTTCTAGTAAACTTCGGCCGTTCGCTCGGAGTAGAACCATGCAGAAAATCTGGCTTTGCCTTTTGCTGCTGCCGGCTGCCGCCGCCGCGGAGACGGCTTACGTCACCGACATATTGCGCCTGAACGTCTACGGAACGCCCGATTTCAGCGGCAGCGCCGTCCGCACGCTGGTCAGCGGCGACGGCTTCGAGGTGCTGGTACGCGACCGGCTGGCAACCCAGATCCGGCTCGCTGACGGCACCGAGGGCTACGTGCGCTCGGCCTACATCGTCGACGAGAAGCCGGCCCGCTTGATCGTCGCAGAGACTCAGGCCGAAGTGGATCGGCTCACGTCCGAGCTGCGCCAGGCGGAGGAGATTTTCGCCGAACCCGCCGCCGAGATCAGCGCGCTCGAAGCGAGGATTTCGGCGCTCGAGGGTGATCTGGACGGCCGCGTGGCCGAAACGGACAGCCTCGAGAAGGAGGTGGCCGGCCTCAAGGCCTCGGCCGAGCGTTATGCCAATTCGGTACCGTTGAGCTGGTCCCTCGGCGCGCTGCTCGTGGCGCTCATTGGCGGATTCGTGGGCGGGCTCAAGTACGTCGACCACCAGATTCGCAAGCGACACGGCGGAATCCGTGTGATGTAGCGGCTTTCAGCCGCTCTTGGCAATCCCTGGCATGGCCTTATTCCAGGGGCGAATAAGCATCTTATTCGCTAGGGTTATAAGCGGATAAACACAAAATCGTTCAGGTCTGGGCGGGCGCCGCCTAGTGTCGGAGTCCTTCCCGAGCCCAAAGTGGCCCGGAACACACCCGGAGTCCGACATGACGAGCCAAGCTGCCGGCAGCATTGCGCTGCCCCTCGACAACCAGCAAACCGACCGGCTTACCGCCGCTGTTAACGGGCTGACGCCGCTGCAGCTCTACTGGGTCAGCGGCTATACGGCCGGCCTGGCAGCCGCTGGCGTCCCCGAGGGTGAGCTCAATGCCGGTGCGGCGCAGCCGGCGGCATCACCCGGGGCAGAGGACACGCTGACCATACTCTACGGCTCGCAGACCGGGCACGGCGAAGGTGTTGCCCGCGAGCTCGGCGAGGCCGCAGCCGCGAAGGGGTTTGCCGTCAAACTCAAGAGCCTTGCCGACTTCAAGCCGGCCGCTCTCAAGCGTGAGAAATTTGTCACTTTTGTGGTCAGCACACACGGCGAGGGCGACCCTCCCGATGACGCTGAGCTGTTTCACGAATTCCTGCTGTCGTCGCGTGCCCCGAAACTCGACGGTTTGCGCTACGCCGTCTTTGCGCTCGGCGACTCCAGCTACGTCAACTTCTGCCAGACCGGCCGCGAATTCGACAGTCGCCTGGCCGAGTTGGGCGCCGAACGCGCACTGCCGATCGTCGAATGTGACGTCGAGTTCGATACCGAAGCAAAGCGCTGGCAGGGGGACGTCGTGGAGCGCCTGCCGACGCTGTTGGACAGCAAACCCGCCGCGCCGCTGCTGCGCGCCGTCGAGAACAAAGCCGCCTACGACCGGCAGCGTCCGTTCCCGGCAACCGTGCTCAGCAATCAGAAGATTACCGGCGGACGATCGGACAAAGACGTGCGGCATATCGAACTGTCGCTCGAAGGCTCCGGGCTTAGCTACGAGCCCGGCGATTCGCTTGCGGTTGTGGCGGACAATCCGCCGGCGCTCGTGGCTGAGCTGATCGCACATTTTGGTTTTGCCGAGGACACGCCGGTGGCGGCGGGTGACGAGACCGTGGATCTCCGCACGGCTTTGGAGCGGTATTTCGAAATTACCGCACCCAGTCTGGGCTTCCTCAAGGGTTGGGCCGAGCTGGCTCAGTCGGAAAGCCTGAACGGTCTGCTAGCCGCCGACCGTCAGGGTGATCTCAAGGACTTTTTCGCGAGCCACCAGATCATCGATATTGTGCGAGCGCATCCGGCGGAGGTGACGGCCGAACAGTTTACGGGGCTGCTGCGGAAACTGGCGCCGCGCGCCTACTCGATTGCGTCGAGCAATACGGCGAATCCCGACGAGGTTCATCTGACGGTGGCGGTCGTTCGCTACGACGCTTTCGGCCACACACACGAGGGCGCCGCGTCGACCTACCTCGCGGATCGGCTCGCAGAAGGCGATACGGTGTCGGTCTACATCGAGAGAAACAACCGCTTCCGGCTGCCGGCTGACGACAACGCACCGGTCGTGATGATCGGGCCGGGCACGGGAGTGGCTCCGTTTCGCGCGTTTGTCGAAGAGCGTACAGAGCGAGGCGCGGCTGGCGACAACTGGCTGTTCTTTGGCGACCGCACCTTCTCCGACGATTTCCTCTACCAGATCGAGTGGCTGCGTCACCTCAAGCAAGGTGGCCTGGCTCGTCTCGACGTGGCTTTCTCCAGAGATCAGGCCGACAAGATTTACGTGCAGGACCGTTTGCGCGAGCGTGGTCGCGAACTCTACGAATGGATCGAAAAGGGTGCGTTCCTGTACGTCTGCGGCGACGCGAGGCACATGGCGCCGGACGTCGAGGCGGCATTGGTGGAAATCATTGCCGAGCACGGCCAGAAGAGCCGCGAAGACGCGGCCGCGACGCTCAAGGAGCTCAAGCGTGCTCAGCGATATCAGAAGGACGTCTATTGATGGCGGACAAGCTGAGCGACGTCGAGCGAATCAAGTCGGAGAGCCGCCAGCTGCGCGGCACCTTGACCGAGAGTCTCGCGAACCCGCTGACCGGCGCGATCGCGGCGGACGACACGCAGTTATCCAAGTTCCACGGGATCTACCAGCAGGACGATCGCGATCTCCGCAGCGAACGGATGCGCGCGAAGCTCGAGCCCGCATACAGTTTTATGATCCGTGCGCGCGTGCCGGCGGGCGTCTGCACGCCGACGCAGTGGCTCAACATGGATCGCATGGCAAACGACTACGCCAACGGCACGATCCGGCTAACCACCCGACAGGCGTTCCAGCTGCACGGCGTCATCAAGCGCAACCTGAAGGCCAGCATTGCGGGGATCAACTCCGCCATGATGGATACGATTGCGGCCTGCGGCGACGTCAATCGCAACGTCATGGCGCCTGTACTACCCGCGCTGAGCGCCGTGCACCGGCAGGTCCAGGCCGATGCGGAGCGGCTGAGCGATCACCTGACGCCGGCAACCCGCGCGTACCACGAAATCTGGCTCGACGGCGAAAAGCTCGATACCCCAGACGTGCAGGCGGCGACGGTCGAAGAACCTATCTACGGCAAGACCTACCTGCCGCGTAAGTTCAAGACGGCGTTTGTCGTTCCGCCGCAAAACGACGTCGACATTTACGCTCAGGACCTGGGTTTTGTGGCGATTGTCGAAGACGGCGAGCTCAAGGGATACAACGTGACGGTCGGCGGCGGCATGGGTATGTCGCACGGCGAGCCCGAAACCTATCCGCGACTGGCGGACGTGCTCGGTTTTGTGGCGCCCGACGACCTTCTTGCGGTAGCCGAGGCTGTCGTCACCACGCAGCGCGACCATGGCGATCGCAGCAACCGTAAACACGCGCGACTCAAATATACGATCGAAGATCACGGCCTCGACTGGTTTCGCGGCGAGGTGGAAGAGCGCTCCGGTGTGACTCTGGGTGGAGAACGTCCGTTTTCGTTTGTCGCCAACGGCGATGTCTACGGTTGGCAACAGGACGATGCCGGAGACTGGCATTACCTGTTGTTCGTCGAGAACGGGCGCATTGCGGACCGCGGCGAGCGGCGCCTGATGGCGGGCCTCAAGGAAATTGCGGAACGCCATCGCGGCGAGTTTCGTCTCACGCCGAACCAGAACCTCGTCATTAGCAAAGTCGATTCGGCGGACAAGGACGGCATCGATTCGCTGCTTCGCGAATACGGCATAGAAAACTCGAGCCAGGCCAGCCTTCTGAGGCTGAATTCGATGGCCTGCGTCGCCATGCCGACCTGCGCGCTGGCGATGGCGGAGAGCGAACGCTACCTGCCCGATCTCGTTTCGCAGCTCGAAGCGCTACTCGCCGAGTCGGGGCTTGACGACGTGCCGATTACGATGCGCATGACGGGCTGCCCCAATGGTTGCGCTCGGCCCTACATTGCCGAGATCGGCCTGGTCGGCAAAGGGCCGGGTCGTTACAACCTGTATCTCGGGGCCGGTTTTGCCGGCGAGCGACTGGGCGCAATGCTGCTCGAGAACGCCAACGAGGCCGAAATTGTCGGCGCACTTCAGCCGCTGTTCGAGCGGTTCGCGGCTGAACGCGAGGACAACGAGCATTTCGGCGATTTCCTGGTTCGCAGCGGCGTCATGCGTCGCGTCGACGCGGGCCGCGAATTTCATGCGGCCTCGGCGGCGTAGGGATACCGATATGACGACAACTTCGATCAGTCGTGCAGTCGCCGAGCAACCCTTCCCAACCGCGGAAGCGCTCGAGGCTATGTCCGCGGAAGAACGCGTCGCGTGGGCTCTGGAGGCACTGCCGGGCCGGCACGTGCTGAGTTCGAGTTTCGGCGCGCAGTCGGCCGTAATGCTGCACATGTTGTCCCGCCAGGAGCCCGACATGCCCGTCGTGTTCATCGACACGGGCTATTTGTTCCCTGAAACCTATCGTTTCGTCGACAGTCTCGTCGAACGCCTCGACCTCAATCTCAAGGTGTATCGTTCCGAGATTTCCAGCGCGTGGCAGGAAGCTCGCTACGGGCGTCGCTGGGAAGAGGGGCTGGGCGGCCTCGAAGCCTACAACCGCGAAAACAAGGTGGCGCCTATGGCGAGGGCGCTAGACGATCTCAACGCCGGCACCTGGTTCTCCGGGTTGCGGCGGGGCCAGTCGACAAGCCGCAGGGACAAACCCATCGTCGAGTCATCGGGCCAGCGCTGGAAAGTACACCCTATCGCGGACTGGACCGACCGGGACGTGCATCGCTATCTCACGCGTTTCGACCTGCCTTATCACCCGCTCTGGGAGCAAGGCTATGTGTCGATTGGCGACGTGCATAGCACCCGAACCCTCGCGGAAGCCGGGTCGGCCGAGGCCAGCCGGTTTTTTGGTCTCAAGCGCGAGTGCGGCCTGCACGAGATGGAGTTCGGCCAGAGCGGCTAGCCGCTGCGCTCGCGCCCGAAAGTCAGGCGGCGGCCGTCATGCCGTCGGAGCAACCGTTTCTGACCGGCAGCGACTGCGTGTCGAACAGTGCGTCGATCTCTTCCTGCGAGCGCGCATGCCGCGTGCTTTCGAGCTGGTCTGCCGTAATGTGCGGTGCAAACAGCTGCACGAAGTCGAGCATGTAGCGCCTGAGGACAGCGTCCTTACGGAAGCCGATCCAGGTGGTGCTGCGCGGAAACAGACCTTCCGCACTCAGCGCGCTCAGGTCTTTGCGGTCTTCGCAGTCTTCGGCCATGCTCGCGACGATGCCGACGCCCAGCCCCATGCGCACGTAGGTTTTGATGACGTCCGCGTCCCTTGCGGTGAACACGACATCGGGTTCGAGCCCTTCATCGGCGAATGCACGCTTCAGCGACGACTGCCCGCCGAAGCTGAACACGTAGGTGACCAGCGGATATTCGGCAAGGTCGCGCAACGTAATCTTGCGTTCGAGCTTGGTCAGTTCGTGACTGCGCGGCACGAGTATCTTGCGGTCCCAGTGATAACTCGGCACGAGCAACAGGTTGCTGAACAAATCGCGGGAACCCGTGGCAATTGCGAAGTCGATTTCGTTCGCGGAGACCATGTCGGCAATCTGCTCGGAGGTTCCCTGGTGAAGCTCCAGGCTCACCTTGGGGTAGCGCGAGCGAAACTCCTTGATGACCGCCGGCAGCACGTAGCGTGCCTGCGTGTGCGTCGTGGCAATGGACAGCGTGCCTTCTTCCTCGTGGTAGTAGTCCGAGGCCAGCGAGCGAATGTTCTCGACCTCCTGCATGACGACGCGCGCGCGCTCAATGACCTGACGACCTGCCGCCGTAACGCCGCCCAGGCTTTTGCCCTTGCGCGTGAACAGCTGTAGCCCGAGCTCTTCCTCAAGCAGCTTGAGCTGCTTGCTGACGCCGGGTTGCGACGTGTACAGACGTTCCGCCGCCGCCGTGATATTGAGCCCGTTGTCCGCGATGGCCAACAGGTACTTGAGTTGTTGTAGTTTCATGGGTCCCCGCATGCTCCCCACATGCACCCGGTTCTCCGGGTTTTACATTACGACCGCCGTTATG
>JANQPG010000032.1 GCA_028289545.1 Woeseiaceae bacterium
CGACCGGCCCAGCGGATTGGCGATGTACGCAAGCTTCGAGCTGTCGGGCGACCAGTAGAGCTGGCTGATTCGAGTATTGGCGGGAAATCCGCTCGAAACCTGGGTTGGCGTACCGCCGGCGGCAGCGATGACGTAAACGTTGGTCATGTCGTCCGCATCAGCGTCGGCAGTGTAGGCGATGGTTTGCTTGTCGGGCGATAGCGCGAATCGCTGCACGTTGCCCGTGGGATTGCTGAAGGCCGCGGTCAGTTGCACCAGCGCTCCACCCTCGTCGGACGCGCTGAACAGATGCCGCTGCATGAGCGTCGGTTCGTCGGCGAGAAAGAACGCCGACTGCGGAGACCGTACCGGCGGAGGGGGCGGCGGCGGCGGCGGGGAGATGCCGGTACTGCCACCACCCCCTCCGCCACCACCGCCGCCGCAGGCGGTCAGCAGGGCCAGAAGGGCGCTGAGAATCAGAATCCGGGGCGCCCGCTTACCGTGCGCGATCGTATTGAGACGGTTGATGGTCATGTCGCTTCTCCCTCGGCCCTGAGGGCCATTTGCGTACCCGCTCGTGCCTGCGTGGCGGGTGCTTACGGGGTTAAGCGACGTTCGGGCACGTTCATGCCCAAAGAAAACGGCAGATCCGAGGGTCCGTGGTCGGAGACCGGGAATCCCTGACACTTAGCGTTTAGCCCACAAATCTCTCGAGATCGCCGGGATTAAGGAATCAGGCGAACGTTTCGGCCTGATTAACGCTGACCGGGCGGCTGTCTCAACAGCCCCGCCCCGGTAGATCGGCCTGTTCGCGGTCGCCGAACAGCGCATCCGTCCCGGGCTATCTAGTGCCGGTGCGGCTCAACGTCTACCTTTACTAACGAATTCAGCCATCGTCACTGTCAATCACGTTCACGCGGAGACAAGATCATGCCCAAGATACTGGTCCTCTATTATTCGAGCTACGGCCATGTGGAAGCCATGGCTCAGGCCGTCGCGGAAGGCGCCCGGACTGGCGGCGCCGACGTCACGATAAAACGTGTACCGGAACTGATGCCGGAGGACGTTGCACGTCAAGCCGGCGTCAAGCTCGATCAACAAGCGCCCGTTGCCGACCCGGCCGAACTGGCCGACTACGACGCTATCGTGTTCGGCACGCCGACCCGATTCGGCAACATGGCGGCGCAGATGCGCAATTTTCTCGACCAGACGGGCCCGTTGTGGTTCGAGGGCAAACTGATCGGCAAGGTGGGCTCGGTGTTTACGTCCACCGGCACGGGTGGAGGCCAGGAAACCACAATCACCTCGTTTCACTCCACGCTGCTGCATCACGGCATGGTCGTGGTCGGCCTGCCCTACGCATCACCCGAATTGCTCGACGTCAGCGAGGTCCGTGGCGGCTCGCCCTACGGCGCCGCCACGCTAGCCGGCAGCGACGGATCCAGACAGCCGACGGCCAGAGAGCTGAAGCTCGCCGGCGACCAGGGTGCGCATGTGGCGGCGATAACGTCGAAGATGGCTGCGTAGGCCGCCAGTACGGTGGCGCCGCCGAACAGCCGAGCGAAAATGGGGCCAAAACAGGGTGATAATGGCCCCATGCAAATACACCTCGACCTGATCGTTGCGTTTCTTGCGGTCATGGAGACCGGCGGCGTCAATGCTGCCGCGCGGCGGCTCGGTCTGTCGCGCTCCGTTGTCAGCAAACGCATCATGGACCTCGAGGCGGCGCTTGGCGTCGGCCTGTTTGTGCGTTCCACCGTGCAAATGACGCCGACCGAGGCGGCGCAGGAATACTATGCGCGCACGGCCTTTCTTGTTCAGGAACTCGAGGACGCCGCGAACGACGTGCGGCCGGATGCCTCCGGGTTGAGCGGTACGCTGAGACTGGCGGCTCCGCTCAGCCTGTCGATCTCGCACTTGAGGGACGTGTACGTGGCGTTTGCGGGGCAGCACCCCGATCTGCATCTCGCCATCGATCTCGACGATCGCGTGGTGGACCTTGCCGGTGGCGGCTACGACGTGGCAATCCGCGTTGGCCGCCTGCCGGACTCGTCGCTCAAGGCGCGCCGGCTCGCCGACAGCCGGCGGGTACTCTGCGGCGCACCGAGTTACCTGGAGCAGCACGGCGAACCCCAGGCCCTGGAAGAACTGATTCAGCATCGAACGATCGGCTACGCGAACACGCCGACGAGCCAGATGTGGCGCTTTGCATCCGCAAATCCTGACGGACCGGAGCAAACCGTTCGCGTGTTGCCGGGGTTCGTAAGCAACAACGGTGAAACGATGCGCGCGGCCGCCATTGCCGGTATGGGTCTGGTGGTCCTGCCCGAGTTTCTTGTCAACGACGCGCTCCGGGATGGCCAGCTTCGAGCCGTTCTCGCCGACACTCAGCCGCTAGCCGACGGGGTCTACGTGGTCTATCCCCCGGGGCGCGGCAAGTCGCGCAAGGTGCGCGCGTTTATCGATCACCTGGTCGAGGCTTTTACTGGCGGCCCGCCCTGGGCCATCGACTAGCGACGCCGTTCGCTAATGCCGAACAGCGTGTCGGGTACGCGCCGTCTAGCAGCCCGTGCCGCACGCCCGTATTCTGAGGATCAAATCCGATGTCATCGAAAAAACGACTGACACAGCCAAACTGACGCAGAAGCGTCATCGAGCAGGAGAAAAATGCATGGGATTGTTGGTCAATGGCGAATGGCGAGACCGCTGGTACGACACGAAGTCGAGCGGCGGGCGTTTTGTCCGCCAGAAACAGGCGTTTCGCAACTGGATAACACCTGGGGGCGAACCCGGGCCCAGTGGCGACGGTGGATTCGCGGCCGAACCCGGCCGGTATCACCTCTATGTCAGCCTGGCCTGCCCGTGGGCGCACCGAACGCTGATTATGCGTGCGCTCAAAGGGCTCGAGGATCAGATTTCCGTATCGACGGTCGACTGGCTGATGGCTGACGAGGGCTGGACCTTCGGCCAGGAGAACGGCGAGGTCGACACTCGAGACGCCCTGTTTGGGCTCAACCGTTTGTACAAGGTCTACCAGAAGGCCGATCCCGTGTTTAGCGGGCGCGTCACCGTACCGGTGTTGTGGGACAAATCGAGCGGCACCATCGTCAACAACGAATCCTCGGAGATCCTACGCATGCTCGGCAGCGCCTTCGATGACTCGGGCGCCGAACCCGGCGACTATTACCCGGTTGAGCTGCGCGATGAAATCGATGCCATCAACGAACGCGTCTACAAC
Organism: Woeseiaceae bacterium; assembly: GCA_028289545.1. Classification (GTDB taxonomy): domain Bacteria; phylum Pseudomonadota; class Gammaproteobacteria; order Steroidobacterales; family Woeseiaceae; genus UBA1847. The sequence continues at coordinate 3,218 of JANQPG010000032.1, forward strand.
ACGCTCAACAACGGCGTGTATCGGTCAGGCTTTGCGACGACGCAGGAAGCCTACGAAGAGGCCGTCTATCCGCTGTTCGAAACGCTGGATTGGCTGGAAGGCATACTCGCGACGCAACGCTATCTGACCGGCGACCGACTGACGGAAGCAGACATCCGATTGTTCACAACCCTCGTACGATTCGACTCGGTCTATGTCGGTCACTTCAAGTGCAACCTTCGGCGCCTCGTGGACTATCCGTCCCTGTGGGCATTTACGCGTGACCTGTATCAACAGCCGAAAATCAAAAAGACCGTGAACTTCGACCACATCAAGCGCCACTATTACGGCAGCCACAAGACGGTCAATCCGCACGGGATAATACCCGCCGGGCCGGTCATTGATTTCGAAGAGCCCCACGGTCGCGGCGGTTAGAAATCCACTCGCGCCGAAATCTGGAACCTCATGCCGTCGCCCGCCAAGCCGGATTCCGTCTCTCGGGATGCGTGGACCAGCTCCATGCCAAATGTTGCCCCGTCGAGCGGCGTCCAGAACAGGTTTGCCGCATAGTACTCGCCGCGGGAAAACGTCGAACCGGGGACGCCGTCCGGATTGTCGAGCTCCAGCACGCTTGCATACACCGTCGACCGCCACTGCTCCGACCACCAGCGCTGGTAGGCAATGTAAGCACTCGTGATGCCGGTCGCTTCGATACGACCGTCCGCGTCGATGAATCCCGCAAGACCCTGACCCGCAAACGTCGAATAATAATGTGTGAAGCCTTCGCCCAGCTGCGCCTGGAAGGCAATGTTGTCTTTTCCGCCGCCAAACGGCAGCGATAGACGCCCGGACAGGTTGATGCCACCGACCGTGACGTCGTCTTCCGTGGAACTGAGGCGACGAACCAGTCCGGCCACGCGAAGCCGGCCCCAGTCCTGGGTGACCTGTGCAAAAGCGGTGATGTCGGGTATCTCGTCCGAGGCGAACAGATCCTCCGGATCTTCGATATCGCCGGCCGGATTCTCGACGCCGAGCCCCAGCCGCCAACCGGGCGCAACATCGGCCGCCCAGCGAATGCCCGGATTTCTCAGTATGGGCGCGCCCAGGGGTCCGCCGAAGTCCGATGTCTCCGGAATAGACTGGACGTCATCGAAATAGGACCACCACTGGCCAACATAAACGTTGCCGATCTGGGCGGCAAGATGTCGCACGCGCAGCTCGTAATTATTGATGAACTCGCCGCCGCCGCCGAATATGTCGACCTCGAAGAAAGTACGCAGCGGCCCGAATGCCGTCGTTTTACGGTAGTCAACGTTGAGACGGCTGTTGCGAATGTGAAATCGTGCCTGGCGAGTATCGTCTTCGGCTGTGCCGTCCAGCGGAATCGTCCGCACGGACGTGACGTCCTGGATCCCCATGTTGTCGAAGTCGTAGCTGCCCTCGAGGCGCACGAATCCGCCTAGCCGGACCGAAGCGTCGTCGCCGGGTATCTGCAGCGAACCGTCGAAAGAGCCCGCTGTCACGATAGCGTCGTCCGGGAAACGGCCAATCGGCTGTCGTTGTGCCGTGTCGTTTATCGACGACGTCGTGTCGGCGTCTTGTGCGCCGTCAGCCGCATCATTGATCGAGCCAGACGGCGCGTGTTGCTGCTTCAGTTGGCGCAGCTCTTCCGCCTGCCGCTCCACGAGGAGGGTCAGCGCTTCGAGCTGCGCCCGAAGCTCCTCGACATCGCTGTCCGCGAACACCGGCGCAGACGACAAAACAGCGCCGCCAACTACGGCCGAGGTGAGCAAGACCCGTATGGACGGAATCGACAACGGTCCCGGCCGGTTACCACGCATCGAAGCGTCGCGTAGCCGCTGATTCAATTTGCACCTCTCCGCCCGGGCCGAAACTGCAGAGCAACTTCCCGGACGGGGGCTATACCGCCGCTCGCATCCTCCTCGTGGACAACCTCGAACGGGCGTCCCACCCGATTACCCGCCAGGTCCTCGAGGAGCGTGTTGATCACGAGTTCGTAATGGCTGTCTTGCCAGGCGGATCCTGGCGTAAAGCGCCAGCTCTGTTCGTTTTCGCCGAGACCGATCGTGCCCGGCACCAGCGCGCCGCTGCGGTCGCGAACGCGAATCCGGTGATACAGCGACACGTGATCATAGGGTCGATCGAGGTGGACGGCGACGGACTCCTGCGTCCCTGCTTCCGGGATTTCCAACCCCCAGACTTCGGGATCGATTGCTTGCAGCCGAGCGGGCAAGACCTGCAGTTGTTTCCGGTAACGGTCGCCCAGCGGGCAACCGCGTGTATCGCGCGCCTCGGGGCCAATGACCAGCGTGAATGTCTTCCCGGCGCTCACCGCACGGCCGAGCAGCTCATGCGAATCGAGTCCGGTCTTCACGCGACCGGGATTCATCAGAACGGTAAGGCGCTTGCCGTCGGCGGACAGCAGCTCGTACCGCCCACGATACACCGCACCCTCGATCTCGCTACCGTTGCTGTCCAGGAGCCGCACGGAAGCAGCCAGTGAGTGCCGTTGCATGGCTCGTGTGAAGTAGACGTAGAACCTCAGAACGTTCTCGGGCACGGCTTGCGACGTCGGATAAACAACGTCGACCCGCGGCGCGTCGTCGCAGACAGAACCGGCGGCGTGTGCCTGCGCGGAGGCGGCCGCGAGCGCTGCCAGCAACAGGCCACGGCGCCAGGAACAAGCCTTCACTGCCCGCGCCTCTAGTCGCGTACTCTGACTGTGTAACCCTCGTCGACCTTCAGCTGGTTCTGGAACTGACGCAGGAACTCCTGGCCCTCGGCGTATTCATAGTCCGGAAAGTTGTATTCGCTTTGGAACTCGGAAATCCGCATGTACGAACCCTTCCGATAGGACAACAACTCCGTCGTTCCGCGCTCGAGATTTCGCTTCAACGCCAGTAGGAACTGCGGATTCTGATCCGCCACCTGCACGACGCCGCTCAATGGAACCGTAATGTGTTCGGTTCCAGCCGTAAGACCGATGCCGGCAACAGGCGCGCTCAGTCCCGGGCTGGCGTCCGAATCCGCAATGGCACTCAGCGACATCAGCTTGGCGCCCATGTCCCGGTTGATGACCAGCACGTGGGGCTCGGCCTTACCGTCCATGCCGTACACATCGAAAGACAGGATATCGAGCGGCTGATTGCCGTAGCCCAGCTCGGCAATCGTTTTGCCTTTGATGTGTGCACCGTCCTCGAGTTTGTCGACGTCGATCGTGACTAGCGGCGTACACGTGTAGGCCGCAACGATGGTCTTCTTGCCGTCGATATCGACCAGGGTCATGGCACGTATCGGCGCTCGCGTCTCTTGCTGCCCGTGCGCCGTGTGAAACATCTCGATGGAGGTCCGCGCTGCCTCGTCTCCGAACGGATACGGTATCTGTCGGAGCGTCGAGGCGAACTCGCCGGTCGACAGTCCGGAGACGTAAAGCACCCCGTCGGAATAGTCCAGATCGGTCACCACGAGCGAACTCGCGGGAACGTCGCGCATGAAGGTAATGCCGGTATCCGGTGGAGACTCGAGCGGAGTCGTGGACCGCTCTGCCTTGTCGAGGCTCAGAATTTCGAGATCACCGTCGAGCGTCACGCTCGCGAGATAGGGCCTCTCACCGTCGCTCGACTGCACGCCCAGTGACAGGAACGCCACCTGGCTCGGCGCGTGCACGGCAACGTCATAGTAGTTCAGGCTCGCCTGATCGACCTTGAGCAGTGCGGCCAGCTCTTTGCCGAAGTCGGTCAGGTTGAAGGCGAGGGGCTCCGCCACCGCGCGGCCGTCCAGCGCGTCGGAAACGTCAATGGCGTGAATGGCGTTGCGAACGGGATCGGCGACAAACAGCGTGGCGTCCGGCCCGAACTCGAGGGCGGTCATTGCAGCGGGCAGTTCCGATGGATTCTTGGCCGCAAGCGACGTGTCCGCGCCGCAGCCGAACAGGAACAGGGAAAACGTCAGTGTCAGTGTCCGAGTAGTAATTTTCACGAGAGTGTCCCCAGTGTTGTGGAGGTGGATATCGATGTAGTGACAGAGTCCGTCAGCGAATGACAAAAGACTGGTCGGACATATTCAGTCGAATCGTCAACTCCCCTTCGTTGATCGCCCACTGGTACAGCTCGTATTCGCGCACGCCGGTTTTATGCATCGGGTCGGCGTCGGCAATCTCCTTGGCTTCTTCGAAAGAGTTGGCCCGAATCACGACCAGGCCGTTGCCACCCGCAAAGTCGTCGCCCTGTTTTGTCGTTTGTCCGCCCATCACCATGACGTCCGCACCTTCGATCTCGTGAATGAACTCCATGTGCGCGGGCAACACGGGCACAACCTCCTCAAAGGAATTCACGGGCTTTGTGACATAGAAGTAGACGTTCCACCCCATACCGGTATCCAGCTCATCCGCCTGCGCTTTGATGTCGCTGGATTGAGCCCGGGCGTCCAGGAACCCGATGAGAACAGCGCCCGTAATAACCACAAGTGCGATTGCAACTGCTTGCTTCTTCATTCTTTACCCCTTCGATTGAGCAATGCCCGAGGCACACGGTCAGCTCGGCGTACAACCTGCCGACGTGCTTGCTTCGTTTGAAAGATCACCAGTACGAAAGCCCGGTGCAGGCCAAGACGGTAGCGGAAAGGTACAACCAACGTTAAGAGTGATTAGTGCACATCGAATGTGCGGGCAGGCAACACGTGAAGCGAATGTTATCGGGTGGCGACGAAAGTGGTGCACTATCCAAGTGCAGCGTCCGTCAATTTGTTGCCAGGTATCCTTCTTCGCGAAGGCTCTGGAGGAACGACTGCACCTTTGGAGTGCGGTGCATAGCCCCGTGCGTAACCACCCACATTTTTGTGCGCCAGACGCGACTCGGCGGCATAATCTCAACGAGACCGGGCTGCCTCCTGGCCTCTTCCACCGGCAGGAAGGCAATGCCGATGCCCGCCATCAAAGCATGGACGCGGCTGTGAAACTGCGGACTCAGAAAGCGGTACTTCAAGTCGGGGACACGTTTTTCCAGCCAGGCGTACGGCGCGGATGCCGTCCCCGAATTCATGATGCCAATGAACGCGTGATCCCCCAGTTCATCAAGTCCGCCGGGCCTGCCGTGTTTCTGCACATAGCTCTCGTGTGCGTACAGCCCCGATTCGAGGGGGCGCATCCGTATGACGACGTTATCCGGGTCGTTGGGCTTGCGGCCACCCCGAATCGCAACGTGTGCTTCTCCGTATTCGAGCTTGGCAATCGCGGCATCGAGAATCAGGCGTACCGTCGAATCGGGGTTTTGCCCGGTGTAGAGGTTCAAGGCCCTGGAAATCGAACCGCAGAAGACCGCAATCGTCGACACGATGAGCTCACCCGAGACCCCCCGCGTTCGTGCATTAGACCGGCCAATGAACTGTTTGAACTGGTCTTCCGTCGCTTCCGCTACGCGCAGCAGGTCTTCGCCGACCTCGGTGAGCGAATACCCCCGGGCATTGCGGAAGAACACCTTGCTGCCGAGCTCCTCCTCCAGTGCATCAATGTGACGGATGATGGTTGCCCGGTGGACACCGAGCTCATCGGCGGCACCGCTGACCGTTCCACACTTGGCGACGTAGTAGGCAGTGCGAAATTCGTTCCATCTATCCAATTCATATGCTCCATAAATAGATCATAAATATTAGAAATATCTATTTATGTTGCATTTTTGCGCTACAACAGATGCAAGTCAAACCGGGCTGACCGGCGTGGAGGCGTGGGGGCGAAGCCGTCAGGAGTTGCTGGATCGGTTCTTCTCGAGTTCCTCGATGGAACGCGGCCAGTCTTTCTTGAGCAGGCGCGACAACGACCGATCCGCGAGCAGCCGACCACCCGTCTGGCACCGAGGACAGTAATTGGTCTCGTTGCTCGCATAGCGAATACGCTGCACTTCGGATCCGCACACGGGGCACGGTTTGCCGTATCGGCCGTGCACAGCCATCTCGGGCCGAAAGGCCGTGACTTTCTCGGGGAACTTCCGGCGGCTCTCCTGCCGCAGCTTCTCCGTCCATTCGTTGAGGACGTCGCACACCGCGGTATACAGGGTGGCGAGTTCGTCCGGCTCGAGCGATTGCGTCAGCTTGACGGGCGACAAACCTGCGCGGTGCAGGATCTCGTCGGAGTAGGCATTGCCGATGCCGCTCAGGATACGTGGATCGGTCAACGCACGTTTGAGCGTGTGATTGCGCGCGGTAAACGCTTCGCTAAACGACTCCAGATCCGAGTCCAGGACTTCGAGCCCGCCGGGGTTCATGCCGTGCATGGCCGATGCGCCTTCGACGACGTGCAGCGATGCCCGTTTCTTGGTTCCCGCTTCCGTCAACGTCAGCACACCGCTGTCGAACGTGAACACGGCAAGCGTTGTTCGCGACGGTCGCGCAGGAGCCTCGTCGCGCCAGTGCAGGCGCCCGGCAACCATCAGGTGCAGCACCCACCAGACGTCGTTATCGAAACCCAACGCAATCCGCTTCCCCAGGCGTTCGAATCCCGTGACCCGATGGCCGACTGTAACCTCGATCGGAGGTGACGCCGTGCGCAGCAGGAACGGACTGGAGATTTGCGCGCGTTCGAGCACATGACCGTCAAGGCGGGTTCGAAGGGCGTCGATGTAAGCCGTTATGTCGGGGAGTTCAGGCACTGGCTGGCTACGCTACCTGCGGCGCTGTCACGTCAATGGTTTTATACCACTCGCTCAACACTGCCGCCTTCGAAAAAGACTTGTTACCTACCTGTAACTAACGGCCGTGCTGCTCGCAATAATCGATGATTCTAAGGGAAAGTACCGAGTTGTATTGACCGTCGCGCTCGGCAATACTTCTCAAAAATCAAAATAAGCGCGTGGGAGAGGCAATGCGCAAACGTTTCCGGAATTTCAATCTGGGCGGTACCTTTACCCTGTGCTTTTTGCTGTCCGCCTGCGGCGGTGGTGGAGGCGGCGGCAGCACTTCTCCACCTGCACCTCCACCCCCACCAAAAACCCTGAGCGGTATTGTGATGCTTGGCCCCGTCTCCGGCGCCGACGTCCAGATTGTCGGCAGCAGCGGCACGCTCGGTTCCGGCGTGACGGCCGCGGACGGAAGTTTTGGGCCCATCGAGTACTCGGGTTCGTACAACGGTCCAATGCGCGTGACCGTGACGGGTAACGCAAGCTCTCAATGGACCTGCGATTTCCGGCTCGGCTGCGCGTTTGACGGAACGATCAATCTTTACGGTAGCAGCCTCCCCTACGACGCGGAACTCGAGGCAGTGCTGCCCGGCGCGGTTGACGGCGACTTCGTGTCGGTCAGCCTGTTGTCGAACTTCGTGACCGAACGTATGGACGCCCTCGGCGGTCTCTCCGCGGCAAACGTCAATCAGGCCGATGCGGATATACGCCAAGCGATCAATCTTGCGATCGGCACCGAGCTCGATACCTTTGCGAACGGCCTGCCGCAAAACCTGTCGGCCATCGAGCTTTTTGACGTACAGAACCCACCGGCGCCGGGAGGCGTCAACGACGCAGTTAGCCTGTTGCTGTCTCTGTTCAATAGCGCACTGATCGGCCTCTCGAACGGCACGGACTCGACGGACGAGTTCATCAACTCGATCAGCGGCGCGATCGCGACCGCAGCGCCCCTGATCCCGATTTCGAATCCCTCGCCAACGTTCGGCGGAGCCAGCCAGGAGGCCTTTCTGAGCGTGTTCTTCACGCAGGTCGCCGAGACCTTCTTCTCCGGCGATCCGGTAGGACTCGCAATGAACGAACTGCTCGCGCCGAGAAGCCTCAACGAACTGGCGGACAGCACCATCGATTCCTTCCTGTCGGCTCCGCGACTGTTGCTCGGGTCCGGATTCGCGGAATCCGTATTTGTGAACGATTCGCGCGTCGGGGTCCCGCAGATTCTCATTCTGGACGTGCGAACAAACACCGGCGCACAGCTCGGGATCAACGACTTCGACGTCGCCACGTTCTCCCCTCCCGACGTCACGAGCCCCTGGTTGACAGCTACGCGCAGACTCGTCGGCGGCCAGCCAGCCGTGGAGGTCGAGATCGACACCAACCAACTGGCGACGCTCCCGAACGGGGAATACCAGGTATTCGTCGGGGTTTACAGCACATCCGGCGAGTACTTCCGCGCCACCACGCGGCTTGACGTCCAGCTGCAGCTGGTTGGCATGCAGGTCGAAGCCGGCGCCAACGTCGTTGCCAACGAGCGCGACGTAGTGACGCTCTCCGGCTCGACCAGCAGCCCGAACGACGTGGCTACGATCGCCTGGTCACAGCTCTCGGGCCCGGACGCGGTGATCACCAATGGCGACACGTTCACGCCGATGGTCGAACTCCCGAGTCTTGACCAAAGCGCAAACGCCATCTTCGAACTCAGGGTCGAGTTCACAACCGGCGAAGTGCGGACCGACCGCGTCGAAATCACCGTCAACCCTTACCCGAACATTGCGGACCTGACGTTCGACGACGCAACGCTTGCTCAATGTGTCAGCGACGCAGCCGCTCTGGGTAACCTCATCGAGACGCCGGAACTCACGACACTCACTTGTGCTGGCGTTACGGACGTTACCGGCCTCGACGTTTTCCCGAACCTGACGACGCTCAACCTTGCCGGCAATGCGTTGACCTCGCTACAGCCGCTGTTGGCGCTCGACTCGCTGGAGTTCCTCGACCTGTCGGGTAACTCCTCGTTGCGCTGCGGCGAGATCGACGAACTCGCCTCGCGACTCGAGGAAGGGGTATCACTGCTTGTCGACGACATCTGCCTCGCCAGCGACCGGCTCGACCTCGGCGCAAGCGGCTTCGAGACGGTGTTTGACGCCGTGCGTAACCAGCTGTACGTGTCATTACCCGAGCGCAACGAGCTTGCGGTCGTCTCGCTCGATCAGCGCCGGATCGTCGATCGTCTACTGCTGCCGGGCACGCCGAACGGTATCGACCTGAGCATCGACGGAACGCGAGTATTCGCGGCGCTGAACGGCAGCAATGCCGTCGCCGTCGTGGACATCGAGCAGCGCAGCGTAACAACCATCGACCTCGGCAACGTCAGCGGTGACGCCAAGACTTACGACGTCGTCGAAGGAGCGCCGGACCGCCTGTTCGTCTCGACGAACGGATCATCGGGCGCGTTCTCGTACATCGCGCAGGTGCAGCTCGACCAGGGTAACCTCGTAACGCGCGCGGCTAACGACAGGATCATCCGCGCCCGTCCGGTGCTTGCCCGCGCGCCGGACGAGCAGTTCGTCTACGTCGGCGCCGGCTTTTCGCCGAACTCGCTCTACAAGCTCAGCATGCTCGATCCGGACGCGCCGATCATCCTCGAAGACGATCACGGCTCGGTAGGCGGCACGGACAATCTTGCGCTGAACAGCACGGGCACGCGCATTGCCCTGGGTAGCGGCCAGGTTTTGCGGACGGCCTCGTTCATCGAAGAGGGCCGCGTCTCTCCGGGGCCGTCGACAGCGTCCAACGTGACGAACACGCTGTTCGTCGCGGGCGCAAACGGCCTGATAGAAGCGTTCGATTTCGATACGCTGACGCAGACGGGCTCGATTACAACGCAGTGCAACGCCTCTCAGACATCGCAGATCGATGCGTTGAGCGATGACAACAGTTTTGCGCTGCTGCAGTCGAGCGACCTGTGCATTTACGGTAGCCGCTCCCGGTCGGTTCCACCGGATCCGTTCTCGGCCCTGCGCTTCCCGGATCTTGCGCTGGAGGAGTGTGTCATCGACGCCGCGATGGCTGCAGGCTACACGCAGCCCGAAGAGTTTACCGCTCTCGACTGCAGCACGGCCCCGAGGAGCATACTCGGGCTGGACGGCATCGAGCGGCTTTCGAACCTGCAGACCCTGAACCTTTCCAATAGCGGGGTGAGCGACCTGCAGCCGCTGGCGTCCTTGCCCGCGCTGCAATCCCTCTCGGTCGCCAATGCGACGGTGTCCGACATTGCGCCGCTGTTCAACATTGCGCTGCTCGACACGGTGAACCTGAGCGGCAACGCACGTGTGCTCTGCACCGCTTTGAACGATCTTGTCGCAACCGGCGTGGCAGTGACCGCGGACCAGTGCACGGATGCCGTTCGTATCGAGCTCGCCGGTATTGGCCACGACATGGAGTTCGACGCCACGGGCAACCGTGTTTTCGTTTCCATCCCGAGCCTCAACCGCGTTGCCGAAATCGACCTCGATGAAGGGATCGTCACTGACAACTTCAGCCTGCCTGCGCAACCGCGCGGTATCGACCTCGCCGACGACGGAACCACAATCTATGCGGCGCTGAACACCATCGGCAGTCTTGGGGTCGTCGATTCGACGACGGGCAGCGTGGAAGCAATCGATCTTCGCGTTGAACTCGACAACGACGGTACCTGGGACGTCGCGGAAGTGTCGACAGACCGCGTAGTCGTGTCGACGAACGAGGGGAGTGGCGGTTTCGGCTACATCGTCGAAGTACGGCGTGACCTCGGCAACGCGGCGACGCGAGTCGCGTCCAATGCCATCATCCGAGCCAGGCCAAACTTCGCCGTCAGCCAGGACCGAACGGCGGTCTATGTGGGTGAGGGCTTCTCTCCGAACTCGCTCTACAAGCTCGATGCAACCCAGACGGATCTGCCGCTTGTCCTGGAAGACGATCACGGCTCGGTCAACGGCACGGATCAGCTCGCGCTGAGTCCGGACGGAACGAGGATCTACCTGAGGTCCGGACAGGTTTTCGACACGAGCACGTTCTCCCAGGTTGGGCTGTTCCCACAGGGTCGACCGCTGGTGAGCCAGGACGGCACGCGGCTGTTGGTTGGCGACGCCGCCGCCGATACCGCCCGGGTATACGATTTGACGTCAACGGCGCAGGTGGATGCGCGGCCCTGGGAGTGCGACATCAACGCCATCTCGGCGATGTTCGAGTTCGGCGATGGCATCCTCGTGCTTGGCGACGACCTGGTTTGCTACAGCAGGACGGTCACGTATCCGTAGACGAGCGTTCCTCGAGTAAGCCCGGCCAGCGGAGGTTCGTCAGGCGGCTTCCGGCGTGTCCTGCTTGCGATGCTCGACGCCGCTGGGCACGTAAGTCGCGGTCCGCTGTATCGGGTTCACGAGCAGGCACAGATCCCTGATACCCAGGTCTTCCGCCGTGTCGTCCACAACGGCGCAGATTTGGGCTGCCACTGCCGGCGGAATGATCGATCGGACAATGCAGTGCTCGTCGTGAATTCGCACGCCGAACTTATCGGCTTGCTCTTCGCCGACAAAACGTCCGAACGTCATATTGAGGCCGGTTGCGCCGGAATCGATGATCAGATCGGTCAAACGCTCCATCTGCTCGCGCTTGACGATACCCGTAAGCGCGACGCGATCCAGCGACCCGGAGGCTTGAGCGGAGAATCCCTCGACGCCGACAATACGGCCCTGATCGCCGAGCGCGAAGACGGACTGGTCGCGCCAGTGTGTATGTCCGCTCAAATGGTCGATCGCCTTGATGATCTGGTGCAGGTTGGCTTCGTGGCGGTGTTTGACGAAGCTGCTCGGCAGATTGAACATGCCTTTGTCGATGTTCATTCGATACATCAGGCCGCGGCCGGGCTTGCTGAAACCGCCGGCCTTGGCCATTGCGTCGAAGACGTCGTCGACCCGTTCCTCGTCGACAACCACCATCTGAACTTCCTGAAGCTGTTCTTTCGCGATGCGTAACCAGCCGACACGATCGCGAAGCCCCCGGCCTTCCGTAAAGTAGATGACGGGGCCGTGCGCACCCGCCTCCACGGCCGCTCGCGCAACGCGATCGCTATACGCCTGGCCGACACTGCAAAAAATGACGTTGAGCGACTCGCTCACTGCGTGTTTGCTGGCGAGGGACTCGGTGCCTTCGGGCCACGCCCGGAACTCGGAACCAACGTAAGCGTGATCGCAGGGTGTGCTGAAGACAGCGCCCGTCGCCTGCTGATGAAGTCGTCCGGACTCCATCGTCGCGGCAACAATACCGTCAACCTGCGACTGCGGCACAACCATTTGCAGTACCGTTTTTACCGGTCCGATCGGCGGCATCCAGCGGGACAGCCAGTGCTCCCGCAGCAGGGTGCCGCGTGCCTTCCAGGCCAGCGCCGTACCGCCGCTGGCCTCGACCGTACCTTCGATGACCCGCGCCGCAGTGGCGTTCGGCAGGATGGCGGTAACAATCGAATACGCTTTGTTGTTCCTGAACACTACGCTGGCACCTCGGTATCACCCGGTTCCGCAGACTCTTCCGTCTCGAGCTCTTCCTGACGCTCGGCGCGCTGCATTTTTTGTGTGTAGAGCCCGACGGCAAGCACGGACAGGATCGGACCGACCGACGCCAGCGCCAGAATTCCGAAGCCATCCGATACGCCCGGCACGTTTGCGCCAATTCCCAACCCCATTGCCAGCACCAGCGGCACCGTAATGGGTCCGGTCGTTACGCCGGCGCTGTCCCAACTGAAGTTGACGAAGCTGTTCGGTGAAAGCCAGGTGAGCACCAGTACAAGCAGGTACGCGGGCACGAGCAGGGAAATCAATGACAGACCAAACGCCATCTTCACGACACCGGCCGCAATACCGCAACCGACGCCAAAAGCGACGCTCTGCATCAGGAGCCGCTTGCGAAACGCACCGGCGGTGATCTTTTCGACCGTGTTGCCCAGCGCGTTGAGCGCAGGCTCGGCCAGGGTCGCCCCATAGCCCAAGAAGAATGCGAAGCCGACGGCCAGCAGTTTGCCGGCACCCACGCTCAAAAGCGGCTCTTCCGCGTAACTCGAACCCCACGGCACTATCGTTGCGAACGCCAGCGGCGTGTTGCTGCCGAGCTGACTGCCGAGTGGCGTCAGGCCCAACGCAATGCCAAGTCCGAACAGGGCCATCCCGACGACGGCAAACGTCACGCCGACGCCAATGTCCGAGTCCTTCCCCAGATTCTGACCAAGCAGCCGCAGGACTATGTAGAGGAACAGGCACAGCGGAACGATGGCCCGAATCGCGTCCAGCAACGCCTTGCCCATCTCTCTCGAGAGTTCTTTGCTGCTGTCCCAGACGTCGCTGCTGAACAGCGAGAATCCACGCTGATGCCGCTTGCTGAGGACAACTTCGGGATTGGCAATGACAATCTGACCGTCGCGCAATTCAGGCTTACCGCCGGAATAGTTGATCTCATAGCCCTCGGGAACCTCGCCGGATTCGACAAAACCGGCAAACTCGGCCGCCGAAATAGGCACCTTGGTGCGTACGGCAAGCTCTTCAGCTTGCGGCACTGCCGCGGCGTTCGCTTCGACGGCAATGACCTCACCTCGATAGTTGGCCGCGCCGTAGTAGTCGGCCTTGGTGTAGTGGAAAGCCGCCAGCAGCAATACGGCCAGAATGGGAAATAATGAGGCCAGTGTGACGATGCCGAAGCCGGAGTGTCCGCCTCCGCCGGAACCGCTGCTCACCACGCGGCAGACGCCGATACCCAGCGCCAGCACGAGCGGCACCGTCACGGGCCCGGTGGTGACAGCACCGCAGTCCCACGCCAGGCCCAGTACGTCGTTGAGTTCAGGTACCCGGCTATAGATCACGGACAGGGTCAGCAGCAAGCCGACCGACGGTATGGCCAGGTACTTGAGCGGCCACGCATAGAAGAACCGCAGCACACCCAGCAGCACGGCGAGGCCAACGCCAATACCAACCGCCGCAACGAGCTGACCGGAAAAGTCGTTGAGCATGCTGTAGAGCAGCGGTGACGTATTCGGCTCAAGCGTGCTGCCGGCCGCTTTGAGAACCGCTATTGCGGGTTCCGCAAACGTAGCCCCTATCCCCAGCAGGAAGGCAAACAGCAGGATCACGGGCATGCGGCTTGATTTCGGCAGGATGCTGCCGATGACTTCGCCCAAAGGCATTAGGCCCAGACGCAGGCCTTCCATGAAAAACATGAGGCCAAACGCAACGACGAGTATGCCGGCCGCGATCATTCCCGCGTACACAATAGGCAGTTGCAGGACCAGGATCTGGAAAACGGCCAGGTAGGCAACGATGAACCAGATGCCCTCGAGCTGGGTCAGGAAATTGCGTTTGACGTACGGCGCCAGCACACGCAGCGTGTCGCGCGCCCCAAGCCGCATCCTTGGGCTTGTCCGTGTTTCGGGTATGTCGACCTGCGGCCCTTGTTGCTGTTCCATTGGTTCAAATCGGATTATGACGAATAGGCTATCAATACTGGCTATCGGCCACGGTCCGAAATGCTTTAGTCACGGCGTTCGGGCACTGTCGATCGGCAACCCCGCAGGCCCTGGTCAGAATTCGAACCGGTGGCCCAGATTCAGGCTCGTGAAACTTGCATCGCGATCGTACTGGTCGTGTTCGAGCGCAACGAACCAGCGTGAGCTGACGTTCCATTGCGCGACGATGCCGAGCGCAACCTGTGCCGAACTCTGCTCGTCGTAGCGAACACGCGAGTCGTTCGACGAATTGCCGATCATGGAGACGCCGAGCTTGACGTGAACGTTCCAGGCCCGGGCCGGCTCTCTCAACATGTAGCCGACAAAAGCCGCGGGGATGGAATAGTCGATCTCCGCCGTATCCGTAATTGCCGGGTTCAGATTACCGATCTCCGCCGCGCCGGCATCGACGTAGCTGATCTCCGCATACCATTTCGGTTGGAGCCGGTAGCCGACGCGGGCCTTGAAACCGTTGTTCGAGTCGTCCACGGTGCGCCAGCCGTTGGACTCACCTTCCGGGTCCACGACCGACATGCCGAAGCCGACGCCGACGTGCCACGGCAGCTCTTCGCCGTTATCGGCGTTGGCTGAGTCGAGGGGGACCACTAGCAAGGCCACAAGTACGGGCAGCGCGAATCGCAGAGCTCCGCGAATTCGCAGCAGCAGAACTCCGGTCAGCATTATCAGCAGCAGCCAGGATGCCGAACCGGTGCCGTTGACGGCCGTCTCCAGCGGGCCGTCGTTCTGCAAACGGTCGTTGGTGCCGTCGTTGTCGAAGTCGCCGTCTTCATCGCCGTCCGGGATGCCGTCGTTGTCGCTGTCCGGGTCAATCTGGTCGGGCATCCCATCGCCGTCCGTATCGGGAGGCGTGAGCGGCGTGCCGTTGTCCGGCTGTGCATCCGGGTCGACGCTGTCGGCCAGTCCGTCGCCGTCGTTGTCCGTCACATCGTCGATCCGGCCGTCACCGTCGGTGTCGATCGCATCGTCGCCGCCAGCTTCCGTGAGATCCGTGACGCCGTCGCCGTCGCTGTCGCGATCGCGGAAATCGGCAACGCCATCACCGTCGGTATCGACCGGGATCATGCTCGTCGGTACCGGGTCGGCGAGACCGTCGCCGTTGCTGTCGGTCAGGTTGTCCAGCACACCGTCGCCATCGGCATCGAGGCTGTCGTTGCCGACACCTTCGACACTGTCGGGCAGACCGTCGTTGTCCGTATCCAGATCCAGGCGATCCACGATGCCGTCCATATCGGTATCGACGTCCGCGCCGTTGTCGGTTTCCTCTGCATCGGGAATACCGTCATTGTCGTCGTCGAGATCGATGGCGTCCGGCACGCCGTCGCCATCGGAGTCATCGCGGGAACCGTGGCGGGTCGGGTCGTCGTCGATAATGTCCGGAATGCCGTCACCGTCCGTGTCGGCGCCACTCGCCGCGTCAATCTGTCCGTCACCGTCGCCGTCCAGGCCGGCCGAGTCGGTACCGTCAATATCGTTGCTGCCGTCGTTGTTGCTGTCGAGGTCGATGAAATCCGGTCCGTCCACGCCGTCGGTATTCGGCGGCGTGTCCGTGAGCGCGCCGTCGTCAACAAGGCCGTCGTCGTCAGCGTCGGTCAGCCCCCCTTCGATGACGTCCAGAAGGCTGTCGTTGTCGCTGTCGAGATCGAGGTAGTTGGGCACGGCGTCGCCATCAAAATCGGCCGCGAGCGCGGCATCGTCGACGCCGTCGCCGTCAGCGTCGACACCGCCGGTCTGATCGACGTCAAAACTGTCATCGATACCGTCATTGTCCGTGTCGTTGCCGCTGGTGCGGCCCTCGGCGAGATCCGAGATGCCGTCGTCGTCAGCGTCCGGATCGCGGTAGTCGGCCACGCCGTCGCCGTCGGTATCGAGGCCGGGACCACCCGGTACATCGTTGGCTTCGACAGCGTCCGGAATGCGGTCGTTGTCGCTGTCGCGGTCGCGATAGTCAGCAATGCCATCACCGTCGCTGTCGGTCGGCGCTCTGAGATCATCGATGCCGTCGTTGTTCGCGTCGGCGCCGCCGGTTGTGTCGACGTCCAGGGCGTCGTCGATGCCGTCCGCATCAGCGTCGCTGCCAGCAAGCGGTGGGGACATGTCGTCCTCGAGCGTGTCCGGGATGCCGTCGTTGTCGCTGTCGGTGTCGCGATAGTCGGGAATACCGTCGCCGTCGGTGTCGCCGCTGCCTTCGATAATGTCGGCAATGCCGTCGGCATCGGTATCCGCATCGAGATGATCCGGAACGCCGTCACCGTCGAGGTCCGAAGGCGCCAGCGCATCGTCGACGCCGTCACCGTTCTGGTCAATCCCGCCGGTCTGGTCAACGTCTATGGCGTCGTCGATGCCGTCACCGTCCGTGTCCACACCGCTCAGCGGCGGAATCCGGCGCTCTTCTTCACTGTCTGGGATACCGTCGTTGTCCGAATCCGTGTCCATAAAGTCGGGGGTACCGTCGCCATCGGTGTCGACGATGCCTTCGACGGTGTCGGGAATGCCGTCGTCATCGCGGTCGAGGTCGATCGCGAAGTCGATATTGACGATGCGAACGTTGCCTGCGCCGTCATCCACTTCGGCCGTGTAGGTGTACGCACCGACCGGAATTGCAGCGGCGGCCCCGCAGGACCAGACGTTGGCCGGCGATCCCGCAACGGTGCTTGCCGTGCAGACGACGACGCCGAATTCGTCCCGCACCGTCACGACGCGGCCCACGGGCTGATCCGTCGTGCCGCTGAACGTCGGGAACGCACTGTTTGTCGTGCCGATTGCATCGACGCTCAGGTCCGGCAGGCCGGAATCGAGTATGAAGGTGTCGATCGCCGTCGTTGCGGCATTACCCGCTGCATCGTCAACGTCCGCCACGATCGAAATCGAGCCTTCGTTGAGCCCGGATACGTCGGCGGCCGAAGCCGTCCACACGCCGCCGCTCGCCGTGCCGGTTGCGACAACGGCCGGACTGAAACCGTCACTGAAGGTCACGGTGACGATCTGCCCGTCTTGTGCGTCGGTTGTGCCGCTGACGACAACAGCACCCTGCTCGGCAACGTTGACGATACCGTCACCGCCGCTGCCGTCGTTGCTGATGGCAATTGTCGGGGCTACGGTATCCTTGTCGGACAGCTGCGCGGCATTGCCGACGTTGCCGATGGCATCCGTCTGGCTCGCGGTAATTTGCAGTACGTCGTCGCCGTCCGCAATTGCGCCGGTATTGAACGTCGCTACCCAGTTACCGGCCGTGCAGCTCACAACCTGTCCTGCCGGTGCGGCGCCGACGATACTCACCGTGACGTCGCCTTCAGACACGTCGCAGCTGCCGCCAATCACGTAGGCCAGCTCCGTGGCTGAATTGGCGATCGGCGCGCTTGTGATCGTCACGACCGGCGCGACGGTATCGATGTTTATCTCGTTGCTGCTGGCGTCGTTTGCGGTATTGCCCGCGGCGTCGCTGCTCGTGACGCTCACCTCGTTGACACCGTTGACGTTGGGATTGAAGACACCGGAGTCCGGCGTCGCCGCGCCGGTATCCAGCGTCCAGGCGCCAAGGCCGTCCGCAACGACCGTGTAGGTTGCGCCGCCGAAGACAATCGTGTTGCTCGAACTGGCCTCGGCGGTACCGCTGATCGCCGGCGTTGCGTCGTTGGTCGTGAGCGTGTCGACCGTCGGGGCGGCCGGTGGCGTCGTATCGATGACCAGTTCGTTACTCGTAACGTCGGTGCTGCTGTTGCCCGCGCCGTCGGTCACGGTTGCAGTGACCGTATTGGCGCCGTTGGTGTTCGGATTGAAACTGCCGCTGTCCGGAGTAGCGACTTCGGTATCCAGCGTCCATTCCCCGGAGCCGTTAGCCGTGACCGAGTACACGGCACCGCCGACCGACACACTGACTGTTGCGCCTGCGTCAGCCGTACCCGTGATCACCGGCGTTGTGTCGTTGGTCACCTGGGCATTGACCGTCGGTGTTCCGGGCGGTGTCGAATCCTTGTCGGCGGTGACGGTGGTGGCATTGCCGGTGTTACCGAACGAATCCGTCTGGCTCGCGTCGATGACGATGACGTTGTTGCCGTCGGCAATCGCCGAGACATCGAAGCCCGGCGTGGTCCAGGCACCGGCCGTGCAGGCCGGCATCAGCGAACCCGGGCTCGCGCCAGTAATCGACACCGTCACGGCGCCGTCGCCGTTGGTGCAGCTGCCGCTCGCCGTGTAGCTGTCCTCGTTGGCCGCGTTGACGATACCGGCGGCATTGATCGTGACAACGGGCGCCGTCGCATCGATCACCAGCTCGTTGGCGGAGGCGTCAGCCGTGCTGTTGCCGGCCGCATCCGTACTCGTTACGGCAACCTCGTTGGCTGCGCTGCCGTCGATATTGGGACTGAATACGCCGCTTTCGGGGACCACGGTCCCGGTATCGAGCGACCACGTTGCGTCACTTTCAGCGACGACCTCGAATGTCGCCCCGCCAACCGTAACGGTCACCGTCGAGAACGCCTCGGCCGTACCCGATAAAGTCGGTGTGGCATCGTTTGTCGTCAGCAAAGCCACCGTCGGCGTTGCCGGAGGCGTGACGTCCTGCGGATTCTGTCCGGGCGTCGTAAAGAAGTTTTCGGCGTTGCCGTCGAAGGAGTAGCGCCGCTCCGTGCCGCCATTGGCGGTTTCGAGCCTCACGCGAATCGACGACGATGGCTGGAAGTCGAACTCAATCGAGATGTTCGTATCTCCGGGATCGCCGTTTGCCCCGGAGGTCACCTCGAACTCGTCGTCGGACGTGTCGCCGGGCGTGCCGTTGTCGAGCGTCGTTACGGTCAGGTCGGAGCCGAGGCCGTCCGCCTCGACGGTGTAGCTCGCAATCTGCGAGGTCAGCACACGAACGACCTCGAGCGTCGCCGTTCCGCCGCCGTTGGAGTCGAGGTCCTGGAAAAGCCCTTCGGGAATGATGACCAGCGGCGTGCTGGTGCCGGTTTCGAAGAAATTGTAGTCGAGCTCGACAACCTGGCCGGACGCGCCGTCGAGCCAGACGGCGGCATCGTCCCCGTCGGTTGTAAAGCGCATGCTGTCGCCGGTGCGGTTGTTGCTCAGCACCTCGATGACCAGGTCGATGCCCGTGCCGTTCAGCGTTCCCACGTTCGTCCAGGTTGCCGTGGTGCCCACCGATCCGGTGTCGACGCCGTTGCCGTCGACAATGACCGGGGGGCCGGAGAAGCTGAGTTCGGTCGCGGCGTTTGCCGTCGAGACCATAGCGACGAGCGGTGCCAGCGCGAGCACGACCAGACGACGGGCCGTCAGGAACCGATCTTTCACGTCAATCTCCGTTAGTGTGGCGGACTTGGACGACTCCCCAATGCGCCGGGCGCATTAAGACAAATCGGCCATCGTGAAAGGTATCGGCTGCTTACCTCATTGCTTTAGTGAACGCGCTATGGCCTTCACATCTTGAACGCACCCGTGACGACAGCAGCATATTCGTTGTCGCGGAAAATCACTCGGTCCCTGCCGGTGCTCTTGGCGTCGTACAGCGCCTGATCCGCGAACTGGACAAAACTCTCGGTGCTGCGCCCGACCGTGGGCTCCACGACCACGGCGCCGACACTGACCGTCACGCAAGTCGCCACTTCCGAGGCGGAATGCGGGATGTCCAGTTCGCGAACCCGGGTCCGGATCTGCTCTCCGAGTGCCCGAATGTACTCCTGGGAGCTTGCGTAACACAGGAGTGCAAACTCCTCGCCGCCCACTCGCGCTGCAATATCCAGCGGTCGGTTGACGCTGCTCTTCAGTATGTCGGCAACCTGCGCCAGACAGCGGTCGCCAGCCTGGTGACCGTACGCATCGTTGTAGTTCTTGAATTGGTCGACATCGATGAGCAACAGACCCAACGGCTTTTTATCCCGAATGGCCTGTTTCCAAAGCGCTTCCAGCGACTCGTCGAAGGCGCCCCGATTGCATAATCCGGTCATGCTGTCGAGTCGACCGAGGTCTTCAAGTATGCGCATCTGCAGAAATGTCGTTCGCACACTCTTTTCGAGATTGTAAGAGAACACGAGAGCAAGCAGATACATGGCGCCGAGGACCGCTGCCTCGAAACCCAGCACCGAGCCCGTCCCGCCTTGTTCGGCCAGGAAAAAGACGTAGCTTCCGGCCACGATCAGTCCAAGCGTAACCACCTGCCAGAACAGAAACCCGAGCAGCAGCAGCAATCCGAGCAGCCCGGAAACCATCAGCACAAAAGCGTGATAATTGCCGTCAGCCACAACTCCGGCGGAGCTGTATGCCGAAACAACGCCGCTCATGCCGATGACGACCGGAGCCAGACGAAGCCACAGCCTTTTATAGAGCCAGGGAGTCAGCGCCGTGGCGATGAGTACGAGGCTGAGAGGACGAATCACCCACCGACGAAGGTTGGCTGCCATGTCGAAGTCCGGTGACGGTGTCGTGCCCGACCGGCTGGCGAACACGGCCCAGAGGCTAAACAGTACGGCAATAAGCAGGCAGGTAATGACACGACCACGAACAGACCGCAGGTGAAACTGCCTGAACTCCCGCTCGAGGTCCGGCTCGAACGATAGCAGTTGAAAGCCCTTCTTGAGTTGCGCTGAATAGGCCGAGTCTTTGTTCATCGGACTCCCCAAGACGTGTAGTTGCCGTATCAATGGAGTGATCGGCAGGCGGATCGGATTTGACAGTCTCGCGCGTTGGATTTGTGAAGTGTGTCGCATTGCGGCGCCGAGTAGCGCCACCTGAAATTGGATCCACAATCACTCCTTCGCGAATTCCATAGGCTGCGGACTTCCACCCTCCCTTTGAATCTGCGACACGACTCCAACAGCAGGGCGACTATCAAGATTTGGACAACCCGTCCGATAGCCTTGATACACAAAGAAATTTCTTGTGCGAGTGTGGGATTGCGACCAGATGTGATTGCGAACCCGGTAAGGAAAGTGTGTCTCACCCGGAAACGATTGGCGAGACACCGCGGCAGTGTCTGTTCGCGCTGCCCAGGGAGATTCGAGAGTTGAAAGCCAACAAGCTGGGGTTGATTCTTTTAACGGCATCGTTGGCCGCAATCGTGGCGATTGCGGCAATCGTGATGCACGGCCATAAAGCCGACCGGATCGAATCCATTCAGGATCAGGGTGTGAGCCTCGTTCGTGCAATGTCGGCGGTCCCGTTTTCTTCCCTGATAGACGATGCAGAGCGTCAAGGCCTCATGCGCGTCGTGAAACACGGCACGGCGCAGACGAACTTTGCGTATGTCGGCGTCTCCGGCACGACTGGCGCGCCCATTAACGAAGTGGCTGCCGATGGCTTGATTCCCCCACTTTTTGAAGTGCCACGGGAACCGTCGTCCTGGCTCGGGCAGCGCATCGTTCCGACAGGCACGAACGGAGACGTTGCGGAGTTTCATGCCCCGATCATCGAAACGGGCGAACTGCGCGGCTTCGTGCGTGCCGGCTATTTTCTGCCGGCGTCCGTCTTCGACATCATCGATGTTTCTTATCTCGCAACGGTAGCTCTGCCGGTCTTTCTGCTCGTTCCTTTGTTCTACTTCCTTATCCGAACCGAGGTTCAGCCGCTCCGAACAGCGAGTGCGGAAATGTCGCGAATGCTGGAAGACGAGTCGCTCAAAAGGCTCGAGATCTCGGCCAGCGGCGAACTTGGCGAGTTCATGGGTCGTTTCAACCGCCTGCTCGAACGAGCCAACGAGCGAATCACGTCACTCGAGGGTGATCAGCACCAGCTGGTGACGTCGAACAAACTACTCACGTATCGAAAAAGCCGTGTCGAAAGCGTTCTGGAAACGCTGCCGGAAGCAGTGGTCATCCTCGACGAGTCCGGACAAATCTCCTACGCGAATCAGAAGACGGCCGCCATGTTCAATGTCCCTCGCGAGACGATCATCGACAGGCCTCCGCAGGACTGGTGTGGTGACGCCGGCGTACTTCGACTGTTGTCCAGTCATGCCGATGCGGGTGGCGCTCGCTCGTTGGCCGAGACAGTGCGATTCAGAATCGACCGCTCTGCGCAACGTTCAATCGCAACGCGCGCCTATCCGCTGTTCTCTCCGCGAGACCCTGCGAAAACGATTGGCACCCTCGTCGTGTTTCAGGATGAAACGAAAGAAGCGCTGGCGCGCCAGGCTCGAGAAGAGTTTGTGACGGATCTGGCCCACGAGCTGAAGTCGCCGCTCAACGCCATGGCTCTTTACAGTGAAGCCCTGCTCTCCGATCAAGGGCGTGAGGAGGAGTTTCGCGTCGAGGCAGCCAACGTTATCGCTGATGAAGTTCACCGGCTCGGCAAGCTCACGACCGGCTTGCTCAGCATGACGCAGATCGAGACTGGAAGCCTCAAACCGGACAAGTCGCTGGTGCGGCTTCGAGACGTTGCCGAACATGCGTTTACCGAAGCAAAGTCCCTGCCGGGCGCCAAGTCGCTCAAGTTTGCTTTCGACGCACCCCGCGAGCTGAGCCCGGTGTTTGTCGACAAGGACCTGCTGCGTATTGCCATCAACAACCTGTTGAGCAACGCCGTCAAATACAACCGGGTGGGCGGCAAAGTCGATTTGACCATCGCCGAGACGGACGACGCCGTGCAAATCCGGGTGTCGGATACCGGCATTGGCATCGCCGATACCGACGCCGAGCGCGTGTTCGACAAGTTCTTCCGATCCTCGGACCCGACGGTACAGAAGGTCGGCGGCCACGGCATGGGGCTCGCTTTGACTCGCAAAATCGTTGAGCTGCACCACGGCACGATGTCCGTCAATACGGACGTCCCTGAAGGCACCGAATTTATCATCAATTTGTGGAAGGACAGCGCCGCCTCGAAGCAGGCGATATAACTAATGAACAGAGTATTGATAGTCGACGATCAGGCTCCGGTGATCCGCGTGCTTCGTCTGGGTCTGGAGTCTGCCGGCTACGAGGTTGCGACGGCAGCGAATGGCAAACAGGCGCTTGAGCGTATCGCTGAGCAAGAGCCGGATTTCCTCGTAACGGACATCGACATGCCCGAGATGACGGGCCAGGAGCTGTGTCAGGAAATCACGTCCAGTTATCCGGACCGAAGGTTTCCGATTGTTGTGTTGACGTCGCGCACCGAGCGTGAGCATCGGGAGTGGACCGCCGACATGTCGCTGCTCAGCTTCATGGAGAAACCCGTCAGCATCCGGCGCCTTGTGGCTCATATCGGGGAGTGCTCATCCAGCGGCGCCGGAGCAGACCGTGAATAGCAATGCTTTCGGTGCCGTAAACTGGAATAAGTATCGGGATCTGCTCCCAGTGCTGTTCCCTAAAGCGCGGGGCTTTGCGGTCGTTCGCAGCGATGGCGAGACAGTCTGGAAATCCGATGAAGATTTCGATGTATCGGACGGCGGAGATTCGTCCTGGCAGGCAACAAACAGCGGTCTGGGGCGACTGCCAGTTTCCCAGCGGGTTTTCGACACCCGGCAGTCCATCCGAGTCGACCTGAGCCCGAATGATGCGTGGTTGATTGTCAGGCACGACTCGACTGACGGTATCGCAATCGAATCGGCGGACACGCTGCTCAAACGGGGGTTTGACGCTGCTATCGCAGTACTCGAAGACGAACTGGCTCTGCAGGTGGAGTGCGATCAACTCGCGGTCGAGCTCACGGAGCGATACGAAGAACTCAACCTCGTTTACTCGTCGGACGATCACGTCGAATACTTCGAAGAGAGCCAGAAAGCGCTGGCAAACCTGGTTTACAACTGCGTGGACTATTTGAACGTCGGTCTGGCCATACTGGTCTGCCGCGACAAGAATCTGGAGGTGGTTACGCGCGACACGAACGCCAACCCGGGTGAGTGCAACAACATCCAGAAACTATTCAAGAGCAAGATCTACGACTGGGTAGAAGCCCATGCAGAGCCACTCGTACTCAACGACGCTGACGATCCGCAGCGCCATTCGCTGTTTTCCCCTCACCGCCATAAAGTCGTGGTCCAGCCCGTCGTCGACGATCACAACACCGTCATAGGCATTCTGGGGATCGCAAAACCTCCGTCGGCGCCACCATTTTCGAACGGCGACCGAAACCTGCTCGAAGTCATTGCGCGCAAGGCGTCCCACATCATACACACGCACCACGACTCGCTCACAGGGCTGATGAACCGCAGCGGTTTCGAATCGATGCTTCTCAAGGCGATCAGAGAAACGGGCACGGACTGCAGTGAAAGCTGCCTGCTGCACATCGATATCGATCAACTGCACGTCGTCAACGATACACTGGGTTTCGAACAGGGCGATGCCGTTTTGCGCAAATGCGCGGCCATTCTCAGAGAGATATTGCGCGATACCGATGTCCTCGGAAGGCTCGATGGCGACGGGTTCGGCGTGTTGCTGGGTCGCTGTGGAATACCCAATGCTCGCGCTATCTCCGAAAAGATTGCGTCGCGCATTGCCTCCATGGAAATCTTTGCCGGCGGTAAGCAGGTAGCCGTCACCGCCTGCATTGGCATAGCACCTTTGGACAAGGACACCGACAGCGTAGTCTCGCTTCTGGCTTCCGCCGAAGTGGCGCTGGCCGAGGCCAAGGATGCCGGGCAGAATCGTATAGTTGCGTTCGAGCAGGACAACACGGCAGTGATGCGCCGTAGCGAAGAAGTGGGCTGGAACGTTCGTATTCGTGACGCCATTCGCGATAGCCGGTTCACGCTGTTTGCGCAACCGGTGGTTCCGCTCCAGTCGGCGGATGGGCGCACTCACTACGAGTTGCTGCTTCGCCTCTTCGACGACGACGGCAGCATTGTTCCGCCGGGGAAATTCATGCCCGCTGCGGAGCGCTATCAGTTGATGCCGATGGTCGATCGCTGGGTGATTAGAACAGCGCTCGATACGCTTGAAAATGCCGCAGGCGCGGCTGAAGACGCCGTCTACTGCATTAACTTGTCCGGACAGTCGTTGACGAACCCGGGGTTTGAGCGGTTTCTCATCGATGCCGTGCAAAAAGCAGGCCCCTTGAAAAAGCGCTTGTGCTTCGAAGTCACCGAAACGGCAGCGATCGCCAACCTCGATGAAGCCGTTCAGCTGATTCAGTCGGTGAAACGTCTCGGTTGCCGATTCGCACTCGACGACTTCGGTGCCGGCCTGAGTTCGTTCGGCTATTTGAAGGTGTTGCCGCTGGACTACCTCAAGATCGACGGCAGTTTCGTAAAAGATGTCGTCACCGACCGGGTTTCGCGCTCGATGGTGGAAGCGATTACCGGCGTCGGTCACGCAATGGGACTGAGCGTCATCGGCGAGTTCGTAGAGAACGACGACGTCATGCAAATCATACGTGATCTGGGTGTCGACTACGGACAAGGATACGGTATCGGCAAACCCGAACCGCTCGCCGACGCGTTGCGGTCGCTGAACGACGAGCGGTCGGCGTGAATGCCGTTGTCGACTCCGTCGCGCCGACGATCAACAAGATACAGATCGGCGTCGCCACTCACCTGACACCGGCAACGTCATTGTCGGTCAAGGGGTGCCTGGACGACTTCTCGGCCGCCGTCGACGACTGTATCGAGCTCGGTGAACTCAAGATCATCGTCGACCTAAGCAAGGCTCAGACGCTGGACAGTCTGGGAGTAGCGGCGTTAATGGACACCCAGGACACGCTGCTGCAAAAGGGCGGTTGGCTAAAGGTAACGGCACACAATCAGGCTATATCCGATATCGGTCGGATCACCCACCTCGCGGACTACGTCACGTTCCTGTCGCCCGACGGTTCGCGTGACTTGCGAGCGGAAAATGATTCGGAATTCGGGGAGGACTCGAAGCTCGGCGACATTCTCGTTGCGCGCGGGGTGACGCCCGAAAACCGTGTCGAACAAGCGCTCGACCTGCAGGAAAAGCTCGGCAAACGCATGGGGCAGATCCTGGTGGAGAAGGGCTGGGCCAGGGAAGACGACGTGCTGAGCGCATTGGGTGAGCAATTGCGCATTCCGTTCGTTCGTCTCCGGCCGGGGGTTTTCGATCCGTCCGTCGCTGCATTGCTTGACCTGTCGGTTGCAAAACGGCTGGCTGTGATGCCGTTGTTTCGAGTGCGTAGCGTCGTGTATCTGGCGACGGCGAAGCCGCAGGACATGCCAAGCATTGAGGAGGTCGCGGAACGGCTGCAGTGCAAGATCCGCCCTGTGTTAGCACGCCGCGATACCATCATCGAGTTACTTGGCGATTCGATGGTGCCGGAAGAGTTCCAGATCGACGTGGGCGCCGATGTCGACGACGACTTCGCCGTTGTCGAGGCCGTGTCCGTCGATGACTACACCGAGATCGACGATGTGGCCGCCGGCAGCCCGGTCATCAATCTGGTCAACTCCATTATCCAGCGAGCCGTGCATGACGGTGCCAGCGACATTCATATCGAACCGTTTCGTACGCACTCACGAATCCGTTTTCGCATTGACGGTTTGCTCTATGAGTTCACCTCGCCCCGCGTCGAGCTGCACCCTGCAATCGTGTCGCGCCTGAAGGTGATGGCCAACCTGGATATTGCGGAACGGCGGATGCCGCAGGACGGACGAATCCAGGTTCAGACGCGCGGACGTTCGGTCGACCTGCGATTCAGCTCTCTCCCCGGGCTTCACGGCGAAAAGGTCGTGCTTCGCATACTCGACAAGAACCAGGCGATCCTCGACGTCAACAAGCTCAACTTTCACGACAGCAATCTGGAAGCGTTCAAGCGGCTGCTGTCACAGTCGCACGGCCTGATCCTCGTCACCGGCCCAACCGGCAGCGGTAAGACGACGTCACTCTATGCGGCGCTCAACTATCTGAATAGTATCGAGAAAAACTCGGTGACCATCGAGGATCCGGTCGAGTACCAACTGGATATCATCAATCAGAACGAGGTCCGCGAGGGAATCGGACTGACGTTTGCGCGCATTCTGAAACATGTGCTGCGCCAGGACCCTGATATTGTCATGGTCGGTGAAATCCGCGAGCGCGAAACGGCGGAAATTGCGGTACAGGCGGCGCTGACCGGTCACCTCGTGCTGTCGACGCTGCACACGAACGACGCCATCGGAGCCGTAACGCGCCTCATCGACATGGGAGTGGAGCCCTACCTGTTGTCGTCTGCGCTGCTGGGTGTCGTAGGTCAGCGATTGGTTCGGACAATTTGCCCGAGTTGCCGTGCGGAGTACGTTGCCGATCCGCAGCTGGTCAAACAGTACGGATGGGACACGGACAAAACCATAAGGCTCGCAAGGGGGCGGGGTTGCGAAGCCTGCTACGACTCGGGTTACAAGGGTCGAATGGGCATACACGAAATCCTGACGACCGATCCCGATTTGCAAAAACTGATTATTTCCAGCCCCTCGCGAGACGAGTTAAGTGCGTACCTCGACGAGCGTGACTTCCGTACGCTGTTCATCGACGGCATCGACAGGGTGCTCGAGAAGCAAACGACCATCGAGGAAGTCTCCCGGGTCACCAGTCTGTAGAGCGCAGTATGGCCATCAAAATCGACAAAACCCGATCATCGTCGAGGTCGGACACGGAGAACTCGACCAGCCCAACGCTGAACAAGACGTTGGGGCTCAGCGGCGGACCGTCCCCCCGCGACCGCATGTTCTTCACGGAGCAGCTGGCGCTGCTGCTGGACACCGGTGAGAGCCTGCATACCGCCCTCAAGGTCATTGCGCGCCAGTACGGCGACAGCTCGATGGGGAGAATCGTCGACACGATTGCCAGCGACGTTAGCGAGGGCTCGAGTTTCGGTGCGGCGCTCGGCCGCCATCCCGACGTATTTTCGCTAACGTATACGCATCTGGTCGCCGCAAGCGAAAAGGGAGGCTTCATGGCTGACGTCCTCGAGCGGCTGCTGGACATGGACCGCAGGCGTGAAGATCTGCGCAAGGCCATCGTTTCGGCAGCCACGTACCCGGCTTTCCTTGTCCTGTTCTCAATTGCAGTGATCGTTTTTGTCCTCGTCGTCGTCTTTCCGAAATTCGACTCGATGTTTGCGTCGATTTATGACGAATTGCCGGCGTCGACGCGGGCGTTGATGGCGATGAGTCACGTTATGCGCGATCACTGGATTGTGGTAGGCGCCGGCTTCGGAGTGGCGACTATTGGCCTGCACCAGTTGATAAAAAGCGATACGGGTGGCCGACTGCTCGACACCATGAAACTGAAGAACCCCTTGTTGCGCAACCTGTTTGCCGATATCTATCTCACACAAATACTGCCGGTACTGGGCCTCTCACTCGCCAACGGGGTAACGGCTGTAGACGCATTGCGTTCGAGCCGCGATGTGGTCGGCAATCGCCTGTTCCGGGAACTCGTCGACGACGTCAAGACGAGAGTCGAGTCCGGAGAATCGATTGCGACGGGATTCGAGGACGCCAGTTTCCTGCCCGATCTCGTCAAGCACATGGTCGGAACCGGCGAGAAATCGGGCAAGCTCGGGCCTGTGCTGCTTCGGCTTTCCGGCTATTACGAGGCGGAACTCAGGCGGCGCCTCGACACGCTCTCAAAAATGGCCGAGCCAATCATGTTGCTGATCATGGGCATCGTAGTCGGGGTACTCGTCAGTTCGCTGATCCTGCCGATCTTCAAGCTGTCGACCGCTGCCGGCTAGCGTGTACCTGAGGCTGCCGGGAACTGTGACCTGTAGCACAAACTCCGCCGGATTATGTCGGATCGATGGTTAGAAAACAGTCAGTTTCTTCTAAGGTTTCTGACGCAACACCCGATAAATAAATTAGCTAGACAAACGTTTGTGATTTTCGGGAGTGGTATCCATGCCTTCGGTACGTAAGCAGTCTATTCGCGGTTTTACACTGATCGAGCTTTTGATCGTCGTGATCATTCTCGCGATTCTGGCGGCAATTATTGTGCCTCAGTTCTCCGGGGCGACGGACGATGCAGCTCAGGCCGCGTATGACACCAACCTCGCCAACATTCGATCGGCGATCGACCTCTATCGCCAGCAGCACAGCAGTTACCCGGGCGCCGTAACCTCATCGGGAGGCACCTGTGTCAACGGTGCGGCGGTAACCGGGGCGGTCGGCGCCGCGGCTTTTGCTGCGCAGCTCCGCAACTACACGAACAGCGCCGGCGAGGCCTGCACCGGCACGGACCCGAACGAGTTCAAGTACGGCCCGTACCTGAAGGACGACCTTCCGGACAACCCGCTCGGCACGACAAACACAGTTACGGTCGTCACGAACGGTGTGCTGGGCCTGACTAGCGGCGGTACCGGTGGCTGGCGCTTCGACTCGGTAACCGGCGAATTCATTGGTGACGAGTAACGGCGAACGGGCGACGACAAGTCGATCGCCCGGTCTCGCCAAGCTCTGTATCACTGTACGGCGCATCCCCGTCGCCGTTCGTTACAAGGGCAGTGTCGCCTCTTGAGTTGACTGTCCTTGTCGGCACGACGGCTTTACCCGTCTCAGCCGACGGAACCTTCCATGCCTTGCCTTGCCTTGCCGCGTCGTGGTGTTTTGAGTCCCGCAAGAGATTTTCCACCGTGGATCACATCACAAAAATAGCAATATAAATTAGAGGTTTATGGCTTCTTGCCGATATTCATAGGTGACGGAGGCGCGATCTGTATTGAACAGCCACGGTGATGAGTAACTTTAACGACATGTGGTCAGCGACGGGTTTTGCAGAACCTGAACTCGATTCGTATTCGCTGGCCGAACTGCTGCCCGGCACGCGCCGGGGTTTGCAGGTGATGGCGTCCTTCGCGCTGCTGGTTCAAAGCGGTATCGCGTTCTATGCGTGGTTTTGGCACGACTCCGGCCAGGTGCTGTACACCAACCTGCTGCTGGCCGCACTATCGATCCATGTCTTGCTGTCCGCCGAAGCCGTCCGCGATGTACGCACCATGCAGGTGCTGGGCATGGCGCTGCTGGTCGTTAACGCCGCCGCCATTACCCTGCTCGCCCACCGAGCCGGCGAACTCACCATCGGAATGATGGCGGCCATTGTCATGTTGTTCGTTGCGATACCCCTTGTGCCGTGGGCGCTCCGCGAGGCGCTGATCGTCATCGGACTCACCTACGCGTTGATGGCAGCATCGCTCTTGGGCGTACCCGGACGCTTCGACGGCGAATCTCTACTCGTGCTGCAGTTGCTGATCCTGGGTTCCGGCAGCGTTGTCGCCGTCATGAGTGCACGCGCAAACCTGACCCGGAAACGCGAGCTTCGAGCTCGCTACGACCTCGAGCAAACCCGTCAGCGAATGGAACGCCTGTCAATGCAGGACCATCTGACCAGCGCGTGGAACCGGCGTTATCTTCAACAGAACTTCGATGCGATTGTCGAACGATGCCGCGCTGACGGCCATACGCTGAAGATGGCAATTCTGGACATTGACGAGTTCAAGGACATCAACGACCAACTGGGGCACCAGGCGGGCGACAGGTTGTTGGTTCGCCTGGCGGATGTCTTCATTCGACATCTCGGCGACGACGGATTGCTGGTGCGGCTGGGCGGGGATGAGTTTCAGATACTGTACTGCGGCGTTGATCTGAAGGGCCTGATCGGCCGCGCCGTTGCGGAAATGCAGAACCGTGCCGCTGCGGAGGGTGTCGACCGCGGTCATCCGATTACGCTGAGCGCCGGCATTGCGAATGCGTCCATGCAGCATAGCGTCGACTACGATCAGCTATACCGGCTGGCCGACACCGCGCTGTACACCGCCAAACAACAGGGCGACGACGTAATGATTCAGGACGCCGGCCTGGCGCTGTCCGGGCGGTGGCCGTTGTGAGCGCCATGGCCGCCGTTCGTCGCTGGCTCGGGCCCGCGAACGGTTATTCGGGTCCGATCGGCATCGACTTTGCGCTTGAGGCGGTGCACCTGGTTCAGCTGTCCTTCGGCTCGGACAAACCGACAGTGCAGGCACGCGCCTCCGCGCCGTACCGATCGGATCGGGCGACATTCCTCGCGGATTCCGAGGAGTTTCGCGGGACTGTACGCTCCGCGTTGGATGCGGACCGGTTTCTGGGATCGAAGGCAGTCCTGGCAGCCCCGTCCTGCATGTTCCGCACGTTGTCGATCAACTATCGGACGCCGTCCGGCACCGGTGATGCCGAGGCGATTGTCCATAGCATTCGCGACCGAATCGAAGGTGAACTCTCCGATCACGTCATCGACTATCTACCCGTCAAGAGCCGCTCGAAGAAAGACGAAAAGCTGGCCCTTGTCGCTGTAAGCGAGCAGTCGCGCGTCATCTCGCTGCTCGAGAACACCCGACGCGCCGGTCTTACGGTGAATGCCCTCGAAATCGGTCCGGTCGCCATTGCCCGATTGGTCGGAAGCATTGACAAGCACCGCACGGCGAGCAATGTCCTGGTGATCAACTCCGGTCGGGAATGCAGTTACCTGACGCTGATTTCCGATAACGACTTGTTGTTCGACCAGCAGGTCAACTTCGGAGAGAACGAGCTCATCCGGCAGCTCTCCGCGACGCTCGACATGTCGGAGGCGATGGCGCGGGACCTGCTACAACGATCGGGACTGGCCGATCACTCGGCCGATGCGCTCAGCGACGACGCGCTCCGCACGCTTTCGGAGATCGTCAAGCCCCTGTTTGCTCAGCTCGCGAGGGAGGTCAAACGGGTGTGTCTGTACGCTGCCGCGGAAACCCGGGGCGGATCGGTTAGCCAGGTCTATCTGTTGGGCGGTATCGCGCGCTGGGCGGGCTCCGATCGGATGCTCGAATCGATGACCAACGTGAGCGTGACAAAGATACCGAATCCGCTCGATCCTTTTTCCGACCCGGCGGCTTCGACGGCTTGCGCCGAAGCAGCACCGCAACTTGCCGTCGCGACCGGCCTTGCGCTCAGGACGGAGGCCGCTCATGCGTAACATCGACCTGGTCCCGAATGAATACCGGGAAGACCGAAAACAGCGGCGCTTTCTTGCTCGTTCCGCGGTCAGCAGCGGTGCAGTGGTTCTAGTATTGATTCTGGTTTACGGGTTTTTGCGCGCGGAGACCAGCGACCGGATAGAACAAGCCGCAGACTTGCGCGCACAAAACGCGCTGACGCAACGCCAACAGGAAGAACTCGAGGTTCTCGTCGAAAGACGAAGTGAATTCCTGCGGCAGTTGTCGGTGCTTCAGGGCTTGCGCGCGGGTGCGGCCGTGAGCGACATATTCACGATCGTCGACGAGTCGATTGTGCCCGGAAAGGTATGGTTTACCGACTGGAGTTTTCATCGAGCAGGGATTGTCATCAACGGCAAGTCCAGTGACCTCGAGACGGGCAGCTTCATTGTTGTCGACAGTAGCGGTAATGCTGCGGCAAGCGACGATCTCGAAGTCGAGACGCATATGTCGATTCGCGGCCAGGCTATCGACCACCAGGCCCTGTCGGCGTTCGTACGCCGACTTTACTCGCAGAACCATGTTCGCGATGTCAACGTTCGCAGGACTGCTCAGGTCGTCTATTCGGCCGGTCAGGTCGTCGATTTCGATCTGACCGTTATTCTGACCAGCCAGGCCAGCTCGTGATGCGAGCGAATACATTCAGCCTGGGATTTCGCGAAACGCGCCTGCTCGTCCTCGGTCTTGCGGCGATATCGATCATGCTGCCGCTGATGACGCTGGTCGTCCCACAGGCCAGGAAGCTCGAGAAGGCCACCGCAACCGTATCGGCACTCGAATCCGTATCCGTGGATGGCGGCGAGCTCACTGATGCATTGGCCGATACCGAGCGCACGAACGACGACCTGCGATTTCAACTGTACGGTGATATGGCCGGCACCCCGACCAACCAGATCGAAGCT
The DNA here is from genome assembly GCA_028289545.1 of Woeseiaceae bacterium. GTDB lineage: Bacteria > Pseudomonadota > Gammaproteobacteria > Steroidobacterales > Woeseiaceae > UBA1847. The sequence goes on from JANQPG010000032.1 coordinate 36,166, forward strand.
TTTGTCATTGGGCGCCTGCAGGAAATATCGTGGGCTGCCGACGTCGAACTTCGCAGCGTTGAGCCTGCCGCGGGCGAATCCGTGCAGATATTCGAAGAGTCGCTGTTCAGAATCGAGATTGTCGGGCAGTACGAAGACCTGTACGACTGGCTTTGGAGGGTTCGGCACGATCTGGGTTACGTCGTCGTCAAACACTACGACCTGCGTCGCCTCGACAACAAAGATGAGGATCCGGAGTTGCTTGCCAACCTCAGCCTCGCATCATACAGGGCGACGCCGAGATGAACCGAGTCCGTGTTTTGATTGCCGTCTTCTTTTGTGCATTGGGTCAGACTGCCGTCGCGCAGGAGCCGCCGGCGCTGACGCATAACCCGTTTTCCCGGCCGCCGCAGCTGCTCGTCGCAAGCAGCTCGGGCTCGCGAGGTACTGTTAACAATCAAGACGACAAGCTGGTACTCGTAGCAACCATGGTTTCGGGGAGCCGGGGGCTCGCCAACGTGGGTGGCCGAATCCTTCGGCCCGGGCAAACCGTTCACGGTTTTCGGCTGCTTCGGGTTGAAGAAGACCGCGCCGTGTTCGACGTCGACGGGGAGCACGTAACGCTGCTGGTGAAGCCTGAACGAGATGAAGACGATGAATAGTCAAAGACGAAACGCTGACACGACCGTATTACTGGGCTTGCTTGCGGTAGTCTCGTCGCTGTTTCTGACCGGCGAACTCCGTGCCGAAGACGAAGCGCGTATCAGCATGACAATGAAGAATGCTGAGCTTGCCGACGTCATGGACATGATCGCGCGCGAGCAGCGGGTCAATATATTTGTCTCCACGGAATCGGCGGAGGCTGTCTCGTTCAGCATCTACGACCTGACACTGCCGGAAGCCATTCGCTCGATCGCCAGCGCCGCCGGCTTCGCGGTCGAAGAAGACAACGGCAGCTATTTTGTTGTCGATCGCGATGAAGCTGGCCGGTACGCGGCCGATGTCCTGACGCATGTGAAAGCGTATGACCTGCAGTATGCCCGCGTGGACGACATCGAGTCGCTTCTCAGCCCCTATCTGTCCGAGTATGGCGCGGTTACGACGATGGCGGAACGGAACCTGTTTCTCGTCGAGGACACGCCGCAGTTCCAGCAACGCATTGCGGCGATCGTGGAGCATATCGACAAGCCGCCGACACAGGTACTTATCGAGGCACAGATCCTCGAGATCACGTTGACCGACGAGGACTCTTTTGGTCTCGACTGGAGCAAGTTCTTCGACAGCGAAGGCGGTACGGGCAGCTTCGGTACACAAGGGCTGTCGAGCCCGACGAGCCCGGGCTTGTTTCTCGATTACGTGACACCGGATGTCTCGGCGTCTCTCGATGCGCTGACGTCGCAGGGCCGAGTGCGGACCTTGTCGAGCCCGAAACTGTTGGCCACCGAGAACGAGGAGGCATCGGTCATTATTGGCGACCGCCGCGGGTACGCGGTAACGACGACCATCAACCAGGTTACGACCGAGAGCATCGAGTTTCTGGAATCCGGCGTGATCCTGCGCGTAACGGCTGCGGTCGACGGCGATAGCCAGGTCATGATGCTGATTCACCCCGAAGTCAGCTCCGGCGTCATCGATCCGATCACCGGTATCCCCTCACAGACGACAACCGAAGTGACCACCCGGATGATCGTTCCCAGCGGTGAGACCGTTTTTGTCGGCGGCCTGATCAAACATCGTGTCGATGAGAGCAAGCGCGGCGTTCCGATCGTCGGCCGCATTCCGGGCGTCGGGCGCTTGTTCTCGAACCGCCAGAAATCGGTAACCAACACCGAGACGATTGTGCTGATCAAGCCAACCATCGTCGCCGGCTTTCAGGCCGCGGACCCGGCACAACTCGATCGAATCGACGAGATCGAATCCGAAAGCGCCACCCATTCGGAAAACATCAACGACGAAATGGTATTGTTCTTCGGCGGGGCCAACTAGGCGACCTCGAGATACACCGCTTTGGCCGTACATCCACGGCGAATTGTGTTGTCCCGGTTTGGCCGCTTTCAGACCTCCGACCACAGGTATCCTCCTGACAATAGAATGCCGTCAGGCCCGGATATCGAGGATGGGTTACTCCTAATTTATACCGGCCAATTGCGCGGATACTGTAGTGTCGTCGGTCGACCTTCCGGGAATCGGCGGCGCATTGCACGGGCGTCGCATCCCGATTGCGGCGCACCCACCCTATCGTTGCCCACGGGTGTGCGTATCGGCCGTGGGCCTGTTCGGTCGACAAGCTCGACGACCGCTTCAGCCACCTTTTGCGCATCCGTAACACTGTCGCCCAGCGCAAACATCGTCCCGAACGACTGGAGCATCCGAGCCGAGCCGCCTGCGGCGAACCTGTAGCCGTCGATACGCCCGCGGTCCGCCGGTGCCGGCGGCTCTTCCATTCGATCCGTCGCATATCCGCCCGGCTCGACGATGATCGATTCGACCCCAAACTCTTCGAGCTCATAGTGCAGGGCTTCCGCATACGCTTCCAGCGCCCATTTGCTGGCGCTGTAGACGCCAAAAAAGGGAATGGCGAGTCGGCCGGCCGTGGAACCCAGGTGAATGATCAATCCGGACTTTCGCTCGCGCATTTGCGGCAGCACGGCGCGGCAGGTGCGGACGGCCCCCAGCAGGTTGATCTCCAGACAGTGCTGAAATTGAGCCGGCGTGCAGGCTTCCGTGACCCCGACGGGCATGATACCCGCATTGTTGATCAGCACGTCGATGTGCATACGGTTTGTAACCGAACGGACGGCGGCCTCTACGGACGCCTCGTCGGTGACGTCCATCTGGACCGGTTCGAGCTGCACGCCGCGGTCCCAGGCCCAGGCCGCCAGAACTTCTTTGCTGTCGGCATCACGTGTACCCGCGAAGACAACGTGACCGGCTCGGGCCAGCGACTTTGCCGTCAGCTGGCCAATACCCCGACTAGAGCCGGTGACCAGGATGACCTTTGGTTCATTCATTCGAATGGGTCCTCTGTGGAAGTAGCAATCGGTTTCCGCGTACCTTCGTCCCGCCATAGCCAGGAACGATGCGCCGGCAACAGTAGGCACAGGAGGCCGAGAAACAGATAGTCGAGTAGCTGATTGACGCTCGACCACTCCTGCAACACGTAGTGCCCGACCAGAAGACTCAGCATGAAGCCGAACCAGCCGTACACGGTGTACGCTCTGTGCCGGGTGCTGATCAGCGCAAGACCCAGCCCGATCTCGATGAACGGGATGAGCTTCAGATAGCTGTCGACGAGTAGCCGCGGCAGCGTGATGCGCAGATCGCCCTGGAACAAACCGGAGTAGTAGTCGAAGAAGCCGCCGTGACTCATGAACTTGCTGGTGCCCGCGGTCAGCAGAATGACGATCATCGTGATCCGGACTATCCGTTCGGCATCTTTCAGCCGGGTAAGGGTCATGGTGATGTTCATATCTTCGCTACGGTGCGCTTTTGCGCTCGCAGGCCGCCACGACGCGCGCCGGCCCGCCCGTGCCGCCGACGTGTTTTGTCGCGCCGACAATCAGCGAGCACGCTGCGGACTCGTCGACGGCACCGGCCAGTGCCGGCAGATTGGCGAGGTTTTCGACAATGAGTATGTCGCGCTGGTACAGGCGGACGTGAGCCGGCCACGCATTGCTCCATCGATCGTCGGTGCCTTTGGCGCCCTGGCCGGAATCCGTGCTGAAACTGTCCGCGGCGATCCCGGAGATCCTGACGTCCTTCTCGTCCATGACTTCGATCAGCCGCTCGATCGCCTCACCCGAGAATCCCGGGTGATTGAAAGCGTTGACGTACGGCGACGTGTCCCAGTCTTCTATGCCCGAACCGTAGAACTGTTCCCAGCCCAGCCGGGCGACAACCCACACGCCGTCATCGATCCGGTCCGCGACGGCGTCAATGTCTTCCGCTCTGACGGTGGCTCGCGAGGAGTCAGAAAAATCCGTAACGGACTGATCGGGATCAGGCCTGCCGCCGTTCCTCGCAAGCTCCGCACCGACTCGCGTCGAGACGTCGATGAACACGATTCGCCCGGTGAGCTGCGCGATGGACAAAGCCTCTGCCGACTTCCGCTGGTGAACCGGAATACTGCCGCGCTCGAGACTGTCGGCATTGTTGATGTAGTGATTGGGGCTGTTGAAGCTCGTGCCGTTGTGTTCCTGGATCAACAAAGCCGCGGACGCAAACTCACCTTCGCTGGTCGGCCACATGTCGGCGGGATACAGGACCGCCTGATGATAAAACCCGGCAATGGGCCGGCTGTGGCCAATGGGTTTCGACAGGTCCGGCTTTGTGGGATCGTCTTTGGACGGCGCAAAGGTCGGTATCTCGTGCGTCAGATCGATGAACGTTAGTTCGGCCCGTGCGAACTGCGCATAAAAAAGGGCCGCCAACGCCACGATGACAAGATGAAGTAAAGAGCGGCGCCTGACGCCCGACTCGTATCGGTGCTGCATGGTGTTCTCCTTGAAAATCCACCCGACTCCGCAGGTCGCCGCGCCGATGCGTCGGCACGCGCTGGAATCCCTGCTTGAGTGTGGCGAAGGAGGTTATAGGATGGACGACGCGTCAAAAACCGCCTAAATTGGGAAGCAATCTCCCGTTTTTGAGACGATATGAGCGCAGCACCCGATCTGAACGATTATCTCTACTTCGTGCAGTCGGTCGATTACGGCGGCTTTTCCGCCGCGGGCCGTGCTCTCGACATCCCCAAATCGACCCTGAGCCGACGGCTGATTGCACTCGAATCGCGGCTGGGCGTGCGGCTCGTCGAGCGTAGCTCGCGGCGCTTCGTGTTGACCGATGTGGGACAGGAGCTGTATCGGCACGCCCAGGCGATGCTCATCGAAGCGCAGGCGGCCGAAGACGTGGTCACGCGGCGCCTCGCCGAGCCCAGCGGCACGGTCCGGCTGACCTGCTCGACCGGGATGGCGCGGATTCTTAAGGGCCCTCTGACACGCTTTCTCGCGGAGCACCCGAAAGTCAATCTCGTGCAAATGGCCACAAATCGCTACGTGGACCCGGTTGAAGAGGGTTTCGATATCGTATTGCGCGGTCACTCACGGCCATTGCCCGACTCCGAGCTGGTTCAACGGCGACTCAGTTCGACACCCTGGCATGCCTTTGCCGAGCCGGGATACCTGAATCGTGAGGGTGTCCCGGAACACCCCGAGGAGCTGGCGGAACACGCTGCCGTGATCCTCGGCACCCACGGGGGGGAGGCGGCATGGCACGTGTATGCCGAGAACGGTGACGAGCTTGTCGTGCCGTTCACACCGCGGCTCAAGAGTGATGATCTCGATACCGTGAGAGAGGCTGCAATCGCAGGCCTGGGCCTGGTGTCCCTGCCGGCCTACGTGGCGCGGGAAGACGTGCGCGCCGGCCGACTCGAGCGTGTGTTACCCGGTTGGGTCACCGAGCCTCATGCCGAAGTAACCTTGCTCACGCCGTCGCGCAGGGGAAAGCTGCCTTCGGTACGTGCGTTGATCGATTTTCTGGTACGGGAGTTTCCGAGGGTCGTCAGAGACGACTGATTGGTTACCCGTTATCAGGGGTTCCCACGGCGCACATCTATAACGGCGCCTGAAAGGCGATCACCTTTCCTTCCCTGAGCACCGTCAGCACAATTTCATCGCGCTCGCTTCCTTTCGAGATAGCCTCGCGAAACTCGGCCGCCATGTCGGGCGACACTTTCATGCCGCCGACGGACAGGATGATGTCCCCGCCAATGAACAGGTCCTGACCGGCAATGCTGGCGGGGACGCGACTGGCCTTCAGGCCTATCCGCGACGCCGGCGAGTTGGCGGCAATTTTTTGGATCAGGAAACCGGAATCCTGCGGCACGTTCAATGCATCGGCAAGCGCGCCCGTCAGCAGTATGCCGGTCATCCCGGACCACGCCATCGGGTGATCCAGCAGCGCTTCGACAGCTGTGTTCGACGTCACCGCAAAACCCAGGCCCTCCGACCCGCCGGACTGGCTGCGGATGTGGCTGACAATACCAATGACTTCGCCGCGCCGATTGAACATGGGACCTCCCGAATTGCCCTGGTTGATCGCCGCGTCGGTCTGGAACGTCTCCGCCTGAATGGCACCCATGTATCCGCCTTCGTTGCCGTGTCGTGCCGATATGTGACCCACGGTCAGCGTATGCGAAAGGCCGTAGGGGGCGCCGATGATAAATATCTCTTCACCGATACTCACCTCATCGGAATCGGCCAACTTCACGGGCCGTATGCGCTCGGGCAGCTTGTCCAGTTTGAGCAGCGCCACGTCTTTGACCGGGTCGGACGCAACAACCGACGCCGTCACTTTGGTGCCGTCCACGAACTCGACCTCGACGAGATCGGCCGTCTGCACGACGTGCGCCGCCGTCATTACGTGGCCTTCGTCGTCGATCAGGAAGCCGGATCCCAAACCCGGCAGCGTAACCTCACCCTGCCCGCGCTGCCCGGCGATCTGACGCTCGACGGTGTAGATGACGACCACGGATTCGTCGGCCTCTTTGAAGAGTTTTGCATAGTCGTTCGCGGCCGCGGGCGGCGAAGACGCCGCCGCAACGGCCAACAGCGTTGCCAGACAACAACGGAAAGGCCCCACAGGAAAACAGCTCCTGAGCGCGTTGAGAAAAAAGTACATCGCCACCTCATCGATGTGCGGCCGAAGCGGCCGGGCTCATTCCCTAAAGTAGCAGATTCAGAGCCGGAACAGTCCAGTGCCTTTTCAGTCCGAGGCTGCGTCGGACCGGCAGAGGTGACCGTCCAGCGGCCAGCGGAAGGGAGCGGCTTCGAGGCCAGGCAGTAGCGCTAGGGTAATACCCACCAGCCGAGAACCCGAAACCGGTGGTTCTCCGAAGCGTCCTCATCGTAGAACTCGACGGTCGAATTCGCATCCACGGGCACATGCCACGACACTGTATCGTAGCCGCCGCTTTCCGACTCCTGCAGCTCAATCAGGCGATCGTTGCTCGAGCCTTTCCCGCGCACACCGATCTCGCGTTCCCGATTTGTTTCACCGTTCATGACGGTAATGTGGGCAATGCTGTCGGCGGGAACACCCTCGGCGCCCAGGCTCCAGTCGGACCAGTCTTCGCTCGGCGACGAGGGATCGAAATCGCCGCCGTTGGCTTCCACGAACGCGCCCGGCGGTGTCGTCCAGTACCCGATCAGGTAGAAATCGATATCGCCGTTCGACTCCGCGTACACTTCGATCGAGGCGCTGGCCGCGCTGCCGGTATTGACGAGCATGGTTGCCGTGTCGATACCGCCGGATTCCGCTTCGTGAATCTCGATGAATCGGTCGCCGGCGCTGGAACCGTTTTCGCGGACCCCGCCGACGCGTTCGCTGGAGCTCGCGGTATTGGCAATGACAATCTCGGCAACCTGATCGGCGCCAACGCCGTAAGTGTCGAGATCGCGGTCTTGCCAGGACCCGCTGGAACCGGCGCTAAAGCTGTCGAAGCGCTCGACATAGACGCCGTCGCTCCAGTAACCCAGTAGCGCAAAGAAGACATCGCCGGTGTTGTCCGAATAGTGCTCGATCTCGGAGCTGCCGTTTGCCTGTACGTGCATCACGACGGCGTCGACGCCTCCGCTCTCGGCTTCATGCAGCTGCAGGCGCCGATCGAGTGACGAGCCGACGGCGCGAACGCCGCCCCACCTCTGGGCGCCGGTTTCGTCGTTTATGACGGCCACTTCGACGACCGCGTTGGCCGGAACGCCAAAGGCGCTCAGGCTCGTGACCTGCCACTGATCGGACTGGCTGGCAGTCCACTCCTGGTAGGCCTCGGTGTAGGTGCCTCCCGGCGCCCCGCCGCCACCAGCCGCTTCTGCGCCGCCGTTGATGTCGATGCGTACGTTGTCGATGTAAAGATAAGCCGTGTTATTCAGGCTTCCGGCACCGACGAAACGAATCTCGGTATCGGCGGCCGCGTAGGCACTAATGTCGAAGCTCTGCGGCGTGGGGGTCGAAGGCACGCCGGAGCCCATGCTGAAGGTCGCAAGGGTGGTCCAGCTGCTCCCGCCGTTACCGGATATCTCAATGCTGACGCTGCCTTCCGAACCCGAATCCGCGATCGTAAACGAGAGTTCGGCGGTCGTCGCGCCGCTCAGGTCGGCCTGACGGCTTACACCGCGGCCGTTGATGCTGACTTCTTCACCGCCTATGCGCAGGCAATTGCCGTTGACACATCGGGTGGACGACGCAACGACGCGCACACGACCGCTGCCCGGCCCGTTTGACTCGCCGAGTTCCTGCCAGTCGCTGCTCCAGCCGTAGCTTCCGTCGTCGCCGTCGAAAGCGGCGGCGTTGAACTCGTCGAGATAATCTCCAGCGCTTGTAGCCCCCGGGCCGCCGTCACCGTCGATGTGCACCGACACGATCTTCTCCGCCGGATCGCCGAACGCCGAGCTGCCCGCAAAGTACAGCGTTGCCGTGTCGTTGGACTGGTCGTATTCGACAAGGTCGGCCGGAGTAAAGCTCAAACCACCCAACGTCGCATTTCCTTTGGCGGCCATCAGGATGTTGCCGTTTTCCAGGATGTGCACCGCACTGATCGCCTGGGAAAGCGTGGTGGAGTCGCCGTCGAGATAGAGACTGGCCTCGGTCGTGGACGGATTGTATTCAACCAGGTCCCTGTTTCCGAACGTCACACTGCCGAGCGTCGCCTCATTCTCGGTGGAAAGGACCAGGTTGCCGTTGCCCAGCACATGAACCGAGCTGATGTCCTCGTTTGCAGTCTTGAAGTGCAGGCTGCCATCGAAGTACATCGTAGCCGTATCCTTCGCGGGGTCGTATTCGACCAGATCGGCACCCTCGAAACTGAGGCCGCCGAGCGTGGCGTCGTCCTTGGTAGACAGCAGGATGTTTCCGTTGTCAAACACATGAACAGCATCGATGTCCCTCGACAAGCTCGTCAGGGCGCCCTCGAGTTCCAGGCTTGCAAAATCGGCCAGTGGATCGTAATTCACGAGGTCGATGTCCGTGAAGCTGAGGCCGCCAAGCACGGCCGCGTTATCGGTGGATAGAATGACGGTGTTGTCCGCGGCGCTCCCGGTGCAAACCGTTCCGCATTCGCAGAAATACGAGACAGTCAATTTGGGACCCAGGGCATTGCCTTCGTCGCTGCTGTAGAACTCGTTGGGCCTACCACCGGGAGCGGGATTGGACAGCAATACCAGGCCGTAATTCGGCTGCGTACCGTCGACCCAGTCCTCGACCACGGCGGAGACGTCCATTGATTTCGGTCCGGTGCTGTCGGCTGCGAAAGAACCGGCAACAGCGGCGGCGTAGTCGCCCCCCGGTGCGGTCCACGAACCGGCGCCGTCGTAGCTGTTCCAGGTCACTGCTGATTCTGCCCAGTCCCGCTGCATGCGATGCGCATTGACAACGTCGCTGAACTGTAGAGCGTGCAGGTATAGCTCGAGCGTGGCGGTTCGAATCCGTGCGGTCGACGGCACGGCGGAGAGATCGAAGTGGACTAACGCCCTGTCTTCCTTGTCAATCTCCGAGCTGATCCGGAGGTCTTTGTCGTCACCTTTGTTGTGATCCAGGTGGCCGTTCTCACCTTCGATAAACGTGTCCTTACCCTCCGCGCCCGGTCGCAGCACCAGCGTCACGGGCGCCGACATATCGTGCAGCCTGAGACCCTCGATAGTCCGTTGCCGCGTCGTGCCATCGGCCAGCGCACCAACGGTCGTGACGGATACAGGCGATCCGCTCGTTGGCGTCACTGTTGCGCTATAGCTGCCGATCCCAAAAGGAGTATTCGGCAGGTTGGCGTATCCGGCACAGCTGCCGTCTTCGGAAAGCAGCCATTGCGCATGCTCCACACCCGACTCGACAAGGTAGTCGAGTGCGACGTCTTCGGTGTGATTATCGAGCAGGGCGCTGTCCGCGCTCGTGCTGGAGGACAACATCATTGCCGTGGCCGCCAGCACGGCCAGCACGACCACGACGGCAATGAGCAGGAATCCCTGCTGGGTTGACCGCGGCGAAACAATCACCGCCTTGCTCCCAGACGCACGCGCGCGTTGAGATGTATCGACTCGCCATCGGGATTGGCCAGTGTCAGCGCAATGTCCACGAGTTGCGACTGCCCCGCCGTTGACGCGACGCGCTCAAAGCGCAGCAGTGTCACGTTGTCGGCCAGTACCGATTCCACAAAGTCCTTGCCGTTTATCGCGCTGTCCCCGTTCTGGTCCCAGGGCACGGCGCGGCGTTCGATGACGGCTGAGCCATTCAGGTAGAAGACGACCGGGTCGTACCAGTCCTCGTCGCTCTGTCCGTCCTCGTCGTCATCAGCGGCGTCTCCCTCATCGACGCTGCCGTCGCCGTCGTCGTCTACACCCGCGATTCCCGGAGCCCCATCGCCGTTGTTATCCGCCCCCGGGTCTTCGTCGACAGAGCCGTCACCGTCGTCATCCATGCCGTTGAAAGTGTCTTCGTTCTGAATCAGGAAGTCGCTCTCGTCGTCGTCGCCGGCCGGTGCCAGGAAGAAATCGGCAACACCGTTGCCGTCATCGTCGAAATCGCATACGCCGGCCTTGCCGTCGTTTTGTGTGTCGGCCGGCAGGTCCTCGTCGAAACGCCCGTCTCCGTCGTTGTCAGCATCGGGTATGCCGTCCGCATCCATGTCCTGACTTCGGCTCAAGGTCACTGCCAGGACGGCTGTAGCGAGCAGACTGGAACCCTGCGGCGGCGATGCCGGCACGGTCTGTTCGCGAACGTTTTCGTCGAAGTTCGTGGCCGGGTTGTCTGCCAGCGGAATGAGCAGACGGCCGCCGTGCTGCACGGCGTCCACCATTCGTGACATGGCGAAGCGGCCGCGCCGTGCAAGGTCCGCGCGCTCGTCGACGATAGCCATTGCCGAGGCCCCGACGCCGAGAACCTGATGCAATCCAGCCAGCAGCAAGGCGGCAATCGCCATCGAGATGATGAGTTCCACCAGTGTGTAGCCTGCTTGCCCGCTGCGGCGGCTCATCGATCGGTGCTCAGCGTTTGCAGGAAGCTGGCGCTGCCTTCGATTTCCACCTTTATCCACAGCAGATCGGGATCGCCGCCAGTGAAAGCGTCATTGTCGGCGTCAGCGTTGTCGCCATCGTAGGGCGCAACGAAGACGAGACGCCGGTCTGCGCTGCCTGCAGCGTCGGAGTAGGCGGTGGCAACCGTGGGGCCGGCGGCAGCGGCCGCCACGGCGGCAAACGGCTCCGCCAGCACTTCCTCCATCTTGCTCATCAGGCGGTAGTGATCGACTGTCGCCTGGTTATCGGCTTCGGCGACATCCAGCGAGCCACGTATTGCGTTTGTCGCCGGCACCACGGCTACGGCGATGATGATGACCGCGGCGAGCACCTCGACGTAGGAAATACCCCTCTGATGACGTGCCGTCTGCAAGCCGGGCCTCACTGCACCGACACCCGGCCGGTGTAGTTGTCGATCGCCAGCGTGGTCAGAAGCCCGTCAGTTGAAAGAGTGACGGTGGCGGCGTCTATCCGCGTTGTCGTCGGCTCGACGCAGCGGACGACGCCGCCTGAATCGAACGCAATGTTGCCCGTGTCATTGCATGTGCCCACCATCTGGCCGCCGTAGCTATCCAGCTCGACACCACCGTATGGCGAGGCACCCAACTCGATCGTATAGAGTTGCTTCGAAACGGGGTGTCGGACATCGTAGACTTTGAGATTGGGGTCTGGCCCTTCGTCGAGACGAAACACCCGGACCGTGTTATTCGAAACGTTCGTCGACACACCGTGGACAACACCGGTTCTTCGCGCCTCCTCGCGGGCGAAACGAAACGCATCGGCTACCTGGGATGCGGCTAGTTCGAGCCTGTAGTGCTTCGTCGTTGACGTCGAGGGTGCGGCCACCGCAACCGCCATGGCAACGATGGCCACCACGGTGAGCATTTCGAGGAGTGTCCTGCCGTGCTGAGCGGACCGTCGTGACCGCTCCAGTCGGAGGGAGGTCAATCGACGCGCGAGTTTGTATTCGACGTGACTTGTAGCAAGTGCGTTGCACTGAGTCCCGGGCATCACAGGTATTCTCCCAACAATAGAATGCCGTCAGGCCCAGGTGTTCAAGATGGGCGATCGTTATGGGTATCGGCTGATCGCGCAGGGACTTTAGTTCAGGCGCTCAAAATTCGCCGGCTGCGCTCAGACTATTCGACAGTCGCTCGTTGGGATCTGCACCGGCTGTTGTCGAACATGTGATCGCTTGCGCAAGAATGGCTGCGCTCGGGGCTTTCGCCGCCCCAGCTTGTCATAGCTGCGGCAATCGATATTTTTCGAGGATGTCGGTCAGCTCGGTACTGGCGCGTTTTCGGTGGTGGTAGTGCACGTCGCGTGCCGCCTGCCAATCCCCCGCTTCGATGGCTTTGAGCAACTGGTGGTGCTCGTCGGCCGATGCCGCGGGTTTTTCGCGAAGGCGCAGCGTGACCATGCGTGCACGGTGTCCCTGGTCGCGCACCGTATTCGCCATATGGGCGAGACGGCGGTTGCCGCACAGATCGATCAGCGCACGGTGAAATCGTTCGTCCGCTTCCGCCCATGCGTCGAGATCGTCCTCCGTGAGGGCAGTTTCCATATCGCGAGTCGCGGAAACCATCGGCTCCAGCGTCCTGGCGTCTGGCCGGCTTCGCGCCAACAACTCCGCCGCCATCGACTCGAGCGATGTCAGGACCTCGTAGATTTCCTTCATATCGTCGGCGACGATGGGTACTACCCGCATACCCCTGCGCGGTATCAACTCAACGAGGCCTTCGTGCTTCAGGCGGATCAGCGCTTCCCGGACCGGCGTGCGACTCATGCCCAGGTCCTCTGCGACTTCCTGTTCGAGCGCCTGATAGCCGGGGTGGTACTGATTATCGAGGATACGGCGTTTTACCTGCTCGTACGCCATCTCGACGAGGGACTTCTTGCCCCCGGCGGATTCGTCGGAATGTTGTTGACTCATTGCGTTCATGGGATTGGCCAGTTCCAGTGTACCGGCTCTATTCCGGCGACGGGCGACGCAAACCTGACAATTCGATCGTCGAGCAGGCAGCCTACGTAGCATATACGCCTATCGACTCCACCAAAAGCAATGCTCGACGTGCTCTTGAGGCGCCGGCTCACGACGGTATCCAGATGCCGCCGGCCCATTCGCCCTTCCTGAAACGCGATTTCCACGTCGTTTAAATGCTCCGGGTCGGCATCTTCGAATATCAGCGTGTGCGCGCCATCGGTCCCGACTCGAATGATGCGGTTGCTGACGATGGAGGCGATCCAGAAACCGCCGTCTTCGTCGAAGCAGAGTCCGTCCGGGTACGTGCCCGGCCCGTACTCGGTCACGGTCTCGCGCGGTCCGAGGGAGCCGTCGCTCGCTATCTTCATTCGCGACGTGCGGCGCGCAAAGGTCTCGTTGACGTAGAGCCATCGACCCGATGGATGGACCTGTACCTCGTTGGTGTAGCCGAGGCCGTCAGCCACCACTCGTGCGCCTGCCTCGTCGCTGACGACGATAAACCCGTCTGCGGTGTCGGGTCGGTAGGCGTCGGCACGCGGAGTAATCCGGGTGCTGACCGTTACCCAGGTACGACCCGCCCGGTCGGGCAGTACAAAATTGGTCGGCGGCAGCGTTTCGCCATCCACTTCCGTCACCGCCGGTTCGATCCGTCCGTTTTCGAACAGCCGCCAGACACCGCCGGAATCTCCGAGGTTGCTCAGGAGGAAAGTGCCGTCCGGCTGCAACGCTATGCCGTTGGGCAGGATATCGACGGGAGAGTCCCTGGCGAGTAGTCGTCGCTGTTCGCCGTCTTCTGAAATTCGACAGACTCCGCCGCCCCAATCGGACACGATGACACTGCCATCGCCCGTGCATAACACACATTCCGGTCTGTTCAGGCCGTTCCCGACGGACTCCAGGCTATCGAGCTTCACCGGCCCGGCCGGAAACGCAGCTCATCCACGTCGTCCGGTACGTGGCCGCCGGCAATCAGGCTGACGGTATAGCCGACGCCGAAGCTTATGAGATGGCCGAAGATCCCGATCATGATCGGGTTCATCTCGAAGTTGAGGTTGCCGAGGTCGAGCATGCGGTTGCCGGGCTGGGTCAGCACACCCCATGCGGTAAACAATAGGCACGCCACTATGCCTGCATAGCAGCCGCGACGCGTGCCCCGCCTTGTCAGGAAACCGAGCGAGAAGACCCCCAGTACGCCTGCGGAAACGATGACCGTAATGACCAGCGCTTTTTCCGCGACCGGCGTCGATCCTTCCGTTGGCACTAGAGTTACAGCAATCCATGCCGCTGCCATCCCGGCAAGCAACACAACAACCCGGCCGATGAATAGCTGCGTCCGATCGGCGAGACCGGGCAGGAAACGGCGGAAGTAGTCGCGTGTCGTTACCGTGGCAATACTGTTCAGGTCTGAGCTGACCGATGACATGGTCGCCGCCATGATGGCCGCCAGGATCAGGCCGACCAGCCCTGCCGGCAGATAGTTGACGATGAAATGCGGCAGTATGTGATCGCCAATGGCCGGCGCCTCGGCACCGCTCAGTTGGTAAAAACCGTACAGAAACGCGCCGACGAGATTGAACGCAACCAGTACCGGAACAGACAGTACGGCGCCTATCAACGTCCCACGCACGGCATCCGTGTCGGATTTTGCGATCAGGTAACGCTGCACCATCGCCTGATCGCAGATGTACCGGCGACTCCACTGCAAGGCCATAGCGGTGGCGAACATCCAGATTGTCCGCTCGTCGACGTTGTACAGACTCTCGACCGATAACTCAGCCGACCCGAGGTTGAACTTGCCGGCGTTCCAGGCTTCGCCGACAACGGCGAAAGCACCGTCGAACTCCGGCGCAAACAGCAATCTAATCAGGATGGCGACGCCGCCGACCATGAGAAACACGCCCTGCACGACGTCCGTGAACACGACAGCGGTTATTCCGCCGAGCATCGTATAAAGCGCAGTGAACAGTCCGATGCCGACGATCACGTAGCCAATATCCCAACCCGTCATTACGTTGACGGCAATAGAAGTCGTCAGCAAAGAGACGCCTATTCCGAATGTTCGAGACATCAGGAAACCGAACGACGTGTACAGACGTCCACCCAAACCGAAGCGACGGCCAATGAACTCGTACGCGCTCATGCCGACAACGCGGCGGTAGAACGGCACGATCCAGATCGCTACGATGACCAGCACAATCGGCATGACCATGAAGCCCGGCGCCAGGATCATGCTTTTCTGGTACACAATAGCCGGGTGCGCAACGAGTGTGTTGCTGCTGATCAGCGTCGCCATGAGCGTGAAACCCACGACCCACTGCGGCATCCGCTTGTCCGCGAGGAAGTATTTGAGCGGCGTTTCCTGACCGCGCGAGACCGACAGGCCGATCGCCAGCACGATCGCCAGGTATACGGCGATAACGGCGTAGTCAATCCAGGACATGGTCAGGCTGCTGCAGCTCGATCCATCGCGGCCGTGACCGCTTCCGCGATCTCTGAAGTTCCGGCGTCACCACCCAGTTCATAGGGAATGAGTGTACCGCCTGCGAAAGCCGCGTCGACGGCGTTGTAGATCTTTCGGGAGGCAAGACGGCACTGCTCGACACCGTGTTCGCTACCCAGCCACTCCAGCATCATGGCTCCGGACAGAAACGTCGCGACCGGGTTCGCCTTGCCTTGTCCCATGATGTCCGGCGCACTGCCGTGGCAGGGCTGGAACACAGCGTGTTCGTCACCGATATCGGCAGAAGGCGCAAACCCCATGCCGCCCATGAGACCGGCTCCGACGTCCGAGAGAATGTCTCCGAACATATTCTCGGTGACGAGCACGTCAAAGATCCACGGTTGTTTGACCATCGACAGGCCGACCGCATCCACGTACCCGTGCTGGGCCTCGATATCGGGGAACCGTTTCGCCCGCTCGTCGAAAATCTTGCGAAAGAACGCAAACGATCCGAGGACGTTAGCCTTGTCGACACAGGTCACGGTACCTGTGCCGCCCTTTGCCTTGCGTTGTCGCGCGATATCGAAGGCGAAATCGAACAGCCGCTCACTGGTGGCCCGCGTAATCTCCAGGGTGTCGCGCGCGATACGGTCGTCCACGACTGCAGCGGAGTTACGCGACTTGAACAAGCCCTCCGTCGATTCCCGGACCAGCACAAAATCGAGCTCGCGGCCCCGCGGGTCCACAAGCGGAACCGGCAGACCCTTGATGGTACGGATCGGTCGGACGCCGGCGTAGAGCTCCAGCTTTTCGCGAAGTTCGAGCTGCGGCGCAATCTCGGTCCCGTCCTCGTAGCGAACGGCGGGCAGGCCCATCGCGCCCAAAAGGATCGCATCCGACTCCCGCGCGATCTCGAGCGAGTCGTCCGAAAAGGACTCCCCGGTTGTCCGGTAGTGCTCCGCTCCTGCTTCCAGCGTAATGAAGTCGAGCTCGAATCCACCGCACGTCTTAGTCGCAAGCCGCAGCAACTCTACTGTCGGCGCCGTTACCTCCGGGCCGATACCATCGCCGGGAAGCGTAGCGATCCTGTAGACAACCGGCTCGGTCATGACGTGCGTTCCAGCCAGGTACGAACGGTTTTGCTTTCGACCCAGGGAGTCACCCGCTCATTGAAGTCGATAAAGTGCCGGCTTTCGAGGTGCACATTGAAAGCCGCCGCATCCGTGTATTTTTCGTAGAGGAAGAACGAGCATTCGTTGTCCGTGTCGACGCTGACCTCGAAAACGTGGCAGTCGGCCTCCAGGTCCAGAGAATTCGTGGCCTGCTCATACATGGCTTTTGCAAATTCCTCACGACGCTCGGGAACGATCACGAAGTTCACGGTGACAACAAACATTCAGTCTCTCCCTAGTTGGGGAACCGCTTTTCAAGTGCCGCAATCTGTTCGGCAGTGAGAGGGTTCACGCGCGCGCCCTCGAGCAACAGCGACAGTTTCGCCGCTTCTTCGAGCTCTTCGATTGCGTAAACCGCTGAATCGAGATCACTGCCGGCGACGACAGGGCCGTGGTTGGCCAGCAAAATCGCATGATGCCGTCCAGCGACCGCCTCGACGGCGTGAGCCAGTTCGGGGTCTCCGGGCGGAAAGTAGGGCAATACCTTCAGTTTGCCGACCTTCATGACGTAATACGGCGTAACGGGCCTGATCGGAAACTCCGGGTCGAGATCAGCCCGGCAGGAAACCGCAACGGCGTTCGTCGAATGCAGGTGCACCACCGCCCCATCGGTCGCCCGCTGTCCGTACATCGACGCGTGCAGGAAGGCTTCCTTGGACGGCTTGTCGCCTGCAATGTGGCTGCCGTTGAGATCGATTTTCGAAATACGCGCAGGATCGAGGCGCCCCAGGCAGGAGTTGGTGGGCGAAACGAGGATACCGTCGCTAATCCTGACGCTGATGTTCCCCGAACTGCCGGGGACAAAGCCGCGGCGATGCAGGGACTCTCCGTGCATGACGATACTCTCGCGCGCGTCGCTTTCACCCGGGTACTTCACGGCAGCATCCCGAGCGCCTTGGAGAAGAGATCAGGCTCACCGAAGTTTCCGGACTTGAACGCCAGGCAAATTGGCTCGTCGCCACCCGACACCATCCAGGGAACGCCGGGGTCGATCTGCCGGCTCACAGAGAGCTCATCAATACCCAGAGCGTGCGCGACAGCACCCGAAGTTTCGCCGCCCGCAACGATGAACTTCCGGACGCCGGACTCCAGTAGCCGCTTCGCGACATGGGCGAGAGTGTCCTCGACGAGTTCGGCCGAGACCGATGCTCCCAACTTGCCCTGGACCGACTTCAGGCCTTCGGGCGAGGTTGACGAATGGACGAGTACATCCCGCGCAGCGACGGCTTCGACGGCGCTCTGGGCCAGCTGCTCGGCGTCGGACGCTCCGCGAAACAGACTCAATGGGTCGACGACGATGGAAGTCGCATCGTTTTCGAAAACGGCAATCTGTGACCGTGTCGCTTCGGAACAACTGCCCGCCAGCACGACGGCGTTTCCGGGTAGCACCGGAAGCTCCGTGGGCTTGACTCCCGAGTCTACGAGGCCTTTCCGTCGATAGACTTCGGGCAGGGCCGCGGCGATTCCCGACGCGCCCGTCACCAACGGCAGCTCCGCCACCGCCTCGGCAATAGGCCCGAAATCATCGGTTTCGAGCGTATCGATCGCAACGTAGCGGTGGCCGTGGGCTCGCTCCTGTTGCAAGGCCTTACGA
Source organism: Woeseiaceae bacterium (assembly GCA_028289545.1). Classification (GTDB taxonomy): domain Bacteria; phylum Pseudomonadota; class Gammaproteobacteria; order Steroidobacterales; family Woeseiaceae; genus UBA1847. The sequence goes on from JANQPG010000032.1 coordinate 54,392, forward strand.
ATCGCCGGTACTCCCTTGTGGACCGTGCCGATGTCAATCGATCCCGTTTTGCCTTCCGTCGTCTGGCCGTCCATCAAGCGGATCAGTGACGATTCTCTCATTGGCGTCAGCGGGTGATTGCGCATCGGCGAATCCGCCAGCGGCACCCCATTGACGAGCAAGTCACCGTTCCTGACCGTCCGTCCGTTTTCGGGGAACGCCGGCAGCAGAACGGTCAGATCGGCCCCGGTCAGATGCATCAACGCGTCGGTGACGGGCCCAATGTTGCCTTCCGCGGTCGAGTCGAACGTGGAGCAGTACTTGAAATACAGCTGGCGCGCACCGGCGTTTTGCAGCCATCGGGCAGCCGCAGACGACACTTCGACCGCCCCGTTTCGTTCCATCGTCCGCGTCTTCAGTGCAATCACGACTGCCGGGGTCGGGATGGCCCGATCGTCGCCAGGTACCCCCAGAATCATGGTCGTCGGCATCCCGTGACTGGCCAGCATCAGCCCGAGATCGCTGGCCCCCGTGATGTCGTCCGCTATGCAACCCAACACTAAGTTCATGACCGGAATGACTTTTTCCTGAAAATCCGCAGCACCCTGCAGCCTATCTTTGACAACGCTGGAAATAACGTATACGTTAGTAAGTACGTTGTCAAATGCATAACGGTTGGACTCTATACTCATCCAAGGGGGGGAACTATCGATGTCCATCAGACTACTGATACTCGCGAGCTCTGCATGGCTGGCGTCCGGTTCGGCAGCCATTGCACAGGAAGATGAGGAAACGGAAATCATCGACCTTATCGAGGTCGTGGGCGAAGCCGGCTACAAAGCCACGGCCGCCAACAGTGCGACGGGCCTCAGCATCCCGCTCGACCAGCTACCGATCAACCTGCAGGTCATCACGGCCGACGTGGTCGCGGACTTCCAGCTGCTGTCCCAACGTGACGCATTGCAGTTCCACGCGGCGGCGGACGACAAGCGCATTCGCGGTTTCAACTCGGGCGAATTCTTCCGCAACGGTTTCATTCACCTGAGCGACACGCCCGGGTACAGCATCGAACGCATCGAGATCATTCGCGGACCCAGCGCCGTTCTGAACGGCCCGGTGACGCCGGGCGGCGCCGTCAACATCATCTCCAAGAAACCGCAGATAGACGAGAGTTTTGGTGAATTCGGGACCTACTGGGGCTTCAGCGGCGACGATCGGGACAATCGCGGCCTCAACGTCGACTTCAATCTGGGCTCGATCGGTGTCGAAGGTGACCACGGTCCGCTGGGTGCGTTTCGTTTTGTTGGGGGGATTCAGGAAGACACCGGATTCGGTACGCCGGCAAACAACGAATCGCACTCGGTGCTCCCCATGCTCGAATTGCGGCCGACAGAAGACACGGTCATCAACCTCGAGTACTACCAGTATCGTATCAACACGGACCGCACGGATCGGCCCATGGCGATCGAGCTGACGCTGCCTGGCCCAACTGCCGGTGAAGAAGTGCCGCTCGCCCTCGCATACGACATCGACCCGCGCTCGAGCTGGTTTGGCCCTGATACCGATATCGACGAGTCGGTTAATGACTACTCGATTTCGATCGCACACCAGTTTAATGACAGCGTGCTCGGCCAGATCGTGTACAACCGGCACAACCGTGATTTTGTGTTCGGCCCGGGCAACCGCCCGCGCGTCGACATCTTCTATCGCCTGGTGCCCGATGCCTTGGCGCCACCGGACTCGACCAATCCGGACGACTACCTGCTGCGCCGCCTTACCGAGAATCTGTCTCTCGAGAACAACATCGACCAGGCGACCGTGTCGCTGGCGTGGCTGCCCGACTGGGGGAATGGCGATCACCAGCTTGTCGGCGGTGTGCACGTCTATGACCAGAAGGCACTGCTCGACATCAAGCGGCCTCGCCCGGCCGGCGATCTCGGCACGTTCTATTTCGACTGGTTCGATCCTGCCACGGTCAGCAGCGACAACCTCTCGTTCAACCAGGCCGGCGAAGACATCGTCTGGTCACGCGTCTTCATGCGCAACGAAACGGTCGAGCTGAACAACGTGTTCCTGAACTATCACGGCACGTTCATGGACGAGCGGCTCAGCGTGCTGCTCGGTCTGACGCAAAGCAGCATCGAGATTGCACGAGGCGACCCGCGCGTACAGCCGCTGGTCATGACGACAATCGCGGACAATGACGAGTTGTTGCCGCAGGCCGGCGCCGTCTTCAGGATCACCGACACGTTCGCCATCTACGGTAACTATTCGGAGTCGCAACTACCGGACGTCAATGATCCGGACTTCAGTACAGCGCCTCCGGTTCGAATCGGCGAACAGTTCGAGGCCGGCTTCAAGTTTGTGCTGTTCGATGGACGACTCGATGCCAGCATCGGCTACTTCACGATTGAAGAAGATCTGCAGGGCGAGACGACACGCACGGCCGAGGCGGACGGTTTCGAGATTGACGCATCGTTCGCGCCGACGGACAACTGGGCGATTATTCTGAGCTACGCGAATGCCGATACGAAGGTCAAGGCTAGTTCGGTTCCCGATCGTGTGGGTGATCCACTCGTTGATGAAATTCCGAACAAGGCGGCGATCTGGTCTGTCTACAACTTCGATGAAGGCGCGGCGAGCGGCCTGTCTATTGGCGGGGGGCTGGTGTGGACAGATGAACGGGTGCGACCAACCGCCGGCGCGGCACAGGCCATCAAGAAGCTCAACGGCCAGGTCCTGCGCTACGATGCCGAAACACGACTCGATCTGTTCGCCAAGTACGACTGGGACAACTGGGAGGTCTCCCTGAACCTGAGAAACCTGACGGAAGATGTCAATCTCAGCAACAACGTGCCGCGCGTGCCGCTGCAGGGCGGTGTCAGAGCGGACGGCAGTCCGTACGTGTTCTCCGGAGACATGGAGGTCATGCTGGGCGTACGCTACAGGTACTAGCATCCCCCCCGATGCTGGACCGTCGAGACGCCCGGCTTTGCCGGGCGTTTCCTTTTTTCGCTGCCGGTATTCGGAGGATACCCTTACACCGTAACCGGCGCTCCCGCCGCAGCGGATTCATAGACCGCCTCCTGCACGCGCAAGGTTTTCAAATAGTCCGACCCACTGGTTTCGAATGGCTCGTCGTTTTCGAGGCAATTCACGAAGTGAGCCTGCGTCGCAAAGCAACAGTCGCCGGCAAACCCCTGCTGCTCGTGGCGGTAGTCATGATCGGTCTCGATCGAACCAAGCGACTGGACAGTGATGCGACCGTCCGGGTAGAGCCGAATCGATCCTCCGCTTCCCTCGACGAGGAAATCGCCAAAGGTGTACCTCGGGTTAGCGTAGTTGGCTTCGTTGTACCGATTTGCGTCCCACGTACCGACGGCGCCGTTTGCAAAGTCAAACAGGACAATCCCGCAGTCCTCGCCCGCAATCTCCTCGTTCAGGCGTCGAAGCCGAGCGTAGACAGAGTCGACTTCTCCGGCCAGGTAACGAAACGTGTCGATGAAGTGCACGCCGGTCTCGTACACGAGAAAGCGCGGATACTTCCGAAAATACGGCTGTCTCGACAGGTACGCGTCGCGGCCCCAACCGTCGCCGGTGCGCATTCGAAAGCTGAGCGAATGTAGACTCTCGCCGATAGCCCCGGTGTCGATCAGACGACGAATCTCACGATGCCACGGCTGAAACCGAAAGTTTTCGTGCACCATCAGTCGCACGGCAGCCTGGTCCATTTTACGCACCAGCGCATCCGCCTCTTCGAATGACGGCGCAAGCGGTTTTTGGCAGATGATGTGGATTCCCCGCGATGCCGCCTCCGCACAAATCTCGGCATGGCTTCCCGGCGGAGTGATGACGTCCACAAAGTCCGGCCGCTCTTTATCGAACATCTCGATATAGTTGGTGTACTGTCGCGGCACGCCGTAGTTTTCAACGACTGAGGCAACGAGCGCCTCATCGAGATCGCATGCAGCGACCAGCTCCGCGTTCGGCAGCCGGCGCCAGGCATCGTACTGGTATTGGCTGAAATAACCCGCCCCGATTGCAACGCCGCGCAGCTTCATATTTCGCCCGTCGATTTCGCCTCAATGGCCGGAGCAGCGCAATACACTCGTCGCGCGTTGCCCTCCATGATGTCCTGGCCATGGTTGCCGGTTAACTGTGTGAGCTGCGACGTGGCCCGGACCAGGTCGACCGTCGGCGTACAAACAGGCCAGTTGCTTCCGTAGAGCAACCGCTTCGGTCCGAAATGTTGAATCAGAAACTGTAGCACCGGCGACCAGGACTTAGCCTCGCAGTATTCACTGGAGATTTTGCAGACCGTGTTGGGAACCGCGGCAATCTCCACGATGCCGTCGCACCATTGTGGCGACAACGTCTCGCCTGCTGGCGGGTGACCACAATGGTCGAGAATCCAGGTCGTTTCGTCAAACTGCGCAGCCAGTCTGGCGAACGACTCCTTGAGTACGAGCGTCTTTGCGCCGAATTCGATGGTCTTCCCCTCTTGCTGCAGTAAACCAAAGCTCTGGAGCAGCTCCGGCGACTGCAGATTGTAAGTCTCGATCGGCCGAAGTCGGATACCGACAAATTTCTCCACCGTCAGCGCCTGCTCGAGGCGTGACTCAAAACCCCGAGTGTCCGGCTGGAGATTGAGCACCACGGCTTCGATCAACGAACTACCGCGAGCGAGTCTGACAAGCCAGTCGTCGTCCGTTGGACGTCTGCTTGTCTCGACGGCAACGCAGCCCGTCAACGTCGCGGGTTTGCTCGCCTTCAGCAAGTCGTCCGGCAGATGTCGCCTGTAAATCGAGCTGTCCGCCCTGGGCCAGAGTATTCCTTCGGGCCGATTCGGATCCACGAAATGAACGTGGCTATCGAAAATCTTCATACCGTTTAAGGATACTCGAGTGCCGAGCCGCGCGCCGACCGCTCGCGGATTCTCAGTTGTCAGGAATATCCCGTTTGTTGTCGCTTTAAAGCTGGCTGCGAATGGGCAGGAGACGATAAAACCCGGCCGTAAAACGCTGCCACCAACTCGTCATGGGCTCCACGTCGTGTGTGGTCTCCAGGTCACCGTCAAGTTCGATCCATTCGAGCTTGTTGTTGTCGGTCAGCGAGACACGCCACGCAGAGTCCGGCAGCGCCGCCTCAAGGCCCGCCATGAAGTCGGCTCCCATCTGGAGGTCACCGATGAGCACACCCATTTCCGTGTTAATGCGCGCAGACCTTGGATCGAAGTTGAACGAACCGATGAACACCTCGCGTCGATCGATGACGTAAGCCTTGGTGTGCAGCGTGGCCCGCGCTGAACTCGCATCTACATACTCGGTGCCCGGGACGTGTGCGTCGGGCCTGACCTCAAAAATAGTCACACCCGCTTTGAGCAACGGTTTGCGGGAGGGCGCATAGCCGCCGTGCACCGTTGCCTGATTGTTGGCGGCGAGCGAGTTGGTAACGATAGTCACCTCGATCCCGGTGTTACTTGCCTCGACCAGACCCTCCATCAGTCTTTTCTGCGGTACAAAATAGGGTGAAATGATCATCAGCTCCTTCTCGACGGTCGACAGCGACTGAATGAGCGGTGTGACGATCATCTCCGATTCATCCGCTTTGTTCTTGATACCCTTGTCGGGCGTATCGAATATGAGCGTGTAGGGCGACCAGCGTATCTCCGTGAGCTTGTTTTCGAAGCCTTCGCCGGCGCGACCGATCACCGCCTCGGCATAACGCGTATCCGCCAGCTCCCGGGTGGCCGACACGAGTCGTTCGCGATACTCCTCGAGTGCCGCGCTCGGGTTCTCGAGTGGCTTGATAAAGCCGGCCAGCGGTACCGCCGTATCGTGCCGCCAGTAGGTATCGAACATGTCGGTCACATCCTGGACGATAGGCCCTATGCCGATTACGTCCAGGTCCCCGAAGGCCGAGTCTTCGCGAACGCCGAAATATTCGTCCGCGATGTTCCGCCCCCCGATAACCGTCACGCGGTTGTCCACCGTGAACGACTTGTTGTGCATGCGCCGATTGATTCGCCGGAAGTTGAAAGCCGCTCCAACCGAACGACCGAGCAGGCCACGATTGAACGGATTGAAGACACGAATCTCGAAATTGGGATGTGCATCCAGCGCCATCATGTCGTGATCGAAGCCTGAGTTGAACATGTCGTCGAGCAACAACCGAACGCGAACGCCCCTGTCGGCCGCGGAAAGTAGCGAGTGCAGGAACACGAGACCTATCTGGTCTCGCTTGATGAGGTAGTACTGAACGTCAATACTTCGCTCAGCCTGTTCTGCCAGCCTGAGCCGGGTAACGGCCGCGTCGACGCCGTCGACGAGCGTGAAAAACCCACTGACATCCTGGGGCCGGTCCACCAGCAGCGGTTCGATTTTCCGGTCGAGTTCGGCGTCTCCCGCTTCGGGGATGATTCCCGACGGCTTACGGGGGTAGTCGTGATCGACCCCTGCACAGGCTGCCAACGCGAGGCAGACTGCTAACAGTACTGACTTCCCTGGCCACGCCATACGTGTGGGAGCAATAACTAGTCGCACTTTGGGCCAGAGTATTCCTTCGGGCCGATTCGGATCCACGAAATGAACGTGGCTATCGAAAATCTTCATACAGCTGCAGGATACCCGGATAAGACTAGTTAGCCTCAGGCCAGGGAACCATAGGTTTCATTAGATTCGTCACGAACTCCTGATAAGACTCGAATCCGCCAATGTAGGATGTGGAAATCATCAAGGCGGTTACGCCGGCTGAAGCGATTATCATGGGGTGCGTCAGTTTTCGGATCTTGTAGCCGACGTACAAAATGACGGCCACAAAAACAGGGATCGAAACCATAAGTGCGGTTGTAGTGGACATTTCGATACCGAAAGCGAAGGCTGGGAACATGCTCAATCGTAGCCAGGCGGGCATAAACCCGAAAAACACGGTACCTAGCATCCAGATCGCATGTTCATCAGGCCTCTTGGAGTTGACGATCGCCATGCTGACGGAGACCGCAAAACCAACCATTGCCAGCGTTTCGGTAAACGTCAATCCGTAGAAAAACTCCGCCGGAAAGACCGGTGGGAAACCGCCTATTTGTCCGAAATAGACGTTCGTGGGCGTAATCGATATTCCGGTCGCTATAAATGCGCCAGCAACAAGTAATCCGGCCATCCCCCATCGTCTATGGCTATGGAGTTTGCCTCGCGTCGCGAGGTAGGGTTGAGTAATCATGAGTGCGTACCAGGCGATCGCCGACAAGGCATGCGTGTGATATGCCCACGGTTCACTGGTAAACGTGGCGAAATATAAAGGAGTGAAGGCGATAAGGATCACGATTATCGGTATTAGCAGCCACTTGTGCGCGTTGGCGTAAAGAGTGAGCGTATCCTTGGTGAGGTCGCCCCTCGTTGCCCTGCGATCGCCATTCATTGGATTTCCCTGAGTCTGCTATTGCAGAAGCTCCCAGACCGATGTATCGGCAGACAAGTCTTGGGTGGCCGCAATGGTTCAGAAGCAAGAATTATAGCCCGACTTTGAAGTTCGTCGCCTACCGGCTATGGCCGGTCACTCGAGAGAACACGTTGTGTTGTGCCTCGCAGGCCGGACGCTCGCAACAATTCAGCCGGGAAAAACCCTGGGCGCGAAGTCTTTCTCATTGCAGACCCGAATGGATTGACCTCTGCTGACGCTGTTGCGATATTCGGAGCGATGCGGAGTGACGACACTACATTTCGAGAGTCGGTCTGTCTGTCTACGGGCAAGTCCTGTGAATTAGTCAGGATCCGCGACGCATGGATTCCAGACTACTACCTGTTGGCGTTTCCCAAGGCGCAAGGTGAGCCAACGGTCGTGGAGGTTTCGGAAATGATGGCAATCGGTGTTGAGCGCGCAAAGCGCTTGGCCAAGGAGTATGTCGACGATCCCGAAGCCTACGGGTTGGTGTATAGCGGTTACAGCGCCCGGCGCGAAAAAGGTTGGCACATCCACATTATTCTCCTTGGAAACCGCTGGCGGAAGGCCTGGCTGTACTTTGTGCTTGCCGGAAAAAACTTGCTTCAGGCCCTCGGGCTTCGGCGAGACGATGCACCAAGAGTCAAACGATGAATGAAGACGCCTGGCTAAGACTGATGGACGGGCTGTCGATCGGCACAAATCTGCCGACGTTTCAGAAGCTGACCAACGCGTACGCAGAGAGTCACAGGCACTATCACACTTCAACGCACATCGATGCCTGTCTAAGCCTTTTCGAGCAGCATCGCCGGATCGCCGTCAGGCCCGCGGACGTCGAGTGCGCAATATGGTTTCACGACGCGGTCTACAAGCCCCTGTCCACGGACAACGAGCTAAAGAGCGCAGATTGGGCCGAACGGTTCCTTCGAGACAACGACTGCAGCCAGGAGTCTCAAGACAACGTGCGAAACCTCATCCTGGCCACGGTTCACGATTCGGCAGCGGCCGATCCCGATACGAAGCTGCTCGTCGATGTCGATCTGTCCATCCTGGGGGCCGACGAAGCGGTGTACGATCGCTTCGAAGAGAACGTACGTCGTGAGTACAAGCTGGTGCCCATGCTGGTCTATCGACCGGGCCGCAGAAAGATCCTGGAGTCTTTTCTGGCTAGAGAAACCATCTACTTCACGCCCCCGATCAGAGACGAATACGAAATCCGGGCAAGAATGAATCTGGAACGGGCGCTTCGACGCCTCCAATGACCAAGGGGTGTTGCATCACCTCACGATAGAACCGCCGCGTTCGGGCAACCAATTACGACGCGTCAAGAGTCGCACCACCGGAATACCTCCTCGAGCTCCACGCCGAAGACTCGCGAAATACGGAAGGCACTTTCGAGCGACGGTGAGTACCGATCTTTCTCGATGGCCGCAATGGTCTGACGCGTAACGCCAATGAGATCACCGAGTTCAGCCTGGGTCATGCCGCCGTGCGCCTCGCGCAGCTCGCGAACCCGGTTCGTAAACGGCAGCCGCTTGCGGACCACGTTACGACGCGAGCTTCGTCATTGCGAGCTGCAGCACGTATTCGGCGAGCTGCGCGACAAAGAGGCTTGCAAACACGCCGTAGAACAACAGATCGGCGTTACCGAAGGCCAGATAATTGACCAACGCCGCGATCACTCCGAAGCCCAGCACGATACCGGACCAGTTGCCGGCTTTGTCGTGCACACGCTGCTCCCGCTCGTCGAGCCGGTCGTTTGTGTCGCCGGGCCGCAGCGCGGCGATCAGCGCATGACCAACAATAGAGATCAGGATCAGTACCACGGTGAATTTGATCAGCAGCGGGACGCTCGGCGGCGCAAGTTGTCCGAGATCGGCGCTCAGGTTCGCGACGGCCCCCGCATAGCTGAGTCCGCTGACGAGCAGCGCCGCCAGCATGATCCAGGCCGATTTTTCGTTAAACGTCATACTTTATCCTGATGTTAAAAAAACTTAACACACAGCTTAGCGCCGACATCAGATGGAAGTCAAATATTTTTAACATCCGTGTTTGACGGCGACCTTCGCGCCTGGCTGCTTTTGCTCACACGGCACCCAGCCGCTCCGAGATGATCCGGCAATCGCAGTGATAGACTCGCGCCGTGGCGCGAAAGAAACGAAATCGAAGCCGGAAACGGCAATGGCTCTACCGTATCTCGGCTGTCTTTGCGGGACTCTTTCTAGTTAGCCTGATGCTCGTCGTGCCCCTTCGTTGGTTCAATCCGGTCACGACATCTTTCATGCTGCAGGACGGAAGCGGGCGCGACCCGATCCTGCACGAGTGGACAGATCGGACTGACATTAGCGTTGCAGCGACGCTGGCGGTCGTCGCCGCGGAAGACCAGAAGTTCGCCGACCACTTTGGCTTCGACGTGCAGTCGATTGTCGATTCGATCGAGGATTCCCAGGACGGAAAATCGCTGCGCGGCGCCTCCACGATTTCGCAGCAGGTGGCGAAGAATCTTTACCTGTGGTCCGGGCGAAGTTACGCACGCAAGGGCCTCGAAGCCTACTTCACGCTGCTGATCGAGCTCTGTCTGCCCAAGCGAAGAATCCTGGAGATTTATCTCAACATCGCGGAGTTTGGCCCGGGGATCTATGGGGTGCCGGCCGCGAGCCGGTACTACTTCAACAAGGACCCGTCACGCTTGTCGAACTCGGAGGCCGCGTTGCTGGCAGCTGTCCTGCCCAACCCAAAGAGGCTACACGTCGACCGGCCCTCCCAATACGTTCGCGAACGGCAGCGCTGGATTCGCGAGCAGATGGAGCGCTTGCACCGGGAGCGATGGATTATCCTGCTGGATTGACAGAGTACGATCTCGCCGACCTGGACAGCGTGCTGTCGCTGAAACGCGACCGGGCGGGCGAGCTGAAGTACAATGCCGAACAAGTCGAAGTATTCGATCGGGCGCTCTGGGATGAGCCGCCCGCGATAAACGTTACAATCCACGAACGCGGGCCGGCTTCGACCCGCTGCCGCAAAAGAAAAAAGGGTGGAATTCATGAAAAGCAGCGTGTTTGCCGGATCCGTCGTACTCGTATTGGCGGTTGCCATGACTGCCGGCTGTGCGACCAAGCGCTATGGGCGCATGCAGCCGATTACCGATACCGAGGCGCAGTACTACGACTGCAAGGACATAGAAATCGAGCTCTCCAAGATCGCGGCGTTTCGCCAGGAAATTGCCGACGCGGAGATGGACGGGCGCTCCGTAGTGGCGTTCCTCGGGGATTTCGGCATCGGTAATGCCATGGAGAAGGACGACGCCCTGGACAGCGCGGCCGCCCGCGAAGCGGACCTCCTCAACCTGAAGACCGAGAAGGGCTGCTCTTTGCAGCCGGCCGGGGATGCGGTAGGGACCGACTGAGGCGTCACTCAGTGCGCCGGGAACAATGGATTGTCTTACCGGATTGACGGGCATCGACTCTCGCGATTTCCCGGAGTCTTTAGAATCCGTGTTCTTCGCAGTCGATGGCGGCGTAGTTCGTGATCTTCCACCCGCCGCTTTGCTTTGCGCCGATGTACCAGCCGCAGGAGGTTTCCTCGTAGCCGCCCTCGTAGCGGTCCAGCCATTGCGTATAGATCGAGGTGATGGACGGATTAATCTGAACTGAGCGGTATCCGACCAGATCGCTGCCCACCCACTGTTCAGCAACCCACTCTTTCATTGCGTCACCTAGCCAGCTCTTGCTTTCGTGCACGCTGGCTTCCTCGTCAGACGCATGATAAGTCACGGTCTCCGAGTAGTGGCTCGCGATCTCATCGAGTTTGGTCCAGGGTGCTTCCGCCCAGAGTGCCGCGTACCGGTCCTGGTACCAGCTGTCTGCATTGTCGCCGTGCTCGTCGGCAATCACCGGCAGCGCCAGTCCGAGCAATACGGCCGTTGTCATCAATCGCATCGTTCTTCCAATGTTGTCCGGGGCATGGCAAATTTTCCGGGTAAACAACGGCTCTTGTCCTCCGGGCCTGCAAGCCCGGAATCCCGTATCAGGTACGGTCCATGCTCACTGATGCCCAGCCAGGCGCACCGGCTCACCCGAACGATCACGACGAAATGTGGTCTATTCCTGCAACGCTGTATCCGTGAGACCAGGAAGCATGCTTGCAACACCCGGCCTGAATACCGCGGGCCCTCGCTTTCTTCTGGGCGCGGTACTGTCCACCTGGCTCGTATGGCCGGGCATTGTCGGCGCCGGCGAGGCGCTGGAAGAGATCGAAGTACCGCTTGCACCGAAGGCCTACGAGCCGATGTCGGCCGACGTCCGTTCGGCCGTGGAACGCATAGCCATCCTGCCGAGCGACGCACAAACCGCGGAGGCGATTTCCGGTACGTATGACGAAGCACAGCCGGGCCTTGTCGGCGGCGCGGATGCCGGGCGCCGGCGGGCGGGCGTGTCCGGCCAGGTCGGTCAGATCAACGTCAATTTTCCCGTGCCGATACTGCAGATTCCGTCGGCAATCTTCGGCGGCCTGAGCGGCGCGGCAAGGGAGGAGATTCAGGAGTTTCGCGACGCACTCACCGAAGACATCGCGAACGCGGACAGTCAGCCCCTGATGAATTCGGCGCTGGCGCTCGACGTCCATCACCATGTCAGAAGCCTGTCGAAGGTCGAGGCGCAGCTTTTGTCGTCGGTTGAAGGTATCCCCGACGCAACGGGCGCCGTGCTGTTTGTTGGTTTCGACGATTTCAAAATGGACATCGACAAGAATCGCGCCACCCTGATTCTGACCGCTAGTGCCACGCTCGTGCGCCGTAGCGACAACACGACGTTGTACTCGCGGACGATGGAGTACCAGGACACCGACACGCTCAAGAACTGGACAAAGGACGACCTTGCGCTATGGCGTGATTATGCGAACTTCGCCTCGCACTATCTTGCGCGTGAACTCGCCGGCGAGACATTCTTTCGGCAGCTTCTGCCGCTAACCCTGACGCCTCGCGCCACAGAATCGGCGCGCGCACACCGCAGGCTCGAGAACCGTTTCGTGAGCAAATCACCGGCTCCGGAACTCGCCTGGGACGCGGCACCCCGCGAAGCCGGCGACGATGAGGCGCCCGTCGCGCCGATCGCAACAAGCGAGCTCGCCTGGGACATCGAAATTTACGATGCCCACCGCATCGTCTACAGCGAGCGTGCGTTTTCGCCGTCACACGTGCTGAGTTACGAACTCGAGCCCTGCCGGACCTACCGCTGGTCGGTGCGCCCCTCTCACGATACCGGCGCCCACACCGGTTACGGCGACTGGATGCGCCTAGTGTCGGCTAATGACGCCGAGTTCAAGGGCCGCAACGGCCTGATCGGGCGCGAGGCATCGGTGGCGCCCGCCTATACGCAGGACTTCCCTGAACTCGAGATCCAGTGTTCCAAGCGGCGCTGAGCCGAACGGCCTTCCCACAGCTTCCGTAGACCTTCCAGCGCAACTCGCTACTGCGCCGTCCAGCCGCCGTCGACCAGCAGGCTGTGCCCGGTAATCATTCCCGCATCGGATGATGCAAGGTACATCACCGCATCGACGACATCGCCGATCGAAGCCAAGCGCTTCAGCGGAATGCGGTTCATCACAAACTCCTTGAACTCTGGATCGTCGAGCATCGGCTTTGTCAGCGGCGTCTCCACGAAGGTCGGTGCGACGGCGTTGACGCGGATACCCGATGGCGCCAGCTCAACGGCCATCGCCTTGGTGAGTCCTTCGATCGCGTGTTTGGTCATGCAGTACACGGTGCGGTTGGGCGAACCGACGTGTCCCATCTGCGAAGACAGGTGCACGATCGACCCGCTGATCGATTGTCGCGTCATCACTCGAACGGCCGCCTGTGAGATTCGAAATGCCGCTCGAACATTCAGGCTGAGCATGAAGTCGAGCGCTTCCTCATCGACGTCGACAAATGCCTGAGGCCGATTGCCCCCCGCATTGTTGACGAGAATACTCAGGCCATCAGCCGCGTCGATGCGCTCCAGGATCTCGTCTCCAGTGGCATCGAGCTGCCAGGCTTCCACGCGATCCGGGAAGCGCCTCGCCAGCTCTTCGATATCGCTTGCGGAACGCGCGACGGCTATGACTCTTGCGCCGCGCGACGCCAGCGCCTCCGCGCATCCGCGGCCAATACCCCGGCCGGCTCCTGTGACTAACGCCACCTGGTCGCTGAAGTCTTGTGACACGTCGTCACCTCCTGGTTGTCGATCCCGGCACCGGCAGCTGCGGCGCTGCGGTACCGCTCAATGTGCGTTTCGTTGTGATAAAATTGCCGTTTATCATGCGGTTACAAAGACGCAGACGAATAGCATGAAGGTCACCCTGGACGATGTCGCGCAAAAGGCGGGAGTCAGCCGAGCAACGGTTGATCGCGTCCTCAATGAACGCGGTAATGTCAAGCAAAGCACCGCTGAGCGCGTTTACCGCGCGGTCTTTAACACCAATTACTTTATCGGTCCCGTCGCCGAGCGTGACGGCAAGATTATCTACAAGTTCGATTTTGTCTTTCCGATTCTGAAGACGGGTTACTTCGACGGCTTTACGAAAGAGATAGAGAACTCCCGACTGGCGTTTGCGCGGCTCAACTCGCGCGTTCAGTCGCACATGGTTGATGAACTCGAGCCCGAGATTCTCGCGGAGAAACTGATCGAAGTAGGCGCCGACACGGACGGCATTGCCTTTGTTGCGCTGGACCACCCGATCGTTCGCGAAGCCGTGGACACCCTGTCGAGGAACGGCGTCGGCGTCGTCAGCCTGGTGTCGGATCTGTCTCGCTCCAGCCGGCTCGGGTATGTCGGCCTGGACAATCGCGCTGCGGGACGGACCGCTGCGCTGTTGATGGGCCGATTCCTTGGCGACAAGACCGGCGGTTCGATCGCGCTGTTCCCAGGCCGCCCCAGCTATCGCGGCCATGAAGAACGGGAAGCCGGATTCAAAAGCATGATTCGTGAGCGCTTCTCGCGCTTCAACGTGATCGATCTGCCGAGCCCCAAGTTCGACAACGAGGTTTCGTTTGTACAGGCCGAAAACGCGCTGCTGGAGCAACCCGATCTCGTCAGCATCTACAATACGGCGGGCGCCACGGACGGTATCGCTCGCGCGCTGAAGAAGCACGGCCGTGAGTGCGATATTGTTTTCATCGCCCATGAACTGAGCGAGCTAACGCGTAGCTACCTGATTGACAACACGATCGATGTCATCATCAACCAGGATATCCGTCATGAGGTTTACTCGGCGGTCGAATTGCTGGTACGTCACAAGAAGAACGAGACGATCGAGTTGAGCGTGCGGCAGCCCAGAGTCGAAATCTACCTCTCCGAGAACGTCTACTAGTCGCCTTTCGCGTCTTCGCCGAAGTCTTTGCGAAAACGGTTGACGACGGAATCCGCCTGCGCGGCGAGCGTCAGCCCATCCTGCATCAGGATCAGCCACTGGTAGCCGCGCTCGTAACAGGCTTTTGCCTTCGCCCAGTCAGTGGCGATAGTGCCGAGGAACTTGTCGGATGCCAGCACCTTCGCTTCAATCTCCGCGATCGCGGCTTTAACCTGACCGCACGAGACATCGTTGTGGCCCATGCTGACCGCAAGGTCCATCGGGCCAATGAAGATGCCGTCGATTTCCCGAACGGCCAGGATCTCATCCAGGTTCTGCATGGCGTCCTGGGTCTCGACGCTGACGATGACCACGTTGTCGTGATTCGCCTGAGAAAAATATTCCGTGGTACTCGTACCGTAGTGTGCCGAGCGCGGGCTCATGGCCGCACCGCGTGTCCCGACTGGCGGAAACTTGCACGCCGCCACAGCGGCTTCAGCCTCTTCCCGGGTATTCACATAGGGAATGACAATGCCCTGAGCACCCGTGTCCAGAATTCGCTTGATCGCGACGGGGTCATTCCACGGTGAACGGACGAACGGCACGCAGGCTTTGGAGTTACCGATCGCCTGCAGTTGGCAAAGCAGCGAATCCAGTTCGACCGGCGCGTGCTCCATATCGACGATCAGCCAGTCGAACCCGGCCTTCGACATGATCTCGGCCGAGATGTTGCTGTTCATCTGCAGAAACGCACCGCAGGTCGCCACCCCCGACTTGAGCTTTTTCTTTACCGCGTTTGTGTATGCCATTCTGGTCACTGGCTTCTTTTGGCCGAGGCTTCTCGCGCGTCCCGTATTCTAAGCAGTTTTGGAAGAGTCCGCCCCGGCTGTGCGGCCGGGGCGGTGTCGGCGCCGAGTTGCCTCGGCGCTCGGGGGGTCAAAAGAAATCGAACTGCGCGGACAGAATCCAGGTAGCACCCACAATCGGCCTTGCATAGCCGAGCTGCAGGAGGTTCTGCGCAACCGTTGCCCGCGGATTGCCTTCCGTGTAGCAGACCTCGTCGGTGATGTTCTTGCCCTTGACCTGGAACGTCAGTTGGTCCGTCGGTGTGTAGGCGGCGCCCAGGCCGAGGTTCCCGCAGGAATCGAAGGCGACGACGTTGTCGTTCGCGCCAAAGCGATCGCCCAGCCAATGGTAGTCCGCAAACACCGTGATCTGATCCGTGGCGAAGACGTTGCCGATGAAGCGGAACTGCTCGTCCGGCGTTCGTGCCACCTGATTGCCGTTGAATGCCGCTCCGGCAGGTGTGTTGAAGTTGTCCAGCTCGCCATTCTGCAACACACCGGCCAACTGCAGTGATACCCAGTCGGCCGGCTGCCAGGTGAGATCGAATTCAACGCCGACAACGTCGAGCTCGGCCTGGTTCAGAACCTGCGTGCCACCCTGATCAAAGCCGAAGCCGCCGGTCAGGAGGCTTGGGAACTGCGTCGAGTACAAGGTTGCAGATGCCGCAATCGTGTCGCCGGAATAGCGAATGCCCAGCTCGCCCAGTTCGACTTCCTGCAACGGCGCATCCACCGGGCCGTCGGGCGTATTCAGAATGATGTCGCCAAGGCGGTCTGCACGCGGCGTCTGGTAACCCTCGGCATAGCGCCCGTAGACGGCAAGCGTGTCGGTCAGCAGGTAATTAAAACCGATCGTCCAGGAGATCTCGTCGTAATTCACCGTCCGGCGAGCCGTTCCGCCATTGCCTTTCAGGCGATTGGCGAAGTTGTTCGCCGTAATGTTGTCGACATCGTTGCCGTTAACGTCGAGCGCGCCGGCAACCGGCACGCGATCGCCAAGGCCCGTCAGAGAGACGGCCTGGTATTCAATGTCTTCCCAGCGGAGGCCGACGTCGACTCGCAGCCGATCCGAGAACTGGAACTCATCGTTGACGTACAGGGACAGCGAACTGACCTGCACGTCGTCGTCGCCTCGCCACTGACCGTGCTTCACGACACCGCCGTCGCTCAAGAAGGACTGAACGTTGCCGGTGGACGGATCGACCGCAACGATGTCCAGAACCTGCGGATTGTCTGAAGTCACCTCACTCATGAACAGGCTGGATGCAAGCTGGCGATTGTGATCGAGGTCGATCAGCATTGCGCCGACGGACAGGCTGTTTCGATCCGTCTCCCAGGTCAATCGTGTGTCGCTGATGAACTGGCGACGCTCGATCGGCTCACGAAGCGAGTTCAGAATCTGCGCAAGACCGTTGCCGTTCAGGTTCTGAAGCGCCGGGTCACCCGCGCAGAGCAACTCGCCGCTGGTCACGTACTGGAAGCATCGATCCGTGCCGGGGTTTGCGGCGTAGAAATCGCCAACCGTGCCGTACCCTGCACCCACAAAATCGATGCTGTCGTCGGTGAGATAAAGTTCCGCGGGCAGGATGCTGATACCGCCGGCTGAACCTGTAAAATGAGCGTTGAAGAGTCGCGACAGATCACTCACGCGGCTCTGGTGCTTCAGAAAGATGTCGTTCTCGAAATCCCAGTCAAAGCCGATCGTGAAGACGTCGGCTTCGGCATCGGCACCGTCCACCGTATTTTGCTCGAGTACTTCGCCGCTTGCGAAAAGGATGCGCGTGCGCGAGTTGTCGAAGCCGGTCACGTTGCCGTGGTTAAGATCGAATCCGGGAATTTCACTCAGCGTTCCTGTATTCGGATCGCGGGCAACGGGCAACGGCAGAACAAACGAATTCCGCTCGTCCACTTTCTTGTAGGTCAGATTGAGTTCGCCGTTGGACAATTCGCGCGTCAGGTTGACGCGAAACTCTCCGCCGCGCTCGCCGTTGAAGCCGTTCTCACGCGGCGTGTCGCCGTACATATAGTAGCCGCTGACGGCTACTTTCCAGTCGTCGGACAGCGGCCCGCCGTAGAAGAAGTCCGTCCGCGTATTGCCGAAGTCGGTCAGCGACAGACGCAGTGTTCCCTCGGGATCGTCGGTGCCTTTGCGGTAGATGTAGTTGACAATCGCGCCGGCGCCATTGGGTGCCAGGACACCGGACGTACCGCCCCGCGTGGCTTCCACGCGCTCGATACCAATGCTGTATCGCTGTACGGCATCCACCGTGTAGCGCTCGTAGTTCACCGGCAAGCCATCTTCCTGTACGTTGATGAAGGCAAGCTGCGCCGTCGAAGGCAAACCGCGTACACCAATACTGTTCGATGTCTGTCCACCAGACTCCTGTACGAACAAACCGGGCACCGCCTTCAGTGTATCGACGAGGCCGAAGGGCACGTCTCGGTCCATGTCCTGTGCACTGATGGCCGTTACGGCAACGGAGGACTCAAGAACGGTGACACCTTGACGGGTCGTACCCGTCACGATGATTTCCTCGAGTTCATTGCGCGGCTCTTGCTGTGACTCTTGCGCGGATGCGCCCCCCGCGAATAGCGAGAGGAGTGCCGACGCAATTCCGGCAGCACCCATCATGGGAATCGACTTGTGTTTCATTGCTTATGCCCCCCCTTTCCTGGACATACGAACTTGAGTGAAGCGCGGCTTTTCTTAAGGTTTATCCTTCGGTATCCGCATAAAAGTTGAGTTCTAGCTTTACGCCGTTCGGGTCGTCGACAAACAACTGCGTAACAGTCAGGTCCGGCACCACCTGCTTCGTATACGGGATTCCGAACTCGTCGAGCCGTGCAGTCATCGCCTCCAGGTTTCGAGCCTTGACCGCCACGTGATGGATGGGCCCGGTTGGTGGCGGATTCACGGCAGGTCTGACCACAAGATGGAAGATGGGCTGGTCGCCGGCGTACACCCAGGCGCCCGGTACATCGAAGGCCGGACGCCAGCCGACCTGAAGCCCGAGGACCGTCTCGTAGAAGTGCACACTACTGTCCAGGTCCGTCGTCTCAACGTTGATGTGGTCCAATCCATCGATCATCCCGGCGTCTCCCCGGCGCCTTGATTGTTTTTCACTCAAGAACCTTACACCTCGCTCGTCAAATGTGTCAACAATTATGATGCTTTATGCTGCATTAGCTGATTTTGATTGAATCAACTCTTGAGAACTCAGGATTTTCTATTTTATTCAACCGCTTAAGATAAATCCGCATTGGAAAATACCCAAGACCACAGAAACAACCGATCAAGAAAATGATCTAAAAGCCTCATTTTTCTGAGGCAAACGGTGTACGCAGCCACTCACGGACGCTATACTGCAGTGCGTTGTGCGGAGTTGCGTCGCGATGCCGTGCGCTGTCGACAAACGAGGCAGCTGCCGGCAACGGTCTCAAACCTTCTTCGCCCGTAAACAATACAAAACATGCCGTTATCCGGGGGAAACAAACGTGGCGACTACGCTCAAAGCCGGTGTGAGCCGGCAACGGAAACATGACGATCAGGCGCGCGTGCGCAAAGCTGTCGAAGACATTCTTTCGGCCGTTGAACGGGATGGTGACAAGGCCGTCCGCGAATTCTCCAGCAAATTCGACAGCTGGGCCCCCGAGTCTTTCCGGTTGACGGCCGATGAAATCGCGGCTTGCGTTGACGCTTTGAATCCCACCGATATCGATGACATCCGCTTTGCCCAAGAGCAGGTTCGAAAGTTCGCCGAAGCACAAAAGTCCGCGCTTCGTGACATAGAAGTAGAGACACGCCCGGGCGTTTTCCTGGGTCACAAGAACCTGCCCGTCGACTCCGTGGGCTGCTACGTGCCGGGGGGCAAATACCCGCTGGTTGCGTCGGCGCACATGGGCGTGGTGACCGCCAAGGTGGCCGGGGTGAAGCGAGTCATCGCCGCCTCGCCGCCGTTCGAGGGCAAACCCAATGCCGCTGTCGTCGCGGCCATGCATCTGGGCGGAGCGGACGAGATCTATTCCCTCGGCGGCGTTCAGGCGATTGCCGCGATGGCGATTGGCACAGAGTCAATCGCACCGGTCGATATGCTTGTCGGCCCCGGCAACGAATACGTTGCGGAAGCCAAGCGACAGGTGTTCGGTCGAGTGGGTATTGACCTGCTGGCCGGCCCCACCGAGACCGTTGTGGTTGCCGACGACAGCTGTGACGTGGAAATGGCCGCAACCGATCTGCTGGGTCAGGCAGAGCACGGATACAACTCACCGTCGATCCTCGTGACGACCTCCCTGGAGCTCGCCGAGGCTTTGCCGGCCGAGATCGAGGATCAGCTTGCCACGCTCGAAACGGCGGAAGTTGCCGGCAAGGCGTGGGCGGACTACGGTCAGATCATCCTGTGCGACAGCGATGAAGAAATGGTTGACGTCACCAACGATCTTGCGTTCGAGCACGTCGAGATCATCACACGGAACCCGGACTACTTTCTGCAGAAGCTGCGTAACTACGGCGCGCTGTTTCTCGGGCCCGAAACAAACGTCGCCTATGGCGACAAGGTGATCGGCACGAACCACACCCTGCCGACCGGGCGGGCGGCGCGCTATACGGGCGGCCTTTGGGTAGGCAAGTTCATCAAGACTTGCACCTATCAACGCGTGGATGCCGAGGCGACGCGAGAGATAGGTGAGTACTGTTCACGCCTGTGTGCCCTCGAGGGCTTCGCCGGCCACAAGGCGCAGGCCGACTTGCGGGTCGAGCGCTACTCGTGAGCCAAGCGTCCGGAGAGTCGCCGGGTCGGCAGGTGATGTAAGTGGCGCCGCGGACGAGACGCGTTGCCTGGGGGCTCGCCGCTATCATCACCCTGGCGGGTCTGATTGCCATTCCCTATCACGATCCCGAATCACCGGGCGCGCGCATTGCTCGCGAAGATACCGTGATCTTTGATCTGGATCGCAGTATCAAAAATCCCCGCAACTTCAACTGGCTCACGCCGGGCGTGAAACGCTTGCACGGCGCGCATCAGGCCATGTGGGAGCCGTTGTTCGTACTCAGCTACGCAACCGGCGAACTCGAGCCGTGGTTGGGCCTTCAAATCGTCGGCAATGACACGCACGACGTCTGGACACTGTCCTTACGTCGTGGCGTTCGGTGGTCGGACGGCGAAGCGTTCGATGCCGATGACGTCGTTTTCACGGCGGACATGGTTCGCGATTCGGACGCCATCAGCGCCCGCGAGGCGATCCGATTCAAAGCTCAGATCGCCGAAACCCGAAAGATCGACAGCCATACGGTCGAGTTCAGGTTACAGAAACCGAACCCGAGCTTTCACGTCGAGAATTTTGGTGTGCTGAATTTCAGCTCCTTTCTCGTTATGCCGGAACACGTATGGCGCGGCCAGGATGTCGGCAGCTTCGACTTCTATCCGCCGATTGGCACAGGGCCCTACGTCTTCGGTTCTGCGACATCGCAGCGTGCTATCTGGGACCGAAACGACGACTGGTGGGGTGCGGACACAGGATTTCGCGACCTGCCGCAGCCGAAACGGCTGATCTGGATCGAATCCGGTGGTCAGGAAAATCGGGCTCAGCTCCTCCGCCGCAATCAGCTCGATGCCGGCCAGCATCTGGCGCTCGGCATCTTCGAAGCCATTCAGGCCAAGAATCCGAATGTCATTGCCTGGCACTCGGGATTCCCCTACGGGTGGACGGATCCCTGCCCCCGGCAGCTGGAGATCAATACGACGGTTCCCCCGTGGGACGATGCGGAGATGCGCCGCGCTGTCGCACACATTGTTGACCGTCAGCAGATTATCGATATCGTTTATGAAGGGTCGACGGTCCCCTCCAAATCGATGTTTGTGCAGTACGGGGCCATGCAGCCCTTCATTGACGCCGTGTCCAATGCCGGGTATTCACTGCCGACGACGGCGAACGTCGACGCGGCCCACGCAATTTTCGAATCACGCGGCTATCGCCTCGATGACGACGGCACGTACCGGCGTGACGGTGAGCCACTGGCGGTACGAATTCTCGCCAATACGGCGTCGGCGGAAACCACCGGCACTGTCGATCTGCTGGTGGAGCAGCTGCAGCGCGCCGGCGTGGATGCGCGATCGGTACCGGTCGAAGACGGTGTCTTCTGGGGCGAAGTCATACCGCTCGGCGACTATGAGATGAGCTATTCCTGGCTTTCGTGTGGATCCGTGAACGAGCCGTGGGCATCGATGTCGCGATACACGAACAGCGCCATTGCGCCCGTCGGTGAACGAGCGCCGGGTTATAACAACACCGGGCGCTGGGACACGGATGCCACGAGCCAGTACACGGCCATCGTCGATCGGATCGGCCGGCTGTCGCTGGGCGATCCACAAATTCCGGGCCTGGTGGCGAACGCCTACCAGCACCTTTATACCGAGATGCCGTTTGTGCCGCTGGTCCAGGCCTCCAAGGTCCTTTCGTTCAATACGACATACTGGACGGGCTGGCCAACGGCCGACCGCTTCTATGTACATCCCATGCACTGGTGGAACAGCACCCACCTGATTATTCACGGCCTCGAACGAGCCGACGCGGGTAAAAGCAGCCATGTCAAATAGATCCATCGCGGGCGTGCCTCTCAGCTATATCGGCAATAGATTGTTTACCTTCTTCCTGACGGTGCTGATCGCAGCGTCGGTGATCTGGATCATTCCACGTCTTTCACCCGTCGACCCCGCGGAGGCAATGCTGGGTCGAATGGCAGCCGGCGCCGGGTTCGTAGAAAACGCCGACCAGATACTGGTGGATCTGCGTGCGCGCTTCGGACTTGACGAACCCCTGTGGAAACAATACGTCGTCTACCTGAAGAACCTGATGGTCTTCGACTTCGGCGTCTCGGTGGCGAACTTTCCGACCCCGGTCTCACAAATGCTGGCGGCCGCCCTGCCCTGGACTCTCGGTCTCATGATCTTTTCCGTGCTGATAGCATTTGTTATCGGCAATGCGGCCGGCGCGTTCATGGCCTGGCAGGAGACACCGCGGATCTGGAAGATCGCGATCCCCGCCGCCATGGTTTTCACATCGATTCCGCCGATCCTCTCGGGCCTGTTGCTGATGTGGCTGTTCGCGGCGCAACTCGAGTGGTTTCCACTGACGGGATCTTACGGCCTGTTCGAAACGCCCGGTTTGAACTGGGAGTTCATACTGAGCGTCATTCGCCACGGTACGCTGCCGGCATTGTCCATCGTCGTGGTCACGTTCGGCTTCTGGGCGCTGGGTATGCGCGGGCTCATGACAACCGTGCAGAGCGAAGACTACGTTCAGCTCGCGAAGGCGAAGGGATTGCGGCCCCGATACATTCTGTATCGGTACATGATCCGGAACGCCATCCTGCCGCAGGTCACCGCGTTCGCATTGAAGGTCGGCCTGCTCGTCACCGGGCAGATCCTCGTTGAGCGAATCTTCTCCTACAACGGCATGGGCAAGCTGATCTACGACGCCATTCTGAATCAGGATTTTGCGGTCATACAGGGCGCCAGCTACATCGTAATACTCATGACCGCGGCGTCGGTACTGATTGTCGACCTCATCTATCCGTTTATTGACCCGCGCATTCGTCACGGTGGAGGGCAGTAGTGGCTGACGCGACCGGCATGGGCGGAGTCGTTAGTGACGCGGACGAGAAAGCCGCTCGCCGACGCGCCAAACGCCTAAAGCGCTTCGACTCACCCTGGATGAACCCCAAGCTGCTGACGGGCGCGGGCATCATCGTCGGCATTTTGCTGTTCGGCCTGCTGGGTCGTTTCCTCTGGGATCCCGAGCTGGTCTTCATTGGCTCGGCACCGCTGAATCTGCCGCCCGTCGGCTTTGAAAATCTACGCGGCGAACCTGGCAGCCCGGCGCATCCGCTGGGCACCCAGAGCAGCGGCAGGGACATGCTGGCTCTGATGATTGTCGGCGCGCCAAACACCCTGTTTATTGGCGTCATTGCTTCGCTGATCGGTATGACGATCGGAATATTGCTCGGTTTTTCGGCGGGATTCATCGGTGGGCGCACTGACGACGTGATTCGCGTTCTGTCAGACGTCATGATCACCATTCCGCCGCTGATGGTGCTGATCGTGTTTCAGACGTCGATCGGCGAGATCGGCATCCTGATGATGGGCGTACTGTTGTCCGGGTTCATGTGGCAGTCACCCACCCGCCTCATTCGCGCGCAGGTGCTCTCGATGCGGCAATCCGGTTACGTGCGCATGGCGAAACTCTCCGGCGCGTCGACGTTCGACATCATGTTCAAGGAGATGCTGCCGAACCTCGTCCCCTACCTGTTCGGCAGCTTCATTGCCATAGCGACGACGGCCATCGTGACCGCTGTAGGTCTCGAAACGCTCGGCCTCGGACCACAGCGCGTGCCTACCCTGGGGCGGGTGATCTATGAAGCCATCGACTCCGCCGCGCTTCTGCGAAACATGTGGTGGTGGTGGGGCATTCCGACTGCTCTGTTGGCGACGATGTTTGTCGGCCTGCTGTTGGTCAACCTGGGGCTCGACGAAGTGGCCAACCCGAAGCTGCGAAAGGTCTGACACGTCATGCGAAACCCGGACACCATACTCGAGGTCGACGATCTGCGCGTGTACTACGCAACACCACAAGGCGACGTGAAAGCCTGCGACGGCGTCAGCTTCGACGTGCGCGCCGGAGAGATTCTCGGCCTCGTGGGGGAATCCGGCTCGGGCAAATCAACGGCGACAGGCGGAGTGCTTCGGACCATCAGCTCGCCAGGCCGTATCGTTTCCGGTCGGGTGGTGCTCGATAGCGACGACATCCTGGAGTACAACGACGAGCAGATGCGGCGCTTGCGGTGGAGCAAACTTGCCCTGATTCCGCAGGGCGCAATGAACTCGCTGAATCCCACGATGACAATCAGCGCGCAGATTGCGGACGTCATCGAAACGCACGAGGGACGACAGGATGAAGACGCGCTGCGGGAGAGAATCCTGGAGCTCTTTCGACGTGTCGGTCTTCCCGGACGCATTTACTCCATGTATCCGCATGAACTTTCCGGCGGGATGAAGCAACGCGCCTGCATCGCAATGAGCATCGCACTGGACCCGATCCTGATCGTGGCCGACGAGGCCACGAGTGCGCTGGACGTCGTGGTGCAGCGAGTCGTCGCGCAGACGATGCTGAAGATCAAACGTGAGCTCAACGTCTCGTTCATCATGATCGGTCACGACATGGGGCTGATGGCCCAGGTTGTCGATCGTCTTGCCGTGATGTACAGCGGTCAGCTGCTGGAGATCGCCGGCGTCGAAGACATGTTCGAAAGCCCTGCGCACCCGTACAGCGAGATCTTGATCGACTCCGTGCCGACTCTCACCGAGCGCAAGTCCATGCGGATCAACGAGGGCATCACCCACGATCCACGCAATCCACCGTCCGGTTGTATTTTCAGACTGCGCTGCCCGTTTGCGATGGCCGCGTGCGCCGAGACCCGTCCGCCCATGGTCGAGGTTCGCCCGGATCAACTGGTAGCCTGCCACTTGTGGAAGAAGACAGAGGACGGCAGCTATGTCCGACAATCTGTTTGACATTCGAAACGTATCCAAGATCTACGGAGCGGAAGACACCGGTCTCGTAGCACTTAGCGATTACAGCTTCGAGATTCCGGCCGAACCGGCCCGGATCATTACGATCGCCGGCGAATCCGGGTCCGGCAAATCGACGCTTGGCGAACTCCTGCTGCGTTCGAGCCCGCCAACACGGGGTGAGATTCTCTTCCAGGGTGTCGACATCTGGAAGTTCAACGAAGCCCAGAAACGCGAATACTACCGCCACGTGCAGGCCGTTTTTCAGGACCCTTTCGGCGTCTACAACCCGTTCTATCGCATCCGGCATGTATTTGACATGGTCGTCAAGAACTACCGGCTAGCCACGAGCAAGCAGGCCGCACGCGACCTGGCCGAGGAAGCCCTGAACGCAGTGGGCCTGCGCGGCGACGACGTCCTGCCGAAGTATCCGCATCAACTGTCTGGCGGACAACGACAGAGGATCATGATCGCCAGGGCCACGATGCTGAAGCCCAGGTTCATTGTCGCCGATGAGCCCGTCTCGATGGTGGATGCATCGCTGCGCGCTTCGATTCTGGACGTGATGATGAACCTTCGTGACGAATACGGCATTAGCTTCCTGTACGTAACGCACGATTTATCGACGGCTTATCAGATTGGCGACCAGATCCTGCTCCTGTATCAGGGCACGGTAGCGGAACACGGCAATGCCGTAGACGTTATTTCGAATCCGCAGCATCCGTATGTGCAGCTACTTATCGAGTCGGTGCCCAAGCCCGACCCGCACGACCCCTGGCCGGGCGAGGTTGAGCTGCCGGCGGAGGAGTCCTTTCGGACGGCGTCGGCAAAAGGCTGTCGGTTTTTTCAGCGTTGCCCAAAACGACTGTCGCGATGTGAGACCGAGTCGCCCGAGCGTTACGACGTCGGGCCAGGCGGCCATCAGGCTGCCTGCTTCCTGTATGAACCTTGAGACGGAGCCGGTACGAGCAATGTCGAACGAACCCGTTAACGAGTATGAGCCCGGAGCCTCCGACACCCGGCCGTGGGGCACGTGGCGGGTACTTGCGACGGGCGATGGATTTGCGGTGAAGGAGATTGTAGTCAATCCGGGTGAAGTGCTGTCACTGCAATCGCACGCTCACCGCGCGGAACACTGGGTAATACTGTCCGGTATCGCCGACGTCACAGTCGGCGACGAAACGGTGCGTCGCGAAGAAAACGGCTCGGCATTCATTCCGGTCGGCGCCAAACACAGGATCGCAAACCCCGGTGATGCCCCACTGCGATTCGTCGAAGTGCAGACCGGCGCGCATCTGTCCGAGGCCGACATTCAGCGTTACGAAGACCGCTACGGTCGATCCAGCTAGTCCGTTTCCCGTCTCTCGAGGCGCAGCCGAAGCGACTTGATTTCATAGGGCGTAAAACGCAGCGAGACGCCGTCATCGACGGGCAGCTGGCCCGCCTCGTCCTCGAGTAGATTGGTCTGCTCGGCGTGCCGGATGGATTCCGCAAACGACAGGTGAACGGTGTTGTGAGTGCCCTGACTGTCGAAGGCTCGCAGAATCAGACCATCCGCGTCTTCCGCCTGCTTGATGACCTCGACAATCGCAGTGGCAGAGTCCAGCTGCACGAGCGAGTAGGCCGCCGGCAGTGAGCCCGCCGCCCCGCCGGTATCCTGACGAGACCGGGATACGATAGGCGGGCAGTTAAACGCATAACCCGCTTGCGCAATATCGGCCTCTCGCCAGGTTCCCGCGTGCGGCAGCAGCGCGTAGGAAAACTGATGCTCGCCAATGTCGCTGTCCGCAAACGGCTTGACGGGGCTGCGAATCAGCGACAGGCGCAGCACATTATCGCGGGCATCGTATCCGTATTTGCAGTTGTTGAGCAGGGAAACGCCGTAGTCACCTTCGGACAGGTCGGCCCATTTGTGACCGCAGACTTCGAACCGGGCCTGATCCCAGCCGGTATTTCGATGGGTTGGCCGTTCGATATGGCCGAACGGCAAATCGTAAGTGGCGCTTCGAGCGCGGATGTTGAGCGGGAACGCAACCTTCAGCAGCTTCTTTTTGTCCTTCCAGTCCACGCGCGTGTGGAAGTCAATGCGCGGATCGTTGGCGTAGAGCACGACATCTTGCTCGATGACGCTGTTCAGCACCCGACACGCCCTTCGGAATCTTGCAAACACGGGCCCGTTTGCGACCAGCTCCCAGGGGGCGGTCTGCTGTACGTCGTGGCGATATTCCTCGATGTGATACGCAATATCCCAGGCGCCAAAGTGTTTGCCCGGGTCGTCTTCAAACACCTGGAACTCATTGCCCGGGCCGCTGACGACCTCGCGATCGTTATGCTTGTCATACAGCCGCGCGATACGGCCCTCATCGTCGAGCTCGATGGTGTAGAACGCCGTGTCGATGATCTCCCCCTCGAATCGGGCAGTGACATCGTCAGCCGACGTCGGCTCCTCGAGCAAGGCGACCGAGGTCCAGCCCATGGACGGCAGATCAGCCATGAAGTAGGTCACGCTATCGTATGTCTGGACGGCGGGTGTCGCACCGTTTGCCAGTCTGACGCCTGCAATACTCTCCTCGGACCGGAACGCCACCAGCGCACGACGCTCGCCAAGTGTATTGAAGACGACGAGATCGGCCGACCCGTCCAGGCGGTTCGTAACGAAGTCGAGCAACTCCTGCCGAATTGTGTTCCCAATGCCAAAGACTTCACGGTAGTCGCGCTCGATATCCGGCGCGGCATCGGCGACATGCGTGCCGGGCAAGGTATCGTGAAACTGGTTGAGCAGCAGCAATTTCCAGCCCTCGTTCAGTCGCTCCTGAATCCGCGGACCACCAAATTGTGAAGCGATGCTGCTCAGGATTTCCACGTCGCGATACAGCAGTTCGGCGTCACGATTGTTTTTCTTGAGTTCCGCTCTGCTCGTGTAGGTACCCCGATGTCCTTCCATGTAGAGCTCGTCATCCCAGACCGGGAGTTCATCGCGTGATTCCGCCAAACGGTCGAAGAACTGCTCTGCCCCAGATAACGCGGTGTCAGGCAGTCCCGGCAGGTTGTTCGAGCGCAAGCTGTACTCGACCATCTGACGTGTAGGTCCGCCTCCGCCGTCGCCCCAACCGTAGATGAACAAGCTCTCTCGGGCGCTATGCTTTTCGCGATAGTCTCGCCAGTGACGATGCAGGTTTGCGTACTTGAAGTCCTGGGCGAAGTGGGTGGGTGGAAAGTGAGTGAGCACTTCACTCCCATCCGGGCCGCGCCAGCGGAATGAGTCATACGGAAAGACATTGGTGTCGTTCCAGATGTTCAACTTGGCGGTCAGAAAGTAGTCTATGCCGCCCTGCTTCAGCACCTGCGGCAGAGTATGGAGCACGCCGAATACATCGGGCAGCCAGCATACTCGGGAGTCGGTACCGAGCTCCTGCCGAAGGAATCGCTTGCCAAACAGAATCTGGCGCACCCAGCTCTCCGCGCCGGGCAGGTTGCCGTCCGGCTCGACGTACAGTGCGCCGACCGTTTCCCAGCGCCCGGCGTCGATCATTTCACGGACCTCGCCAAAAAGCGCCGGGTAATGCGTCTTCAGCTTCTCGTACAGAAACGGCTGGCTCTGACTGAAGCGGTAATCCGGGTATTCGCGCAACAGGCTCAGTGCATTGCTGGTCGTACGGCCGTTCTTTCTGAAGGTCTCCCTGATCGGCCACAGGTACACCAGATCCAGATGCGAGTGTGCGTGGATATTGATGTTGCCATCCCGGCGGAACGAGCGGCTGCCAAACACCCGGTCTCGCAGCAAAGCGCTGGCTCTCGCGGCCGCGTCTCTGGCCGATTCTCGAGACTCGAAAGCCGGCCCTAGCATCCGGCAGGCATCCTCCAGGTGTTTGAGCAGGAAACCCTCCAGTTCGAGGTCTGCGTCCGACTCCCAGAGGTGCAGATAGGCATCGAAGACCAGCGACAGGTCGAAGTAACACGCCTCTATGGCGTCATCGCGCAGGATGAGGTCGGCACGCTTGAACGTGTGCAGGTCTCGCGCATCGTTCTCCCGCTCGTCGTACGGATAGTTGATCGTGTAGGCTTCCATCGCTAGCGAGACATCGGAACCGGCGTCGGCGAACTCACCGAACGGGACGAGGCGGCGGAAGCGGTCGAGTCCTTGCCACAGTCGCCCGTCGATACTGAGCTGCGTCTCCCCCCCGTCCATATCGATGTGCAGGTAGGCGTTTTCGCCGGCGTGCGATTCGGGAACCCTTAGCGTCGCCTTGAAGCGCACGGTGGTATCCGCGCCGCCCCACTGCTCGCCTGTGAGAATGGGCCGCCACTCCTCATCAATCGTTTCGTACTGACCGGGACCGGTCAGGCGGGCTCGCTGGGCGTACCAGTTGCCGATGGGTTTTGGATCGTAGTAGGTGAGCGCCGCCAGACGTTCGATGTGGCGTTCGATCCAGTTCTTTGGAAGATCCGGGCTGCGGTCTTCGTCTTTCGGCTTGCGCTTGGGCATGTGATTCAGGCGTCCAACTGGTCCCTGAAGGCGCTCAGCTCCGTCTCATCGATCTTCAAGAGCTGTTTCTGGGTTGGAAACTCACCGCTTTGGACTTCCTGATGAAATTCGCGGAACGCCGCGACGCTGTCCACGTACAGGCGGTCGTATTCCGTCCGGTGATCTCGATAGACCTTTGCGTGCCTGGGGATGTGACCGTCGTTGTAGCCAAGGATGTCCTTCGCGAACAGGTATTGTGCGTCGCAGCCGCTGCCCGCGCCCATCGCGACCGTCAGGATTTTCAGGCGCCTGGAGATCTCAGCTGCAACGTCCTGCGGCACCAACTCGACTTCGATCGCGATGGCGCCGGCATCCTCATACGCTTTTGCCCGCTCGTAGATCCGCAATGCTTCGTCGGCCGTCTTGCCGACGGCTTTGAACCCGCCGGTCCACGTATTCTTGTACGGCACGAAACCAACGTGGCCGTGAACGGGGATAGCCTCCATTGCCAGCGCTTCGACAACCGGCAAACTCATCGGGCAATAGATCGCATCGGCCCCTTTCTCCATGGCCGTAAACGCCGCGCGCTTTGCCTCGTCCGCGTTCACGTACTGACCGTACACAAGACCAACGGTCATGAACGTATCGGGCGCCGCGGCGCGAAACGCCCGAATGTCGCTGCGTTCCCAGGTAATGATCATGTCGACGCCCGCTTCCTGACAGGCGCTGGCCTCTTTTTCGTTGTGAACATTGACCTGGGTAAGCGGACGCACACCCTTGAGGTCGAGCAGGTCCTTGACCGTGAGTTTAGTCATTGTTTTATCCCTCGATGAACCACTCTTGCAAACGGTCCCGCATCCATTGGTTGACCGCTACGATGTCCGCACCGGGCGCACCCGTGAACGGTTCCGCATGCATGTACGGCGGGGGCCCGAACTCCGGAGCTACCGTCAAACGCTCTCCCGTTTTCTGACGGGCCTCGACACTGATCTGCCACCATCGCCGATACATCACGATGTGCTCCGACCACACGGGGTCCGACGGTTCCGTCACCTGAGGGCTTTTCTCGTGACCGATACGAGCATGCAGGTGACCGGTACGGGCGCTGGCCTGGTCGAACAACTCCATGATGTCGTGCGGCATGCGGTCGACGACAAGCAACCAGTGACTGAGGTCGGAGGTGAGTTCGAGCGACGGAATCGCATCGAGCAGCTCGGCACAGGTAAACGGGTTGTACAGTATGCGCGCGCGATGCGTTTCGAAGCAGGGGCGAATGCCGTGTTCTCGCGCCACGTCCATGCAATCTTCCAGGAAGGTCCGGCCCCGCTCCACACCGAAGCTATCCGCACCGGCGTGCACCGACGCCTTCCTCGCACCGAGTTGCGCCGCCGTTTTGCATTGCTCCGTGAAGCTTGCGAGGTGCGCGTCGTAGTCGCCCCACGACTCAGCCTGGGTTGCGATGAGCGCAATGTAGTCGAGGTTTTGCTGCTCGAAGTAGTCTTTTAGCGTCGCCAGCGCTTCGTTCGGTGTGCCGGCCTCCGTCTCGAGATAAAAGACCGGAAACTCCACACCGGAATACTGGCCCTCGTGCGCCGACCCGGCGAAATCGAGCAGCGTTGCGTAGCGCTTGTCGGCGCCGACAAGCCCCCACGCAGACTTGATGAGGCGAATACTCACGGATGCACCGTTGATCCCGTGTTGAATACCATGCTAGCTCGCACGCATCGGGTTCTTCTGGTGATTGACCCGGTACTGTCGCGGCGTTGTGCCGTACTGTCGTTGGAAGACTCGATAGAAGTAGCTCAGGTTTTCGATGCCGCACTCGGCGGATATGTCCTGAATGGCGCGGTCGCTCCCGGCCAGCATGAGCGCCGCGTGCTGCATGCGAATCCGATTAACGTACCTGGACGGCGACATACCGAGATGTTTCCGCGCCATACGGCAGACGTGCTCGTGACCACGGCCGGCCGCTTTCACAAACCCGGCCGCGCCCTGGCGAAAAACTTCCGGTCGCTTGGCCGCGTCGCTGGCGGCCACCAACCACTGAGGTGCGGATTCGTCGACGCTGACCGGCAGCTCGACAACTCGGGTAAACAATGTAAGGAGATAGCCCTCGATTGCGGCCAGGGTATTCCCTGATGCCTGCAGTTCGCTGGATACGTTGATGGCGCGTTCGAATCTGGGCCCGGTGAGTTGATGGACGTCCGGCTTCGTCCCGTCGTGCCAGAAAAACCGGGGTCCGATCTCCCGCCCGTAACGTCGACCAATATGCCCGACAATTTCCGAGCGTATGGCAACGTTCACTATCTCGTTCCGGTCACCCCTGGCCGCCTGCAGCGCGTGCCGATCGCCGGGTCGTACAAACACCAGGCTCCCGCGTTCGAGGCGTGTGGCGTCGTCGCCCACCCAGTGATGGGTAGCACCGTGGGTCACGATGAACACCTCGTGAAAATCGTGGCAGTGCAGGAATTTCGGTTTCGAGGTGTCAAGCGCCTTCCTGGCGAAGTGAAAGTGCTCGTCGGATTCGATGAAGTCGTCGATACAAAACGTGTGCAGCTGCATCTCGGCGCGCCTTTTGGACTGCAATAGACCGCTCTCTGTATGATCAAAAAAAGCAAAGAAAAAGTCAACTTTCGAGCTATCTGTGCAAAAATAAGTCAATTTATGCTTATACCCCCAACGGGTAGAAGCCATGCAGACATCAGAACTGGATCTTTCCTTTACGCCGGTCACGAACCCGGCGCCGGCGAAACTGAGCCTGAACGAGATCGAGCAATACAATCGGCTCGGCTACGTCCGGCCCATTGACGCGTACTCCACGGCCGAGGTGGCTCGACTGCGCGCTTATTTCGACAAGCTGATGGCCGATATGGGACCGGACGGCGCTTTTGGCATCAATTGCTACCAGGCCCGGCTGGCTGGAATCTGGGACATCGCAACGGACGACCGCATTCTCGACTACGTTCAGGACATCGTCGGGCCGAACATCATCTGCTGGGCGACGGCCGTGCTATCGAAGCCGGCCGGTAGCGAGCAATACGTGCCCTGGCACCAGGACGCCTCGTTCTGGGGCCTTCAGCCCGCCAGAACCGTCACGGTATGGCTGGCGATCGACGATGCCGACAACAAGAACTCCGCCATGCAATGGATTCCGGGCACGCATAACAGGGGACATTTGCCGATTGAAGACACGGGAGCGGATTCTGTGTTTCACATGCAGACGGCGGGCGCCGATGCAATGGGCAAACCTGTTTACGACGAACTAAAGGCCGGCCAGTTCTCTCTGCACGCGGATATGCTCGTGCATGGCTCCGGCCCAAACCTCAGCGACCGCAGGCGTTGCGGCTTGACTCTCCGCTATTGTCCGCCGGAGGTGCGCATTGTGGACGACGAATGGTCAGCTGGCGTTGAGGCGATAATCTGTCGGGGCGAAGACCCTTACGGAAACTGGCGGCATCACCCGCGTCCCGATAACGACGACATTACCCAAACGACAAGCCCGCGGGCATACGGCAACAACTAGGCGACCCTGACCGCTTTCGAACCGCGAAGTGTCGCCGGTTCAGTCATCGAGGTACTCTGTCGTCCGCTGATGGCTACCGGTCATGGATTGCGCCGTGTCCTGCATGAGCTGCTTTCGGTAGTCCCTCGCCGATAGCCCTTTCAAGTCCCGGAACAGGCGCGAAAAACGTGCCGGGCTCGAGATGCCCACCTGATAGCCGATTTCCCCGATGGCCAGATCCGGCAATGCCAGAAGCTGACAGGCCCGTTCGATCCGGCGGTGATTGATCTCATCAGCGAGTGAGCGCGTGGACCATGACCGCCAGCGTCGTCGCAGCGTTCGCTCAGACATACCGCACGCGCGAGCCAGCTCCGCAATCCGCAACGATTTGTGCAAGCGCGTTTCGATCGCACGCTGCACCCGGGTCTTTTGCTGTCGGTCGCTGTAGTCCCCCGCCGACAGCGATGCGGACGAGGCAAGCGCTGACATGACATGGCGTATGAGCAGCAGTGAGGCATCTCGATAATTGGCGCTCCGCCCGAACACCTCGTCGCGAGTCGTCATCTCATACAGGTACTCGAACAACGGAGTGACGTCCGATTGATCGGACAGGTGTGTGCGGTGACGCGCGAGGAAGCTTGTGATCAATGACGGTGGGATGAGTTCGCTTGAGTGGCGACCATCGGCGGAATGATGAACCGCAATTTGAAACGAGATGAAGTACAGCTGCAGGTCCCTGGACTCGAGCGAGCGTATTTCGTGGTACACGCCCGGATCTGCGAGAAAAAGATCGCCCGGCGCAAGGGAATGACGATCCGCGCCGTGCTCAAAGTCGCCTGCGCCGGAAATGACAATACACGGCTCAAAGTAGGAATGACGATGAACGCGATTCCGGGCGATCCTATCGAAGGAAACACGCCGGACCCGGCCATGACTGACGTGATGAATCGGTCGATCCTGCATGTGTCCAAACTAGCAGAGTGGCCGAATTCGTCAACTTTTTGACCGACGCCGTTCTGGCTACTGCGCGCGGCCTGCGCAACACTAAACCCGTCAATCAGCAAACGTGAGGGCACCCCAGTGCCGCAAGTACAAGACCAACCACAGGACATCGGCGAGTTCTTCGACGAACAGGGCTATTGCCTGGCGAAGGGCGTCTTCCCCCCGGAATCCGTTCGCACGCTGGAACACGAATTCGATCGGATTGTTCGGCAACTCGAAGCGAGCGGCGAAGACATCGATGCGCGATGGGAGGGGCAATACACTGATGAGTTGGATGGCGGCGCGTCGCGCATCATTCACACCCACAACGTACAACGATACTCGGCGACATGGCTGGCGGCACTCCAGCAGCCGCAATTTCTCGATAGCGCGGAAGCCTTGATCGGTTCGGACATCGTCCTGCATCACACGAAGCTTTTTCAGAAGCCGCCGCGCGAAGGCGCGCCGTTTCCGGTTCACCAGGACTGGTCCTATTTCCCAACGCGGAACGACACAATGATTGCCGCAATCATCTTTCTGTCGAATGCAGATGCGGAATCCGGCGGCCTGTGCGTGTTTCCGGGCTCGCACAAGCTCGGCCGACTGGATAATTCTGCCGGACGAACAGTTGGCGATGCGAAAGCATCGACCCTCAACTCGTCGGCCGAGCTGGCATCCAGATACCCGCTCGAGGATGCATTGGCCATAGACGCGGAACCCGGAGACGTCGTCTTCTTCAGCTACCTGACTCTACACGGATCGACGCCGAATCGATCTAACAAGAACCGCAAGACCGTGCTGGTCCAGATGTACGGCGGGCATGACTACGTTCTCGAAGACGGTGGCGACAGTCACGTTAACGAAAGGCTGGTCCTGAGGGGCTGGAACCATCAGATGCAGCGGATAGAGGCGGGGTGCTAGCCCGGCGTACTATTTCGCCGCTCTGCAGAGGCTCGATTCTGGCGTTGGCGGCAGTGATCTGGCTGCGCGGATTCGCTTTGCGCGCTAAGCTCCGATATCGAGACCGACGAAATAGCCGTTGTGCTTGCGGATATTGAGCACGCGCCCGTCGTCGAAAATCAGGTACTGGCCCTTGATGCCGGCGAGGCAGCCCTCGATCTCGGGAAGCTTGTCGAAGGACAGGCTTTTGACCTTGCTCGGATAGTCCTCGACCGGATACGCGATCGTACACACATCGATGTCGTCGGTGATGTAGTTGCGAAACTCCGGCGACACCTCCGCGGTTAGCGACCGCTTTTTCTCGAGCAGGTCAGCATTGCTGATCTCATTCTTCAGCATACGTTGCCAGTTGGTCCTGTCGGTCAGGAACGACTTCATGGCGACTTCGATACAGCCGGCCGTGTAACGATTCGGCGCCCGGGCGAAAACAATGGCCTCCGACGCGCCCTGGTCAATCCAGCGGGTCGGAACCTGCGAGTTTCGGGTAATCCCCACCTTGATCGCAGCGCTTTTCGCCAGGTACACCACCTGTTCCGTCAGGCAATGCGCTTCAGCCCACTCCATGTCCCGGGCCACGCCCTCGTGGGCGCGGCATAGCTCAGGCCGAATGATGCATTCGCTGGCCGCCGGCGAATTGCGAAAGCAGGGATAACAAAACCCCTGGCCGAAGGACTTTTTGGTCTGGCGCCCACACTCGATGCAGTTGATCCGGCCCTCGAACGTCAGACGCAAGCGACGGCCGACCAGAGCGTTCACGTCGACGAGATCGTCGCCCATCTTCAACTGATAGCGAACCGTCGAGTCAAGGGTGCTGTGCATCTTGCGCAGATTGCCGGCGTGGGCGGTCATGGATAGGGTTGTCCTCGAGACAGCAGATTCGAAGTCTGGTGGTTGCGGGCGCGTCAGGCAAATCCCGCTGGCCCGCCGTTCAGAAATCACCCCGTCGAGAACGCCGTTTTCGTGGCCCCGCGCGAGCAACGGTGCTAGTGTTTCGTCCCACTTTACCGAGACCCCATGAGGACTGAATCTTGGAGCTTGCTGGAAAAATTACTCACGTGCTGGAAGAAAAGTCCGGTACGTCGGCGCGCGGCCCCTGGCGTAAACAGGAGTACGTCATCGAAACCCCCGGAGACTATCCGAAGCAGGTCTGCTTCATGGTATGGGGGGACAAGATCGATCAGTTCCAGATCGCCGAGGGCCAGGAAATGACGGTTCATGTCGACCTCGAAAGCCGGGAATACAACGGCCGCTGGTATACCGACGTGAAGGCATGGCGCGTTGATCGCTCCGAGGCAGGGGACCGGCCGCCGGCTGAGGACAGCCCGCCGCCGCCCCGCAATGACGCGCCGCCGGCGGATTTCGACGACGATATCCCGTTTTAGGCGGGCGCGCCGCCAGCGGCCATACCCCTCGCGGGAACCTGACTCGATACTCGCCCGGACGATTTCCCGAGCGATAGGCCGCTACCCGGCTGGCGCGAAGACGCTATTCAGCGATATAGAAGAGGTCTGGCTCGTTACCGATTTGCAGCATAGTCAGAACTGTGTCTGCAGCGTTATTCGGAAAAGGTCATCCAGATAATCCTCATTGTCGAGCGGCTTAAACCATCGGGCTGATACGGCGAGCTTTTGGTTTATGGCCAGCTTCACCTCCAGGTCAGCAGCGAAAATGGAGTCGTCGAACTCAATGGGATTTCCTTCGAAGTCGAGGACG
This sequence comes from Woeseiaceae bacterium, assembly GCA_028289545.1. Classification (GTDB taxonomy): domain Bacteria; phylum Pseudomonadota; class Gammaproteobacteria; order Steroidobacterales; family Woeseiaceae; genus UBA1847. The sequence goes on from JANQPG010000032.1 coordinate 91,163, forward strand.
GGCTGGAACAGCTGAAGGGGATCGTCGATGTCAGTGTGTGCAAAAACCGCTCGTGCGGCTATTGAAACATATCCTTCTTCACTATCGTCTTTCGCATCCAGAACCGGGAACGTTAAGGCTCCGACAAGCCGAACCGTTTGACCAAACGCCGTCTCAGAATCACCGGAGCCGCCCTCCAGCTCCTTAAAGTTGAGAGTTACATCTGCGCCGAACGAACAGCGCCCTACTGAGTCCTCGTCCTTCAGAAACGCACAAAGCCCATTGCCATTACTTCGGTATTCCCAGAGAAACGGGAACTTGATGGCAATACCAGCCTCAGGATCCAGAAGTTTCTCGGCATTGGCATCGGCCAACGCGCTTTCCTCAGAACCGTTTGATGCCACGTCGCCAATGTAGACCTGAAGCGGTTGCCTTAAATTGCCGCCAAGCCCGATATTGTAGTTAAGCGCGTTGAAGCGGAAAGACTGAGCATCACCGGTGGTTCCAAACGATAACCCACCCAGGATCGAATCTGGATCCTGGCCGTCTTGGTCGGCGAACCGGAACCACTTCAACTCTGAAAAAACGGGTTTCTGATCTTCTTCACCAGCCTCAGCCTCGGCCGCAGCCGCAGCCTCGGCAGCGCATCTAGACACAGCCTCAGCAGCACATCCCGCCGCAGCCTCAGCAGCGCATCCCGCCGCAGCCTCAGCCTCAGCAGCGGATCCAGCCGCAGCCTCAGCAGCGCATCTAGCCGCGGCCTCAGCGGCGCATCCAGCCGCAGCCGCAGCAGCGCATCTAGACTCAGCCTCGACCTCAGCCGCGGATTTAGCTTTAATAAAAGTAAGGTAATCCGAACTCGGCAAGCTTCGCTTGTAAACGCTGTTGAGAGGGTCAGACGTATAGGCAACACCTGGACTCACCAGAACGATCAGAACCAGCAGTCTTTTCATTTGTATTTCTCCTTGTCGGAATTCCTTGTAGCCGCCGCGCCTCTCTAGCCAGCTGGTCCTATGCAGGCAACGACTTCGACCGGCGCTTTGAGGATTGCAACTGATCCGCGCGCGATGGGACATCGTGCGGAGTTTGTCGTCCTTGTTAAGTAAGTGTCGCGTCGAGCTGTTTCACCTCACCTTTCCCACGGTTCTGTAAAAACGGGAAGGACGGGTGCGGCAGCCGGTTATTCGGCGCTGCCTTGAAGATCTCTGGGCTTGCACCGTCGTGCTTCCAACGGTGGAAATGCGATTCACACCTTGTTGAGTATTGGAATAGAGCTGGTGCCGCGGCCGCTGGGTGCCGTGCAGTTTTGCTGACTAAACCGTTAGCAAAACCTTATCGACTTGACCGTACGGTCAATTTCGCTGATTTGCGAAGGCTTGATCCTGGTGGGGGCGGCCGTAGAATTGCATCGCAAAATAGGACCGGCCGTTTGTCTGCCGTACGTTGCAACGATTGTCGCGAGGTGCCAAGCATGAGCATACAGCGTAGTCTCAGCGCAGCTTTGTTGATTTCGTTGAGCCTTGTCGTCCCTGCGGCCTGGGCTCAGGATTACCTGACAGGAATGTACCGGCTGACCCGTCCGCCGGCGGAGATCGTCGAGCCGGACTTCGCTCAGGCACTCGACGAAATCATCAAGAAAGACGAGAAGCTGCAATGGCAAATCTACGTGCCGGAGCAGTACTCGCCGGAGCGTCCCGCCGGTTTATTCGTGTACATCGACCCGGACGGCCACGGCCGGATCCCCGATAGCTGGACGTCGGTGTTCGACCGCCACAATGTCATCTGGATCGGCGTCCGCCAGACTCAGCGCAAGCCGGACTCGACTCGCCGGATCTGGCACGCAATACTCGGCGCACGAGCCGTTGAGGGGGACTACGTGATCGATCCTCAGCGGATGTACGTTGGCGGTACGCGCGACACTGTACCGCTGGCAGTCAGCACAATGCTGACTGCGAATGAGTTCGGAGCCGGCATCTACACGCGTGGCTCGTTTTTCTCCCCGAAGCTTACGACCGATCATCTCGAAGCCTTGCAGCGTAAATCGCATGTTTTTATTACCGGCACCAACGACAACGGCAAACGCCAGATTCGATCCGACTACGAGTCCTATCAGCAGCAAGGCATATCCAAGGTCAAACTGATCTTCGACAACGAGCGACTGGGTGACCTGGGGAGTTCGGAGCAGATGGACGAGGCATTCCGGTTTATCCGATAAGCCGGGGCCTGAATCCTGAAACAGAGTGTCGCCGATCGACTTGGCGCAAACATCGGCGTCTGCCCGGATAGCAAGGTGATGACGTGTTGAAAAACAGGAGCGGAACAAATTCCATCCGGAAAGCGTCCGCTCCACTCCCAAGCGACGCTATTCGACCATACAAAATGCGTTGAGCTTGTTGCCATCCAGGTCGCGAAAATAGCCCGCATAGAATCCCTTGTCGTTTTCGGCAGGGCGAAAACCCGGGTCTCCTTCGTTGGTGCCTCCGAGCTCCAGCGCTTTCTTATGCAAAGCGTCCACCTTGTCCGGGGAATCCACGAACAGCGCCACCATGGTGCCGTTACCCACGCAGGCTTTTTCCTTGTTGAATGGAACCGATACCGCAACAGAAGGCGCATTCGGTTCCGGTGCCCAGGCGATGAAACTATTTTCTTCCTCCATGAATCGACCGACACCCATCGAGCCGAAGAGCTCGTCGTAGTAGGCGGCCGCTTTCTGCAAATCGTTGGTTCCTAAAGTCACATAACCGATCATTTTGTTCCCTCTACTTTTCATTTCTCAGCGGGTGTTGCTGAGTGTCGTGTTGGTGATTTTCACTATAACGACACCCTGCTGACAGCATGGTGTCAGTAGACTTGCAGTAGCCTATACTCGATCCTCCGAACTCGCGTAGAGCTTGTCGGGAACCTCATGAGAAGAGCGGACAGACTCATCAAGATCGTTCACTACCTGCGTCGTATGCGCCAGGCAGTGACCGCGCGCCAGATCGCAGACCGTTTCGAGATCTGTCAACGCACTGTGTACCGAGACATTCAGGACCTGATGAATTCAGGCGTCCCCATTTATGGGGAGGCCGGGGTGGGCTACGTCATCGACAAGAAGTACCACCTGCCACCGGTCATGTTCGATTTCGACGAGCTGGAGGCCATCGCACTGGGTATCAACATGGTGCGAACATGGACCGATGAAAAGTTTTCCAAGACAGCGGAGAGCGCCCTGGAAAAACTACAGGCTGTGCTTCCTGAGTCACTGTTGAATGACATGCAACAACTAACCACCTATTCGGAAGAGAGCCAAAGCAAGATTCCCTGGGAGGTGAGTTTCTCCGATATCAGGGAATGCATTCGCTCTCGACACAAGATCAAATTCCACTACACCGACCTGAGGAACAAGACCAGCAATCGAACCATCAGGCCCTTGTCACTGGTGTTTTTCGGGCCGGTGTGGCTGGTGCTTGGCTGGTGTGAAACAAGAAAGGACTTCAGGAACTTTCGATTGGACCGCATGGCTGAACTGGCTATTCCGGGAACCACGTTCAAAGACGAGAAAGGAAAGACCCTCAAGGCCTACCTGGCGCAATGTACTTACTGAAAATCTCTTTTGTTCGAAGCGCTACGCCCGCTCGGGCAGCGCGTTGTTGATCCGCGTGTTCCTCATTCAGGGGATCGGTAGATAGCCGCCCGCAACGCCTTTCGTAAACACGCTAACGGCGTCGTGGGGATGTAAGCTCTCCATATGCTCCACGCGCACCCAGAAGTCTGAGTAGAGGGGCTCTCCGTTCAGCGCTTTTTGCACACGTCGCCCGGCATCCTCGCAGAACATCAGGTTCGCAGCATTGCGCCTCGCAAATTCTTGCTCGTCTTCACGCTTGACGGCGGTTTGCACAGCCGTCTGAAGAGTGTCTTCGACCAGATCGATCAGGTCCGATATCGGAAACTCCACAGTGCCAGGTTCCAGCCGCGTGAGTACGTGTACTTCGCTACGCTGCGAGTGCGGTGTGGCAGCGATGCCCTCTTCTGTGCCCAGCCACGCCCTTACATCCTCCGCGGATACCGTGGCCTGACCGGCAAAGTCCTCGTCGAACTGGGCCTGAATGATCTGCCGCGACAACGCAGCGGAACACGGGCAAGTCGACGAGTATCGAACAGTGACGCCCAGTTCGAGGTGCAACTCGCCGTCGACGAAGGTGCCCTTCAGCAGCACCGGGTAGCTGTTCCATCCAGAGTTATCGGAGAGCAAGGCCGGCCGGCGCAGCAGGTACTCGAAGTCAAACTGGATGAAAGCCCTCGAGCTGAGCCCCGTGTGAGACTTCAGGACATCGTCAAGCAGTTCGGTCATGACCGCCGGCGTGAACGCAAGGTTACTGGCGCTGGCGTCCAGCATGAGATACAGCCGAGACATGTGGATCCCTTTTGCTTGCGGATCCTCGAGATTGACGTATATCTGAGATTTGGCCGCTACATCGCGAGCGATGCCTCGGTCCGACACGCGGAGCGGCAAGTGCACGTTGCTCATCCCGACCCAATCCAGTGTGCCCTGCGGGTGCAGGTGTTCGCTGGATGCAATGTCAGGCATTGCCGATACTACAGCGGTGCGATTTGTCATACCTCGTTCCTTGGTGTCTCTCTGTTAAGTTTGAATCCCAAGCAATTGCCGAGCCGGTTGGGTAACGTTGTATAACGTTTGGTGACTCTTGCAAGGCGTAAAGATTGGGGTCTAATTACCGGCTTTCAACCGCAGAAGAAAATGGGGACACCGCGACATTGACCTATCCGGTCCTCTGCCAAGCCGAGCCATCGGCCTGATCCTGAACTTCGACACCGATAGCAGCGAGTTCCTCGCGAATCCGATCCGCGGTGGTGTAGTCCCCCGCCGATCGAGCGACCGACCGCGCTTCTACCAAACGGCGGATCCTCGCCGTATCTTCATCTTCTACGGCGGGCTGCTCGAACCAGGCTTCGGGATCCTGTTGCAGCAGACCCATCAAGCTCCCCGCATCGCGCAACGCCGCCTTGTAAGCGGCACGATCCTCCATGTCTGTAATCTGGCGCGCCGCCTTTGCTAGCCGGAATAGCTCCGCGATCGCTCGTGGGAAGTTCAGGTCGTCCTCAAGGGCCGCCACAAACTCGTCTAGCAGATCCGGCGGACAGTCAATATCGAGAGCGTCTCCCAGATCGCGGAGCGCGCCGTAGAGACGATCGAGACCACGCTTCGCCTGAGCGAGTCCGTCTTCGCTCCAGTCAAGCGGCTGGCGATAGTGCGCGCCCAACAGCGCGAAGCGAATAGCCTCACCCGGCGCCTCGTCGAGCAGATTTCGAACGAGGAGCACGTTGCCGAGCGACTTCGACATTTTCCGTCCCTCGACGGTAACGAAACCGTTGTGGACCCAGTGGCGGCAGTACAGCTCTCCATCATGTGCGCAGGTACCCTGGGCGATCTCGTTCTCATGATGCGGGAATATCAGGTCCTGACCGCCGCCGTGAATGTCAATTGAATTCCCGAGATGTTGTTCGATCATCGCCGAGCATTCGATATGCCATCCGGGTCGCCCTCGGCCCCAGGGGCTGTCCCAACCCGGCAGATCGGGTGTAGAGGGCTTCCACAGAACAAAGTCGGCCGGGTCTCGCTTGAAAGGCGCCACCTCAACCCTCGCACCGGACACCATCTCGTCACGATTCCGGCCAGATAGCGCTCCGTATGCCGAGAACGAGGGCACATGAAAAAGGACATGTCCCTCAGCGGCGTAGGCGTGCCCACGCTCGATCAGGCTTTCCACCATGCCGATGATTTCGTCGATGTGGTCCGTCACGCGCGGCTCAAGGTCGGGTGTCAGGACGCCAAGCGAAGCCATGTCGGCCTGGTAGGCGTCGATGTAGCGTTCGGTGATTGCCGAGATCGGCTGGTCGGTTTCCTTCGCGGCGGCATTGATTTTGTCGTCGACATCCGTGAAGTTGCGGGCGTAGACGACTCGCCCGAAGCGCCGCTTCAGGAGACGATAGAGAACGTCGAAAACCACCGCGGGTCGGGCGTTGCCAATGTGCGCAAAGTTGTAGACCGTCGGCCCGCAGACATACATCGTGACGTGGTCGGGGTTCGCCGGCACGAACGCCTCTTTCGTTCGCTTCAACGTGTTGGTCAGGCGTAGCGTCATCTGTAGACCTCGACCAAGGCGGCGTTGCTGTCGGCCGATTCAACGAGTGGGTGCCCCTCCGCCAACCGGGCCTCACGCCTGGTTAACATGCTGAGCGTGTCCCGGAGGACGGACTCTTCGATGTCGCGTGTAATAAACACGATTCGGGAACGGCGGTCTTCACTCGGCCACTGGTTCAACGTAACTGGCGGATGGAAAATATGTTGGACGCCGTGAATGACCAGCGGTCCATCAAGCTCGGCCACATTGATAATTCCTTTGATGCGCAGAAAATCGGCGCCCCGGAACACGAGCAGCAGCTCCAACCAGGCGTCAAGCGTATTGCGGCTGATCGGACTGTCAATCGTGAGGCAGAGCGCCTTGATATGCGCGTCATGACGATTGACGTCGTGATGTTTATGGGTGTGGCTGTGCCCGGTGTTTCCATGGCTATGACCGTGCGACTCCTGATAGGCTTCTGCTTTCAGCCAGTTCTGCACGTCGAGGCTTTTGGTCTTCGGATCGTAAACACCTGCATCGAAAAGTAACGTCGGATCGACAGCGCCGTTTTCCGCGATGACCTGCGGGGCGGCGGGGTTGAGTACGCGCAGACGCTCTTGCAGACTGGTCAGGGCATGAGGATCGGCGAGATCGGCCTTGGTCAACAGCAACCGGTCGGCCATTGCCGCCTGTTTAACAGACTCAACCTGGCGATCGAGTGTATCGGCACCGTTGACTGCATCGATCGTCGCGATAACGCCATCCAAGCGATAACGTCGCGCAACGGCAGGGTCGGTCATCAGGGTATGGAGGATCGGTGCCGGATCCGCGAGCCCGGTGGTTTCGATCACCACTCGGTCAAACCATAGTTCACCTCCGCGCGCAAATCGGCCGGGTGCCTCGCGCAAGGTCCTGGCCAGATCGCCCCGGATGGTGCAGCAGAGGCAGCCACTCGACATCTCGATAACTACGTCGTCTTTGCTTTGCGTCACGAGATCGTGGTCGAGGCCAATCTCGCCGAACTCGTTGATGAGCACAAGCGTCCGACTCAGCGCGGCTTGCTGGGCCAGATAATTGAGCGTGGTCGTCTTGCCGCTACCGAGAAATCCCGTCAGCACCGACACCGGCAAACGCTGCGATGATCCACCTGCCATTGGATTTCCCTTGCCAATTCAGGCTGGGTCAGCCGCGGTGCAGCTTGCGCAGATACCCTGCACTTCGACCACGCGCCGCGTTATCCGAAATCCCAGCCCAGCGGCATCCTGTGCGAGCCGCTGCTCGAGCCGCGTATCCTCCAGTTCAACCGACGCCCCACAGTCACGACAAATGAAAAACAGGCAATCGTGGCGACGCTCCGGATGCGCGCAGGGGACGTACGCATTGTGGCTTTCAATCTTCGAGACGAACCCCTGTGACATCAGGAAATCAAGCGCCCGGTAAACAGTGGGCGGGGCGATCGGGCGAGAGTTCCTGCGCTCCAGCGCTTCGATCAGCGCGTAGGCACCCGTCGGGCGACCTATCTTCCAAAGCAGCTCAAGGACCTCCCGCCTGAGTGTCGTCAGCCGTACCCCCCGCGCGCCGCAAAGGGACGCCGCCACCGCAACCCGCTCAGCTGGTGCATGCTGCCCGCGGCTGTTGGAATCTTTGCAAGATTTTGGGTGGATTGATGGATTAGACATTTTTCTGGCCGTCGTTGCGATCGTAGCGTAATGTTATAACGTAACTTACTATCGTTTGTACCGATATTTTGAACTCATGCCGATAGACGTATATGAGACCACTTCGGCGGGCACTGTCCAGCCTCGCCGGATTTCAGGCTGATGACGACATTGGGCGCAGCCGACTCCGCTACGCTGGCAGAAGCCCCACATCTCCCGCTGGGCATGGGGCATGGATTTGGTTCAGAGATTCTTGGCCAGGCTTTCCGGGTTGCCGAGGGTTTGCTTTCGAAAGAAGGGAACCTTGATAGCGTATCCAACGCGCCCCTTGCCCGGCAAATTCGAGATTACGTTTACGACTGCCGAAACCGGGCGCGCTATGTAGCCGCCGCGACAAACTATCTCAGAGAGAAACAACCAGGCCTGGACACTGACTACGACGTCATACTGGTTGGTGCCGGAGTTCACGCTGCGATGTTCGTCTATACGGCGAAGAAGAGGAACCCCGGCTTGAACGCGCTGATCGTTGAGAAGAGTGCCGATATCTGCTCTACGTTTTCTCGCCTGGGCGACTCACTGGTGCTCAACTCCCCAACCTTCAGCAAGGTGGGACTCAACTCGAACTTTGCTCAAGGCCACTTCGTTCAGGTGAGCGATTTCGACGAGCTGGCGGAGAGGCAGTATCCGACGGCCAAGCACCTTCACGAACTTGCTACGATGATACTGTTTCACGCGGATGCCGATATTCTCTTCGGCTACGGAGTCGACAACGTGGAGAAAACGGGTAACCGATACTCCGTGTCATCCGATGGCCGAACTGTCGAAGCCAGAAGTGTTGTTCTTACCAATGGAATGGGAGAACAAAGGAAAAACTCCTTCGAGCAGGACAAACGGTCTGAACGGGTCATCGAGGGCGACGATTTCATCTCTGCTTGCTACAGCGGAGATGCGTTTCACCAGCGAATAAAGAATGCGCGCATTGCGGTGGTTGGCGCCGGCGACACGGCAAACTGCGTTATGGAACACCTTCTGCCTCTGACCTATCCAAACGACAAGTATCCCTCGTTTCGCAACGGACCCTTTTTGCCGTCGCTTGTCCACTGGATTGGGCAAAGCGCCAGGGATATCCAGGACTTCTACTTCGCCAACAAGCAAAGGTATGGCCACTCCGGCGGTATCATCGAGTTCTTCTGGGATGGAGAGGCTCCGTTCGATCTGCCCGAGGATGCCTGGAAGCGCACCAAGGCGTTGATTCATTTCGTTCCGCACAGACTGGATTCTCTTACTCACAGAGAAGAGTTCCTTGAGCTGACTGCAGGCAGCGAGCGCCTGGAAGCGGATATTGTCGTGGACTGCACGGGACGCATTAACGAACTCAGCACCTTGCTGCTTCAGGGTGAGTACGAGTTTATTCAAGGCAATATCGTCCTGCTCGGCGGTCAGTGGGATGAGCGTCAGGATCAATTTGTCCTCTCCCCTCGATTTCTGGAAGGCCAGAGGATCGCCTCCAAGATCAGGGACGAACGCATATTCCTCCTCGGGTGCGCGTGCCCTGTGGATGAGCTGATCGACAACGAAGAAGCGCTCGATGGTACGTTGAAGCACCAGAAGGAACAAACGAGCCTGACAAACAGCAAGTTCTCCCTGGAGCACACGCTGCCGCGCACTGTGGCGTTCGCGGAGCGCTTTGAAGATGTCCTGAGATAGCCTGCAGGCGACGAATACAAGTTGTGAATGATGCCCGATGTATTATCGTCGGGTTTTGAGGTTGATGGAGTATGACTACGATCCATATCGGCGTGATCAACGTTTCTGATCGCGCGGCTGCGGGTGTCTACGACGACGTCCCTGGCAAGGCCGTGGTGGCGACCTTGCGTGAATACCTGATTACCGCGTTCGAGCCCGTGTATCGCGTGATTGCCGACGAGCAGCCCGAGTTGGAGGCGGCCATGATCGCCATGGCGGATGTGCACGAGTGTTGCCTTGTCGTCACGACGGGCGGTACCGGTCCTGCGCCGCGGGATGTGACACCCGAGGCAACCGAGGCGGTGTGCCAGAAAATGCTGCCCGGGTTCGGCGAACTGATGCGTACGACGTCGTTACAGTACGTGCCGACTGCGATTCTCTCGCGTCAGACGGCGGGCATTCGCGGGCGCACGCTCATTCTCAATCTGCCGGGCCGTCCAAAGGCGATCCGCGAGTGTCTCGACGCCGTCTTTCCCGCTGTGCCGTATTGCATCGATTTGATCGATGGTCCGAGGCTCGAAACTGACGATGCCGTCATTCGCGCGTTTCGACCCGGCGGCTGACACTCAGGCGCCGGTGCTTCCGCTTTACTCCAGATCGAGCGCGTAAGGCTTGAGCGTCTCCCGGGGCACTCGCTCCAACGCGCGCCGGTGCGTTGCTCTCAGGTAAACCCTCGGCGCCACGCCGTGTCGCTCCGCTTCGGCCCAGCGGCTGGCGCAGAGACACCAGCGGTCTCCGGATTTCAGCCCCGGAAAACCGAACTCGGGACGCGGCGTGACCAGGTCGTTGCCTTGCGCGCGGGAAAACTCGAGGAAATCCTCGGTGAGCATGGCGCACACCGTATGCGAGCCTCCGTCCTGGCCGCTGGTGTTGCAGCAACCATCACGAAAAAAGCCCGTGACCGGATCCGTGCCGCAGGGCTCCAGCGGTTCGTCGAATACGTTGAGTGATTCGTCCATGGGGTCGATTGTGCCTCCCGTCGGGTGAAACGTAAAAACCATCTATTCTACGAAGTCCCCAATAGACCTTCCTGAGGCCGAAGCCCGACGACGGTCCGCTTTGAGTAGCGAGGGGCCGGATGGATTAGTGTTGCTCCAGCGTGCAGTGTTTCCTGGAGACCAGGCGTTCCCGATAGGCCAGTAGATTCGGGCAGTCGTTCAGTAAGCCGTCTTCGTAGCCCCAATGCACGGTGTAGCCAACAAAGATGTCGGTCGCTGAAAAGCGATTATCGACGAGGAACTCCGTTCCGTTGAGTACACCCTCGAGCACCGCCGCAGCTCTTCGGTAGAGCATCGAGTTTTGCTCGACTATCTCCGGAACTCGCTGATCCTGGGGTAGCACGAAGTCAATAGTGTTGATCTCGCTGCTCTGAACAAACGCCTCCATCTCGCTCAGGGCGAAGCTCATCCATTGGTAGTGCAGGTTGCGCGACCACGTCCCGGGTTTCGCTATCAGCGCTCTCTCCGGAACAAGGTCGGCGACGGCCGTCACGATAGCGCCGGACTCAAACAGTGGCTTTCCGTCGATGATCGCGGCTGGGAGCTTCCCCAGCGGATGTATCTTTCGAAGCGCGGCACTACTGAAAACGTCGATGTTGTTGCCAATCGACTCGTACTCCAGACCTGCCTCGAGCAGCGCCCACCGAACACGGCTGGACCGAGTAGGACCGAGCTCGAATAGCTTGATATCTGGCATCTGTCTTCAGTGCTCCATTGGATACTGGTTGCTACTAGGTTATCAGCTGCTGGCTGCTTTACCTGAATTCATTTGCCGCCCGACCGGCCCGATGGCATCCTGCAGTTCTGCTTTGCAGCTGAGCAATAGGGGGAGTCTGCAATGTCCGAGCGTACGTTCGAGCCCATGACCAAAGCCGAGGTCATTGCGGCGCAGCGCGAATGGGCCAAGTACGTCACCGAGCGTGATGTCGATCGGCTTTTGGGTCTCTACGATTTCGGGTCGCCGGATGAACCGCTGCTATTCAAGCCCACTTTGGCGGACGTCATTCGCCTGGACCGCGCCGGTGCGCGCGCATACTTCGCGGGCGGTGACCCGGATTACCCGCACGACCAGGGCTTTCTCAATCGGGGTTGGAAGCGTGTGGAATTCCAGAGCGCCGCGGGCCCGATCCTGAAGGCAGGCGGGCTGGGCTATAAGGATATGGGGCATTACACGTTTGTCGACGGCGACGGCAACGCAACACGCGCCGACTACACGTTCGCCTACCACAAACTGAATGGGCGCGTTCTCATCTCCCTGCACCACTCCTCACTGACATGGCTGCCTGCGGCAGAGCCTTGAAGATGTGAGACGTCCAGGTGAGGGGGTCGCCGGAACAGGACTCCCGGCAGATCGGTACTGGGATACGATTGGGAATTACACACTCTTCCGAGACTTGCCGTAGCCACCGACATGCCGATTCGAGCTCTTTCATTGTCAGTTGTTGTTTGGTGTGTGTTATCGAACTCCAGCGTTGCGCAGGACAATCCGAGAGGAGATGGGGGGAGAAACGACGCCAAAGACACCGACACCTGGAGCGCCGAAGAATACAGCGGCCTGCGCGGCGAGAAAGAAATCCAGACAGCGATGGCTTCCAAAGGATTCGCATGGATTACCGGTTCACCGGCTGACAACGAAAAACTCTCTATAGGCAAGAACGCGCAGTTCTTTGGTTTTGTCGCACTTCGCTATCAAAGTGGACGAGCGGCCAATCGAGGCACGCTGGGGCGCGCCATGTTCTCGATTGCCACGGAAAAGCAGCGCGACGTAATGGCGGATGCGGTCCTGAACGAGATTGGTCCACTGAACGAATGGTGGGCAGTTCGCGAAGAGATCCTCTCCGTTCTGGAAGATCACCTGTACACGGGCACGCCGATAGACGAGGCAAGCCTGGTAGAACTGGGAGAACGATACTCACTACTCAATTCGGAGGTCGCCATTTACGAGGCGCGAGCATACGCCGCCTTCGAAGACCTGTTGTCCAGGGACCAGGCAAGCCTCATCACAAATTGGCGACTCAACCCGGAAGCTGCCGACGAGTACGGTCGACGAGTGAGAGTCGAAGATGAGCGAGTCGAAGACGACAACTGGAAATTGCTTGAAGACCTTTATGCCAAGTGCTTCTCCTGGATCAGTGGCCGTCGCGCGGATAACGAGATCATACCCATCGGGCAGCCCGCACAGCTCTTTGGATTTGTGTCGATACGTCACAAGAGCGGACGTGGCGCCAACCGCGGAGATATCGCAAAAGACTTCTACAGGGTTTTGGACTCGAGCCAAAGGGCGTTTATCAATCGCGCCGTCAAGGAGCAGACGCCACTGGTTCGCCAGTTTCTCAAGGCTCGCCATCTGTACTTGAACCAGCTAGAGATGTTGCGATTTGCTTCAGATGAATTCGACAGGAGCCAGGCCGATGAACTCGCGCGAAGGATGGGCCAACTCGAAATGGCGATTGCGAAAATCGAAGCAGAAGCCTATCAAGAAATTCGCGCCACTATGTCGGACGAACAACTCCTGACGGTAATGAATCTGCGTGACGAATACGTCGTCGACGAATCGCAACTAGCGAAACTCGATACACAGGAACGTGGCGCTACACTGTCGGTGCTGTGTGCCGGATGCCATGGGACACCAGGAACGTGGCGCGCCGGCATGATTGGGCCAGATCTCGACGGTTTTTGGGGCCGTCCTATCGCGTCAGCTCCCGGCTTTGAATATTCTGACGCGTTGCGCGCTGTTTCAGACAACGGCGACAAACGATGGACCGCACAATCGCTGGATGCGTTTCTTGCCAATCCCAGGGCGTTTGCACCAGGCACAAAAATGGAGTTCCAGGGGTTTCTTACCCCGGACGATCGGCGGGCGATCATAGAGTATCTCGAGACGGAGTATTAGCTGACGGTTTCCGCCAGCGAAGCCGTCAGCTGACGGACTTCGAGATCAGTGGTTGCTCTGGGTCGGTGGCAAGTCCTGACCCGTTCTTGCCGTTGGGTCAGTCAAAAAGGAGTGAGAGTTACCCGTCAAACGTGTGTCCGGATTACGTTAGCTGCGACAGCGTGGTCGGCGGCGCGGTCATTGCGAAGAACGTTGCGGCGAAGGAGCGCCTATCACTGTTATTGCAGGTATTCGTCAAGAAACACGAAGTCTCCCAGTTCCAGAGTGACGAGTTGCTTCTTCGACGGCGCTTCACCCGTTTCCATCTCGGCTTCGACCAGCCGAACGGCCTGATTCTCATTTGCACGCTCGATGATGTTCCTTACGTGGCGCGCGTTACCGAATACCTCGCCGTCGCGGCGATCTTTCGCGATCTTCTGCGCCGCGTACTCCTCGATCCGGTCCTTGACCGCTTTGCCGGCTCGAAGGCCGACACGTTTCAGGCGGAATTCGAAGATGTCTCTGAGTTCCTTGGGCGTGAAGTCGGGAAAGTCGATGTGGCGCGGGAATCTGGACTTGAACCCCGGATTACTGTCGATGAACTGTTTCATCTCGCGCGGGTAGCCGGCGACGACGACGGCCAGTGAATCGCGTTTGTTCTCCATTTCAGCGAGCAGAGTGTTCAATGCCTCCGTGCCGTACTGGTCGTTCCGCGCACCGCCGGAAGGCACGAGCGCATAGGCCTCGTCGATAAAAAGGACACCGCCGTCTGCTTCTTTCAGGACCTTTTTGGTCTTTACGGCTGTCTGCCCCATGTACTCGGCGACAAGGCCCGAGCGATCCACCTCGACGAGATGGCCTTTTGGCAGGATGCCGATCTGCCCGAACAATTTGGCCAGCAATCGGGCGATCGTCGTCTTGCCAGTGCCTGGCCCACCGGTGAAAACCATGTGCAGCGTGATCGTCGACGCGTTCAGACCGTGTTTTTTCTTGTGCTTCTGGACCGTGAGTCTCGCACGCAATCGCCGGATCTCTTCCTTGACGCTCGTGAGGCCGATCAGCTCCATGATTTCTTCGAACGCGTCTCGTTCCTCTTCGTCGTCTTCTTCGTACTCCTCGCCAGCGAGCGCTGCTTTGGCTCGCTTGCTGCCGAGTTCGGCAGCCGTCTTCAGGTGCGCTTCTGCGGCGGCCGGATCCGCGGCGACACCCTCACCGGCATCCAGCATGACGGACAGGTTGACGTGGGCTCGGGCATCGCCCTGATCAGCAGCCAGCTTGAATAGCTCGTAGGCTTTTTCGTAATCGACGGCTACCTCGCGACCGATGTAATAGCGGAGACCGAGGTTGAACTGTCCTGCGGCCAGTCCTTGTTCCGCTTTGCGCTCATCAAGTTCGAGTGACCCGGAAAGCTCTTCGATTCGATCCTCGGCCACGTCGAAATCGGCTTCGGCAGCGAGTCTATAAAGACGCATCGCCTCCACGATGTTTTCGTCAACTCCATCGCCGGCGTCGTGCATAACCGCGAGGTTATAGAGCGCCGGCCCGCTGCCCGCGTCTGCCGCCTGTTGAAAGAGCCGCAGCGCTTCGCTGTGATCCTGCGACACGCCTTTGCCCAGGCGGTAGCGGATGGCCATGTTGTAGAGGCCGCCCGGCTTGCCCTCGGCCGCCTCGCGCTGATGCTTCTCCAGTTTGGTCTCGGACGATCCGCCGCCGTCCTCGGGTCCGTTGCCGCCGGGAACGTCATCGACGATCGGTGGCGGATTGTCGAGGGCATCGCGGAGGCCGCGGTTGGTGTCGCTATTTCGATTTTCTTCAGTCATCTTATTTCTTGCAATCGTCTCTCAATGTATTCGTTATTCTGGAAACATCGCACTCAATCGTTTCAACGGATCTCACCTTTGGGTTCGGCGACAACGGATCCTGAATGCGCGTTACAGCAATCTTGTATCGAACACGACCCTCTTTTCTCGCCGTCAGCAGGGCGTCGTGAAGATTCGTGTCCTTGTAAGGGATTTGCTTGAGTTCCTCGGCTGAAACATTGATGAGGTCATCAAGGTACTCAGGCGTGCCTTGCTCATAGTCTTTGCCGTTGATGTTTCGAGTGCCGAGTATGAGGCTCTTTCTTGACGCAGTTCCTTTGGATTCCCAGATTGTAAAAACGCCGTCCTCTTCTTCCATCGCGTCAAAGGTGTTGGGCCTGCCCATTCGTTTGAGGTGCGCGTCAGGCTCGTGATCTTCGTCCGCAGGTAATTTCGGGACGACCAGACTGATATGCGATCCGTCATCGTCCAATTCGACGTCCGGTACTCGCTGCGACAAGGACCCGGGTAGCGGATACAGCCAATTCGCGTTCTTTCTGGCTGCGATGAGGGCTGCAAGGGCCTGCATGCCGATTTGTTCTGCCGCCTGACCAATAGCCGTGCGCCGCGGAACGAACTGATCCCGGCGATAGTCTTCCTGCTTCTGGGTTCGGGTGTCGCTCTCTTTTGGCCAATACTCTCTATCTATTGCGTCTCGGCTCAGCACAAAGTCCCGTCGCCATCGCGCCGTGTTGTCCAACTCACGACGAAGAGGACCGTCGGGAATTGGCCAGATTTCCGGATCGCCGACTGGATTCATCGATTCGACATTGGCTTTCGATTTGCGGTCTGCCCCGACGGCGGCGATTGCGGCCTTTACGATCGGGCTGGCCTGTGCCAGACGCGCCCATGAGAGCCGCTCCAGTATCATCTTGCGTGCTTTCCGATTCCTCCCGGCGTAAGTGCTGTACTTCGCCTCGATCGCGGGGTCCTTGAATGTGCCCTGATCGTCTAGCAATGCCGCCATGCCGGCGGGCTCTTTCGGCGGGCCGTCTTCACCGCCTGAGCTATTGCCGCCTGATCCGCCGCCACTACCTCCCTTGCCGCTGCCACCTCCCGTGCCGCCGCCAGCGGATTTAGCACCGGATGGTGCTTGGACCGAGCCGCCAGCTTCGAGTGCCTGACGCTGCTGCAGGCTCTTGTCGGCCTCATTAATGATGTAAGCCCGGTCAGCGATCAGGTCACCGCCCATGAGCATTCTTTGGCGGCGGGCGAACGGACCGTCGCCGTGCAGGCCCAGCATACGAACAACATGATCATCGGAGCCAAACTCGCGAATCACGGATTGACTCGACTTTGGAACCGTGCGCTTTGGCGGCATCTTCGTCGGTGGAGCAAACGCCCGGATACCAGCGACCTGGAACGCCTCCGCCAGCATTCTTTGCTCCTTCGCGCCAAGTTCCGAGCGAATCGTCGTTTGGCTCTCCTCAATGAGTTTGGTTTCCTTGCGCGACATGTCGCTCCTGATCTGTCCGATCGCTGCACGCACCTCCTTGCGCTCGCGTGCCCGGTACTCCCTGCCGAGCGTCGATCGCACAGCACCAATCTCGGTGTCCGACTTCTGCTGATATTGCGTCTTGAGACGTTCGATCATCGCGTCCGTACGAGTGGCCCGTTGGGTTTGCATTTCGGCTGCGATTCGGCGAGCCTGCTCCTGTCGCTGTGACTCCAGCCGATCCGCTATCTCCGTATGGATGCGCCGAGTTGCTTCGCGCTCCTGCCGACGGCGGTTTTCTTCCGATTCTTTCCGAATTCGCTCTGCCGCCTCTCGCTCGCGTTGCTGCCGCGTTCGCTCGGTTGCTTCGCGCAAGCGTTCCTGCAGTTGGCGTTCCTCATCGAGCCGGCGAGCCTGGAACTCGCTGCGCACGCGTTCGACCGCCGCACGTTCGACCTCCCTACGATCCCGCTCGAGTCTTTGCGTCTCCGCCTCTCGGCGCACGCGCTCGACGGCAAGGCGCTCCTGCTCCAGTTGTTCCCCTTCCAGCGATCGATGCAGCCGGTCTGTTTCAATGCGCTCTCGTTCGAGTCGCTCCCTCTGCAGCGTCTGCCGGATCCGCTCAGTCTCGAGCCGCTCGCGATCGAGGCGCTCCCTTTCCGCCGTCTGACGAATTCGTTCGCTCTCAAGGCGCTCGCGCTCGAGTCGCTCCCTCAGCAGCGTTTCGCGAATGCGATTGGATTCAAGCCGCTCTCGTTCCAGTCGTTCGCGCTCCATCGTCTGTCGAATCCGCTCAGTTTCGAGCCGCTCGCGCTCGAGACGCTCGCGTTCCATCGTGCTGCGAATGCGCTCGGTCTCGAGGCGCTCCCTGTCCAGACGCTCCGTCTCGAGCGTTCGGCGAATGCGCTCGGATTCGGCACGTTCGCGGTCGAGGCGCTCCGTCTCCATTGTCTGGCGGATGCGCTCGGCTTCGACGCGTTCGCTTTCCAGGCGTTCCGATTGCAGGGTTTCGCGGATGCGAGCAGCCTCAATTCGATCGCGTTCCAGACGTTCGAATTGCTGCGTCTGCCGAACTCGCTCCGACTCCAATCGGTCTCGCTGCAATCGCTCCGTCTGCAGTGTTCGATTGAGCCGCGCAGAATCCAGGCGTTCGCGCTCCAGTCGGTCGAACTGCATTGCATCGCGGACGCGATTCACTTCCAGACGCTCCCGATCGAGACGCTCTCTGGCCAGGGTCTCCTGAATACGCGCACTCTCTATGCGATCGGCCATCAGCCGGTCGCGAGCCTGTGCCTCGCGAATCCTCGCATCTTCAAGGCGATTTCGGTCAAGTTGAGCGGACTGTTGTGCTCGCTGCATGCGCTCGATATCCAGCCGCTGCCGCTCGATACGCGCGTAATCGTCGATGCTGACGCGTGTCCGGTTGCTGTCAAGCACGCGTCGCATACGCTCCTCGTTCTGACGCGAGGCGCGCAACTGGTCGTCCATGAGTTGCTCGCGAATCCGCGTGCTGTGCATCTCGTCATTGCGCAGTCGCTGCATCTGCAGTTCCTGATGAATGCGATTGTCGTTCATCTGCCGAACTTGCTGGGATTCGATTTGGAGCCTGCGCTGTGCAGCGGCGGCGCGCTCGATGGCGTCCTGTTGCTGTCGAACCAGCAGTTGTTGTTGCTCCTGGTAACTCCGCTGCGCCGCCTGGGCTCGCGCCGCACGGTCTGCCGCTTGAGCTGTTTCATATCGCCGTTGCTGCGCGATCTGCTCCTGGGCGCGCTGTACCGAAGCGTTGTATTCGTATTGGCGCGATTGTCCGATGCGTGCCTGGTTGTCGAGAGACGCGATGGTGTACGCATTGATCCTTTGTTGTGCGTCGCGCTGCTGCGCACGGCGAACCGAATCCTGAAACTCACGTCGCCTTTGGTTGTTTATCTGCTGCTCTCGCATCCACGAGCTTTGCTGCTCCCGATATTGGCGCTCCTCTTCGCGTTGCCTCTCCTTTTCTTCCAGTCTCTGGTAGTAATAGTCGGTCGGCTGGGAATTGTAGTCGTAGTTGCGAGTAGATAGGCCAGCCCCAACCGGCGAATAGGGCTCGTTGACGTAGGTCGACAGGTCGAAGACCCTTTTGGCACGTTGAACGGCGTCAATACGGTCATTTTGTCGTTGCCGAGACAGGAACTCTCTGTTGTGCCGCTGGACTTCCATCTGCCTGAGGTAGTCAGCATTCTGCCGACGACGTGCCTCCTCGGCGGCGCGTCGTTGTCTATCAGCTTCGTAGCGTTCGTAGGACATCGATTCCCCGGTCTTCCAGAATCAGATCCTGACCCTGCCGCGAAACGCTTTCGCGTAGGCCTGCTGATACTGCCTTTCGGTACTGAAGGTGAAGACCGTGCTTGCCGTTGCAATGCACTCGAGACCGACGAGCAATCTTCCAAGATCCGTCAACGTTCGCCGGCGGAGCCCGGTCTCAATGCGCTTCCGGACTGCGCCAGTCGCGTCTGGCGCAACTTTTTCGATATGAGCGTGCAGGTCAGGGCCGACATTGTGGCCCTTGGTCATCCAGGAACCATCGATGACGAACAGCAATGCCAGCGCATTGAGTGGCTCCTCTTTTCGATACAGAGAGATTTCGAACATGTTGACATCATGCGCGGCGCGATTTCGCTTCCGTGTATCGGCGCTCTCGTCGTTTTCGGGTCTTAGTGCGCTAACCTGATAGTTGTCAAAGTGCATGACATAGTCGTCGAACTGCTCACGCACGGTCTTTCCAATTGCGCGCACGTTTTCGATGGCGTAGTCCCTGTCGTCGGGATCGTTGTGGTCTTCGGCCGGACACCGGTCGATCAAAATCCGGTAGCTCCGGAACAGGCGATTGGCGAAATCGATCCGCTGCGACATGTCGGGCTTCGCCAGCTTCTGCTCGTACGAGTCCTGGACCATACGTCGATAGACCTCTGCGCCAGGCTCGCGGGAGATCCAAACGCTGCCGACACCTCGCAGTCCGAGGAGCCCTGGTGGATACCAGACGTCGACATCACGCGCCCGGTAATACGCGTCAGGGACAAACCGGTACGGTATGTTCACGATATAGCCGTTGCGCCGAACGCTATCTACGTAACGATTGCGGTGAACACGTAGCAGCTTTAGCTTGTTTTCAGCCTCTTCCTGGCGTTTCTTGATCTCTGCCAGCTCCCGTTCGAACTCGGCTTTCTGTTCATCCGTCAGCTCCTCCCCCGGCTCAAAATCCGGCGGCGGCGCGGCGTATTCGGCCGCCACAGGCTGTGGCGTCACCGGCGGGAGAGGAGGCACCGTAGGGGGAGGCACACTGGGGCCGAGGGTGAGCGGACCGCCGCCGTAAGGCGAGTTATAGAATCCTCTGAGGTCCGGCACTGGACCGGTCCCGGCCTGGAAGTTCTGAAACTGTTGTTGCAGGTTGTTCTGCCACAGGTTGAACATGGCATCTTCGTAGCCACGCTCGGCCTGTCGATAACTTGCTCGGCTCAGCGCTTCGTTTGCTAGATTGTCCATTCCGGCGTACATCAGATCGCCGGATATCTGATTCAAAAACCTCACTGAGTCCATCGTTTCGCCTCGCTGATTGATACCGAGTCAACAGGTAGCAATGTCTTTTTTCGGCAGGAACATCTGCCGCAAAATCTTCTTGGTGAAAACGCGGTTGCCGCTATCGCGATCACGGATACCGTACATCATGTTGACGACGTTGTTTCTTACGCTGGACTTGACGTTCGCCAGATACTGCTTGTTCGTCCAGTCGTAGCGGCCAGCCGCAGTCTCGGCGCGCTGGCGGAGCGCCTGTCCTGTTGGCGTACCGATACCGGAAAAGAGCATCGCATCGCCGAGAACCAGGATGCTGGTCGCGTCCGCCGCGTTGGGGCGCATGAAGCTCACTTCAGTCAGGATCAGGTCCAGATTCTTCGGCTCGTCCTCCGATTCTTCTTCTTTAAGCTGGCTGATCGCTTCATACGTGTCGACTCGCACCCAATGATCTTTGACATCAGGCAGACGAGTCACGTGGACGTGCAGGACTGAGTCGATCGCAAACGCTTCATCATCGCCTGGCAGCGCGTCCTCATGCTCTGCATTGTCCGTCGAGATTCCGTAGCGATAAAAAAAGTGGGTGCTGAGGCGGCGCGCGTGTTCGGATCGTGAAATCGTATCCGACCCGAGTGCCTTGTCGTTTTCGGTCGACGTCAGCCAGCGCTGCTGCTCGTACGAAGGCTCGAGACTTGTCCAGATGCTGGCGATCGTCGGCGCCCCCCAGCAACCGGGCGGGAACCAGAGATTTCCGTTACGTCCATCGGTGCCAGGCCCCAGCTGGAATCCATAGGGAATCCCGATCAGGAAATCCGCCTTCTCGACAAAGTCGACAAAGTTATCGGATACGTCGTGCTTGCGGAGCTTTCGTGCCTGATCAGAACCGTTCGGCGATTCTGAGTTGTGCGTCTCGTTGGTCATTCCGCATTACCCCCTGCGTGACTGCAAACCGGGGTTCACAGATATGAGGAATCGGTCGGCTTAGTCGTCATAGAACTCGGTGATTATTTTCGGCTTCGATCTCTTCTTCGGCTGTTCAGGCGTCGATGTCTGCACCGGTTTGACGAGTTTCTTTTGACGATTAATCTGTTCGTCTTTGCGTTGCCCTTCCTGCTCCTTCATCGCAATGATGCGTTCGAGCTCTGCGGCTTCCTGGTCGACCCTTTGCTGATTCTGGCGCGTTTGCTGCTCAATCTGTTGTGTAGCTTGTCTCGCTTGATCGACGATCGACTTGGTTTGCTCTTGCATCTGCTGCTGCTGAAGCTTGCCACCGTGCTGCATCAACTTTTCCAGCTCGCCCAGCAGGGTATTGATCTGCTGATCGTACATAGTTTGCGTCTGCTGGCCGTAGTTCAAAGCCGTGGTAAGGAAGCTGCCGTAAGGGCTGTTGAGATTGAACATTTTGTAAATCCTGTGCGCTACGAGGAAACCAGCGATTAAGTGGCGGGCTGGGGAGCGGCGCTCGGTGGCTGCATCTTTAGGATGCTGCGAATACGCCAGATGATCGCGACGTAAGCCAGAGCAATTGTGATCAAGAACGGTACCGGCGAATCGCCTAACATGAAGGACAGGCTCCAGAGTAAGAGAGTCGCTACTGCAACCGTTGCACCAAGTCCGAAGACCATCCGGAACAATCCCATGCTCACGGCACCAGCAACTGACGCCGAACCCAGGTCGGCCGCACTCAGTGCGCCGACTGCTATCGTAGGGCCTTCTTCCTTTAGCGTTTCCGCGGTGGTTGAGACGGTCTCCGCAATCTGATTGCCCTTGTCGTCGAGTGGAACCGATGTTTTCAGCGCGGAAAGGATGGCTGTAAACACCGACATCAATAGCGTGAATAGCCAGAATGAGATATTGATCTTGCGGACCTCTCGCCGCAGCGGCTCACTGAGTGCGGCAATCTCGAGGTCATTGATCGGCTTCATTTCTCGGCGTATGAAGAAAATTCCAACGAAGATCGCGGGCGCCGTCGCAATTGCTAACAGATTTAGTGCCAGATGCGGCCCGGCACTATAAAACCACTCGAACGGCACGAGTGCCTGGCCGATGCCGAAAATCGACGCCCAAAGCAAGCCGAGCGTGAGGAAAGCTCGGCCTTTCGCCATTCTGTGTTGACAGATGCCGACTTCCTCGTGAGGCACCAATCGCACCTCCTTGACCGGCAGCCAGAAACTGCCCTTCAACATTATCATCCCGTGTCTCAACTGAGCACTGGGGTCAGCGAGCCAGGTCGGCTCCAACGGCAGCAGCGGTGACTTGGTCACCAGTGAATTGACAATCACCAGCTTCGGCGAGCTTCGCATTAGTTCCTTCGTAACTTTCATTACCGTTGCCCTCTCGTTGTGGGCGTCGATCGAATCAGTCGGCGGTTAGTCGAAAAGAGGCGATCGCTCGTGCTGCTTCCTCCGGCACCGTGTCACCATAGAATTCGACGGTCATCATGTATTGCCGTCGCTCTTTAAGGACAAGTCGATTGACCAGGTATTCCGAGTCCGGCATTTGCAGCCAATAGTCCAGCGCCGGATAGCCTTGCACGGATGTCCTCTGTTCGTAGACCACACTTGATTGTGTGCGGCGGGCAGATCCGTCACGCGATCCCTCCAGGATCGCGTACGCGTCCGGCATCGCATTTTGCGTTGTAGGGTAGTCATAATAGATAAGCGCAAAAGTCCAGCCGTTTCGCTCAAACGAAAATCCGCGCACTTCCAATCGAAGGCCGCTCGGGTGTGTGTAGGCGTCTTCGTAGGGCGTCGGGATTTTCGGAAGCTCAATGGTGAAGCCGCCGGTGGAGTCGTCGTATTGAATTTGAGCCTGCGCCAGGACCGGCAATATGAGCAGGATGCACAGATACGATGACCTGCATGCACGACCGAAGTTTGCAGCGATACGCACGGCAGCGAGCGTCTTCACTTCGGCACCTCCCGGGTTTGAACCCTGGTTTTCTTGCTTTGCACCGATGTCGAGGACTGGCCACGACGAGTCGGCCTAGTGTTTTCTCAATTCAAGATACGCCTGTGGTCATCCAAGCACAAGTATCTTGCTATTAGTCTAGTTGGAAAATCCGTGCATTATTGTCGCTTAACGGTAGGTCCTCCGGCGGCCCGCTGGCCGTCAGTAATCCGTCTCAAGTACGCCTTACTCCACAGCGGCGCTCAGGAGAACTCGGCTATACACCATCTCGCCGTCATCTCTGCGGTATTCCCTGGCCACAAACGCGGGTAGCTGTTTGTAGATGATTTTTGCCCAGACCAGCTCGCTGCCGTCAGCGTCCAGTTCGCCGTGCGCCCACGACGCTACTTTCGAGTCATCCCATTCGGCCTCGTAGTTGTCGGCATAGAAATTCAGCCCCTGTGGAATTCGCGGAACCAACTCACTCCAGAATTTTTTGTCCTCTGATTTTTCTGACGTACTACCGTCTGCGTATTCAGTGGATATAGCAATGGTCGCGAACAAGTCAGTGGTTGCCTGAACGCGGACAATTTCAATATGATCGTCGCGACCTTGCTCTTTCACCTGATAGCGCAGCGTCAGGCCCGCTGGCGTTGCCTCTCTTACATCGTCAGGAGTCACTACGTGGTGAAGAAACCCGTTGGCATCGAGGTAGCGATTCAGGACCGTTGCCGTATCTACACGAATGCTGTCGATCGACTCGTTGATTCTTGCTTCGTTCTCATCCCATTCATCATCATTGACCTTGCCGAAGGCGTACACCAGCACGCCGTTCTCCAAACGGCCAGCCAGAAATGTGTGATTTGTCTCGGACAAAAAACTGCTCTCGTGAACCAGTCGGAAGGTCATGCCCGACGACTGCTGTCCGGATGGCGTGTCGTTTGAAAGAAACCCCAGTTCTTGTTCCACGACTTTACTGGATATGATCAGCCCGTCTTTCTTTTCGGTCACAATACTGGCCAGCGCAAGCCAGCCAATGAGTTCGTTTTCGGTGACTGGCGCGGCAACAACGAACATGAAGTCATTGGAGCCGAAAATGTCGTCCACAGCATAGCTGAATAGATCTCGATTTACGCTGCCGAACTGAACGCCTATTCGGCTCTCGGACTCAGCCTCCTCAACCCCCTTGAGGAATCTCGGATATTGCAGCTGCAGCGCGCCGCTCACATGTGCGTATTTTAGGTTTGGCCCTATTGCCAGAGGTTCGGGCCCGGGGCGCAACACGAGGTGAAGAATCAGACCGCCGATCACGGTCACGACAATGCCAATCGTCAGCTCTCTGCCAAAGGTCCTCTGCTTAGGTTCCTGCGGGTACATTGCGCCTCCATCAATCTGGTTGCGTACTTCTTTCGTTTTCTCTTGCCGCGCCGGGCGGATTGTTCGTCAGATGGCCCTCAAAGTATTGGCAGAACCACGGTGCGGCCAGCCGCTAAAGTCGGGTCAATCCGAAACGGGGCCCGGTTCGATATCCGAATCTTCAACAATCGGTGGCCGCACTGGCTCGACCTCTGCGCGGACCAGTCTGCGCGAGTATGTTGTCGTCCCGGCACTTTTTCGCACTTCCCGCCCTACAAATGCCGGAAGGCTCTTGTACCTAAAAACGTACCTGATAACGGCATCGGTATCCTGCGTCTCATCGTCGGCGAAAGTATATGCCCAGGCACTGACTGATTCGTCATTCCACTGTAACTCGTAATCTGGCAAGAACGCCCCGTCTTTTCGAATCCGGGGTATGAGATCACTCCAAGAGAATTCCTTCACTAACGGTTCGTCGACACGACCGTCCGAGTATTCCCGAGATATCACCGCCTTGGCCCCTACAGAGTTGGTCGAATAGATGTGCACGGTTTCGCTAATGCCTTCCTCACCGTTTTCGTCAACCGTATAACGTAGCGTCAGACCGGCCGGCGTGGCTTTTCTGACCTCGTCCGGAGAAATAACTGATTCACGAAATCCATTGAAAGTGAGGTGGTGATTGAGTACAGCCGTCGCATCGAAGCGAGAATTGGCAATAGCCTGGCGGATTTGCGACTGGTGGCGTTCCCATAAGGCTCCGTCGACTTTGCCGACGGCAAAGACGAGCACACCGTTCTCGACACGCCGCGCAATAAACACCACCGACGATCCAATCACTTCATCTCGCCGGCTTGCGCCGAGAAAGTGGAGTTGGCCCGATTCGCCGTCTCCCTTATTTATCATGCTAAGTAGCGTCGAATTCTCAGCATCATCGTTCGCGTTTATGACCCAATCCCTGAGTCGCAGATACACCTTGGCCGCGGATTCATCAAGTGGTCTCGCATCGAAGGCTATGAAGTTATCGTTCCGAAAGATGCGGTCGAATTTTCCGTGGTATGCGTGGTAGTGGATGAATACAGGCTCCCCGCCGTTGCCAAGCGTCACATGGATATATCCGGCCGCATCCCGCACGGAAATCGCGTCGAGAAAGTCAGGGCAGTCGAGGCGAAGCGCGCCGGAACGGTGCGCATAGCACTCGTTGTTTTCAGTTAAGCGTGCAGGTGGTCCCTCACCCAGCAGGAAATGCAATATCAGACCGCCGGCTACAGTCACGACGATACCTATAAGGATTTCCTTTTTGTGAGACCGTCTTTCGGACATCGGATTCGATCAGCACTCTGTGCCGTAGCCATCCGTAGCCGGCGTTGTCGTTATTCAGACGTGGATACGTGCATCTAATGCTGATCTTACTCCTCTCACGGCCCATTTCCGAGCACGCGATCACCACGCGACGTTCTCTCCCTCGAGCGAGCGGGAGGCACCGTTGTCGTCCGCCCTCAGGCCGCCGATGACCTGCCGCATGGCGGACACCGACTGCTCCGACGTCAGCGGCGCACTCTCACCGCCCATTTCCGTGGACACCCAGTCCGGATGTAGGCAAGGCAGATGAAGCCCTGCGACCCTGGCTCGCCCGCCAGCGTCTATGTGAACATGTTGAGAGCCGCTTTGCTTTCGCGATAGCCGTATAGGTAGCCCGGAGCATTAGCGAAGGGCGTGGGAAAAGTCCCGAAGCCGCCAAGGCTTAAGGGTTCGGGACCGATACCTGTTCTACCGTAAGGTGGGGAAACTGGCGCGCCCGGCAAGATTCGAACTTGCGACCCCTGCCTTCGGAGGGCAGTACTCTATCCAGCTGAGCTACGGGCGCGGAGGTGCGCATTGTACATGAGTCGAGCGCGGCATCGCGAGCGCCTCGCCAGCCCTCTTAACTGATTGATAACGCGCCAATTTACGAGAGACTCGGGCATTCGCAGCCAGCCGATAGCTGCGTGCGCAGCTGCCGGCCTTTGCTTGAGCTGGACAGCTACTCGACGAGTAACTCCGGATAGAACAGTATGGCGTACACGCCGAACAGCACGAGCAGCCAGGCGAGCCCCCCTAGCACTATCCAGATCCAGTTGAACACCGTCAGGCTGGAGTTGGTCTTCGCGTCGGGATCGTCGGATGCGAGATTGATCGCGCGTTGCGCCTTCAGCATGAGCAGCGGCAAAACGGGCACCAGCGCGATGCTAATCAGGTCCGTTGTCGGACTGCCGATGCTGCGCGCGGCCAGCCGGTCGAGCACGTTCGCCAGGATCGTCAACAAGACGACCAGTGTCGCAATGGTAGCGGGCTGCCAATCAAAACTCTTACCGTTTGACTCGATCCTCTCGTTGACCCGCGAGAACAGGGAATGGGTGAAGAAGATATAGAAGATGCCTCGCATGGGCGGCCACATGCTCTCGCCCGTACGTAGTTTGACGAGCCGCCAGTTCCGATAGAACCAGTACACGAGATAGAGGTTCATCGTCACGAAACTCAGCAGGAAAAACTTGCCGGGAGAAACTACGTAATAGTCGGTTTCCGCATCAACAGGGACATCGACGTCCGCCTCGGGTGGTGCATACAGGTTGTCTGTCATGTCGCTTCCATAGAATGAATCCAGACCGTCGTCGCAGCGGCAATCACTACGGACAGCGGCGATTCATAGCACGAAATCGTTTGCGAGGACAGGGAACGCAATCACTCTTTCTTGCCCGCCGCCCATGACGATGAGCAACCGGACATTGTCGTCTGCAGCCCCTTCGCGCGGGCCGGTCGCCGGCGCCGCCTCAGTACAACAGTTCGGTCCAGCGCCCGCCCGCGACCAGTTCCGCGCGCCGCCTTGCCCAGCGCCGCTCGGAACCGATCATTTGCGCGAACACGCGATCGAGTTCGTCGCGAATGTCCTCGAGTCCGGCAAGGTACACGTAGGTGTTCGGGTCATCCAGCATCTCGATAATCTCCGTCGAGCGCTCCTCCAGACAGTAGTCCCACGCGATCGGGTCGGCCCAGTTCGGGCGCGGAGACAGCGCCTTGAACGCCTCGAAGGTGTCTTCGTCGTAGTACAGGGCAAAGTCGTCGCGATGATCGTTCATATAAAAGTGTTCGAGGCCGGAGTGGGCGCCGTAGAACAACCTGACCTTGCCGCGCCAGTTGCCTATGTCCCGGTAGATGTGCTTGATGAAGGCGCGGAACGGGGCGATGCCCGTGCCCGAGCCGATCAGCACCAGGTTGGCGTCCTTGTCCTCGGGCACTTCGAACGCGTAGCCGTAGGGACCGGTGATCGATATCGAGTCACCATCTTTGAGATCGCACAGATAGTTGGACGAGATACCGGCAAAACGCTCGCCGCTGTAGTCGTCGATATAGGAAACCCTGCGCACGGCAATCGTGATTTGCGGGTTGCCGCCCTCCGTAAGCGCCGGCGTGTCGGCAACGCTGTAGAGGCGAAAATGCTCGTCATGGCCGAGCTCGTGAGGGCCGGGCGTCAGGACGCCTATGCTCTGGCCGGGCTGGTAATCGAAATCCGGCCGGTTCACCTCGAACACGATCTCGCGCACCTCGGCATCCGCATCCTCCGGCGTGATGCGCACAC
The DNA here is from genome assembly GCA_028289545.1 of Woeseiaceae bacterium. Classification (GTDB taxonomy): domain Bacteria; phylum Pseudomonadota; class Gammaproteobacteria; order Steroidobacterales; family Woeseiaceae; genus UBA1847. The sequence goes on from JANQPG010000032.1 coordinate 119,242, forward strand.
TCGATAACACTCTGGCGTCAAAGCGCTCCTGCTTGTCGTAGTCGTCCAGCTTCATAGTCAGGATCTCCCTCTAAGTGTAGTGTCCGCGGCCGAGTCGGCGTCGCAGGGATTCGCGCAATCGTTCATGCAATCGCAGCGACTACAGCCGCCGCGGGCGGCAAGCGCGTCCCCATCGACATCGGACAACAAAAAATGGCGCCGCCAGGCACGCTGGACGGCGACCCAGCCGAGCAACAGCAGCGGTGGCAAAACAATTGCGAGCAGGAATTCCCTGAGCATCGGTCAGGCCCCCAGTCCGGCGAAGCCCATGAACGAAAGCGACAGGATGCCAGCCACGATCAAAGCGATGGCCGTGCCTCTGACGACTTGGGGTGTGTCGGCAAACTCCAGCTTCTCGCGAATGCCGGCCATCAGGATAAGCGCCAGTGTGAATCCCGCGCCGGCGCCGAAAGCATAGACGATGGCCTGGCCGAAGCCGTAGCCCTTGTTGGTTTGAAACAGCGCGAGCCCCAGGATGGCGCAGTTCGTCGTAATCAGCGGCAGGAAAATACCCAGCGCGCGAAACAGTGCGGGACTCATCTTCTTGATGAACATCTCCACGAGCTGCACCGCAGAAGCGATCACGGCGATAAACGCAATCAGCTCCAGGAACGGCGCGCCGATTGCGATCAGCAGATGATGTATTCCGTACGCGCACACCGAGCTGACGAGCATGACGAACATGACGGCGCCGCCCATCCGGGTTGCCGTGCCGATCTTTGCCGACACGCCGAGAAACGGGCAGATGCCCAGGAAATATGCCAGCACAAAGTTGTTGACCAGCGCGGCGTTGACGAAGATGGACCACAGCGACTGCTCGTTCATTGCAGCGCCTCCCGCACCGGCTCCGCGTCGGCCTGCCGCCGCTGTTTCAGATAATTGATCAACAGCAACCACGCAGCGAGCGTAAAGAAGCCGCCGCCCGGCAGGATCATGACGATCCAGGGCTCGAAGCCCGCGGGCAGCACCGCCACGCCGAACAACGACCCGCTGCCCAGTAGCTCGCGCACGCCGCCGAGACAGACCAGCGCCAGCGTGAAACCGGCGCCCATGCCGAGGCCGTCGAGCATTGCGATGCCGGCGCCGTGCCTGGACGCGAATGCCTCCGCGCGGCCAAGGATCAGGCAGTTGACGACAATCAGCGAGATGAACGCTCCCAGCGCGCGGTGCAGGTCGAGGCTGATCGCCTCGATCGTGTAGTCGACGACGGTGACGAAGGTGGCGATGATCAGGATGTAGGTCGCGATGCGAACCTGCCTGGGTATTGCGTGGCGCAGCACGGCTACGAGCGTGTTGGACATGCACATGACAAACGTGGTCGCGAGCCCCATCGCGAGCGCGTTGATCGCCGTGTTGCTGACGGCCAGAACGGGACACATGCCCAGTACCTGCACGAAAACCGGATTCTCGCGCCAGAGACCTTTGACGAACTCGTCGGTCGGCGATGTCGTTTCAACGGGCTTCATCGCGGCCCCGCGCTGCAATTTCGTCCCGATTTTCCACGATCAGGGGAACCCACCGAGCCGTGCTGCGGGTCAGGATCTCGCCGACCGCATCGGACGAGATCGTCGCACCGGTAATGCCGTCGATCTGCCAGGGTTCGGACTTTGCCCGAGGCTTCACGGTTTCGATGGCATTGCGGAGAGACATCCCGGTCTCGTCCAGACTGACGTCCAGCGCCTCGAAATTTGCGAGGAAAGCAGGGTCTTTTTCGATCTTGTCGCCCAATCCCGGCGTCTCTCTGCTCGCCAGAACACGAAAGCCTGTGATCGTTTCGCTTGCCGGTGAGTAGCCGTAGAGCAGCGTGATCGTGTCCGCATAGCCCATCCCGCTGGCCTCGATCGCAGCGCCGATCAGGTTGCCGTCCGCGTCGAAGGCGGCGTCGAACCGCTCGCCGGGTGCTTCCACATCCGGCGTCACCCGTCCATCCGCCGTCAGGATTAACGTCACGCGGCGTTCTGCCCCCGGCAAGACCGCGAACACCGCACGCTCCAACGCTTCGGCACGGTTCTGCTCGATCGCGGGCCGCGTACCGGCAAACACGATGGCGATCAACAGGCCGCAGGCCATACCAACTCCGACCAGCGCGCGGTACATCGGCCAGGCCCGCTCTGAATCCGGCCCGTTCACGAGGGTCCTCCCGACGCCTTCCGCGTGCCGTAGACACGCGGCTGAATCAGATTGTCGATGTGCGGAGACACCGCATTCGCCAGCAGGATCGCGTACATAACGCCTTCGGGCATGCCGCCCCAGAGGCGGATCACTACGACGAGCGCGCCAATCAGTACGCCGTAAACGACGCAGCCCGCGTTTGTCATCGGCGAAGCGACCATGTCCGTCGCCATGAACACGGCACCGAGCATCAGACCGCCGGTGAACAGCATGAACACCGGACCCGGATAGTCTGCCGGTGCGACGAGGTGCAGGACGCCGCTCAACGCAAACACCGTCGCGAGGATTGCGAGCGGTATGCGCCAGTTCATCATCTGGCGCGCGATGAGATACAGACCGCCGGCGAGTATCAGGACACCGCCGGTCTCACCCGTCGAGCCGGCGGTCAGGCCGGTCGCGAGATCGAGCGCCGCGGTGGCCTCACCGTCGAACTTCATTGCCGCGAGCGGCGTCGCCCCGGTAAGCACGTCGTACACCGGCGTCGCAAACGGAAACGTGAGCGATGACGCCGGCAGACCGACGAACCGGTCCGCCTCGAGCGCCGGATACCAGGTGGTCATCGCCACTGGAAACGCCGCCTGCAGAAACGCGCGCCCGACCAGCGCCGGATTGAACGCGTTGTGACCAAGACCGCCGAACAGAAACTTGCCGACACCGACCGCAATCACGCCGCCCAGCACGACCATCCAGACCGGCAGCGCCGGCGGCAAGGTCAGACCGTAAATGACGCCCGTCACCGCCGTGGACCAGTCGCCGAGCGTCGACGCCGCGCCCCGCCAGCGGCACAGCAGATGCTCCGTCACCAGGCAGCTCGCAACCGCCGCTGCCAGCGTTACCAACGCGGCGAGCCCGAACACGTAGACGGAAAACGCGCAGACCGGCAGCAGCGCATAGACAACGTGACGCATGATCGTGTCGACGCTTGCGCCGCTTGCGATGTGCGGCGACGTGCCGATCTCGAGCGTTTTGCCAGCTTTAGCCACTAGCGAGACCTCTGCTCGCGCACGAGCGCCTTGGCCGAGCGGAATCGCTGCACCAGGGGGATGTGGGACGGGCAAACGTACGAACAGGCGCCGCACTCGAAACAATCCAGCAGATGGAACTCGTCCGCCATGCGCTCGTAGTCGGCGATCTTCGCGAGCAGACCAAGCTGTGAGGGGTTCAGGTGAATCGGACAGGCGTCAACACAATACGCGCAGTGGATGCAGGCATACTCTTTTCGCTGGGCACCGGTCTCGGCTTGCGTGAACGCGACGAATCCCGAGGTCCCCTTCGTGATCGGTATGTCGAGGCTCGACAGCGCCTGCCCCATCATCGGGCCGCCGAGAAACACGCGGCTGACGTCATCGGAGACCTCGACCTGCTCGAGCGCAAACCTGAGCGGCGTGCCGACCGGGATACGATAGTTGCCCTTACGCCTGACGGCGGGGCCGGTGAGCGTGACGACGCGCTCCTGGATGCCGCGGCCGTGCGGCAAGAGCCTGCCGATCTCGGCGGCCGTCGCGACATTGACGACCACTGCACCGACGTCGGCCGGCAATCCACGCGACGGCACCTCCTTGCCGAGCAACGCCGTAATCAGCATTTTCTCCGCGCCCTGCGGGTACTTCACCTGGACGACGCGAACGGCGACGGGCAGGTCTTGCGGGACCGTTCGCTGCAACGTCTCGGCGGCATCCAGCTTGTTGGCCTCGATCCCGATCAACGCGCGCGCGGCGCCGGTCGCCTTGAGCAAATAGCGCAAGCCGGTATACACGTCGGCGGGCTGCTCCAGCATTACGCGATGATCCGTCGTGAGATAAGGCTCACACTCGACGCCGTTCAGTATCAAGGTATCGATCGATTTGCCTTCGGGCGGCACCAGCTTGACGTGGGTCGGAAACGCGGCCCCGCCAAGGCCGACAATCCCCGCCGCCTGGATGGCGGCAACAATCTCACCCGGACTGGCGGTGGCGAGATCACAGGGCTCGCCTTCGGCGACCTCCTGGGACGAACCCGGGTACGGTTCCAGGTAGATGCCGGTCACCATCTTGCCGGCAATGCCCGGCACCAGCCCGATCCGCCGCACCACACCCGACGCCGGCGAATGCTGCGGCACCGAAACGAAGCCGTCGGCTCTCGCCAGCACCTGTCCCCTGACCACTTCCTCACCCTCGCGCACGACCGGTACGGCCGGTTTGCCGATGTGCTGGGACAACGGGATGACGAGCACCGGCGCAAACGGAAACTGACGGATACCGAGCGCGCGCGTGTCGTCCTTCGACTCGGGCGGATGTACGCCGTGAGTGAAGGTCGGATAACGCTGTCGCAACGGGAGCATCTTTGGCGTTACTCGTCAGTTGTATTTGGCGCCGCGGGCGATCCACTTGTCGATGTCGCCGGCCGACCGGTCGCGCGGCAACCCCGGGTGTATGACCTCTGCGGTACATTTCTCGGCCGCCTTGACGAGGTCGCTGTAGGGACCCGCCAGCGCATCCTTGATGACCGCCTTCTTGTCCGCGTTGTACTCGAACATGGCCGGATTTAGCTTGATGCATTCGTCGCACGCCGTGCATTCCTCGGTATCGATCCAGGGCGCCATGTAGTCGTCGCCGGCCTGCGGTGCCGTGACCGCCGCATCCGCCGGCGCTGCGGCAGCCAGGTCCTGAACCGGCGCGACGTCGACGCCTTCCTCGCCCGCAATCCGTGCCAGACCCTGGGCGATCTTCGATACCACCTCGCCGCGAATCCGGCTCTCGATCCCGGCGAGATCCGGCTCCGTCCTGTCGGCGCCGGCCAGTCCGCGCAACATCGTCCAGAAGTCACGCCGTTCCTCACAGGATGTCACCATCGTCTCGTCGACGAGCAGGCGGCTCAGGCGATGCTTGCGGTCGACGCTCCAGATGTAGGGGAAGCGGCCTTCGCGGTCGTCTTCGTCGAACTCGAGGAACTCGTGCAAGGGCACCATCTTGTCGTTCCACGTGTCCGGAGGCGCCATGCGAAAGTGCTTGCGGAAGCGCACTTCGGTGATCGCAAAATCCGCGAACGTCATCGGCAGCTCGAGCGTCTTCTCGCGGGCGCCTTCGCGATAGTTGAGCGTGTAGCTCGGCCAGTCGGCGTCCGGCGCCGGATTGCCGGACAGGTCGAAACACTCGGCCGCCGTGACGCCCTTGTCCGGGTCGTAGCGGAACAGCGGATAGGCCCGGGACTCGACCGCAAGCTTCGCCTGCCGCTCGCTCATATCGTCGCCGATACCGTGCTCGGGCTGGCAGGACGTATACAGGTTGAAGAGCGCCGGGCGCCTGGTCAGCAGACCCTCGATGAACCCTTCGATCATGTGGCTGGCGTTCGCGATCGTGCTCTGCATGACGTAGCTCGTGCGATGCGCCATGCCGACGAGGCCAATCTCCTTGCGCACTTCTTCCTTGCCCTTGATCGCCTTGCCGAACTGCGCCATGTCGGAGACCTGCCCCAGGAAACCCGAGGTACAGGCCTGGCCGCCGGTGTTCGAATACACCTGGGTGTCGACGACGAGTACTTTGACCGGCTTGCCCGACATCATCAGGCGCGACAGATTCTGGAACCCGATGTCGTACATTGCGCCGTCGCCGCCGACCGCCACGACGGGCGGACACAGTTCGAATTCCTCGTCGCTGAACTGCCGCCAGTCGAAGTGGGTGAAGACATCGTCGTGCACCGACGGCCGATAGTCGCCAGCCAGCTCGAGCTCCGCCCTGCGGATGGCCTTGAAACCTTCCGCCATCTTGGCCATGTGACCTTCGAACACGCCCATCGCCAACGACGGGGCGTCCTGGAACAGGTGATTGGCCCACGGGAACGGATACGGGTTGAACGGGTAGGTGCTGCCCCACACGGAGGTACAACCCGTGGCGTTGAGCATGCCCATGCGCGCGCGCCCTCGCCCGGTCGTGCCCTCAACGTAACGCCATTTGAGCGTTTCCAGCTCGCCGATCAGACCGGTCATCCGCTTCAGCCAGGCCGGATCGATGGGCTCTGCCCCTTTGTCGTGTTCTATCCGATCCGCTATGCCGGCCAAGGTCACGTCATTGTCGCCGATGGCCTCGACGACGCGCGCCATCTCCGCCGTATCGCCGAGATCGATGTCACCCACGAGCCGGTCCTGCACGGACTGCTTGAGCTTGCCGATCAATGCGTCGAGCTTTGCGACATGCGCCTCGATACGCGGCTGCATCAGCGCCTCGACGGTCGCGACGAACAGGTGCATTACGGTCTTCTCCGCGCAGCCGAGACAGGCGCCGTCGCCGCTCGCGAATGCCAGGTAGTTGTCCTTGTCGAGCAGTATCGTCTCGAGCGCGCCGATGCGCTCCTCGAGATTGTCGACGCGAATGTATTTCTGCGGCGTGTTCGGCAGATCGAGCCAGAAGTCCCAGTGCTTGCGAAGCCGTTTTACGGAGTCGGGCGTTTGCGTGACGGGCTTGAGCGCGTCGTCGTCGCAGACCTGAACACACTCCATGCAGCCTTTGCAGGTGTACGGATCCACCGTGATCGACAGCAGGCCGCCGTCGCCGGCCTGCTTTTTCTCCGGGAGCGTGTAGTACGGGCGGCACAGCGCAAACTGAAAACCGTCGAGCTCCTCGCTGAACGCGGCGAACTCCTCCGTCAGCCCCTCGCGATCCGCCTCGTCACCTTCCGCGATTGTCTGTTCAATCGTCGCGGCGATCGCATCCTCGATCAGACCGCTAACCGGCTCGTTTTCACCGGCCGCTTGCATACCCTTGCGAAGATGACCTTCCATCCGGCGCACGGCGCGCGGCAGGTGCTCGGTGGGCTTGCCGTGCTTTTTGACGCGCTTGACGACGGTGTCCAGCACCTGCCCGACCTCGTTGACCAGCCCCGGGATCGCCGTGTCGGGACACACCGTGTAGCAGTCACCGCAGCCAGTACAATTCTCGGCGATCCACTCCGGATGCTCGAAGCGGATGCCGGTCATGTCACGAAACAGCGATGTGACCGCCGGCATGACGCCCAGACCGATGAACGGATCGGTGAGGTTGTCGTTACCCATGCCGCGTGCATAGAAGTTGCCGGTCTGTTCCCAGAAGCGGTGAATGTCGGTCGCCGGCGCCTCGCTTTGCGGCAGGCGTTTCACCATGACGGGGATCGGGGGCTCGGCCGGCACGTCCGGCTCTGCCTGTCCATCCAGGGTGAAGGGTTTTTCCTTGATCTCCCCGATCTCGTCGAAGCCGCGTTTGACGACGCGCATGTTGTCTTCCACGACCCGCGCGCCCTTGGCGCCGAACTTGTGCTCGAGCTGGCCGCGAATGGCCTTCAGAAGCTCGGCGTCGTCGAGGCCTTTTTGCTGCAGCACGGGTGACGCCGCGAAGAACGCCCCCTGGAACGCCACACCCTGCATGCGCAGCTGCAGATCCGGGTCGGTCGCCTCCTCGCGTGCGATGCGGAATGCATCGAGGAAGAACACCCGAATGTTCTTCTCGACGATCATCTGCTGGAACCGGATCGGAATCGTGGCCCAGACCCGGGCGGGATCGCCGAGGTCGCTCTGGATGATGAACACACCCCCTTCCTTCAGACCGGCGAGCGCGTTCGTGTGCTGCAGGACGTTAGGGTCCGGTGACAATACGACGTCGACGTAGAAGTACTCGCAGTTCACTTTGATCGGCGCAGGCGCCGCCGACAAATAGAACGTCGTCGGCTGACCTTTCTTCTCGGAGCCGTATTTCGGGTTTGCCTTGATGTGGTAGCCGAGCAGGTCGAACAGGGTCATCGCGAGGTTCTTGCCGGTCGTAATCGCGCCCCATCCGCCGACCGAGTGGAAGCGCACCGTAATACTCCCGTCGGGCATCAGGTTGGGGTTCTCGCTGCCGCGCACGCTGAGTTCGCGTACGTGCGGATACGACTCCTCGATCGTCTGCTGGTAGAGCTCCTGTTTCGGCGTGTACGGCTTGTCGCGCAGAAAGTCGATCGACAGGTAGTAAAGCTTCTTCCGGCTGCCCTCCGGCAGCATGTTCTCAACCGCGCCGATCAACCCTTCCGGCTGCAGGTCGCGGCTGCCCATACCGAACGAGCCGGAATAGAGCGGCGGCGCGTCGATCATCTTCTCGTAACCCGGCAGCTCCGGGTACGCCGGATTCTTCACGTCGCGACCGTTCTCCAGGCATTTGGCCACGGTCGCACGGATCTCGCGCATTAGCGGCAGGTCGCCCGCGAGCGGCTGGTCGAGCCGCTCGAGCACCGTGACGCCTTTTCTGCCCTTCAGCAGGCGCGCAATGAGGTCCGCCGGAAATGGCCTGAACATCGTCACGTTGACGACGCCGACCTTCAGCTTGCGGGTGCTCCGTAGGTAATCGGCGACCGCCTCCGCGCTCGGGATCACGCTACCTTGCCCTACGATCAGGTAGTCCGCATCGTCGGCGCGATAGCTCATGACGGGCGCATACTCGCGGCCGGTTAGCGCCGCGAACTCCGCAAACGCCTGGTCGGCCAGCGACGGCACGTGATCGTAGAAGAACGGTCGCTGCGCCGCGACGCTTTGCATGTAGGCGTCCTGGTTCTCCACGAGGCCCGCCATCACCGGATTGTCGACGTCCCACAGCTCGGGGATGCGGCGACGACGCTTGCCGTAGATGATGCGTTGCGCCGGCGTCGGTGTGTCGATGACGTCATCGGGCCGCCCGAGGTATTCCTCGATGAGTTCGCGTTCCGGCGCGAGCAGTGACTCGATCAGGTGGGTCGTCAGGAAACCGTCCTGCGCGACCGCGCCCGGGGTCAGGGCAAGCTCGGCAATGCGGTGTGCAATGATATTCAGATCGGCAGCGCTCTGCGCATTGTGGGCGAACAGCTGGAAAAAGCCCGTGTCGTCGATGCAGTGGTAGTCGTCGTGGCCGGCATGCACGTTGAGCGTCGATTTGGTGATCGCCCGCGCGCCGATGTTGAGGACGTAAGTAAGCCGCTTGCCGGCCGCAGCGTACAGCGACTCGTGCATGTAGGCGATGCCCTGGCCGGACGAGAAGTTCGCTGCGCGCAGACCGGTCATCGACATGCCGGCCGTAACCGCCGCCGCCGCGTGCTCGCCCTCGGGCTCGACGAAGATCAGCGGCCGCCCGGCAACGTTGACGTGGCCCGCCGCCGCGGCTTCGGCCCAATACTCGCCCATCTGCGTCGATGGCGTGATCGGGTAGGCGCCGGCGGCGTCGCTCGCCTCCCGCTCGCAGTGTATGACCGCCGAGTTGCCATCCATTGCCGCGCGGGCGCCGGGGTACTTCACCGCGGGGTACTTCACCTTGGTCGTCGACTTGCTCATCGATGCTTCTCTTTGGTTGTCGTCAGGTAGGTCCCTCGAGCCGTGTCGCGTGACGCAACACGGGCCGCGCCTCATCACCTTTGATCACGCGCCCGTCGGCCTCGATCCAGACGATGGCGCCGGTCGGGCAACGCTCGATAGGCGTCTTCGTTGCGTGTTTTGCCCTCGCTCTGTAGTCCTTTGCCCTGTAGTCAATCACCGGAAGGTTATTCTTCATTTCGATCAGGCCCGGACCGTCCATTGCGCATTTGCCGCAAGCCGTGCAGGCCACTTCGCAGTCGTCGAGCACGTCGTCGCCGGCTTCGAGGTTCTTGCAGGCAACCCACAGACGATGGCTCTGCGGATGCAGGCTGAACAGGTCTTTCGGGCAAACCTCCACGCAGTCGTTGCATGCCGTGCACAACGCTTCGTCGACGACCGGCAGCGCGTGTTCGTTCATGCTGATAGCATCGAAGTCGCATACGCGTTCGCAGTCTCCGAGACCCAGGCAGCCCCAGAAACACCCTTTGCCGCCGCCTGCAACCAGGGCAGCCGAGCGGCATGAGCGATCGCCGGTGTACCGCGCACGGTTGCGAGCGACGTTTTGGCCACCGGCGCACGCGAGCCTGGCGACGCGCGGTTCCTCGGCGCCGATGTCGACACCCAGGTAGGCAGCGATCGCGGCGCGCTCGTCGTCGTTGCTTACAGTGCATTTACCGGGCAGTGCGTCGCCGCTCACCAACGCTTCGGCGAACGACCGGCAGCCGGGATACCCGCATGCGCCGCAATTGCTGTGCGGCAGCATGTCTTCTACTTCATCGATCCTCGGGTCTTCGTCGACGTGCAGCCTGCGGTTAGCAACGATCAGGCCCGTGGCGAGCAGCAGCGTCAGTCCCCCAAGGGCGGCAACGGCGGTCAACACGAGCATGGTCGTATACGATGGCCCTGACGTCTCTCCTGTTCATGCTGGCACGAAACCTACAGGTGATCTGTACGGGAATACCGACGCGGAGTGCGGTCCGGCGCAGCGGTTTGATTTGTGAGGTCGCGCTGGGTGCTGGCTGCGCGAAAGCTGATGGTTTTAGCCGCGCGGCGGCTTACGACGAGCCTGGTACGACTCCGTTTGCGGCACGCTACACTACCGTTCGACCGCCGTTCTCAGGGCTCGCTATAGCTCACCCGCCCGGCCGCCACGTTGCTGTAGGTCTCCGTGCCGCCGTCCGGCCACTCGATCCTCACCTCATCAGCAGCCGTTGCGCTGCCCAGGCCGAAGACTTGCTCGGTGGGATTTTGCGACGTGAAATTGTTGCCGATCAGCACTTCGCGCATTTGCGTGATCCCGCCAACCGTCACATAGATTCTCGCGTTGGCGGCTTCGGTGTTGGGTGCCGCGCCGACGAGTTTCACCGTCAGCGAGCGGTTGCCGTTGCCGGCGCCCGTGTTTTCCCAGAAAGCGCCCGAGTTCGCGAGCCCTCGGTTGGTCATGAAGATGTCGACGTCGCCGTCACTATCGAAGTCGGCACAAACCACGCTGCGACCCTGCTGGGTATCGGTCATGCCGAGCGTCAACGAGTCCTCGACGAACGTGCCGTTGCCCTGCGATATGAACAACCGACTGCGATCGTTTTCGAAATCGTCGACGGCGTTCGGATTGTTCCAGCCGTTCGTGTGGAAAATATCGAGGTTGCCGTCGAGGTCGAAGTCCGCAAAACAGGCTGCCCAGCCCCAACCGCCGTCGGCAACACCCGCGTTGACCGTCAGGTCTTCGAGCACTCCCTGGCCGTCGTTGACGTACAGGCGGTTGCCGACCGTTTCGCCTGCGCCGAAAATAGCCGTGACAAACCAGTCGAGATCGCCGTCGTTGTCGATGTCGCCTACAGCTGAGCCCATGCCGTTGCGATCGATGATGACGGTCAGATCGGTAACGTCGCTAAACGCAAAACCGCCCCCTGCGCCGCCGTTGTTCATGAACTGCCGGCTGTTGCCGAAGTCCGAAACGACAAGCAGGTCCGGGTAGGTGTCGTCGTCCATGCGTGCAAACGTCGGCGTAAACGAATAATCGTAGTCGAGCGAGTCGCTGCCGAAGTCGACAAGCCCGCCAACGCCGGCAATAACCGCCGGGGCCACACCGGCCGCTTCGCTGACGCTCGAAAAGCGAATGCCCGTCGGATCGGAGTCGTTTCGCCATAGCGACTCGGTGTCGCCGCGGCCGCCGTTCATGGCCAGCGGCCGCGGCGTGCCCCAGTGCGCCAGCATCAGATCGAGATCGCCATCCAGATCGTAGTCGCCGAACGCCGCCGAGATCGTATTGGCCGCGGCCATGCCGTCGAGGCCGGAACCGGCCGTGACGTCGGTAAACGTGCCGTCGCCGTTATTCGAGAACAGGATGTTGGGATCACCCTCGAGGCCGCCGATGAACAGATCGAGGTCACCGTCGCCATCAACGTCGGCAAACGTCGGGCCGCTGTGCCGATAGGCGTCGCCGCCGGGTTTTGTCGACGCAACGCCCGCGGCATCGGCCACGTCGACAAAGCGATTACCGCCGTCGTTCCGGTACAGCAGATTGGCGCCGAGATCGCCGCGCACGACATAGAGATCCACGTCACCGTCGCCGTCGTAGTCGCCCGCGGCAACGCCGCCGCCGAACAGTTCGGGCATGGTCGTCGCGCCGCCGTCAATGCCGTGCACAAAACTGATGCCCGTATCGTTCGTGACGTTCATAAACTGCATTTGAACGGGCGGGGGAACGACGGGAACCGGTGTGGGCTCCCCGCCGCCTCCGCCTCCGCACCCGGGCAGACCGAGCGGCAACCCGAATGCAATGACCCAGTAGGGGGTTTGGGTCCTACGCTTGATCAGTTTCGTCTCGGTTGCGTCCATGTCTTTGGCTACTCGAAGTCGTAACTCAGTCGCAATCCGCCCTGGCGGCGCGGCCCCCAGCCGTATGCCGTCCGGTTCGAACAGCAGAAGAACTCAGTCTTCACCGACTCGTCGGTCGCGTTGTTGAGAAATGCCTCGACGCTCCAGCGCTGGTTTGCCGCGTAGTAGGTCAGGCTCAGGTCCACGCGCGTGTAAGACGGCTGCCGGTCGAAGTCCGCTTCGCCCGGGTCGGTTGGACTCAGGGTGCCCGCGGGACGGTCGCCGCGATTCTCCCAGCCCAGGAAGTACTCGTCGAAATAGCTGGCCCGCACGCGCGGTACAATGCTGCCGCCGTGCGCCAGCGCAAACTCGTGGCTGTAGATCAAGGTCAGCTGATACTCAGGCGCATACGGCAGGTTGTTGCCCGCGAAGTTGAACACGTTGCCGACGCAGGCACCGCTCGGGTCCACGCCCAGCGCACACGGATTCCACTGGCGCCCGCGCGAATCGCCGAAGTTGCTTTCGTTGCCGAGGAACTCGTCGTAGGTCGCGTCAAGATAGGCAAACGTGCCCGACAAACGCCCGGCGCCTTCGAACAGCGTCGTCTCACTCTCGAGTTCGAGCCCTTGAATGGTGGCGCCACCGGCGTTTGTGTTCGTGAGCGTCGACTGTCCCGTCACGGGATCGATGACCGCACCCGTTACCTGCATGTCCGTGAAGTCCATGTAGAAGATATTGGCGTTGATGCGCCAGCGGCCAAACTCGGTCTTGATGCCAAGCTCAGTGCTTTCGACCTCTTCCGGATCCTGCAGGAGCGCGTTGTTGCGCGAGAAGTCGAGCGTGCCGTTACCCGTGTCGAGCGCGCTGAATCCCATGCCGTCCTGCAGCACACCCGACTTCCAGCCGGTGCTGTGCGACAGGAACACGAGTGTGTCGGCGCTCAGATCGAGTTCGCCGCGCAGGAGGTACGTTGTGTCGTCCCACTCGCCAACCATGTCGTTGTACTGCCGGAAGTAGCAGCCCTGAGCGCCGTTCAAGTCTGAAGCCTGCGCTGCAATGTTGTCCGGCAGGTCGCCGACAAGACCAAACGTGCAGTCGATCGAGCGTCCGCCGACGTCTTCCCGCTTATCGTCAATGTAGCGTGCGCCGGCCGTCACCCGGAAATTGTCGGTAAAGTCGTAGGTGGCCTGTGCGAATACGCTCTGCGATTCGAGGCTGCGGCTCGGCTGCACAAACGTGGACAGCACGCCGTTCGGGCTGTCCTGCGGTGTGAAGCCCCAGCTGCCGTGCAGCATGTCGAAGCGGATGCTGTTGTCCTCCTCGAAATAGAACAGCCCCGCCGTCCACGTAAAGGCGCTGTCCGAAGGGCTCAAGAGCTGCAGCTCGTGCTGGGTAGCCTCGTAGGTTGAGAACACCGTGTTGCGCGAGTCGCCCTGCACGCCGTTGCCGTACAGCTGGCTCTGGTCGAATTCGGCATAGCCGCCGACGTAGGCGAGGGCATAGTCGGAATCGAATTCGTAGTCGATGCGGGTTCTAAAGCTGTCCGAGTCGAGATCGACGTTGCCGGGCGCCGTCGCGTTGTTGACGCGGTTCTCGAAGTCGACACTCGGCACGTCGCCGGTGCCCTTGTTGCGGAAGTTTTCGAAGACGAGATGCCAGCTCAGGTTTTCGTTGGGCTTCCAGAGCGAGCTGACCCGGTACGAACTCATGTCGATCGTGCCGTACGGCCGGTTGGTCTCGAACTGGTTGCCGGGCGCAAACGCGGTTTCCCCGTCGCGTTCCTGCTTCGCGCCCGCAACGCGAATGGCCCACTGGTCGTTAATCGGTACGTTGGCCATGCCCCGGAAGCGGAACAGGGATTCGTCACCGACGGCAATTTCGCCGCTGGCGTCGAAACCGTCGAGACGCGGTTTGGCCGAATGCAGCGACACGGCGCCGCCGGTCGAGTTGCGGCCGAACAGCGTACCCTGCGGGCCTCGCAGCACTTCGACGCGATCGAGGTCGTACATCATGACCGTTGTGCCCTGTGAGCGCGCCGAAAACACGCCGTCGGAATAGAAGGCTATGCCCTGGTCGCCGGCCTCGGTCTGGTTACGCGTGCCCAATCCGCGAATAAAGATCAGCGGCACGGCGTGGTCGCCGTTGTTGAAGAACTGAAGATTGGGCACAAGCCCCCTCAGGTCGAGCATCGAGACGACATGGTTGCGGTCGAGCGTTGCCTGACTGAACGCGGAGATGGCCAGCGGCGTGTCCTGAATATTTGTCGAACGCCGGGTCGCCGTGACGACAATTTCCTCAATGGCGATATTGTCGCCGGCCTCCTGCGCGCCTACGTCCGGCGCCCCGAATACGGCTGCAAACATGGCCGCTATGCCGACCGACTTTGGTGCTGTGTTCATAGCTTCTTTACCCCCCGAAGACGGTGTTGCTGCTCCAGAAGCTATGGCGATGTTGCCGCTCTCACCGGCGGTTGCCGAGAGTCCGGTGCCTGTCAGCAGGCGTTCGATGGCCTCTCGTCGCGTGTACTCGCCAATCACTTCGTTCGCAATAATTTCCTTCGCTTTTTCAAAAGGAAAAATGAACGTCATGTCCGCTTGTTCTGCGAACTGTATGAGCGAGATGTCCGCGCGCTGCCGGGGAATGTCGAAGGTAATGAGCTTGTCGGAATCGAGTGGGTCCGCTCGCACGTCGGCGGCGGCCAACACGATCATCGTCGTTAAAGCAACGATCCAGTAAACTGTCGACGCACGTCGTTCGTCCTCCCCTGCTCGGCGTAAATATCGCGCCTGCAGGAGAGACGACTGGGAGGAAAATTTCCGCCAGTCATATCGACGAACATGCTTGAGTAAGTGAATGATGCCAGCCCCCCCAGTGCCAAATCATTCGAGAAAAAATCCATTTGCGGCGTATTACTTTCTGCCAATTACCTTTCGACAATCACCTTTTGCTTAAGAGCACCGTGTTGCCGTCCACCATCTGATAGCTGACGCCAAGGTTGTGTTCGAGCGACTGCAGCGTGCCCTGAATGTCGCCGACCTTGAACATGCCGCCGACCGACTCCTTGCGCAGCTCGTCGTCGAGCAGTACAAACTCGACCGTCGTGTAGCGACCAATCTCTTCCAGCGCCTGACCCAACGTTTCGCCGCGAAAGATTAGATTGTCCTTGCGCCACGACAGCCGGGCCTCGATATCGGCGCGGTCAATGATCATCGCTTCGGACAGGTCGCCACCCACCGTAAACTCATGCCCTGCCGCGACAAGCACGGGCGTTTCCAGCAAAGGCACGTCTATCGTACCCAGTTCTCCGTCACCTTGTCCCGGCGAGCTCACCGCAACCCGAACTTTACCGTCCGTAACAACAAGCTCGATGTTCTGATCGTTGGTGATCTCGAGGTTGAACTCCGTGCCCACGGCTTCGAAGACAGTCTGCCCGACGACGACTCTGAAGGGCCTCGACGCATCGTGCGCCACGGTAAAGGTCGCCTCTCCGCGTTTCAGCTCGAGACGCCGCTCACCCGCGGAAAAATGTACGTCGATCAGGCTGTTGGTATTGAGGTGCACAATCGAACCGTCGGCCAGCTCGAAGGTTTTGCGCGCACCGACCAGGGTCTCGAAGATCTGACTGTCGCGCTGCTCCGCAATGACCGGCTCGGGCGTATCGGCGGGACCTGAAAAAACGACAAACAAACCGATGGCCACGGCGCTCAACGCGGCCGCCACCGCACCCGACCACGCGAAGGTGCCGAGCCGGTTGCGGCGCTGAACGGGTTCGGGGAACAGCTCCGCCAACCGACTCAGCGAGTCGGACTTGTCCCAGGCCTCGAGCATCAACAACAGCGATTCGCGGTTGCCGACGTCTTCATCCAGCCAGTCATTGAGCGCCTGCTGTTCGTCTTCGCGGAGCCCACGATCGAAACGCGCTATCCAATCGGCCGCGTTATCGAGCCGTTGTTCCCGAGTCGTCAGGCGGGTGACGTTATTCACCGCAGCCTCCTTGTCCGGCCGCGGCCGGAAACGACACCTGCTCTGCCCTCGGCATTCGCTCTTCGGCTTCGGAGCAAATGCTCCGCGCAGCGGCGAATACCCAGTGACACGTGTTTTTCGACCGTGCTCTCACTAATACCCAATTCCTGTGCAATTTCTTTCTGGCTGTAGCCGTAGACCTTCTTCAGCACGAATGCGCGCCGACACTGCAGCGGCAGATGCCGGACGGCATTGCAGAATTCCGCAAACTCCTCGTCGGAGGCCGCCTGTTCATAGGTTTCGTTGTAGCCTCGCTCGCCCTCGCCAAAACCCGTCGCCGGATCGTCCTCGACGCTGCCGGCGAAGCGAAACTCGTGTCGGCGGATGTGATCAAGAGCCAGATTTCTGGCCGTGCGGAACAGGAAGGCCCGGGGCGAATTGAGCGGCTTCTGTCCCGACACCTGGCAGACGCGGACATAGGTCTCCTGGACGATATCCTCGATGTCCTTGGGAGGGACAATCTTCGCGACGACCCTGGACAGCTGTTCCTTGATCGTTACGAAAACGTTTCCTACTGTATCGCGCTCGGACATAGTCGCCTGATGCTGCCTCCGTTCCGGCTATCCTTGTTCGACGTTTGTGCCGGAAAAATCCCCCAGTCCTTTTTGTACGGCGCGCGGCGGATGCCGTACCAGGCCTATTCTAGCGCCTGCCCCGACGTCGGCGGCGAGCCGGAAAGCGGGCTAGAACGCACATCCGGCGTTGCCCGGGTTGCCGACGATTCGAGCTGACCGGATTTGCAGCGTAACCGGGCCGGTCGCCGCAATCACAAGTGGTTGGGACACCGAGCCCATATCCGCCCCCTGATCGGCAAAGCAGGCGAGCTTAACGAGGCTCTGGCTCCAGCCCTTGCCCGCCCGGGCGTCCAGCGCGTCGCTAATATCGAGAAAATTACCGCCGGCGCGGTCGTCGAGCATGGCAATCCCAATATCGGCATCGCCAATGTCAATCACCCGGTATTCGAACTCGACCGCCATATCGCCGTTGGCCTCGCGCGTGAAGTCCGCGGGATTACCGGTCAACGCGAACGTCGACGCTCCCGACCACGTGAGCACCGTCGAATCCTCCTGTGCTTCGTAGTCCGCCGGCTCGAGGATCAGCTGGCCGGCGGCGCTCTGCCCGCGACCGTCGGTGATCCGGGTGCTGCCCATAGCGTCCCGCAACTCGACGGCCCAGGCGCCGGCGGGATCGCCGTATTCGAGGAGATTGCCTGCGAAGCCTCCGGTCTTGCCGTCGAGACCGTCTTCTTCCGGCAAACGGGCAAGCTCTCCGTCATCGCTGTAGTCGAGCCCGTAACCGTAGGCAAACAGCGGGTCGTAGTTGTCGTCGCCGACGTTGACGGTAGTCTGCGTCGCGTCGCGCGGCCACGAAAAGGACAGGCGTCCCTCGAAGTCGTAACGCGGTGTGCCGTCGTCGCTCGCCACGAGCACGTCGGCAACGCCTGCGCCTTCCGTCCCGGGTAGCCAGGCGGCGACAAAGGCGTCGGCCGCATTGAGTTCGGGATTCACCCACAGCGGCCGGCCGGACAAGAACACAGCCACCGTCGGGACCCCCAGAGCGCGGCACTCCTCGAGCAGCAAGAGACCGTCGTCCGATGCGTAGTCGACGTGCGTGCGGTCGCCCTGAAACTCGGCGTACGGGTCTTCGCCGAATACAACCACCGCAACATCGGCTGCCGCCTGTGCACAGGACTCACCAAGCCGGACGTTTTCCGTCCCCATGAGTTCTACAAAACCACCGTAAATCGACGTGCCGTTGGGAAAGTGTTCGTTGCGGTTGCCGGTGCCCTGCCAGCTGAGCGTCCAGCCACCCGACTGCTTGCCAATGTCGTTCGCGCCGCCACCGACAACCGATACCGTTGACTCGGGGCTGATCGGCAGCACGTTGTTCGAGTTCTTCAGCAGCACAAGCGATTTGCGAACCGCGTCGCGAGCGACGGCGCGATGCTCCGCCGAACCGAGGCGCCAGTATTCGCCGGCGTAGCGGCGTGACGACGGCGGGCCGGCCTCCATGACACCGGCGCGGAATTTGACCCGCAGTATCCGCGCTACCGCCTCATCGAGCCGCGCGCGACTGATCGAACCGTCCCGCACCTGCTCGAGGGTCGAGGCGTAGAGGACCTTCCAGCTGTCGGGCGCCATGAACATGTCGAGGCCAGCGTTGACGGCAGCCGCACACTGCGTGTTCGAGCAGCCGGCAACCTGACCGTGACCGTTCCAGTCGCCGACGACAAAGCCGTCGAAACCAAAACGATCAATCAGCACGTCGTTCAACAGCGCCCGGTGACCGTGCATTTTGACGCCGCGGTAGCCGCTGAAAGACGCCATGACCGACTGGACCCCGGCTCGGATGGCGGCAAGGTAGGCGTGCGCATGCACGTCGCGCAATTCGCTTTCGGAGACGATCGTGTCGCCCTGATCGACCCCGCCTTGGGTGCCGCCGTCGCCGACAAAGTGTTTTACGGTTGCGAGCATCCGGTCGTCGCTTAAGAATTCGGCGCTGCCGATCGCGCCCTGGATACCCTCGACAATGCGCGGAGCGTAAGCGGCGACAATGGCGGGATCTTCCGAGTAGCTTTCGTATGTGCGTCCCCAGCGGTCGTCGCGCGCCACGGCAATCGTGGGCGCGAACGTCCAGTCGAGGCCCGTCACCAGCATTTCGACGGCCGTTACTCGACCGATGTCGTACATGAGCTCGGGATCGTTGGCCATTCCGAGTCCAATGTTGTGCGGAAACAGCGTTGCGCCGACGATGTTGTTGTGGCCGTGCACGGCATCCGTACCCCAGATCAGCGGAACGCCGACGCCGCCGTCCGCGCGATCGGTGGAGGCGTACCAGAACTCGTCGGCCAACTCGAGCCACTGGTCAGCGGAAGTGCGATTGTCTCCGCCCGGGGCGGAACCGCCGCCGTTCAGGACCGAGCCCAGATTAAATTCGCGCACGTCGTCCGGAGTCACCGACGCAATATCGGCCTGGATGATCTGCCCTACCTTCTCCTCGACGGTCATGCGGTCGAGCAGCTCGCGAATGGCTGCTTCCTCGCTGGCGCTACGTTCGAACACGCTCTGCTGCAGCGGCCAGTTGCTCGGATCGATGGCGCGTGCCGCCGGACTGTCCCCATCGATAGCTGTCGGCGGCGAATCGCCGGTGCACGCAACCAGCATCAAGCTCGCGACAAGTGTTGCAGTGGCTCTCATTAGTCGGCTCCCGGTAATACGGAACGGGCAGGAAAAAGCGCGCAACCAATTCCTATCGGGTTGCGCTTCGTGCGCCTTTTTCAGCGTACTGCGCTTTTGCCGACTCAACCAGACGAGGAAAATCGCCCGCCAAACGTCTTACCTGAATCGCTTTCTACGAGCTTCCGTTTCTGAGCCTGACCAACTTGGAAAGAGCGAACAGATTCACGCCGGAGACGTGCTCGATTGTCCACGCGGGGTGTTCGAGCACGTCGATCGCAAGATCGGAACGAAATCCTACGCGATCGGCCAGTGGCGCAATGAGGCGCTCCCCGAACTGCCAGACGCCGGCCCCTTTGAAGTGATTGAGTATCAGGATCACGCCACCGGGCCGGCATACTCTCCGCAACTCGTCCATCAACGCGGCGGGGTTCGGCGTTACGGAAAGCACGTAAGGCAAGGTGATGCAGTCGACGCTGGAATCGCGTAAGGGCAGCCTTTCGGCATCGCAGCGAAGCAGCATCACGCTGCCAAGCTGCTGATCACGCACGACATCCTGCGCCCGGCGCAGCATGTCCATGGAGAGGTCAACGCCTATCGTTGGTGTGGTGACTGGGTAGTGCCGCAGGGCAAGTCCGGTGCCCACACCCACTTCGAGCAGGCTTTCGGGAGACGCAGCTCTGACGGCTTTTGCGATCTCGACCCGCCCGGCCTCGAGCAACCGCCCAAATACCCAGTCGTAGATCGGCGCGTACCGCCGGTAGGCACGCGCAATATTGTCGCGATCAATCGAACTCACGGTACCTGCTCGTGTGGACGGCGCTGGCAAGTCGCTAACAATTGTACCCTCAAGCCAGCGTGGGCGGTCGCCTATCGATCCAGGAAAGCCTTCACCGCGGGAGCACCCGTCGACCGGGCTCGATTCGTCGCGCCGTCAACTCAGTGAACCGGAAACCGACATTCGTCCGGTCGTACAGGCCGACGGCGCCTGTTTTTGAAGGCGCTCGACCAGGACCGATAGCACCCGGTCCGCCTGGTCGTAGTGGACGTAGACACGACGCCATCCACAGTCGCCGCGTTGCCCCGCCCGTGCGACGGCACAGCCCGCATGATTGAGCGCATGGGCCGCACACACCCGGTTGACCCCGACGCATCCGCGGCCACAGGCCGGTTTGAGATAGAGTTCCATAACTCCGCCGTCGCTCCTCGGAACCAGCCCGACAGACTGCCCAAGCCTCTGCTCGATATCGTGGCGGTTTTCCTGGTACTGCAAGGTGCTGCCGTCGTCCCGCCGCTCTTTCAGGGCTGCGGAATCCGGTGCGCAGCCCTGAAGGCAGGCTAACAGCACAACAAACAGGGGTGTTTTCATTCCTAGAAACGGTAGGACGCACCGACAACGAAGGTCAGCGGATCCAGACCGAGTTCGACAGTGTCGTCCGTGCTTCGCCTGGTGACGTCGAGATCGACGTCGATGTATGTGGCATCCGCCGTAAACGACCAGCGATCGCCAAAACGATAGCTGAAGCCGGTTGCAACACCCCAGCCGTACTCGTTGCTCACACCAAAAGTTTCGGCTTCGCCGTCGAGGGTGACGTCGATGTCATCCATATGAACGTATGCGAGTCGAGGTCCGACATAAACGTCGAAGTTTTCCGTGTTCATGAGATGCAGGTTGATGCCCGCCACGATCGGGACATAGTGTGGATTGTCTTTGAGCCGCTCGGTGCCGTCGGCGTCGTCGCGCTCAACATCCGGCAGCACGATAGCGGCTAACGAGAGCTCGTAGCCGAGCAGTTCGGACGCCCGGTACTCGAGGGCTATCTGCGTGCCCCCGCCGTCGCCGCCGGGCATGAATATCGGTTCGTTACCCTGTGAACCGATGACGAGCGGATCGTCCAGATCGGCCAGCACGACGCCACCCTTTAGCTCCCAGCGATGGGCCTCCTGTGCGCCCGCCTTATGGCTAAGGCTGCCGACAACCGCCAGCAGCATTGTCAGAAACACAAATTTGGGTATGGGGTTTCGTAATATCTTCATGATCAGGTCTTGTCCTAAGCTTCCATTTTTTTCGATGTGTCTTTGTCTGTGCGTGGCAGGCACCGACCGCGGAAGCTTAGGAGTTCCGAACCGAAGATTCGGTCTTCTTTTGTTCAGTTTTGTATAGGTTTGTCGAAAAAGTGATCGCCTGGAACAGGACGCAACGTCGCAGCCGCTTCCTGACGGATACGCTCAGACACCAGGGGTATCCATGGATAGTAGGATAAAAGTCGTATTTGCGATCCGCGCGGTGCCTTCTTGAATGCCAAGCTCCAGACGTTGACCCAGCACAAGGCGCTGAACGGCTGGCCGCTTTTTCGTCTCATTGTTGTCCCGACATCACTCGTGATGCTGGCCGGCCTGTTGCTCGTCGAGACCTGGAGCGGGCCCGAGGTTTCGTCGCTGATCCAATTGTCCGTGCGCTTCGCCGTTCCGTGGCTGTTGCTGGCTTTTGCCGCCTCATCGCTGCAGATCCTGTTTCCCGGCCCCTTGAGCCTCTGGCTCGCTCGCAACCGCAAGTACGTTGGCCTCGCCTTTGCCGCCGGCATGGCCTGGCAGGCGCTGTTCATCCTCTGGATGGTCTTGATCTATACCGACTACTACGTCAGCGAGGTGTACGTTTTGCGCGACGCCATCGAGGGTGTTGTCGGCTACGCGTTCCTCATCGCAATGACCATCACGTCGTTTTTGCCCGTGCGCAAACACATGACACCCGGACAATGGAAGCTATTGCACAAGAGCGGTATGTACTTTCTCTGGGCATATGCGTTCAGCACCTACTGGTGGAGTCTCTATTACTATGCCGAGCCGGTAGTGCTGGACTACCTGTTCTACTGGGCGGCGTTTGCTGCCTGGGCGCTGCGCGTCGCCGCCTGGAGCAAGAAACGCGGCAAGCAGGCCAGAAAAACCAGGCCTTATGGAGAGGACCAGCCGCTATTCGCAATGCTGGGCATGGTTGCTATCGTCGCCGCCCTGATCACCGCGGCCCTTGGCGCCGCGTGGTGGCCAACCGCCGAGAAGCTGCTGTACGGTTACCCGCTGACAACGTGGGCTGAACTCTACCTGCCGTTCTGGCCGTTCGAACCTTTTCTGCCACTGCTGGCCGTGATTCTGGGCGGTTACCTGCTCGCGATAGCCAGGGGCGGTGGTCGGGTCGAAGCCTGATGCGAGGTCGCTTTGATCAGAACGTCGGCGGAGAACATGCGGATATCAGCTCACAGGGTTCCTTGCCCGGGTTCTCGAAGCTGTGCGGGTAGCTGCTGTCAAAGTAATAGGCGTCGCCCGGACCGAGTATTCGCGTCTCGCCCGCAACCGTCACCTTGAGCCGTCCGCTCAACACGAGCCCGCACTCCTCGCCGTCGTGGCTGATCTCGTGATTACCGGTGCCCGCCCCGGGTTCGTAGCGCTCTTTCAAAAACTGAATCGCTTTCTGACTGAGGTTGGCGCCCACCTGACGGTAAGAAACACCGCCGTCGGCAATTTCCGTCAGCTCTTCGGCGCGAAAGAACACGCGGTCCGGCGCATCAGCCTCGTCGCTGAAGAACTCGCTCAAACGCACCGGAATCCCGTCCAGCACTTTTTTGAGCATGCTGACCGTCGGATTCAGTTTGCCGTTCTCGATCAGCGAAATGCTCGCGTTGGCCACGCCCGACTGCCGCGCGAGCTGCCGTTGGGAGAGCCTATGGCGCTGCCGCAGCTGTTTGAGTCTCTCACCAATGGCCGAGTCCATACCGTAGCGCCTCATGTGTTTAGCTTGCTAAACATATTGGACAGCGAGTCAAGAAAAATCAACAGCTTACAAATACTCACTTAACCCGTTGTTTAACAATGGGTTATCGGCCTACACTCTGTGCAAAGCCTCGACATTGGGAGATCGGGTCATGGGCAGCGCAACTGCAGCAAAACAACTCGACGCATACTGGATGCCGTTTACAGCCAATCGCGACTTCCGCAAGGAGCCGCGAATCATCAGCGGCGCGAAAGGGCACCACTACACCACGGTGGACGGGCGAAAGCTCTACGACCTGTTCGCCGGGCTCTGGACCACCGGGCTGGGACATTGTCACCCGAAGATCGTCGAGGCCGTCCAGGAGCAGGTCGCGACACTCGACTACGCAATCGGTTTCCAGGTCAGTAACAACCGCTCCTTCGAGCTCGCGCAACGCGTCGTCGATCTGGCGCCTGAACCGTTTACCCAGTGTTTCTTTACCAACTCCGGTTCCGAGTCGGTGGATACCGCGCTGAAGATTGCGCTCGGTTTCCATCGGGCAAAAGGCGAAGGTCACCGCACGCGGCTGATTGGCCGCGAGCGCGGCTACCATGGCGTGAACTTCGGCGGTGTGTCGGTCGGCGGCATGGTGCCGAACCGCAAGGTCTTCAGCGCCAACCTGATTCCCGGCGTCGATCACATCCGCGCAACCTTCGACCTCGAACACACGGCATTTTCCCGCGGCCAACCCGAGTGGGGCGCGCATCTTGCGGATGACCTCGAGCGCTTGGCCGCGCTACATGACGGCAGCAACATAGCAGCCGTCATAGTCGAGCCCGTTGCCGGTTCGACGGGTGTGCTGCCGCCGCCTGTCGGATACCTCGAGCGTCTGCGCGAGATCTGCGACCGGCACGGCATCCTGCTGATCTTCGATGAGGTCATTACGGCCTTCGGCCGCCTGGGCAGACCGTTTGCAGCGGACTATTTCGGCGTCATGCCCGACATCATTACGACGGCCAAGGGTCTGACCAACGGCGTTATCCCCATGGGCGGTGTGCTGGTGCAGAAACATGTCTACGACGCATTCATGCATGGCCCCGAATCGATGATCGAGCTGTTCCACGGCTACACGTATTCCGGTCACCCCGTCGCGGCTGCCGCCGGTGTTGCCGCACTGGATGCCTACGAAGAAGAGGGCACCTTCGAGCAGGCAGCCGCACTGGCAAAGCCCTTCGAGGACCTGCTGCACTCGTTTGCCGAGCACCCGAAGGTTCTCGACGTCCGCAATATAGGACTCATGGGCGCCATCGAGCTCAAGCCACGCGAAGGAGCGCCCGGCGCGCGCGGCTTCGAAATGCACAAACGCTGCTTCTGGGAAGAGGAAATTGTCCTGCGCAACGGCATGGACACACTGCAGTTCTCCCCGTTCCTCAACGCCAACATCGACGACCTGACGCATGCGCTGGAGCGTATCCGCCACGTCCTCGACACTATTGACTGATAACGAGGTCATCTTATGAGCGCACAGCCCGCAGAACACACCGAAGCGCTGGCCGTCGTCGGCCACTTCATCAACGGCCGCGAGGTTGCCGATGCGAACCGGCCGGCTCCGGTCACCAACCCGGCCACGGGGCAGGTGGCGCGGCAGGTTGCTATGGCGTCACGCTCCACCGTCGAAGACGCCATTGCGGCAGCCCAGGCCGCATTCCCGGCCTGGCGCAACACGCCGCCGTTAAAACGCGCACGTATCATGTTCCGCTTCAAAGAGCTCCTGGAAGAACACGCCGAGGAGATCGCGGCCGCCATTACCGACGAACACGGCAAGGTGTTCGACGATGCCCTGGGCGAGTTCCAGCGCGGCGTGGAAGTGGTGGAGTACGCCTGCGGCATCCCGGAGCTTCTGAAAGGCGAGTTTTCCCGCAATGTGGGTCCGAACATCGATAGCTGGTCGGACTTCCAACCGCTCGGCGTCGTTGCAGGCATTACGCCGTTCAACTTTCCGGCCATGGTGCCTATGTGGATGTACCCGATGGCGATCGCCTGCGGCAACACGTTTGTGCTCAAGCCGTCAGAGAAAGACCCGACGGCGCCCTTGCTCTGCGCGCGGCTCCTGAAAGAAGCCGGCCTGCCCGACGGGGTGTTCAACGTCGTCAACGGCGACAAGGAAGCAGTCGACACGCTGCTCGAGGACTCGCGCGTGCAGGCCGTAAGCTTTGTCGGCTCGACCGCCATTGCCGAATATATCTACTCGACCGGCACGGCCAACGGCAAGCGCGTGCAGGCGCTGGGCGGCGCCAAGAATCACGCCGTGGTCATGCCGGATGCCGACATCGAGAACGCCGTCAGTGCGCTCATGGGTGCGGCCTATGGCTCCTGCGGCGAGCGCTGCATGGCCATTTCAGTAGCCGTGTGTGTAGGCGACGAAACCGCCGACAAGGTGGTTGGGCTGTTCGAAGACCGCGTCGCCGCGATGAAAGTCGGCAACGGCCGGGACACTGCAAACGACATGGGCCCGCTGGTCACGAAGGCGCACCACGACAAGGTGCGGTCGTACGTTGACCTTGGTGTCGAGGAAGGCGCTGACCTCGTCATCGACGGCCGCGGCCTCGTTGTCGAAGGGCACGAAGACGGCTTTTTCCTGGGCCCGTGCCTGTTCGACCGCGTGACGGAAGAGATGCGTATCTATAAAGAGGAGATCTTCGGCCCGGTGCTGTGCGTCGTGCGCGCGGAATCCGAGGACGAAGCCATGCGACTCATCGACGAGCACGAATACGGCAACGGCACCTGTATTTTTACGCGCGACGGTGAGGCCGCCCGCTACTTCGCCGACAACATTCAGGTCGGCATGGTGGGGATCAACGTGCCGCTGCCGGTTCCTGTCGCTTATCACAGCTTCGGCGGCTGGAAGCGCTCTCTGTTCGGCGATCTTTATGCCTACGGGCCGGACAGCGTGAGTTTTTACACGCGCCGCAAGACCATCACGCAGCGGTGGCCGTCGGGGGGCGTGCGTGAACAGGCAAAATTTACGTTCCCGAGTAACTGACATATGGCCTCGACAAATCGCTCGGCCGCCGAATGGCAGGCGCTCGATAGCGCGCATCACCTGCACCCGTTTACGGATCACAAGGAACTGCACGAGAAGCGCTCGCGCATCGTCTCGGGCGCGGATGGCGTGTACATCTACGATGCTGACGGCGGCAAGATCCTCGACGGCATGTCCGGGCTGTGGTGCGTCAACGTGGGTTACGGGCGCAAGGAGCTGGCCGACGCCGCTTATCGGCAAATGCAGGAATTGCCGTACTACAACAGCTTTTTTCAGTGCACGAACCCGCCAGCCGTCGAACTGGCGGCGCTGCTTCAGGAGATCAGTCCGCCGCAGTTCAACCGCGTGTTTTTTACGGGCTCGGGTTCCGAGTCGAACGACACGATTGTTCGTATGGTGCGCACATACTGGGACCTCATGGGACATCCGGGGCGGCACACGATTATCTCGCGCAGGAATGCCTACCACGGCTCGACCGTAGCGGCCGCGAGCCTCGGCGGCATGGCGCCCATGCACAAGCAGGCGGGCCTGCCGATTCCAGGAATCGAGCACATCGAGCAGCCCTACTGGTTCGGCAGCGACCGGAGCCTGTCTCCCGAGGCGTTTGGCCTCGAAACCGCACGCGCGCTCGAACGAAAGATTCTGGACCTCGGCGCGGACAAGGTGGCGGCGTTTATCGGCGAGCCTATCCAGGGTGCCGGCGGGGTCATTATCCCGCCCTCGAGCTACTGGCCCGAGATCCAGCGCATCTGTGACGAATACGGCATCCTGCTGATCTCGGACGAAGTCATTACCGGTTTCGGCCGACTCGGCACCTGGTTTGGCGCCGAACACGTCGGCACGCGACCCGACTTCATGCCGTTCGCCAAAGGCGTCACATCGGGTTACATGCCCCTTGGCGGCGTGTTCGTCAGCGACCGGGTTGCCGACGTTCTGATCGACAAGGCCGGCGAGTTTGCGCACGGCTACACCTACTCGGGCCATCCGACCGCCTGCGCCGTCGCCATCGAGAACCTCAAAGTGATCCAGCGCGAAGGCCTGGTCGAGCGCATCCGCGACGACATTGGCCCCTACCTCAAGACACGCTGGCTCGAGCTCGCCGCACACCCGCTGGTCGGCGAAGCCAGAATGGTGGGCCTAATGGGCGCCATCGAACTGGTCCGCAACGAAGAGCCCGTCGAACGTTTCGACAAGTCGGTGGGTGCGGGCACCGTTTGTCGGGACTATGCCATCGAAAGCGGCGTCGTGATGCGCGCCGTCGGCGACTCGATGATCATTGCACCGCCGTTTACGTTGTCTCACGACGAGGCCGACGAGCTGATTGAGCGCGCACGCATGGCGCTCGACAAGACGCTCGACACGCTGAAACCATGAGCAGGACGGGAACCGAGTTTGTCCTGACCCTCACTTGCCCGGATCGCCCCGGTATCGTTCGCGACGTCAGCGCCTTCATTGCTGAACACGACGGCAACATCATGGATAGCGCGCAGTTCGGCGACCCCGAAACCGAACTCTTCTCCATGCGCATTCACTTTGTCGTCGACTCCTCCGACGACAGAACGGAAGCACTCGAGAGCAGGTTTTCAGCGGTTGCGGATCGCTACACGATGACCTGGGGTCTGCATGACTACACGAAACCCGCGCGAGTATTGATCATGGTCTCGAAGTTCGACCATTGCCTTGCCGATCTGCTGTATCGGCAGCGCATGGGTGAACTGCGGATCGACATACCGGCCATCGTCTCGAACCATCGAGACACCTACCAGCTGGCGGCGCAGCACGACATACCGTTTTTTCATCTGCCCGTTACGCCGGAAACCAAGACGCAGCAGGAGGCGAAGCTCGTTGAGCTCGTCGAGCAGGAGAACGTCGACTTTGTCGTGCTGGCGCGCTACATGCAGATACTGACGACCGAGCTTTGTGACACGCTGCGCGGGCGCGTTATCAACATACACCACTCGTTCCTGCCGGGTTTCAAAGGCGCGCGGCCGTATCACCAGGCGCACAGCCGCGGCGTCAAACTCATCGGCGCAACAGCGCATTACGCTACGGCGGATCTCGACGAAGGCCCGATCATCGAACAGGACGTCACGCGCGTCACACACGCGCAGACGCCCGAGGCGCTCGTTGCGGTTGGCCGCGAGATCGAAACGCGCGTACTGTCGCGCGCCGTACGCTATCAGTCCGAATACCGGATCATGCTGAACGGTAGCAAGACGGTGGTATTTAGTTAGCGATCTCCGGCAGCGATTCGAATAGGTCGTCGTTAGTCGTGCGGTAACGCTTCGAGTACGCTGGTCAACACGCGCAGCGATCTGCGCTGCCCGTAGTTCGTGTTGTACGCCTCACTCTGGATCGCAACGACAAGCCGCTCGTCGGGCACGACATATATCTTGTTGCCGCCATTGCCGGATGCAAAATAGTACCCGAGATCCCGGCCGTGCACGGCTTGAGTATGCAGGTACCAGCCATAGCCGTACTCGTCGTAGTGTTCCCAGGGCACGGGGTAGCGGCCGACAATCGACGCCTGAACCCAGTCTTTGGAAATCAGCTGCTCGCCGGCCCATTGCCCGTGATCCAGAAACAGCTGCCCGAACTTGGTCATGTCGACCAACCGTAGCGACAGATTGCCTTGCCCGACGGTGCGGCCTTTCGGGCTTTCCGCCCAGTGATAATCGGTAACGCCCAGGGCATCGAACAAGCCGTCCTCGGCATAAGACGCAAGCGTTACACCTGCCGCTTCCTCAATCATTGCGCCTAAAAGAAAGGTATTGGCGGAGGCGTAAGCCCAGTGTTTGCCGGGCGAGTGAATCATCGGCAGGCCCAGGATGAACCGCAGCCAGTCGCTCGACTCGTAGAAGTAATCCTCGGAGCCGGGCGATTCAGGCCGATCGTCGTCTGCGTCGAGCCCTGACGACATGGTGAGGAGGTCTTCGAGACGAATGGTCTTCTTTTGTGCTGCATCCTCGAGCGCCGCGTACTCAGGCCATAATGCCGGCAGCATCGGCGTATCGACGCCGTCGAGGAGACCCTCCTCAATTGCGACGCCTGCCAGAATCGACGTCAGGCTCTTGGTGGCCGAGCGGATGTCGACCAGCGCATCGCGATCGTGGCCGTTGAAGTAACCCTCATAGACCAGCTTGCCGTTACGCGCGATTGCCAGACCTTTGAAATCGCGATGGGGCTCGCCGACCAGGAAGTCAGCGAGTTCTGCGATTTGGCGGGCATCGAGACCTTCTTCGTCAAGTGTAGACACTGTCCAACCAGCCACCGTCGTCACATCGGCGGCCGCCGGTCGCTCCGCGATCGACTCGGAAGACCCAAAGGCGGCCACCAGCGAGAGTAAGACTCCACCGCTTGCGGCGTTGCGCAAAAACCCGGGCAGCTTGCCCGTACCATTTTTCACGATTGTTCACCGCGTCCAATAAGGGCGTAGGAATTGACCGCAGTGGAACCACTGCAGCCCTGGGAGAGAGCGCGGCCAGTGTATCACCCCGGTCTTGCCGCCGTGGCTTCTAAGACGCGTCGGCCAGCTCGGGAGTGCTCCGCCGAAAACGTAAGTACATGGCGCCGTAAATCGCCATGGCGATCAGCGATGCCGCGGCACACATGATAAAGACTCCCCGATAGCCCAGACCCGCCGCCAGTATCGAGGCGGCAATATTCGGCCCGACGATCTGCCCCAACCCCTGCGCTCCCGGCATCAGTGCGGCGAAACGCCCCGAGCGATCGACATTCGCAACGGTCGCCATCTGGTACACGTCGATGAAAATCCACAGGAAGTTGAAGCTGAACAGGCTGATCACGATGTTGACGTTGTTAATACCGTTGGCGAGCATCGCGACGATAATCGCCTGCACAACCAGCGTGACGAGCAGCGGGCGCGCCAACCCGAAGCGACTGCTAATGACGGTTGCAAACAGGCAGCCCAGGATCGAAAACAGCGCGGTCCACACCAGCACTTTGCCCACCCATTCCGGGCTGGCCTCAGAGGCTGCACTGGCCAGTTCGATGTAGGTCCAGTAGGCGCCAATGTTGACGTAAGTCACGAACATGGCTGCAAGCACGAGCCACGGAACATACGCCGGTACGGCGGGGGGTTCCGCAAACGTGACGCCGGGGTTCGCGTCCGGGCTTGCGTCGATCGCCTGCTCCGCGCTTGCCGGGCGCCGCGGCAGCCAGCCGAGGAACAACAGTCCGAAGGCGTAGCAGACGACGAACACGAGGTAGATCCCGTTCATCGACAGCTTGGGCAGGAAATACAGCTCGAGTGCCTGCGAAAACGCAAACGCGAACAGCGCAATGTTGAACGCGCGCGCCGGATTGGCCGTGGCGCCGAGCGTTGCGACGGCAACCGCCGTGTAGATGCCGCTGCCGATGCCGGCCGCCAGCCGCAGCCACAACACGTGCTCGTAGCTTACGGTCAACGTGCACAGCGCGTTGGCGGTCACGGCCAAACCCGCCGCGAACACGACCAGCCAGCGCCGATCCACTCGCGCAATGACGACGGCAGCCAGCACGGCCCCAATGGACAGGCCGCCGAGGTCCGCGCCGGCAACGCGACCAACCTGAATCTCGGTAAAGCCGAGCAGGTTGACCCACGCCGTACTGATGACCGGTATACCGACCAGCACACCGTAGCCGACCAGCACCATGTAGAGGGCCAGCGCAATCGAACGCCAGTCGTCAAATTCGGTGCGGGGCCGTCCTTGTCGTACTGAGTTGCTTACCGTCGTTCCTTTGTGGTCACGTCAGAAATGCGTATATGGACTGTGGCCCATGATGTTGGGCCCGTCTAGATAGCGTCGTGGGCTTTTCACCGCCGGGACAGGGTTATCGCGTCGAACTCCATGATTCAGGCTAGCCCAAGGTAAGTCATGCTTCTGCGGAGCGTATAGGCCCGGTAGTTCGGGTTCATCACGGAATTGACAATTCAGTGTTGGATTCCCGATTCTGAGGCAAACGTGAACGTCGGCAATGTCTTCACAATGGCAGGCCGGCGTGTAGTGGAGTCGGCGCAGACATGACATCGCGCTCAGGAAAGCCGCAAGACAAGCACCTCGGCATGCACCGTGGCATCAGCCGCCGCGACTTGCTGCACGGCGTCGGCGCGCTGGCCGGAACAGCGCTGCTGCCCGGCAAGGCACTCGCGGACCGGATGCTCGCACTCGAGCAGGGCGGGAAAGCCCCGTATCCCCCCGCGCGTACGGGGCTGCGCGGCAGTCACCCGGGTTCCTTCGAAGTGGCACACGAGCTCGCACGCGATGGACGCCGCGATTGGGGCTCTGTGGTCGACGAGGACCCAGGCGTCTATGACCTTGTGGTCGTCGGCGCCGGCCTGAGTGGACTGGCTGCCGCGCACTTTTATCGCAAATCACACCCCGACGCGCGCATCCTGCTGTTCGACAATCATGAAGACTTCGGCGGTCACGCAATACGCAATGAGTTCCAGGGCGGCGGGCGCACGGTGATCGGCTACGGCGGTTCACAGACGCTCGAAGAGCCCTCGAACTATCCGGCCACTGCAAAGCAGCTGCTGGACGATCTGGGTGTCGACCTCGACCGCTTCTACGATCTCTACGACCGTCGCTTCTTTCAGCGCCACAAACTTGGCGGCGCCACCTTCTTCGACCGCAAGCACTGGGGCGTCGACAAGCTTGTTCGCTACGATCTCGGCGGCCTGCGTTTTACGCTGCCGCTCGCGAGGCGACGCGGCTCTGTCAGGGCCGCGGTTAAACAGATGCCGATGAGCGAAGCCGCGCGCGACGAGATGCTTTACCTGCTCACTACCGAGGATGATGTATTTCCGGGCAAGACTGTCGGCGAACGTCTACAGATTCTCGGCGGCATCAGCTACCGCTCGTACCTCCACGAATACCTCGGCATCACCGAAGCGGAAGTGTTTGCGGCCCTGCAGCCGCTGACGACGGACCTCGGCGCCGGCATCGAATCCGTACCGGCCATCGACGCCACCTACTACATAGGACTACCCGGCTACGAGGCCACCCGCCTGCCGGATTTAGAAGACGTGGAACCCTACATCCACCATTTCCCGGACGGAAATGCATCGATTGCCCGCCTTCTCGTGCGCGAAATGATCCCGGACGCGGCTCCCGGGAGCACGATGGAAGACGTGGTGCTTGCTCCGTTCGACTACGGCAAGCTCGACATCGAAGGAGCATCCGTGCGCCTGAGGCTCAACAGCACGGTGATCAACGCGCGCCACGACGGCAGTCCCGGCTCCGCGAAACACGTGGTCTTGAACTACATTCGCCATGGCCGTCACGGCCAGGTGCGCGCCAAACACTGTGTGATGGCCTGCTACAACGCCATCATCCCGTCGATCTGCACCGAAATGCCTGAAGCGCAGCGCGAAGCGTTGAAGGGCGGCGTAAAGGTGTCGGTGATGTACACCAATGTACTCGTCAACAACTGGCGTGCCTGGAAAGAGCTGGGCGTTGGCGCCGTCTCGGCGCCGGGCAGCTACCACGTCAACGCAATGCTGGATTTCCCCGTCGACATGGGCGGCTACGAGTTTTCGGACGGGCCGGAAGAGCCGATCGTTGTGCACATGGAGCGTTTTCCACACCGGCCGAACGCGGGCTTAAGCAAACGCGAACAGGCGCCGCTCGGCCGCTACGAACTCTTGTCCACGCCGTTCGAGACCATCGAGCGTAATACCCGCGAACAGCTCGCGGACATGCTGGCCGGCGCAGACTTCGATCCGGCCCGCGACATCGAGGCCATTACCGTCAATCGCTGGCCGCACGGCTATGCCACGCGGGACTGGCTCGAGGACAATTACTACGGCGACGGCGACGACGAGCGCTACTGGTTCGTCCGCGGCCGCCAGCCGTTCGGGCGCATTGTCATTGCCAACTCCGACGCCGGTGCATCAGCAAATGTCGAGACAGCGATCGCACAAGCCCACCGCGCGGTGGGTGAACTTGGCTAAGCAGGCATCCGGCCTTTTACCGAGGGAATGAGCATGCTTGACAGAACACAACAGGACTGGCGCTCGCTCAGCGCCAGTCTCGTCATCGAGGGCCGCGCATTTGTGAACGGCCTGTACCGCGATGCCTTGTCGGGCGAAACGCGCCCGACAACATCGCCCGCGGACGGCAGGACGCTGACGGACATTGCCGTTTGCGGCCCGGAAGATGCTGACGAAGCCGTGCGCCTCGCGCGCAAGACATTCGAATCCGGCGCCTGGTCCGACATGGCGCCGGCGGACCGCAAGATGGTGCTGGTGCGTTGGGCCGAGCTGATCGAGAGTCACGCTGACGAGATTGCCCTGCTCGAATGCCTCGACGTCGGAAAGCCCATCGCCGACACGACCGGTGTCGACGTGCCGTCGGCCGTGCGCACGATACGCTGGAGCGGCGAAGCCATCGACAAGATCTACGACGAAATCCCGCCAACACCCAAAGACACGCTGGCGCTTGTGCAGCGGCTGCCGCTCGGCGTCGTAGCGGCCATTACGCCATTCAATTTCCCGCTCTCGACAACCGCCTGGAAACTGGCGCCCTCGTTGGCGACCGGCAACTCCGTCGTTCTCAAACCCGCGCTCAACACGTCGTTGTCCGCACTCAGGATCGCCGGACTGGCGAGCGAAGCCGGCTTGCCGGACGGTGTCTTGAGCGTGCTCCCCGGCACCGGCAGCCAGCTCGGCAGCCACCTGGCGCTGCACGACGATATCGACGGGCTCACGTTCACGGGATCGACGGGGGTAGGTAAGCTGCTAATGCGCTACTCGGGCGAGTCGAATCTCAAGCGTGTATTCCTGGAACTCGGCGGCAAGAGCCCGAACATCGTGTTTGCCGATGCGGATCTGGACAAGGCAGCGGCGTTTGCCGCCACGGCCGTGTTCTACAACGGCGGCCAGACCTGCACGGCCGGCACCCGACTGATCGTCGAGGAACCCATTGTCGACGAGTTCCTCGACAAGGTCGTAGAACACAGTCGGGACTGGCGGCCGGGCGACCCGCTCGACCCCAACACGACCATGGGTCCCATGATCGACCAGGGTCAGCTCGATACGGTCGCACAATACGTCGATATCGGCCGCTCGGAAGGCGCCTCGCTGGTAGCGGGCGGTCAGCAGGTCATGGCCGACAGCGGCGGTTATTACCATGAGCCGACGATCTTTTCCGGGGTCGACAGCAACATGCGGATTGCGCGCGAAGAAATCTTCGGCCCGGTCATGTCGGTCATGAGCTTCAGCGACGCCGACGAGGCCGTCGCGATTGCCAACGATTCGATCTACGGCCTGGCAGGCGCTGTCTGGAGCCGTGACATCAACACCGCGCACAAGGTTGCAGCGGCGGTGCGCGTCGGCACGATGGGCATCAACAACTACTTTGGCGGCGACATCACGGTGCCGTTCGGCGGCTTCAAACAGAGCGGCAACGGCCGCGACAAATCGATACACGCGTTTCACGACTACACGGAACTCAAGACCACGTGGATCGAGTTCGATTGATTTGATGACAGTGCCTTGAACCGTAAAGACCAACAGCTCGGCATGCACGCGGCCATTACGCGCCGCGACTTCCTGAACGGCGTGAGCGTTGCCGTCGGCGCGGCGCTTCTGCCCGAAGGGGCTTTCGCCGACAGCGCCCTGCAGGACCAGCCGGGATACTATCCACCCGCGCTTGGCGGGATGCGCGGCTCACACCCGGGCGCATTCGAAGTGGCGCACGCCCTGCGCGACGGCGCCCGCTGGGACGCTGAACGGCCCGGCGAAGACTACGACCTCGTGGTTGTCGGTGGCGGCATCAGCGGTCTCTCGGCCGCGTACTTCTTTCGCGAGACGCATGGACCACACGCGCGAATACTGATCCTCGACAATCACGACGACTTCGGCGGGCACGCCAAGCGCAACGAATTTACGATCGACGGCCGCCACATGATCGGTTTCGGCGGCACAATGTCCATCGAGTCGCCGGGCAACTATCCGACCAACGCGAAGCGTCTGCTCAACGCACTGCACATCGACACGGACCGCTTCTATACAGCCTACAACGAAAAGCTGTACGCCAACCTCGAAATGGGCCTGTTCCTCCGCGAAGAGGACTTCGGCGCCGATCATCTGGTTGCCGGAGACCCGACCGATCCGGCGAAGCTCGGCAAACTGCCGCTCTCGGATACGGGGAGAGAGGACCTCAAACGCCTACTCGAAGACAAGCGGCACTACCTCGATGACGTCCCGCCCGAAGCACGACTCGATTACCTCAACGCGACGAGCTACGAAAGCTATCTGAGAGATCGTGCCGGCATGGGCGACGAAGCAATACGCGCAGTTTCCGCACTGCCGCGCGGCGTCTGGGCAATCGGTATTGACGCGTTTCCCGCCAGGGCTGCATGGTCGAGCGGCTACCCGGGTTTCGGCGACCTTGAACTCGACGCCTATTCTTACGAAGACGAATCGTCGGAGCCGTTTATCTTCCACTTTCCGGACGGCAACGCGTCGATTGCACGCCTCCTGGTCCGGGCCATGATTCCCGGCTCCGCGCCCGGGAACACGATGGAAGACATCGTCACGGCGCGTTTCGACTACGGCCGTCTCGACGACCCCGGCAACGCCGTGCGGGTCCGGCTGAACAGCACGGTCGTTCGGGCTCAGCACGTTGGCGACCGTCTCGCCGCACCCGTTGACGTCACCTACGTTCGCGATGGGGATGCCACCACCGTGCGCGCTAAAAACGTCGTTATGGCTTGCTATCACGCGATCGTGCCGAAGCTCTGCCCCGAGCTTCCGGAGCAACAGAGGGCGGCGCTGTCGACCTCGCTGCGTGCGCCGCTCGTCTACACCAACGTACTCATTCGCAACTGGGAGAGCTTTGCGAAGCTCGGTGTGTTCCGGGTTCAGTGTCCGGGCAGCTTCTACCACAATGTCATGCTGGACTTCCCGGTGAGTCTCGGCGACTACCGGTTTGCGCGGTCGCCGGACGAGCCCGTGATCCTGCACCTCAATCACGTACCCGGTGAGTACGGGCTTTCGGCGCGCGAACAGTTCCGTGCGGGCAAGCGCAAGCTCCTGGCGACGTCCTTCGAAGATTTCGAGCGCCACGCCCGCGAGCAGCTCGGCAGAATGTTCGGTCCCGGCGGCTTCGACCCGGCACGCGACATCGCGGCCATTACGGTTAACCGCTGGCCGCACGGTTACGCCTACGGCTACGACCCGGACACCGACCGGGTTGCCTTCGAACCGAGCGGCTGGCCCGCAGGAAAGCAGCACTGGAAAACGGCCAGCCAGCGTTTCGGCAACATTGCGTTTGCGTCGACCGATGCGGCGTCAAACGCGATGAGTGAAGCGGCGATTGAGGAAGCCTATCGCGCCGTTGTGGAGCTGGGACAGGCCACTTAGGGCTGTCGCCGCCGCGCCAAAGGACGGACTCCAAGGGCGAATAAGTACGGTTTCACGCCCGGATTGCACATAATCTTGGCAAATAAAGTCTCTCTGGACTATAGTTGGCTCGTCCGCTGCTCGGCTTACCAGACCCATTGCCGGCTGCGGTCAGCGGGCATTTGCAAACGGCAGCGCTCCAGCCGGGCTGCCGTCCGCAGCCGCGGGAGCACAACAATGTATAGAAATGCATGTTTGCTGGCCGTACTGACAGGGCTCACCGTCCTGCTTTGCAAGCCAGCGCTCGCCGGCACCACGTTCGAGTTTCGCGAACCAACGGGCATTCCGTATCCGGCCTTCGAATCGACTTCACTCACCGTCCCGAACGATTACGTTTTCAATGAGCTGAATGCCCTGGAAAACGAGATGATCGCGGATATCTACACGGCTGCGGCCAGCGATCCCGATCTCAGCATCACCAGCCTGATCTTCGAGTTTCCGAACCCCAGGATTACGCTGTCCGGCGAAAACACCAGCGTGATTCTGAGCGTCGCGGGAATCGACCGCATCCGAACCTCGGTACGTTACGACCTGTCCGGCCTCGGCTGGTGGATACTGTGCGGGTCGTATGCCTCCGGCACGGCCAGCATCGACGACGTCAGTATCGACGTCTGGTACAACTACTTCAGCGGCGTCATCGAAAACGTGAGCGTCGGCCGCAGCAATGTCTACACCGATGTCGACTGCTCGAACCCGATCAGTATCGGTTCGATCGTTCTGGCCATTGCCGATCTTTTCGACTTCGATTTCAGCTACCTCGTCACCGACGCGATCGACGGAGCGGCGGCGGAAGCGCCGCGGCGGTATCAGAACCTGTTCTCGCTGGAGGATGCACTGCAGGGTCTCCAGGCCACGGGTAACCGCGAAATCCAGCGCGCCGTGGACGATGCGCTCGATTTCCTGAGCGGCGTGCGTTTTGCGGCCGCGACCTTCATCAGCAACGAAATCACCGACGAGCTGATTGAGCGCCTCAACCTTCAGACCCAGGCCGAAATAGACCAGCTGAACGAGCGCCTCGAAGGTCTGGTCGACTACATTGCGACCTACGTCCCGGAGCTCGACACAATGACCTTGAGTCAGCTGTTGAGCATAAACTTCGATTTGTCGAACTACCTCAACGGCAATCTTCCCGGGCTGCGCGCTTACCTGATCAACGAACTCAACGGCTACTACGCCAACGCCGTTGCGCTGGTCGGCAGCATCGAGGTGCAGGCCATTCAAGCGCTGGAGGATTTTGTCAACACGGACTGGAGCCGGATCTTCGGCGGCGTCAACGTACGCCTGCGCGTGTATCGCTCGACGCACCGCGTCATTCTCGACGTCTATCACGACGCGCCGGCGACGTTCATCGGCAGGGCCGAGGCAATGGCGCCGTGTAATCCGGACTACACGGTTGCGCCGGTAGAGAACGCAAAACGCTACACGATCTTCAACAGCCTGGGCGACGTGTACTACGAAGGCCTCGACCGCACTCACTTCACCTTTGGTTTGCTGGCCGCCGTCAGCGCGGAAAGCGACCTGGGACTCAAGAGCTACACGCGATCCGCAGAAGTTCAGCTGTATGCCTGGGGCGACTACCCCGGTGGGCAGGCTGCGTTCCGCTGGCCGCGGTGCCACATTGCCGGCACGCCGCTGCCGCCGCCTCCACCGCCGCCGCCCCCACCGCCGCCTCCACCGCCCCCGCCGGACTGCGGTGAGTTCTACTGCTGAGGCAGTAGGAAGCGAACAGGGAGCCACCCGCCGCGACGGGTGGCTCCCGGGTATGTGAATGCGGACTCTCTAACCGCCGAGCATGTCTTTGAGCGGAGCAATGAAGGCGAAGGCGCCTGCGTACACGACGATCAGCAGGTAAGCCGCTATCGCAATTCTGGGCACCCACTTCTCGATGCTCGCCAGCGACCGGTAATGACTTTGCTCATGAGTGAGCACGCGCCACTCCGCGCGCCAGAAAGGCGACGCCGGCAGTCGTTGCTCCAGCAGGCCAATGACCTGAAATTTGGCCGTGTTGATTGCCCGATACGACTCGAGCAAGCGACTCCATACGATCGAAAGGGCAATGCCGCCTGTTAGCGCAATCAAGGTTGCCCCTCTCAGGAATGCGGAATCGGTCTGCGCAAGAATGACGGTAATGCTGGCCAGCAGGCCCGTGTGCAGCGTCAGGAAGAAAGCGTTGGCCTGATTTCTCGACCGGCTGATCGATTCGGTCGCGTTCACGCACAAAGCGTATTGCGACAACACAGCTTCTGCGTATTTATAGTCTTCGTCACTGAATGAGTCCACGGACCTGTGATTCCACAAGGCCGCCTCCAACTCGTTCTCGACCGAATCTGTTACCTCGCCGTGCTCGCCCGCGTCGCTTTGTTCGTCCCGATTCTTATTCATTTCGCCGCAAACCTGTGCTTGTCGTCGATCCGTAAACAGCGTCGATGCCTACCCTTCAACCTTAGCACGCAGGTCAATCAACGTCCTGCACGACACGAAAGCCGATGGTCTCATCACCAAAACCGATATGGTTCCAGCTGCGCGAGTAGACCCTCAACGCCTCCGGCGAATCGAACCATGAGCCTCCACGGACAACCCGCCGGCTGCAGAGGCCGGACAGCCACGCCGAACCGTTACTGGGCGCACGCTCGTAACTTTCGTTCCAGCAGTCGGCCACCCATTCCGCGACGTTGCCGTGAGTATCGTTGACGCCAAAAGCATTGGCGTTGTAAGTGCCTACGGGCGCGGTCATCGATGGCATAACGTCGGAACAGGATCTGTTGACGGCCAGCGAACCAAGGCTGACGTCCGCATGGTTTGCGTAGGCACACAAATCGGCTTCGCCCGATTCAACAAACCCGTAGCGGCCGGTTGTGCCCGCGCGAGCGACGTACTCCCACTCCGCCTCCGTCGGCAGCCGGTACGCCGGGGCGGACGGGCTTTCAGCCCGCACGGTGTCCGTTAGCCACGCCGCGTAGGCGAGTGCATCTTCCCATGTGACGTTGATGACCGGCCGGTTATCTCTACCCCAGCCTTCATCATCGGGTAATGGCCTGCCTACTGCCGAGGCGAACTGGTCGTACTGAGAAAACGTGATCTCAAACTGCGAAACATGAAACGCTTTACCAATCGTTACGCTTCGAGCAGGACGAGAGAATGACGAGCCATCTTCAGACTCTTCACCCATCACGAAGCTTCCAGCAGGTATTTCAACCATTCTGGGTAACTTGAGGCCGCCTCGCTGAATCAGCTCGGTGGCCATCGATCTCGATGCGTTCGTTAGCCTGGATCGCAGAGCCTCGATCTCGCGATTTTGCGTCTCGATCTGGCTGCTACGCGCCGCGAGCTCGTCGTACGCCTCTTCCACCGCGGTCTGTTGCTCGCGAAGCTCGGCAGAACGGCGAGTTTCGATAAACAGCGCTGCTATGACGCCCGATACCGCAATGACGCCGGCGACGAGGAAAACGACAAAACCCTGAGGGAGGCGAAAGCGTCGCTTTGCTGCGATGGCTTCGGCGAGCCGATCATGAGTGAGCTCGTACCAGAGATCGTTTAATCGATCCTCACGCCTGATAAGCCTTGCGTCGACGAGCGAATCGAGCACATCGGTGCTCAGGCCATAATCTCTCTGAATACGTTCGGCACTGATGCTGTCCCGATAGCCGTCCGGTCTGACCAGCCCGTATTCGCACAGGTCGCGCACCCTGATCTGGTCGATGTCAGTGTCGACGGTATCGACGGTTTCCAGGTAAAAACGCTCCAGAATGGACTGATACGCCAACTCCGTGTCTTCGAAGTACGAGGCAGTCGTGACCGGAGAATACGACCGGCCAAGTTCGACACGTTCGATCACCTCGTGCTCGATGTGGCGACAAACGATCTGCAGCTGGATGGGCTCGAACTGCCCCCGACTTTCGAGGAAGTTCATTACGCCATCCACCATAGCCGGGTCGAACTCGAACTTCGGCGATACGAAGTCCGGTGACTCCAACTGCGCAGGTTTCACCATCGCAAGCCTTGCGCCTTCGCTGCGAAGCGGGCGAAGGCGATACAAGTTGGATAGCAGCCCCGGCACCGCCGGCGCCATATCCTCCAGGGCACCGACAAACTCTTCCCGCAGACTCAATACCAGACGCAGGTTCAGCGGCTTTCCGAAATCGTCTCTGCTTTTCTCAAAAAGTCGCGACAACAGATTCGTATAGCCCTCTACATCGCTGCTGTCCGATCGCAATAACTCTTCAAACTGATCGACGATCAGCACCGGAGTAAGGAACTCGTCGTCTTTGCTTAGCAGCAGATCGGAGAAGAACGATCTGAGGCGATCTCCGTGATTCGATGAAGACGCCGCCGGCAAGCTTCCGGATACCGCAATCTGATGCTCCTCAACAGCCGCCAGAAAAGCGTCGTTCACCCGATCCGCAAACCGGCTGTGGCGCACGTCCGCCCGAACGACGATCGGCGCGAAACTGAGCGCCCTCAACCTCGGCAGCAAACCGGCATTCAGCAGGGAAGTTTTACCAATGCCGGACTTTCCGTAGAGTATGGTGATGTCTTCGGAGGCAATCCGATCCGCCAGACAGCTGATATCGTCGTCACGCCCGTAGAAGACGCTACGGCTGACCGGATCGTCGCCAAAGGACGCAGGCCCGGGATACCGGAACCGTGAAGCGTTTGACTTATCGTCCGTCGGCACCGTCAGCTTCCTTCCGCATAACCGATCGCTTTTTGCTGTCGAAGCGCCCAATCGTCGAGGATAGCCTTCGCCAATGCATCGCACTCGCTCGGGGATGGCACCGAAACGTAGTGCAGGTCTTTAAGATCCTCCTCCATCCGCTCACAACCGAGAAAATGGCATGGGATGACAAAGGCAACGCCGGGCGGCATCTTCTTCCGTCGCTCCAGCGCCGTATTGATCTCGTATCGCATCCAGCTTTCGCCGCTCGAGAGGTTCCCGGAATGCAGCACCGCCACGTAATCCACAACCTCTCGCAGAACGTGCCTTGCCCGATGCTCCCAGTCTTCACCGCCGCGTATGTCGTCCTTGTCCCGCCACGTGCTGATACCTCGATTCTGCAGTTCCTCCGCCAGCCGCTGAACATCGGCTGCGTCTCCGTTGCTGTAACTCAGGAAAACCTTTGGGCCGCTGGGGTGTTCGACGTGTCCGGGCTCCGGCAACGCGGGCAGATCGGCGACCTCCTTTTCGTAGCTCTGGCGCAATTTCTGGGCGAACTCCGCGAACGACAAACCCGTGAAATCGATACGATGCTCTTTGTCGTAGTAGGTGACCGTTTGTCTGCTGTCGGGGAGCGCAAAGAAGCTGTTGACCTCCAGGGCAAGAGATCGCCAGCGGCTTCCGCTGACGGCGCCGCGCAGGACGTAGAGCATTAGCCGTTGATACCAGCGGTGAAAACCAAAACCGATAAACAGACAGGTCGTCGCGAGCCTGACTCGCCGCAACAGATACGCCGGGAGCGTGGACTTGTCCCTGATCAGGCGAACGAGGAACTCCAGAACGTCGTTTTCCGTCAGCACCAGCGACATGCCGTCCTCGGCGCTGCCGTGCAGCCCGAAGACGAGCGGACTACCGACGCTCGGCTCTCGCCCGGGGGCCAGCTGCGGGTCGTTCAGGTAGCGGACACCGGAACGGATATGAAAGTAGGCTTCGATCGGGTTCTTCTGTTCTTGCTCAGCCAACGCGTTGGCCATGAAGCGATCGGCGGACGTCTGAATTACGAGCTCAAACGGCAGCGCGGCGAGATCGCGATGCATGCTGGTAGTGCTGTCGGCGTACGGTTTGAAGAACAATTCCGCCTTGTCGATAAGGTCGAATTCGTCCGCCCGCTCTCCTGAAAACGTCTGAGCCGCCCAGTGCAGGTCGCTGTCCGACTCTTCACTCAGGACGGTTGCCAGCTGGTTACCTAGCGGCTGCCCGGCACCGTCTACTACGGATGCGTCGGGTCCCAGGAAGAGCACACAGGTGCCGTCCCTGATGGAGCGCAGAAGGCGTCGCCAGGCGACATCTGTCAGGTTGTCGTTCATATCAAGCTACGCGCACCACGCGTTAAAGAGACTCAGGTCCGCATCATCTTGCAAGGCGTCCGGCTCGACGATCCAGTTCTACTCTCGCCACCATGCCAAGCATGACCGACAGGATCAGAAGATGCGTGCCGCCATAGCTTACGAATGGCAGTGAGGAGCCAATGATCGGTAGCAGGCCGACCACGGAGAACGAATTCACCAACGTCGCCAGCGCAATAACGATAGCCACGCCTTTTGCGAACGTTGCAGCGAACGGCGCACCTGCTTTTCCCGCTATCAGACCCAGGCGCCAGATGCGCCATACCAGCAGCATCAGTATGCCGATCAGGGCAATGGCGCCGACAGCGCCCGTTTCTTCAGCGATCATGGCCAAGACAAATGAGCTGTGAACTTCAGGCAAATAGAAAAGTTTCTGAATACTGCCGCCATAGCCTAAACCGAATATTTCACCTCTACCGAATGCGATTAAGGACTGCGTGAGCTGATAGCCGGAATTTAGGGGATCACCCCACGGGTTGAAATAGCTAGTAAGCCGAGCCATCCGGTACGGAGATGCAATAGCAAAGAACGCCAAGAGCGAGATCGCACCTATAATGAGCGCGACGAAAGCCGAAAGT
The DNA here is from genome assembly GCA_028289545.1 of Woeseiaceae bacterium. GTDB lineage: Bacteria > Pseudomonadota > Gammaproteobacteria > Steroidobacterales > Woeseiaceae > UBA1847. Next base: position 162,606 of record JANQPG010000032.1, read on the forward strand.
CGCGCGCCCGAAACGAACAGCAACAGCAGTGCCATGAACGCGAGCAAGAACATAGACCCAAAGTCGGGTTGCATCAACATCAGCCAGCATATTGCCGCAATAGCGAACCCCGGACGTACAACACCGGCGTAGGTCGTCTGAAGAGATTTACGGTGCTTGGCCACATATCGGGCTATGTAAATTACGCAAAGCCAGGTCATGACGACAGGCACGGTGACTGTCAGAAAAGGCAACTGTATCCAGCGCGACGCACCGTTTACGCTTAAACCAATCCCGGGTATCAGCACGAGCACCCCGAGCAAGGCGGCAGCGGGCAGCGCAAGAACCGATAGCTGCCGCCAACGCGACGTTGAGACCATAGCCGCACAACCAAATCCTATGATTGCGACGACAACGTAAGTCAGGTGCCGTGTCGCTCGGTACTCAAAACCAGAGATCGCAGCCGAAGATTGCGCAGCCAACCCGATGGCCAACATCAGCAGCCAAAGTAAGACAAGTTGACGGTCAAGGTAGCGATACACAGTCTCGGCCAGTTGTTTTGTACGTGCGATTGTTGGCTAGCATGCGTTCTATCTGTTCTCTATTGAGTTTGATCGAGAGAGTCTGATACTGCCGTCGAAACAAAGCGCGAGAAAACCTTCGCAGGTCCGTTGACGAGCTCCGCGCTCAGGGCACCGTTCAGGACAATACCGACCACAATCTGGCCGTTGGAGCGCGTGGTGAATCCAACAAAAAAAGCGGAACCAGAATCCTCTCTGTATCCTCCACCAGCGGTTGTAGCCTCGGCAAACCCGCCATAACCGTAAACCTCAAGGCCAGGAACGTGCGCGTCCCGCCACTTGGCATTTTTCGATGAAATCTCGAGTAGATCAGTGACGCTGTTGACATTCGACGCGTCGTATACGTTTTCGCTATCGACCGGCGCGGACTTCAATACCGATGGTTTCACGCGCACACCGGAGTTTGCCAATATGGAGTAGGCGGATGTCAGTTGCAGCAAGGTAGCGGAGATGCCGTAACCATTTGCGAGTGCGGCCAGACTTACGGCTGACTCTATCGGCGCCGGTGAGTTCAGATTTAGGTTGGCTATCCGGCCCGACGTCTCTCCGGGCAGCTCGACACCCGTCGGTTCCAGAAACCCGGCTTTTTGCAACGTGTCGAAGAGTGCATTATTTGGCAAGTTAAGCGCTACCTTGGCCAGACCTACACTGGACTGCTCGCGCAGCAGCGCACTCAACTCGAGCCTCCCGAAATCGCGAGGGTCTGACAAAGTCGTTTGCTCGCTCACTCTCAATAGCCCGGGCGCAGTGTCAACAACTGAATTCAATTGGAACTCGCCGGACTCCAGCGCGGAGAGTATGACAAACGGTACGATGACTCGTCCTAGTTCCCTAACGTCCGTGATACTCCTGTTGCGCATATCCTGCGGGCTCATACCCGTACGGTCATACGGATCGTATGTCGGAAGGTTGACGAGAGCCAGAATTCCCCCGGTTTCCGGATCCAATGCGAGTAGAGATGCGCTGGAAGAGCCCGAGAAGCCGGCGACCGACCGCAATGATCGATAAGCCAGAATCTGCAGCCTTGAATCGATGCTTAACGTCAGGGTCCCTCCGTCGGTCGCCGAAACACCTTGCTCGACTTCCTCAATGACACGCCCTAATCGATCCCTCAAGGTGTATCGCTTACCGGGTGATCCGCTCAAGTTGGTCTCAAACGCGAGTTCCGCGCCTTCGATCCCCCGGTTGTCCACATTCGTCAAACCGACAACATGTGCTGCCTTCTTTTCTAGCGGATAGTCGCGGGTTGGAGTCCCCTCGAACAGAAGACTATCGATCTCCAGAAGTCTTACTTTCGCCACCTGCGCCGGCGAAACAAACCGCGCGACATAGAGAAAGTCTCGGCCCGAGGCACGCCGAACTCTATTTATCAATTCATCCGGATCCCGCTTTAGAATACTCGCTATACTTCTAAGCTGCGCATCATCTGGTACGCTGCGGCTGGGCCTAACCGCTATTGAATAAGCACTTTGATTTTCAGCGAGGACGATGCCATTCCTGTCTAGAATACGGCCTCTGGCAGCTAGTACAGACTCTTGGCGAACGGCCCTCTTGTCCCCTTCGTTCTTGAGGAACTCTTGCTCAACTGTCGCCAAAAACACGATGCGACCCGCGACCGACAAGGCTCCAAGCAAAATCAGTGCAATTACAAATATGTCCCGCCAGGATTGCATCGATCTGGATCGCAAGGCTATTGAGCCTTCGGATTCTAGCGCAACGGACCTGCACCGGGTACTTTAGGGCCTCAGGCAGACAGGAACTCAAGCCAGGCCGGCATCAAGCTGGACCGGCTTCGTCTCTTCATGCCTTCGATGCTCAGAGTGTGCGAACCCTCGCCTCAAAGCCTGTCCATGATCTTGTAGTACATCATGCCGAGCGCAATGATCTGGTTGCCCATCCACTGCGAACCCGGCAGGCGGAAGTGTTTCATGTCCGCAAACAGGTCGAAGCGCTCGAGCGTGCCGCCCACGGCGTCCGCCAGAATTTCGCCCATCAGGTGTGTCGCGGTCACGCCGTGGCCCGAGTAGCCATGACAGTGGTAGACATTGCCGTGGATACGGCCAACCGCCGGAATGCGGTTCAGCACAATGCCGATCTTGCCGCCCCACTCGAAATCGATGCGTGACCCCTTAAGCTGCGGGTACACCTTCTCCATGCGCGGGCGGATGTACGCTTCGATGCTTTTCGGGTCGCGCCCGGAGTAATTGCAGGCGCCGCCATACAGCATCCGCTTGTCGGCCGACAGTCGATAGTAGTCGACAATTTCGTTGAGGTCGCACACGGCCACGTCGTCGGGATTGATCTCTGCCGCGAGTTCGTCGGACAGCGGCTCGGTTGCAATGATGTAGCTGCCGGCCGGGAACACCAGGTTCGACAGATGTTTCGGCTCCAGGCGGCTGTAAGCGTTGCCTGCCAGCACAACGGCATCGGCCGTCACGCGGCCACTCTCCGTCACTACGGCAGGGCGATCACCGTGTTCAATGCCAGTCACCGGCGACTGCTCGAAGATCTTGACACCCATGCCGCTTGCGGCACGCGCCTCGCCCGCACAGAGATTCAGCGGATGGATGTGGCCGTCGCGATAGCAGGCAAACGCACCAAAAAACGCATCAGTGCCCAGCATCTCGCGGGTCTTTTCCCGGTCCCAGACTTCGTAGCGATACGGGCAGTTGCGCGCGGCGCGTTCCTCGGCCGCTTCGATCGTGTCCTCCACCTGGCTGGGTTTGCACGCCACCTCGACGTAGCCGTCCTTCAGATCGCAGTCGATCGAGTATCTTTCGACGCGTTCGCGAATGATCGTGTTGCCGCGCCAGCGCATGTCCCAGACGAGATCGGCAATACCCTTGCCGTGTTTGGCTTCGATTTTCGCGAGCCCGCTGACACCGTTGATGAGCTGACCGCCATTGCGGCCCGAGGCGCCCCAGCCCACACGATTGGCCTCGATGAGCGCCACGTTGTAGCCGCGCTCGGCCAGAGTCAGCGCGGTTGCAACCCCGGTAAAGCCCCCGCCAACGATACACACGTCCGTCGAAACGCTGCCTTCGAGTGCCGGATAGCGCGTGGTGTCGTTCGCCGACGCCGCGTAGTAGGAACCGGTGTGCTCCTGCTTTTGATCTTCTACTCTCATCGTCCTTGCTCCGGTACCGCCGCGGACTCGGATAGGGCAGTACTTTCTTCCAGAAGTTCATCTCGCCACTCGCTGACGTTCATCTCGATGACCGCAAAACCGGCCACCCAGAGGAACGTGTCCCAGGTGTACAACCAGTGCCCGAGCCCGGCCCAGTAGACGGCCAGCACGAACAGTATTCCGTAGCTCACGAGCTTTGCGCGTTTGAGCGTCGACATGAGGCCGCCGCCGGTGACGCCCTGGCTTTGCAGGCGCACGACCTTCTCGATCGACAACACAATCACGAGCCAGACGATAACCTCGATCACATCCGCCCACGCGAGCTGCCGAGCAATGTCCAGCCCGGCCTCGTTCGTGACGAGCGGGTCCTTGTGACCCAGCTTGAAAAACTCGGTGTCGCTGGACAGCGTAAGGCAAGTGTCGGCGTCCACCTCAGTGTATTCGAGGTTGTAAACGTACGAAACGCCGTCGTCCTTAAGATCGCAGAGCGATTCGACACCGACAACCGGAAGCGTTGGCGTGTACTTGATAAGGGTGCCCGTGTAGGCCACGACCGTGTGCATGATCATGACGTAGCAAAGTATCCGCAATCCGCGCACGGTGCGTGAGACCCAGCGCTTCCACTGCGCGTCCTCGAGCAGGTAGGTCTCGAGTTCGAACATCAACAGCAGAATAAACCAGGCCGACGTGTCGATGGTCGTGGCGAATTCGGTGGTCCAGTCGAACAGCGTGGAACCCGCGTGCAGCGTGTGAATGGCCCGATAGACGTCTTCCCAGATGTAGAAGCCAAAGTTGACGATCAACAGCGAATAGACGGCCCACTTCACAAACTGCTGCAGCTTGTGCAGGTCTACGCCGTGCAGGGTTTTCGCCATTGCATTCATCGCCCAAGGATACTGACTGGGATCGAGCATGCGAATCCATGCCTACACGCATGGACGCGGGTTTGACCTGCGGATTTTTTCGCTACAACCGGTCGCGGATCTGGTAGTACAGAACACCAAGCGCAACCAGCGGTTTGCGAAGCGCATGCGCGCCCGGCACGCGCACGGGGGGCACGCTGGCGAACAGGTCGAACTGCTCGAGCGTTCCCGCCACGGCGTCGGCGAGGATACGTCCCGCGAGATGGGTGACGTTGACGCCGTGCCCTGAATACCCCTGGCAATAGAACACGCTATCGTCCAGACGACCAAAACGGGGGACCCGGTTGAGCGGCACGCCAATGGTCCCGCCCCATGCATAGTCGACTCGGGTGTCGCGAAGCTGCGGATAGATCCGGGCCATCTTCGCCTTGAGGCGTTTTTCTATGTACGCGGGGTCGTCGCCGAAATAGTTGATGCGCCCGCCGAACAGGAGCCGCTTGTCGGCGCTCAGTCGATAGTACTCGAGCACAAAGTTCGGATCGCAGACGGCCAGGTCGTGTGGGTTAATGACTGCAACGGTTGCCTCGTCCAGCGGCTCGGTGCCGATGATGAAACTGTGGACCGGAAACATGACACCCTGAATCTCGGTCGCCAGCGCATGATAGGCGTTGCCCGCGAGCACGACCGCGTCGGCCGTCACCGATCCGTCGCGCGTGACGACTTTCGGGCGCCTGCCTTTGTCGATGCGAATGACGGGGGATTGCTCGTACATCGTCGCACCCAGCGACACCGCCGCCTGCGCTTCGCCTATGCACAGATTAAGCGGGTGCAGGTGGCCGTTACCCATGTTCAGAAGCGCGCCGATATACGCGTCCGTGCCGATGGCCTCCTGTGTCTCGTCTCGCGACAGTATCCGTACTTCGTAGGGGAAATCCGCTCGAGTCAGTCTTTCATAGTCGGCTTCGATATCTCGGAGGTGCCGGTCCTTGATCGCAACGTCGAGATAGCCGTGTTTGAGATCGCAGTCGATCCCGTACCGCTTGACGCGTTCGCGAATGATGTCGTGACCTTCCCAGCGCAGCTCGGCGAACAACGCTTCGACGCCTTTGCCCCAGTGCCGGGCGACGGCCGACTCGCCGGCGATACCGCCGATCATCTGGCCGCCGTTGCGGCCCGATGCACCCCAGCCCACGCGATTGGCCTCGACCACCTTGACGTCGTAGCCGCGCTCGGCCAGATGCAGCGCCGTGGAGATGCCGGTAAACCCGGCTCCCACGACGCAGACGTCGGCGGTTTGTGATCCGGAAAGCGCCGGATAGTCCGTCACGGTGTTTACCGTGGCGGCGTAGTAGGACGCCGTGTGCGCGCGCGGCTTTGCCGTGTCCCTGGTCATACGCCCTTATCGAACGATCGCAACGCGCGAGCATCCCGACCTATAGGCCGAGTGTCAACGATTCGAAATCAGGCAGAGACCGGGCGCTCGGGTGCGAGGAACTTCTCTAGTGAACGCCGTTGATCCGGGCGCGGCGATACTGTGCCGGCGTCTGGCCAACGTACTTCTTGAAAGCGGCATAAAACGCGGAGTTCGAATTGAAGCCCACAGTGAACGCAATATTCAGGACGGCGCTGCCTTTGCCCTCCAGCTCCGCCAGCAGACCCTTGGCGTGTTCGACGCGGTAACGGTTCATGTAGTCGAAGAAACTCATGCCGAAGCCCGCGTTGATGACCTGCGACAGATGGTTGACCGAACAGTCGATAACTTTTGCGAGCTTGGGCAAGGTCAGGTCGGAGCGTAGATATACCCGGTCGTAGCGCATTGCCGTTTCGAGCCGCTCTTTGTACAGCGTGAGCTGCCGTTCGCAGAGCCCCGACTTTGCGTACTTGCCGGCGCGCCGCTGGTCGGCGCTCCTGAGGCCCGCAATATCGACGGGCTGATCGGTGCCCGGAAGACTGTAGTAGTCGTAGATTGTGATTGCGGTATCGCCATTGAAGGTCACAAACTCCGAACCGCGCAATATTTCTTCTTCGTTTGCGCTTTTCCTGTCCTGCACGAGCGGAAACACGCGGTACTGGAACGCGATAGTATTGGGACCTTCCAGAATTTCGCCGATCAGCTCGTAGCGTTGCCTGTGTGCTGAAAAGAATTTGCCCAGGCTGACGATGAGTTCGTCGTGGGAGCGCCGGGTGTTTAGCGGAATGTCGCAATAGGTACCGTCGCAGGCAAGATGGTCGGCCACCGCAACAGGATCCCGATGGTTCCAGGCCTCGAAGTAACTCTGTACAAAATCGTTTGCCCGCATACGTCCCCCGTACGAACTTCTCCCGATACTACCGCAGAATGAGTGGGCCGCACGCAAAAATGCCTTTTTGTCATAACGATACCCCCCAACGACAGGGCGGTTTCAGTCGAAACTGTCGGCGCGTGTTGAGGAACTGAGCCCGTTGGACATCTACACGACCACCATCCTGCTCAGCATCATCGTGTACATAGCGATCGGCAACTACGCCGGCCGCGGCATCAAGAAACTCGACGACTATTACGTGGCGGGGCGTCGCGCTCCGACGCTCATCATCGTCGGCACGCTGGTCGCAAGCCTCATGAGTTCGAGCATGTTCCTGGGCGAGGCCGGTTTCGCCTACGCCGGACAGGCTGGACCGTACGTGCTGTTTCCGCAAACGGCGTGTATCGGCTACGTTGTCGGCGCCATCCTGTTTGGCCGTTATTTAAGGCGCAGCCGGGCAACCACGGTTGCCGACTACTTCGGTCAACGCTTCAACAGCAAGCGGGTTCAGGCGCTGGCCGGCTTCACGATCGTCATCGCGCTGGGCGGCTACCTGCTGGCCGTGACGCAAGGCGCCGCTATCCTGCTTTCCGAGATCACCGACCTCACCTACGTGCAGGCACTGGTGGCCGCATGGCTCAGCTACACGCTGTTTACGATGTACTCGGGTTCGCGCGGCGTGATCCTGACCGACACGCTCATGTTCCTGCTGTTCACGTTTGCGAGCGTCGGCGCCATTGTCTTTCTGGTGCACAACTTCGGCGGTTGGGTCAGCGTGCTCGAGGGACTCATTGCGATCGAGAGCAAGCCCGAACTCATGTCCTGGCACGGCATAATTGGCTCCGGGACGTACTGGCCAACGGCCGCGGACTATCTGATCTGGGGCCTGATCATCGATCTGAGCTGGCTGATCGTCTACGCGGTCAGCCCGTGGCAATCGAGCCGCCACCTGATGGCCAAGAACGAACACGTTGTGCTGCGGGCCGCCATCCTTGCCTGCCTCGTCGTCGCGCTGCTGCAGGTCATGGTGTACGGCATGGGCGGCGTCATCAATCTCGGCAAGTCGGACATCGAACCTTACGAGAGCGCCACCATCTGGGCGTCGCTCAACCTGCTGCCGCCGCTGCTCGGCGCACTCATGCTGGCCGGCATTACGGCGGCGGCGCTGTCGTCAGCCTCCACGTTTCTGTCGCTCGTCGGGTTCAGCGCGAGCAACGACATTGGCATTCACAAGAACACCGACGAGACGAAGACCTTGCGCTTCACGCGCATCATGATGCTCGTCGTGGGCAGCGTCGCTCTCGGCGCGGCGCTCGTGTTTCCGCCGGATATCTTCTGGCTCATGATCTTCATCGGCACTATTTTCGCCTCGTCGTGGGGACCCGTCGCCATCATGAGCGTATGGAGCAAGCGCATTACCGAGGCGGCGGCGTTCTGGGGCATGGCTGCGGGGCTCGTGTTCAACCTCGTCCCGAAGTTCTTCGAGTTCGTTGGCGCCATCGAAATACCGTCGTACCTGAATCCGGCGCTCACGGGGGCAGTCGCAAGCCTCGTTGTCACCATCGCCGTGTCGCGGCGCACGACGGTATCGATCGAAGAAGCCGAGTATCTGAGCGCGCTGCATGTCACCCCCGCTGAAGAGATCAGCAAGCAGCGTTCGAAACTGACGCTGTGGGCACCGGCGGCGCTCGCCACGGTCAACGGCCTCGTCATGCCGTTTCTGTTGATGCGCTACTACGTCTACCCCTACCAGCGCGCGACCGGTACGCTGCTGACGGACGGCTCGATCGACTGGTTCACGGGTGAGGTGGCGCTCGCAATGAGCTGGTGCCTGATCTACGTGTCGCTCGGCGCGTTTGCGGCGTACGTGATCCGCCGGGAGTACGCGAGATCGAAGCCCGCCTGACTCAAGCCTCCGGCGGCGGTGTTGCGCGAGCGCGGGCGGGTGTCCAGAACGGTTTGGACTGTTGGGTGCAGCGAACCACCCGGCTGTGGTGGCGCAGTTCTTTTTCGTAGTAGATCTCGGCCCACAGCGGCCCGTCGAGATAGCGGGTCTCGATCATCGCCAGCGCAATATTGGCTTTGACGGCCGGCGACCACATTGCGGATGTGACGTAGCCGATCTCGCGCGTGCAGCGCTTGTTGCTGTAAATATGGGCGCCCTCGGCGGGGCGGTTGCCCTCGATGTCGAGCTTGGTCAGCGTGTACACGGGACCGCGCTCTTTTTCGGCAAGCAGCGCCGCGCGGCCGCTGAAATGCGGTTTCTTGAAATCCACGAGCCAGCCCAGACCCAGCTCGAACGGCGTTTGATCGTGTTCGAAGTGCACGGTTCTGAGCGCTTCGTTGAACTCCATGGCCGGCATGATGAACGCCGCTTCGAGGCGCGCCATGTTGGTGGCCGCTTCGCCGTAGGGCTGGATGCCGTAGTCCGCTCCGGCCGCGTACAGCTCGTCCCACATCTTCAGGCCCAGCTTGCGATCGACCCAGAGCTCGTAGCCGAGATCGCCGGTGAAACCCGTGCGCGATACCATGAGCGTCTCGCCATGGTAGGGAAACAATCGGATATCGAAGGGTTTTGCGGTCTCGAGCCCGTCGAGACCCATCTTCTTCAGGGTCGCGAACGACGTTGGGCCCTGCAGCGACAGGGCCGACAACTCGTCGCTGACGTCGGTCACGGTCACGTCGTCAAAACCCCAGGCGCTCATCTCAAGCCAGGCCGTGCACGGACTGCCGCAGGTCAGCATGAAGCGATCTTCTGCGAGGCGGAAGATCGTGCCGTCGTCGATCATGCGGCCCTCGTCCGTGCACCAGACACAGTACGCGACGCGATGGAGACCAATCTTCCTGACGTCGCGGGTCACCATGCGGTTCAGCATCGTCTCGGCATCGCGCCCCTTGATCTCGTACTTCTGCATGGGGCAAATGTCGTAGGTGCCGCACAGATTTCGCACGCAGAAGTATTCGAACTCGGTGTCGTAGTAGTACTCGGCAAACTTGTAGCCGTTCCACGACGACCACGCCTCTCGAACGTTCAGCTCCTCTTGCCGGGGGTAAAACGGCGACAGCTTCAGGCGTTCGCCGGCAAACCGGCCTTCCGCGGTTCCGGACTCACTCGTCACAAGACTTACTCATCGTAGAAATCGTCCTCGGGCACTGTGTTCGGACGCTTGAGATCTTTCAGGATCTCGCGAGCCGCGTTGGCGCCGCAGGCGGCCGACACGCCGCCGCCCGGATGTGTGGAGGAGCCGCTCATGTACAGGTTTTTGACGGGCATGCGATATTGACCGTAGCCCGGAAACGGCCGGTTGAAGAACAGCTGATCGATCGTCAACTCGCCCTGAAAAATGTTGCCTTCGGTCAGTCCGATCTCGTTTTCGATCTCGTGCGGCGTACGTACTTCCATGTGCACAATCAGATCCTTGAAACCCGGGCTGTAACGCTCGATCTTGTCGATGACGGTCTGCCCGAACTGGTCGCGTTTCTCGGGCGTCCAGGGACCGTCGGCCAGCTTCGGCGGGCAATACTGGATGAAGTTCGACATCCAGTGTTTGCCGGCCGGCGCCACGGTCGGGTCCCAGGCGGAGGGGATCACCGACTCGATGAACGGATCGTCGGACCAGCGGCCGCGCTTCCAGCAGTCGTAGGCTCTTTCCATGGTTTCCAGCGAGCCGCAGAAACCCTGCCCGCCGCGATTGAGATAGGGATTGTCGGGCACGCCCGTGAACTTCGGCAGCCCGGAGAGTGCAATATTGACCTTGCCGGACGAGCCGCGGATCTTGAAGTTTTTCGCCTTCTCGTAGATGCCCTCGGGAAGATCGCCCTTATCCACTATCTTCGTGAACGTCCGCTTGGCGTCGAGATTCGAGACGACGATGCGTGAGCGGATCTCGTCACCGTTCTCGAGCACCACGCCGGCAGCCTTGCGGTTTTCGACGAGCAGCTTGTCGACGCCCGCCTCGGTTCGTATCTCGCCGTCGTACGATTTCAGCGCGGAAGCAATCGACTGCGAAATGGCGCCCATACCGCCGCGCGCGAGCCCCCAGGCTCCTATGCTGCCATCGACGTCGCCCATTACGTGATGCAGGAGAATGTAGGAGGAGCCCGGTGAATACACGCCCAGTGCGGTGCCAATGATGCCCGGGCTCGCCATGGCGGCCTTGATCATGTCGTTCTCGAAGTAGTCGTCGAGGAACTCGGCGGCGCTCATCGTAAAAAAGCGCACGTACTCGTAGATCTCCTTCTCGCCCATGGCCCAGAACTTTTTGGCGAGGAACAGGAACTCCATGATGTCCCGCGGCTTGAACGACGTGGGGTCCGGCGGAGTGCGCATGAGCGTTTTGCGAATCAGCTGCGAGTAGCGCGTCAGGTCGGTCTGAAACCGGTGCATCGCGTCCGCGTCGTGCGGTGAATGCCGTTTGAGTTCCAGATGCGCGGCCTCTTCGTCGTGGTAAGCCAGCAGGCGCTCGTCGCCGTCGCCGAAGTTAACCGTGCCGAGATAAGGCACGAGCAGGAGGCCGTGGCGACTCAGGTCGAGATCGCGGTGAATGGCCTGGCGCATCATGCTGCACACGTAGGAGCAGCTCGAGTAGTACCAGCCCTTCTCGAGTTCGCGCGACACGGCTGCGCCGCCTATGTAGTCGTTTTTTTCGAGGACCAGCACCTTGAGTCCGGCCTTCGCCAGGTACGCGGCGTTGGTCAGGCCGTTGTGGCCGGCACCAATCACAATGGCGTCGTATTGACTCATCCGAGCGTCTTCATCGCAATATTGCTCGCGCGGCATTGTGGCCGGTGAGGCCGGTGAGGTCGCCGCCAGGATGACAACCCGCGCCGCACAGAAACAGGTTTGGAATAGGTGTGCTGTACTGTGCCGCCTCGTAGGTGGGCCGCATCATGAGCATCTGATCCATCGCAAACTCGGTGTGATGCCAGTGCCCGCCCGTGACTCGGTACTCATCGTCAAGATCGGCGGGCGTCAGAAACTCCTGGTGCACAATCAGGTCGCGAATCGCCGGCGCGTAACGTGCGATCCGGTCGATACAGCGTTCGGCAAACGCCTGTTTCGCCGTTTCGCTCCAGCCATCTTTCAGGCGTCTCGGCACGTACATCACGTGCGCCGAAAGAACGTGGTGTCCGGCCGGCGCCAGCGAAGCGTCCGCGAGGCTCGGCAGAACAATTTCCATGACCGGCTTTTCGGAACAGCGGCCGTACTTGGAATCGTCGTAGGCGAATTCGATCGCGTCGACATCCGGTGCTATCAGCAGGCGTCCTTCAGGCGCCTTCAGGCCCGTAAACTCCGGCAAACCATCAAGGGCCAGATGCAGCTTACCGACGAGACCGTCGCAGCGGAGGCGGCGTATGCGGTTGGTAAACCCGATGTCGAGGTATTCGACACCGACAAGTTCGACAAACGTGCGCTGCGGATCTGCTGCTGATACAACGCGGGCGGCGGCGATCTGCTCACCTTCAGCGGTCGTTACGCCGACCGCGTTGAGGCCCTGTTCATCAGCGTCGATTCGTATGCCGGATACGGGCGTGCCGCAGCGAATCTCTACGCCGCTGGCCTCGGCACTTCGCACCAGCGCCGCAATGAGCCCGTTAGCGCCGCCCGAGGGAATGCCGTGAGCACCGCGACTGGCTTCCGCCATGCGGTACAGCATCAAGAGAACGGAACTGTTCGGGGAACGCGGCGCCATTCGGGAGCCCAGCAGACCGTCCCAGCTCAACGTGGCCTTCAGGATTTCGCTCGAGAAATGTTCTTCCATGAGGTCGCGCGCCGGCAGCGAGGCCACGCGCATGAATTCCTCCATGTCTGCTTTGCCGAGCCTGCGGATCGCCCACCCCATATGCGCGAAGGTCAGCATGTCGCGTAAGCCTCCCGGCGCAATTCGCGGCATGGTCTTTGACCAGAACGGCTTGAGCGCGTCGGCGTAGCGAGCCATCTGCCGGCTGTAGTCGCGATAGGCTTTTGCGTCGACGTTATCCACGCCCGTCACCGAGTCGCTCCTGATCGTCACATGCGATCCGGACTCGTCGAGTCCAACCAGCGGCAGTTCGCGCACGGCCGGTTGGTACCCGTGTGCGGAGAGGTCGAGGGCTTCCAGGAGCGCTTCTGAGAAGCGCCCGATCGAATGCGCGACAGAAGCCTTGTAACCGGGATGGAATTCGCGTGTCGCCGCAAGACCACCGGGTTCGTCCGCCGCCTCGACTACCAGGACCTTCTGACCGGCGCGGGCAAGCAAGCTCGCGCACGCGAGGCCGTTGTGGCCTGCGCCGACGATAATCGAGTCGTAACGATCCAAACTTCTGGTTTCCCGGGGACTGCTGTTTACAAGAGCGATCAAGCTTAAAGGCGCGTTTTTCAACGGCTTCCTCGCCTACACGCAGAGAGTACCGGGCTCATGTGCGTTGTGATTACAATGCGCGCTCGTCTTCAGATTGCGCAACACTCCGCTGGAGTGCCGCCCAAACCAGGCTTCAAGCATTGTCGATGACCGAACCTCTGGGAACACGCGCCGCCTTCAACAAGGCCATTAGTCTGATCAACGCCGGCAACGCCGGCGCGGCGCTGGCCGTATGCGAGGCTGCGGTCGAGCGCGACCCGAACGACGTCACGATCCTTGCGCTCATGGGGGCCACACTCCTGAAGATGGGCAGGACGGGCAAGGCCGAGAAGGCGCTACGACAGGCCATTGAGCTGGCACCGTCCTTCGCCAAACCCAAGGAAGATCTCGGTTACCTGCTCGTGCAGTCCGGCCGTTACGGCGAGGCGGTGCCCGTCCTCGAAGATTCGACGCGGCTCGATCCAAAATCGGAGCAGGGTTTTATGTCGCTCGGGCGCGCGTTGGCAAAACTCGGCCGCGGCGCGGAGGCCGACAAAGCCTTCGAGGCCGCGTTCGAGATCAATCCCACCCGCAAACGATTAGCGCTTGCCGCCGACCACCACCGAGCGGGACGCCTGGACGAAGCGGAGAAACTCTATCGCGCTCTGCTGAAAGACTCGCCGTCGAACGTCGATGCCCTGCGCCTCCTGAGCGGCGTGCTTGCGCGCACCAACCGCGAGGACGAAGCCGAAGTGATGCTGAGAAGGGCAATCGAGCTCGCGCCCGATTTTGTGCATGCCCTCGTCGATCTCGGACAGCTGCTCAACGACCAGCATCGTGTGCTCGAGGCCTCGGAAATGCTGCAACGCGCCGTTGCGATCGAACCCGACAGGCCCCGGATTCATCATCTACTGGCATCGGCCCTCACACCGCTCGGCCGAACGGAAGAGGCATTACAGGAATACCGCCGCGTGCTCGAGTTGCGGCCCGACCACGCGGGTGCATTACTGGGTATCGGGCACACGCTGAAGACCATCGGCCAGCAGGAAGAGGCCGTGGAGGCGTACCGGAACTGCATTCGGATTCGCCCGGATAACGGGGAGAGTTACTGGAGCCTGGCCAATCTCAAGACTTACAAGCTGACTCGGCAGGATATCGAGGACATGCAGGCCACCCTTCGCCAATCCGTGGAGATTCCCGAGGAATCCAGGGTCAACTTCCTGTTTGCACTCGCCAAGGCGAGCGAAGACCAGGGAGACTTCGAAGCGGCCTGGAACTACTACGCTGAGGGCAACGCAAGACAGCGCGAACTCGAGCACTACGATGCCGTGCAAACCGAAGTGATGAACGACGACATTATCGAGGTGTTCAACGCCGAGTTTCTTGAGCAACAGTCCGGTCTCGGGTGCCCGGACCCTTCACCGATATTCGTCATTGGGCTTCCGCGATCGGGGTCGACACTACTCGAACAAATCCTCGCCAGCCACAGCATGGTCGAAGGTACTGCCGAGCTGCCCTACATGGGCCGCGTGGCCGCATCGTTGAACCACAATCGCGCGGACGGCGTGAATTTTCCGTTTGCCGTTCGTGAACTCGGCGCGGCTCACTTCACGACGATGGGCGAAAGCTATCTCAAGAAAGCGGAGCTGCATCGGAGCGCTGGCAAGCCGCGCTTCATCGACAAGATGCCCAACAATTTCCCGAACGTCGGGCTCATGCATCTGGTCCTGCCGAATGCAAAGATCATCGATGCCCGGCGATATCCGATCGATTCGACGTTCAGCTGCTTCCGCCAGCTGTTTGCGCGTGGTCAGCCCTTCGTTTACGACCTCGTGGACATCGGGGAGTACTACCTCGAGTATCAGCGATTGATGGACCATTGGCACGAGGTCCTGCCAGGCCGAATCCTGACGGTTCAGTACGAGGACATGGTGACGGACACCGAGCGGCAGGTGCGACGGCTGCTCGAGTACTGCGAGCTACCCTGGGAAGATGCGTGCCTCAGGTTCTATGAAACCGATCGCCCCGTGCGAACCGCCAGCTCCGAACAGGTGCGCAAACCCATGTACACGTCATCGGTCCACCATTGGCGCAACTTCGAGCAGCACCTGGGACCGCTGATCGACGTACTCGAGCCCATCCTTCCCCGCTATGCGCAGTACGAGGACATCAACCGTTCGGAGGCTTAAGCCCTTTCAGCCGGCGGAGACGTAGGGCCATACTTCGAGACCGTGGATCGCGTTGCGTATGTCCATGGTCAGGTTTACCGTGAGCGTCGTCTTCATGCTGTCGAAGTCGTGCAGCGTAATCGTCGATGGCGAAGAACCTGCAGCAACCAGGCCGTTGTCCACGACGCACAGCCCGCGACCAAAAGCCTGGCGGGCAATGCGTGTGTCATCGAGATCGGTATGCGTCAGCTTGTCTTCCTGGTACCGGGGAACCCGAAAGATCCGCTCCTGTCCCTCCTGCGGCACGAAACGAACAACGTCACCCTGAGTATCGTTGAACAGCACACCGTCGCGGAACGGCCGGGCGTTGTGTGTTCCGTTCGGCAACGTGACCACTTGCGCAACCTGCCTTCCCGAGTAGCGGTACAGGCCGCCGGTCTTCAGGCCGCTGAAGAACAGCCCGTTCATCGTGCAGAACACGCTGTTCAGGTGCAGCGTGTTTCTGGCAGGTGGCCCCCTGTCCGCACCGGGCAGGAACGGCGCCATCGTAAGATCGCCCGCGTCGGCCGACAGGCTCAGGCCGAAGACGAATGCCTTTTTGTCGAGGTCGAACCCCAGGATCGAGTCGAAGCCGGTCGAGGTGAGATACAACCGGCGCCGGTAGCAAAAAATTTCGTGGCAGTGCTTCAGGTAGGGATTCGCGTACTTGTCGACAACCTCGAAATCCCGATTGAAAACAAAGAGTTCATCGCTAGCGGCGATATAGATCTCGTCACCGTCGAAGGCAATCCCGCGCAAGCCCCGATCCCAGCCGCGGCCCTGCCAGTCGATATCCATCGTGTTCCAGTCGACCGCTTGCCGAACCCGCTCACGCTCGAGGTCCACGAGGTACACGCCGCCATGGCTTTCTCCCTGCCGGCTGCCGCGTACGACGGACGTTGCGATTAGTGTTGTCATTTTGCTACTTGCTGGGTTTCCTTGCCTATAGGCAGCTATAAAGCGTTGAATCTGCTGGAGTTTTGCCGTTCGACATTCTATATTCTTTTTCGTAAAGATTGAGACAACCGAGGATTGTCGTATGGCGCGAGCGACCGGGGAATCGACCACACCGATCAGGAGTTCACTGGGCATTGCGGTATCGGCCGCGGTTGCCGGTACGTCCGTTGCGCACGCCCAGGACGACGGGGGTCTCGAAGAGATCATCGTTACCGCCACCAAACGCGAAGTCAGCATGCAAGAGATTCCAATTGCTGTCACCGCGTTCTCCGAAGATGAGATCGTCTTTCAGCGCTTTCGCAACTTTGCGGACTACGTTGGGCAGATCCCGAACCTTGCCATTAGCGACCGCCAGCCGGGCGCAACCTCGGTCATCATGCGCGGCTGCGCGGCTCAGGGGCTGTCCTTCGGCGACTCTGCGACGACCTCGGTTTACCTCGACGAACAACCCATCACCTCGTCGGGCTTCAATCCCGATCCACGCCTGATCGACGTCGAGCGTGTCGAAGCGCTCGCGGGTCCGCAAGGCACGCTGTTCGGCGACGCGGCACAGTGCGGTACCTTGCGCATCATCACGAACAAACCCGACACGACGGCCGCCTCGGGCTGGGTGGACCTGACGGGCTCGACGATCACGGACGGCGGCTCCGGCTTCGATTTAGGCGCAATGGCCAACCTGCCGCTGATCCAGGACAAGCTCGCATTGCGTCTCGTGGGTTTCTATGCCGACGAACCCGGCTGGGTCGACAACGTATTGTCGCCGACGCCCGGTCAACAGGGTGACAACGCGGCGTTCGTGGACGAGGACGTCAACTCCTCCGTCTGGTCGGGCGCCCGAGGCATGCTGCGCTGGAATCCAAACGAACGGTGGACGGTCGACCTCGCCGCGATCTATCAGAACTACGAACTGGACGGGTTCGGCGACTCCGATCTGAACCAGCAGGTTTATGAGGACACGGCGGCTTTCCCGACGTTTGGTGTCCGAGATCAAGCGCGTTTCGGCGAGGAACGCTGGCAGGACGAGTGGTACCAGACGTCAATCACGATCGAAGGCGACCTGGAGTTCGGCAATATCGTCCTGACGGCGGCGTACTTCGACCGCGACAGCGAGTATCTGGCTGACTCGTCGGTCTATCATCAGACCTTCCAGCAAGCCGGTGATTACGTTCGAGCGTACTACAACGCGGACAGCCTCAGCTACGATTTCCTCGGCGATCCGATCTCGAGCAATTTCGACGTGCGCAATACGACCGTGCAGTCGCTCGAGCTGCGCTACGCAACGCCGGCCGAAGGGCGCTGGTCGGCCATCGTCGGCGGCTTCTACAGCAAACGGGAAGTCGACGAAGTTTTTGTCTCTAACATCGAGGGCTATTCGGAGACGCCGAACTTCGCCTATCTGAACTACGTCGGCTATTCTTATTATGGCGCGGAACTCGTCGCACGACCGACCAACAACTGGTTCTCCGGCTTCTACGACTCGACGCTCGAGCAATGGGCGCTGTTCGGCGAGGTTGGCTTCGACGTAACCGAGAACTTCACGATCACCGCCGGCGGCCGCTTCTACAACATCGAGAACGACTACCTCAACCAGCGCGCGCACGCCGTTGGCATCGACGGTGGGATACCCGTTTGCGGCCCGGGCGCCGATTACTGTTTCGGCGTTTTCGAGCCCGGCGTGGCCGACGAAGACGGGTTTGTGCCCAAGGCGACGTTTAGCTACAGCCTGGATGACGACAAGCTCCTCTATGCCACCTACTCCGAAGGCTTCCGTCGCGGCGGCGCCAACTCCGCGCGTCCGCAGTCGATCTTCGGTCCGGCGGGACGTTTCCCGCCGCCGGCCGGCACGCTCGGCGAGTACGAGTCGGATACCGTGACGAACATCGAGTTCGGCGCCAAAACCGATTGGCTCGACGGACGGCTGCGCCTGAACGGGGCGATCTACCAGATGACCTGGGACGATATCCAGATCCAGGTCGAGGACCCGCAGCCCGACGTCGAATCGGTCGGAGTTCTCAACTTCCCGGAAGCGGAGATCGTCGGCGCCGAACTCTGGCTGAACTGGCTGCCCACGGACAGCCTCAGCATCGACGCGACGTTCGGCTACAACGACGGCGAGCTGTCCGAAGACGCGGCCGTGTTTCCCGGCTCGGCCTCAGAGATTTCCGCCCCGAACGGCACGCGACTGCCGATCGTCCCCGACATTCAGGCCAGCTTGAACGTCAGCTATACGTTCCCGAACGAGCTGTTGGGCGGATCACCTTACGTGTTCGTGCGCTATCAACACACGGGCGATTCGGTGAATTCACTGGCCGGCCTCGAGTCCGTAAGCACCGGGCTCGACGTGCGCGAACAGGCTGCATGGCAGACGCTGGATCTGCAAGCCGGTGTCGAGGGTGAGAACTGGCTGCTGGCCGTCTGGATCGACAACGTGGCGGACGAGAAAGCTGAACTCTTCTACAACAATCGCTGGCAGCAGCAACGCCTGTCGACAAATCGCCCGCGCACGATCGGCGTTTCCTACCGCGTGGCTTTCGGCGGGAACTGAGCGTTTCGATGGATATCGAAGGCCGCATCCGCAACCTCGGCAACGTTGATAGCAGCGCACTCGCGTCGGCCATCCTCGATCTGGACGAGAGCGCCTGGCTGGAAAACAGCCACCGGCAACAGGCCTACAAGGAGCACCGCGATACCGAATCCGTGGTGCTCGTGTTTACCAACGCGGAGGCGTGGCCGGAACTGCTCGTCGAAAAGAAACAGGGCTGGGATCACCTGATCGACGTTGCCGGCCCCCTGATGCACGCGATCATTCGCGAGCACTACTCACCGGGCGGCACAATCGTTCGCGCAATGGCCGCGAAGCTCAAGGCCGGCGGCAAAATCCGGCCACATGTCGACGCTCATCCGAGCTTCAGCATGGGTCACCGAATACACGTGCCGATTACGACCAATCCGCGGGTGCGATTCATGATCGAAGGTCGCCCGCACCAACTCGAACCTGGCCAGGCTTACGAAATCAACAATCAGAAGATGCACAGCGTCGCCAATCGCGGCGACGAGGACCGGATTACGTTCATCTTCGATTACGTGCCGCCTGAACAGCTCGGCCGGGTGGCTGCCTAACACTCGCGGAGAGTCAACCGGCCCGTTCGATTGCGGCGACGACGTCCTCGGGTTCGCCCGTCGTCGACAAATTCACGCCGCTGATCCCCGGCATACGCCTGAGCTCGTCGATAATGCTCGCGCAGTATTCGATGCCGTGTGCCCTCGGGTCTTTTGCGCGGTCGAAATCACGCACGACGTGTTCGGGCACCATCGAACCCTTCAGGTTCTCGCGAAGCCAATGCGCCGCGTCGGCGCTGGTAATGACCGGCACCGAGACAATGACGCGACACTGCCAGGTGACTTTTGCCGCCGCCAGGCGACTGACATAGCGCCTCAGCAGGTCCATGTCGAGGCAAATCTGGGTCTGCGCAAAACGCGCTCCGGCCGACACTTTCCCGGCAAGCTCCGTCGGCTTCCAGTTCGGGCCGGCGTCAAAGACGGCCACCACGGCACCGAGATTGAGTTCCGAGCCGCCGTTTGCGAGTTGGAAGTCGCTCAGTTGCCCCGCCATGGTCAGGAGACGCTTTGCTCCGCTATCGAACACCTGCTTTGTTTTGGGCTGAACGTCGTCAGGCAATGGCTCTCCGCGCTTCAGGATCATGCTGGTTACACCCAGCGCCGCGGCGCCGAGCAGATCGCTTTTGAGCGCAATTCGATTGCGGTCCCGCGACGAGAAGTGCATGACCGGATCGATACCCTCCTGGAGCAGCAACGCCGATACGGCCAAACCCGACATGTGGAGAACACCGTAGGGGCTGTCGGTAACGGCGACGGCGTCCACGGCCGGCGCGAGCGACATCGCCTGGCGCAATACGTCTTCGCGGCTGTCGTCCTGATGAAGGCGCAGCTGGCCGATCAGCGTAAACTCTTGTGTCTTGATAGAGTCTTTGAGGGTCTTCAATCGCGCGGGTCCGAATGCTTGCAGCCTTCAGGACCGTATCACAGGTCAGCGACGGTGCGGCCACGGCGGGCAGCCTATAGGCGGGGAGGATGCAGGCGACCGGTTCTGCTGGTATACGTTCGACAGTGAACTGTGACAAGGCTCAGCAATGAGCGACAAACCTTCCCACGCCGAGTGGCTCGACGAGCACGGCATCGAACACATCGAGACCATCGTTGCGGACTTCGCCGGCCTTCCGAGGGGTAAACTGCAACCGCTGGCGGAATTCGGCAAGCCGCATTACAAACTCCCGATCGCCGTGTTCGGACAGACCGTCAACGGCACGTACTACATGCGCGCCGACAACGCGGAAGACCGCGACATGCTCGTCCGGCCCGATATGTCGACACTCAGAACGGTGCCGTGGGCCGCGGAACCCACGGCGTCGGTCATCATGGATTGCTTCGAAACGGACGGCACCGGTATCGACGTAGCGCCTCGGGCCGTGCTGAAACGTGTCATCGAACTGTTCGCCGCCGAAGGCTGGCATCCCGTCGTTGCGCCCGAGGTCGAGTTCTACCTCGAAAACGACGGAGAGGGGGCCGACAAACCGGCGCAGACTCCGGCAGACCTCGACGATGTCGTCGATCCTTACGGTATCGATCGCGTGCACGACCTGGGCGATTTTTTTCGCGAACTCAACGAACACTGTGGGCGGCAGGACATTGCGACGGGCGCCATCTCTCAGGAGCTTGGCCCCGGGCAGTTCGAAGTCAACTTCGAACACGGCGCACCCCTCGAGCTTGCGGACGACGTGTTCCATTTCAAACGTACGCTGAAACGCGTTGCCAAGGCGCACGGCATGCGCGCAACGTTCCTGTCGAAACTCGACGCCGAGAAACCGGGCAGCTCGATGCATGTCCATCAAAGCGTGTACGACACGGACGGCAGCAACGTGTTCTCCAACGCTGACGGCACGGCGAGCGATCTGTTTAGCAGTTACCTCGGCGGCCTGCAGGCACACCTGCCGGCTGCGTTGCTGCTGCTCGCGCCCTATCCGAACTCCTATCGGCGATTCCTGAGCTACTGGTCGTCTCCGGTCAACCTGGAGTGGGACGTCGACAACCGCACGGTTGGCCTGCGGGTACCCGATTCCGACGGACAAGCCCGGCGCATCGAAAACCGCCTGGCCGGCAGCGACGTCAACCCGTATCTCGCGATTGCGGCGACGCTCGCCTGCGGCTACCTCGGGATTAAGGACAAAACGCCGTGCAGACCGGCCGTTAAAGGCTCGGCTTACGATTTACCGTTTGCGTTGCATCGCCATCTCTACGAGGCGCTCGACGGCCTGCGTCAGAGCGAGCCGCTGAGACGTGTCCTTGGAGATGAGTTCATTACGCTGTATACAGCCGTCAAAGAGCGTGAGTGCCGGGAGTTTCAGGAACGAATCCCACCCTGGGAGCGCGAGGAGCTCACTGTCAGTATCTAGTTCTTCGAGAGGAACAGCTGCAATCGTGTCTACGCCACTTGCCTTCGGCGCTCTCCCGGCGTGACGCCAAACTCGGCTTCAAAAGCGGCGTAGTACTCCGAGCGCGAATAGAACCCCGCTTCGAGGGCCAGCACTTCGGGCGATACTTCGCGGTTTGCGGGATCCTTCAGCAGGCGATCCGCCTCACGAACACGCCAGCCGCGGATATAGTCGGACACCGTTTTCCCGGCTATGCGCTTTATCGCCTCGGTAACGTCGCTCTCCGACGCGCCAAGGCTCTGGGCCATGTAGGCACAGCCGAAGGACGGATCGCGAAACGGCGTCGCCCGTTCCATGAACAATTCAATACGTTCGAACAGCTGTTCCACCTCGCGCGCTGACAGGCCGCTTTTGGCACACGCAGGCACGCGCGGCCGATTGCCGAGCGCCCATGCGGACAGCACTGCCAGCACCACCGCAAGTACGGCGGCTAATATGACATAAGGCAAAACCATGCCTGAACCTCAGTTGGTCCCCCTTGAATTGGATGCGCGGGCAACTGGTTGGTTCACTCGAAAACAGGGTATTCCGCAAGGCGCGCGCGCCATGCAGGAGGCTGCGCGGACGGGCTGTATACTGCAGCGACGGGGAACAAACAACGGGCGAACAGGCTTGGCCGACGATCCAAACGCATCGACGACGATAAAGAGCTGGGACAACTACTGGCAGAACCCGGGCAATCAATCCGCGCACTCCGGCGGCGGCACGCCGCACCCGACCGTGCAGAATTTCTGGGGCCAATTCTTCGGCAAGGCGCGGGCCAGTTCTGGCCAACCGCGGCTCGCGGACATTGCCAGCGGCGGCGGCGCCGTTGCCGCTGCGGCACGCACGGCCTTCGGACCGTCCGGTGTCAGCCTGACTTGCGTCGACGTGTCCAGGGCTGCGATCGAGGCCCTCGAACGACGCTTCCCCGAGGTCTCGGGCGTTGTTGCCGATGCACGGGACATACCTCTGCCCACGGCAAGTTTCGACATCGTTTGCAGTCAGTTCGGCATCGAATACGCCGGACCGGACGCCGTAACCGAGGCGCTGCGCCTGGTAGCGCCGGGCGGCCGTCTCGCACTGCTGATACATCATCGGGGTGGCGGGATTTTTCTGCAGTGCGCCGCGAGCCTCGATGCGGTTCGGCAACTCGAAAACTCCGGCTTCATCGACAAAACGGCCGCCATGTTTACGGCCGGGTTCCGGATGATCGAGGACAACAACCGCAAGGCCTACGAGTCGGCGGCCGGCGACCTGATGCCGGCAATTCGCTCGATGGAGGCAATGATGCGCCAGCATGGCCGGCAGGTCGCCGACGGCGCCATTTTGAAGCTGTATACCGACGTTCGAACAATGAGCTCCCGGCTCCTGAACTATGACGAACAAGAAGTTGCGGCATGGCTCGAAGGCATGCGCGGTGAGCTCAAAGCCTACGAGGGGCGCATGGCTTCGATGTGCGATGCCGCGCTGGACGCAAACGCGTTCACGAGACTCTGCGGAGACATCGAAGCAGCCGGCTTCACGCTCGAGCGCCGCGAGGCGGTCGTGACGGCCGGTTCCGGTACACCGCTCGCCTGGGCGCTGATTGCGGCGGCTCAGCCGGCTTCGAGTTCCGCCACCGCCGCCGGATAATGTTCCCAGCGCCCGCTGGACCGGCCGTGCAGTGGTTCGCGCACCTGCCAGATGCTCGCGGTACGGACCTGGTTGCCGGCACGGTGAAAGTCGAGACAGCGATCGCTCCAGTCCACTCCCAGGAACTCGAGGAGCTCGCCGACGACAGATTTGGGGTCGGCAACCAGCGCCTCGTAGCTCACCGAATGCAGGTTGTCGGGCATGATTCCGGCCCAATGCTCGAGGAGCGCTGCCTGCTGCTCGTAGTAGTGCCCAACGTCGGTGAGCCGATTCGCATAGTTCAGATTACCGCCCAGGTGTTGAAAATAGACGGACAGGCAATTGTCGCGTTTGTCGCGATGCGTATGAACAATCCGCGCCTTGGGAAACAATGCGCGGATCAAACCCAGATGCACGAGGTTATCCGGCCGCTTGTCGGTCACGAGCCGGGCATCGGGAATGAGCTTCGCACGCTGAGTCAGGTATTCGTCGGCAGCAGCCCGCATGTCCTTAGGCGTTGCCGTGTCGAGCCTCTCCGGATACGGCGCAAGCTGCCTGGCCATGAGCCACGGCAGCAGATCGAGCTCTCCACCAGCGCCGATATCGGGGTGAGCAGCCAGAATCTGCTCCACTAGCGTGGACCCGGATCGAAACATGCCGCAGATAAAAACCGGCGTTGCCTCGGACCCGCTTTCGAGCGACTCGATCTTCGCCTTGTTGAAAAACCGGCTTATCGATGCGCGGGCATTTTCAGCGGCAACGCGATCGTACGGCGGCTGCCTCCGTTGCGACAGTGCATTGGCGGCCGTGAATACCTCGTAGGCTTCTTCATAACGACCGAGATCGTCCAGAAGCTTGCCCTCGGCAAACTTGAGACCCTCGGCGACCAGTGGGTCGCTTGCGCGCTTTTGGCCTTGCCGAAGCCCTCCGAGCAACGGCTCGCCAGTGCCGGTGGCTCGTTGAGCGTATGCAAGGCGGACCAGCGAATCCCAGTGCTCCGGGTCGATCGCGAGGATCTGCTCGTACAATTCGACGGCAGCGTCGCGGTCACCGCATTCCTCGTTCAGCCCAGCCAGGTTGTACAGCGCGGGCACGTAACCGGGTCGCCGGTCGAGTGCGCTGGCGTAACAGCGCCGGGCATCGTCGGGCCGCCGCAATTCGGCATACAGCACGCCGAGATTCGAGTAGACCTCTTCGATACCGTCGATCTCGAGTCCGATCGCTGTTTCGTAAGCCGCTACAGCGTCGTCGTAACGCTTGGCTTTGCGGTACAAGAGCGCCACGTTGAAGTGTGCTGACGCCATCTCGGGCTGTCTTGCGAGCAGGCGGGTGTAATGGCCAATGGCGGCGTCGGTATCGCCGAGACGATCGAGCAACGTTGCAAGATGCGCGTAGTAAAACAGTTCGTCCGGGTGCCTGGCGGTCAACTCGACGAGCATGGCCACCGCCTCGCGCACGCGGCCCTGGCCGAGCAGTGCCTCGACGGTCTCGATAGGCGCTACCGAATCAGAGCGCATGGCCGGCGGGAACGACGTCGAACGCAACGCTCATGCGGGCGCCCTCGGTTTCGAACGGCACGGTGCCGTGCCACATGTACGACGGGAACAGCACGAGCCGGCCCTGAACCGGCTGTATCCGGCGTTGCGCGCCGCCGGCCTCACCAATGTCGATGTCCGGAGTACCGAACTCGAGACCGCCGCCGCAGGCGTCGGATTCGGACAGGGCACTCGGGATCTGTACGTAGTAGGCCGACGATATCCAGCCGCGCGGGTGCACGTGCATGGTATGAAAGCCGCCCGGCGCCAGTTTCACGGACCACGACGTCGCAAAGCGGAACGATTCCGCGCGCCGGCAAAACAGGGGATGCTCGGCGTTGACGGGGAAGCGCCCGACATAATCGCTCACGCAGGTTTCGAGCCCCTCGACCAGCGCGCGGATTTCGGGCTCCGGGCGGACGAACAGGTCGCCGCCGGTCTGGCTGCCGTGCCGTAGCGTCTGCTGCGCGGGATGACGCTTTGCGGTATGCAGTGGTTCAAGCGCGGCGGCGAGCGCTTCGTTGAACTCGCCGACGTTGGCGTATCCGTTGGGCACCGGCAAGTCGTAAACACCCACCAATGCGTCGTAGTCGTTCAGCAGCCGATCGCGGGCGTCGCCGAGTAAGCGCCAGCACAGCGACAGGTAGGCCAGCGCACGTTGATCGAACGGTATCCTTGCAGCACCCGTTTGCGCGTGCTCGAGTGCTTGCTCGGGGCGGCCGCAGGCCAGCAACGCGCGCGCATAACTAATCGAATGGTTGGGCACAGCGGCCGGTGACGCCACCGCTCTCGCGTGCAGCGTCAGGGCTTCGTCCCAGCGGGCCTGTTGCTCGAGGCTGTAGGCGAGCACGCTCAGCAACTCAGCAGACTCCGGCGCAAACTCGAGCCCCGCGCGAAGCACCGATTCGGCCTCGGCGGGATTGTCCTGCTGATTGAGCGCGGTTGCCCAGGCAATACGCAGGCCCTGGCCGGCGGGAAAGCGCTCGATCGCCGCCGCATAAGAATCAAGATAGTCGTCCAGCTGTTCGTGTTGCCACAACAGCGAGTTCAGGTTGCGGTGCGTGTCGACGTTGCTTGGATCGCGCTCGAGCGCGAGGCGATAGGCATCAATGGCGCCGGCAGGGTCGCCGGTTTCGCTCAACGCATTGCCGATGTTGTGGTGAAGCTCTGCCAGATCGAGCCCCAGGTCCCGCGCCGTCCCGTAGTGAGCGAGCGCCTCTTCCGGCCGCGCCAGCTGCCGCAGGCAAACGCCCAGGTTGTGGTGCGCATCGGCGTAATCGGGCTTCAGAACCAGCGCTTCCCGGCATGCATCCGCAGCCTCCCCGTACCTTCCGCGCCGCTGCGCGACGATCCCAATACCGAGCCAGGCCGCAGCATCTTTCGAATTGATCTCGAGGCAGCGGCGAAACGCGTCTTCGGCGTCATCCAGCTCAGCCATGTAGAGAAGCCCGAGGCCCAGATTCCGCCAAGCGTCACCGTAACGCGGCTTCTGCTCACAGGCCTGCCGATAGCTGTCAACGGCTTCGGCGATCAGGCCGGCGCGCTTCAGCGCGTTACCGAGATTGTTGGCGACCTCCGGTTGCTCCGGAAACAGCCGTAACGATTCGCGCATCAGGGCGATGGCATTGTCGTAGTCGCCGCGCTGCGAGTGCAGCAGGCCAAACAGCTGCAGGCCCATTGGGTGGCTGGGGTTCTGCTCGAGAAAGTTCCGATACAAAGGGTACGCCGCGTCGAGATGTCCGGCGCGATGCGCCTCGACGGCATTGCCCAGAAGTTCGGGCAAGGTATCCGAACTCGTGTTGGAAGCGTGTGTTCCTTTCATTGATCCGGCTGCGAATGCTTGCGCCTATTCTAGTCGGTATGGCGGCCGCAACGTAGCCTGAGAGCCGCCGGCCTGCAGAAAAAATGGCGGGCTTCTCTCGAAGCCCGCCATCGGTACCGCTGTGTTTATCTACTAGAAATTGTGCGTTACGCCCGCAAACCAGTAGCGGCCCAGCGCGTCCCAGGTGCCGGGAAGCGTGTTGCCGTTGCCAAAGTCCTCGACGTTGTTGAACAGACCGCTGACGGGCGGATCCTTGTCGAGTACGTTGCTGATACCAACGTTGAGCGTCGTCTCGCCACCGGCCCACTCGAACACGTAGTTGCCGGACAGATCAAAGTAGTTCTGTGCGCTGGCCGTGTAGCGATCCAGCGTGAACTCCTTGACCTCGCCGATGTGCCGCCAGCTCAGCGCGAGATTCACGTCCCAGGGTGTTGCCCAGTTGGTGTTAAAGACGTGCTTGTAGTCCGGCCGGGCCCGCTGACACGAACCGCCCCAGAAGCCGGCGCAGTCTTCAACCGGGAAGCCCTCGAGAGGCTGCTGGTCGAAGGTGTCGAGTATCGTGCTGCGGATCGCAAAATCGAGTGCGCCGTAGCTGCCGATATCCATGGCATAGGCAGCCTGAACGTCGAAGCCCGAGGTTTCGAAGAAACCAATGTTGACGGTTGTTGCTTCGACGTTGGCCTGTCCGATCCACACGTTGCCGTTCGGCCCGCGATTGATGAGGTCGCAGAAACGCGCTTCGCCCGTCAAACCGCACTGGCGAATCGTGAACTCCGAACCGAAACCTTCCGAAATGGCGTCGTCGACTTCAATGCTCCAGTAGTCGACCGTCAGCGACAGTCCCGGCAGGAACTCGGTCGGCGTAAACACGAAGCCGAACGTGAACGAGTCGGACTCTTCGGGCAGCAGGTTCGGGTCGCCTTGCGCTCTCTCGTTGTACTGGCCAGCAGGGTTGGCCGGTACGCCCACCGCATACTGAGCGGCCGTAACGCCCGTCCGTTCACACTGCTCCTGCGTGAACTCCGGGTTAGCACCGGCGCACGGATCCGTGCCGGACCACAAACCGATGTTTGCCGGCTCGAACAGCTCGCGAAGGTTCGGCGCCCGGACCGCGCGGGAGATGCCGCCGCGGAACATGAGCGAATCGATCGGCCGCCACTCGCCGCCGAAATTCCAGGTGTCGGTATCGATACCCGTGCTGTAGTCGGAGTAGCGATAGCGCATGTCGAGCGACAGGGACTGGAAGCCGGGCTTGTCCTGCACGATCGGCGCTTTCACCTCGAGGAAGATTTCGCTGACGTCGAAGCCGCCGAGGATGCCCGGAATCGGTCCACCCTGGCCGGCGCCGTCACCCGACGTAAAGCCCGTGTCGGGATCGAAGCTCAGGAACTCCTCGCGGAACTCGTAGCCGATGACGCCCTGGAAACCGTCCACTGCGCTCGGCAGCACGACGCCGTACTCGCCCAGATCGACGCTGGCAAAGGCCACGTACTGATCCTGTTCCAGGTCGGACTTGGCGAACAGCGGCAGCGACAGGTAGTTGATCGCGGCCTGCGTTGCGCCACCCGTCTGGAACACGTTCCACGGCACGCAGTTGGGATCGACGACAACGCCGGTCGTGGGATCGGGCACCGCCGAACGGCAAACGATGTTGCCCGGATTGGCCGGATCGTCGATGGCGTCCAGTGCGCGTCCGATACGCGTGATCGACAGGTCGTTGTTGTAGACCTGGCTGTAGCGCGTCCGCGAGAAGTTCGCGGATATGTCGTAGCTCCACGCCTCGTTGAGGTCCCCGCGAATACCGGCGAGCACGCGATTGCTCGTGTGCCTCAAATCGTCGAAACGCGGTCCGCCCTCGACGTTGCGGCGGCCAATGTACCAGGGCACGACGTCCGACGGATCCGTGCAGCCCAGCGTCGCGAACTGCTGCGCCGAGAGGAACGCGTTCGAACAGTTGATGCTGTCGGTCACGAAGAATGCGCCGGACGGGGCAATCTGCGCCAGGCTGCGGTTGTCCATGAACATGACTTCCGTGTAGCCGATGAGCGATTCGGACAGCTCGTAGTAGCCCAGCAGGCCGGCGGTTGTCCGCTCATCCGGGCGCTGGTAGTGGTTCAGCGGACCGTAGTTGTAGGTCGTGCCGTCCCACGGTATGAACTGATCGCCGGAGACGGTGAAGTAGTTCACGCCGTCGAACGGTGAGAAGAGTCCTGTGGGTATGGTCGCGGAACCGGCACAGGTTGTGCCGTTGTTGGCGCCCGTGTCGAGCGTGCACGAGCTGTAGTCGCGCGACGACTGCAGAATTGCATCGATCTCGCGATAGCCGATGTAGCCCGTGACGTTGCCGCGACCGTCCGGCGAGTTCACGCCGATCATCAGGTTGATGTTGGTCGTTTGACCGTCGGTGACGTCACCCGGCGCCTGCTGGAATCCGGAGTTGTCCACGGCTGCGCGAACTGCGCCGTTGTCGTTGTCGTGCTGATACCCCGATTGCTGCCAGTCGAGCTGGAAGCCTTCGAAATCGGTCTTGGTGATGAAGTTGACAACCCCGGCCACGGCATCGGCGCCGTATACCGAAGACGCGCCGCCGGTCAGAATTTCGACACGATCGATCAGCTGTGTCGGAATCTGGTTGACGTCGACGGCCAGCTCGAACGGGTTGCCCAACCCCATGCGATGGCCATTGGTCAGTACCAGCGTTCGCTTCGACCCCAGACCGCGAAGGTCCAGCGTTGCGGTGCCGGTCGCACCGTTGGAAACGGTACCCGTAAACTCCGGCGTCACCTGCGGCAGGCTGTTCACCAGATCTTCGATGCGGGTCACCCCTCGATGCAGAATTTCGTCCGCATCCAGCGTCGTGACCGGACTCGAGGTAACCAGGTTGGCGTCGGTCGCAATTCGCGACCCCGTAACCACGATCTCCTCGAGCGCGTCCAGGTCCGCATCCTGCGCCACCGCGACGGCAGGTAGACCTGTTGCGACAGCGGCCGCGCCATACAAGGCACGACTCACCGCCCGAGACAGCATGTCTTGCTTCATCTCGACTCTCCCCTATATGTGTAGTGTCAAAAACAATTCCGTTTGGTGTTCCCTCTTACATTTACGCATGCATGCGTGTGTCGAGCGTTGTAATTTCGTCACACACACGAGCGTATGATGCGCGAGAATCGCATATAGTTCCGATTTTGCTTAGACCATTTTGGAAATAAGGACGTTGCAGAATTGCAACAGCTGCTCGAAACAGCGGGTCAGGCGGGCTTATTGACCGGCCGGTAAGTTTCAGTTGCATCACCCAGTGCCGCGATGAGCGGCGCGAGCTGCGCACCAAAATGGTGCCACTGGTCAATACCTCGGCGATTGATTGGCTCCCGCACCTGTTCCGCGCTGGCTGTGCTGACGGGCCGGCGGGTCTCGTGAAAACTCAGGCAGGTTTCCTCAAACGGCAGGCCGCAGTAGTCGAGCAGCCGGCGCACCTCGGCCTCGGTATCCTCGACGAGATCTTCGTAGATGACGCGGTGCACGCGCCCCGGAAGCGCGGCATCCATGTGATGCATCAAATCGAGGTAGTGGCGGTAATAAGCCCCTATGTGCTCGAGGCTGTAGCTGAAGTTCTGCGAAGTGGCAAACAATTCCTTGTACACCGACCAGCCGCAGGCAACCGGATGCCGGCGCACATCGACGATGCGTGAGTTCGGCAAGATGAGGTGCAAAAGGCCGACGTGCGCAAAGTTGTTCGGCATCTTGTCGACAAACGACGGCTTGCCCAACTTGCGTAACCTGCGCGTGCGCTCGAGATAGCGCTGCCCCAGCTCGGCAAAGCGCTCGGGCGTCAGCGCCTCGAGAACATCCGGATACGCTGGGCCGCCGCCCTCGCGCGTGTCCAGGGACGCCGCAATCGCCACCGCGTCGGGCAGTTCCGTTGTGCCTTCGACGCCGGAGTGGCTCGCGAGAATCTGCTCGACCAGCGTCGATCCCGAACGCGGCAGACCGACGACAAAAATCGGATCGGATTCGGGCGTACCGTAACCGCTTCTGCTCTCAAAGAACGATGAGGAAAACAGAGCCTTCGACCGCTGCACGTGATCGGCCAGTAAGGCCGGATCGTAAGGCTGCACGCGCTGTCGCAGCTGGTTGCCTTTGTCGTATTGCTCGAACGCCTCGTCGTAACGCCGCCGCTCCTCCAGCGCCCTGCCCATCGCAAAATGCAGATGCGTGCGATCGGCGTCGTTGAGGATTGACGTTTGCAGCTGCGAACGCATGGCGTCGAGTTCGTCGTCCTTGAGCTCGCCCGTCTTGAGATTGGCGAGACTCCAGTAGGCTTCGCCGGCCGAGGGCAGAAGCGCAATGGCGTGGCGGTAGGCCGCAACACTATCGGCGCGGCGGCCGACTGACTTCAGCATGTGACCCAGACTGGTCCAGACGTCGGCCTGACTGGAGTCTTCGGCCAGAAGCTCCTCGAAAATCCGGATGGACTGCTCGTACTCGAGGCACTTCGCAAGAATCGCCGCTTTGAGCCTGCGTAAAGCGGGATCTCGCGGCGCGTCGGCGAGCAACCGCTCGCAATGTTCCAGCGCTTCGTCAACGCGGCTCTCATGCAGCAGGACAACCGCGTAGTTGTGGCGCGCCCGCGCATAACCGGGCGCCATCTGTAGAACGTGTCGAAGCAGCTGCCCCGCGTCGGCTTTCTGGCCGTGACGTTCCGCAATGTCCGCGAGCAGGCACAGCGCCACAATGTCGTTCGGATGAGCGCTGAGGCGCTGGCGAACGAGCCGCTCGGCAACCGCGGTGTTGTTACTGCCCAGCGCCGCCGCGGCGTCTCGTAACTCGGGGACCTGGGGCGCGAGCTCCGCGTAGCGTCCAAAGGCCTCGTCGGCGCCGGAAGCCGCGGCGTTGGCGACCCGAATGTCGGCCAGCGCCAGCCAGCCGTCGGCAAAATCGGGGCGCGCTTCAACGGCGCGTTCGAAAGATCGCTCGGCACCTTCGATATCGTCGAGTTCCCTTAACGCGAGCCCGTGCTGTAAATGCGCAAACGGCGCGTCGGGCCAGCGCTCACAGAGCGACGACAACAGGCCGGCGGCCTGTTTGGGTTTGTGCTGCAAACGCAGTGCAATCGCCTGATACAGCAAGGCGACCGGTTCATCCGGCTGCTCTTGCAGTAACGCGATGGCGCGCGCCTCGGCTGCCGCCGGATCCTGGTGCAGCAAGCGCTCTATGTCCGCCAGGGCCGCATTGTTGCCGTGTTGACCGGTATTCAAAGTCTTGTGCGCTGCCGTTACCGCTGGCACCTGTTGGTGAGAGGTGTGTCTATTGTTTAGGATCAATGTTCAATTGGGAAGGTTCATGAAAACAATCGCTTTCTTCGGGCTCGTGTTGGCGGGGTCCACGGCTGCTCTTGCAGCCGCGGACGAGACGTTTGTCGATGCCGTGCGCGAATGCCGGTCGCTCGCGTCGACGGAAGCTCGCCTGACGTGTTACGACCGCGCCGTCGACGAGCATACGGCTCGCGACGATGCGGGACCCGCAAGCCCGGCTGCGCCCGCGGCGGCCGTTGCCGCCGACGAGCCGGAGGCGCCTTCGGCGGAAGAGCTCTTCGGCATGAGCCCGGTCGAGGCCCAGCGCACTCTCGAGAAATCGGCCGGCCGCGAGACCGTCGACCGGATCGAGGCCAGCGTCGTCGAGCTCAGGACCATTGCGTCGAACAAAATCGCCGTGGTGCTCGACAACGGCCAGGTCTGGCGGCAGACGACCGCGTCGTCGCTCAGGCTGTCCGAGGGTGACGACATTGTGATCCGGCGCCGCAGCTTCGGCTCGCACACGCTACAGAAAGCGGGCGCGGCCCGATCGATGAAAGTACAGCGCGTAAGGTAGCTCCGCGAAGTGAACGCTGTGGAACTCAGACAACTTGCGCTGTCGCTGCCCGGGACCAGCGAAACCCTGCAGTGGGGCAACAACCGCGTGTTCAAAGTCGGGCCGAAGATGTTTGCGGTATCCGGCTACGAGCCCGACAGCCTGTACTCGTTTATCGTCGGCCCGGAACGCTTCCTCGAACTCAGCGACCTGCCGGGCTTCAAACCGGCGCCTTACTTTGCTCGCCTTAAATGGGTACAGGTCGATCCGGCGCGCACCGAACTGCCGCCGGGTGCGCTCGAAGACCTCTTGTGCGACGGCTACGAACTCGTGTTCGCACGCCTCACGAAGAAACTCCAGCGCGAAATCCGCGGCGACGACTGAGAACCAACGACTGGCGGAAGCGGACCGGTCGCCGGCGGTTCAGATCGCCACGATCGACAGGCTGACCTCCACGCCGTGCACGGCGCTCGACTCACCCATGTCGTTGGGCGTGCCGTCATAGAGCAGGTTGATGCTTGCACGGTCCGTCTCCCGGCTCGGCCAGCGCCCTTTGTACGACAGGACCGTGCCGCGCGGCACCTCGTCCGACACGCGGGCACTCAACACGACCTCACCCGCGGCGTTGGCAACGCGGAGCGCCGCCCCGGTCACAATACCGAGCGCCGCCGCGTCGTCCGGGTGGACAATCAGTTCCGCCGGACCCGAACGCCGGGCGAGGCGCGAGTCGTTGGCGTAGGAATCGTTGAGGCGCCACATCGACGCCGGCGACAGCAGCCGGAAACGGCCTTCCGCGGGCGACGGATCAGCCTCGGGTGTTGGGCAGCGCGGCAATCCCAGGGATTCGGCGCGCGCCGACGCCACCTCGATGCGGCCACTGGGTGTCGGAAAGTGGCCGTCCGCAAACATTATGACCGGCTTCTCGCCGTTGAGCCAGAACACGCCGTTGCGGCGAAGATCAGCAAAACTGCCGGGATAACCAGCCTGTTCGAGTACCTGTTTGAGCACGGCGGCGTCTTCCTCGAACAGTTCGGGAGCGGATAAGTCCATCGCCGCCGCGAGCCTGCGGAAGATGTCGTGGTTGGGCAGCGAGTCGCCGAGCGGCGGCCGCGCTTTGGCCTGCACGCCGAGGTTCAGGTGGAAATAGCCCGCCGTGATGTCGTCGAACTCGAGGAAGCTGGCCGCGGGCAGCACAAGATCCGCGTAACGTGCGGTGTCGGTCAGGAACAGGTCGACGCAAACGGTAAACAGATCGTCGCGACGGCACGCCTCGCGCAGCTTGTCGAGGCTGCCGGAGGACGCCAGCGGGTTGGTGTTCCAGACCATGAACGCCCGGAACTCCTCGGGCGCCAGCAGCCGGTCGGCAAGTTCCAGCGCGTGCACGACGCGCGCCGGTCCGTTGCGGAGATGGCTGGCTTCGAGATAGTCGTAGTCGACGCCGGCCAGCTCGGCAACGTCATTGAGGTAGTAGAACCCGGCGCCAGGTTTGCCGACATTGCCCGTCATGGCCGGCAGCAAGCCCGCAGCGCGCATGACGTTGCCGCCCCGAGGCTGGCGCTGCAGGCCCTGGCCACACCAGAGCAGCGCGGGACCTCGGGCGTAGAGTTCCGCGGCGGCGCGGATATCCCGGGCCGGCACGCCGGTGACTGACGCGGCCCATTCCGGCGTGCAGCGCAGAATGTCCGCGCGGATTTCTCCCGCTCCCTCGACGCGCTCCGCAATAAACGCCTCGTCGAAAGCGTCGATCTCATCGAGCGCATTGAGCAACGCAAACGCCAGCGCAGCGTCGCTCCCAGGACGCAATTGCAGATGCAGGTCGGCGTCAGCCGCCGTTGCCGTCCGCGCGGGATCGATGACAACGGTCCTGGCGGGGGACTCGCGGAGCCAGTGACGCTGTGCATGCGGCGCGGAGTGCGCGGGGTTTGCGCCCCACAGCACGATGCAGGACGCATCTTTTGCCGTCCTCGGGTCGAAACCGGCCGACGCCGTGCCAAACAGCAGTTCCCAGGCAATCTTCCCGGCACGGTTGCAGATAGTGCCGTAGTCGACGACCGAGGCGCCGATCGCGTTAACAAATCGATTGGGAAACGTGGATGCCAGGAGTGACATGGTTCCCGAATAGTTCATCGTCAGCACGGACTCGGCGCCGTGTTTTGCGATCGCGGCCTTGAGACGCGTCGCAATTTCGCTGAGCGCCTCCTCCCAGCTGACGGGTATGAACTCGCCGCTGCCTTTGGGTCCGGTGCGCCGCAGGGGTGACAACAGTCGCTCTCCCGCATCCTGGAACACGCCGTTGTAGGCCACGCCGCATTTAGCGCACAAAGCGCCGCGCGCAATTGCGTGATCCGGGTCACCCGTCACCTGCACGCGGCCGTTCGCCGCCTCTGTCACGACAATTCCGCAGGTGTCGTAGCAATCGCGAGGGCAGGTGGTTTTTACAGAAACCGGCACGTAGTCCCCCTTTGCATGCGATTTGCCTCCACCGCCGCCCACACGGTAAGCCTGCTGGCCATACTACCTTGCCCCGAGCGACACTTGGCGGCCCTGGGGGCTATTCCGACCGGGGTTTCTTGCCGCCCAACCTGATATATAATGCGCCCGCGCCGTGTCGCGGCGACCGGCATTCGCAAGTCCCCTCCGGAGTATCCAGGTGAGCCAAGACCAGAAGTTTTTTGACCTCTATTCGCTCGTAATCGGCGTCCTCGTGGTCGTGTCCGTCGGCATTTTTGTGCTGGCCATGAACATGTCCGAAAACACGCAGGGCGTGTACACGCGCGAGGCTCCCGAGTACCAGCAGGCCATTCAGGAGCGTATAGCGCCGGTCGGCAAGGTCTACATGCCCGGGGATGACGTCAGCGCGGCCGTTACGGTGATTGCGGCTGCCGACGAGCCCGAGCCCGTTGCCGAGGTGCAATCGGGTCCGCAGGTCTACAATTCGGCCTGCCTCGCCTGCCACGGCGGAGGCATCGGCGGTGCGCCCGTACTCGGCGACACAGCCGCCTGGACGGCTCGCCTCGAGCAAGGCATGGAAACGCTGGTCGATCACGCGATCAACGGCTTCACGGGCGATGCGGGCTACATGCCGCCGAAAGGCGGGCGTGTGGACCTGTCGGACGAAGAAGTCACGGCGGCTGTCGAATACATGGTGGCCGAGTCCCAGTAATGCGGCTCGCGCGGGCTTCCTGCCTGTGCAACACTGGATCCATGGTTAATTCCGGCACCAGGATCTGCCGAAGGACCCGCCGTTCATGAGCGCGCGCGGGCCACGGCTTGACCGCCGTCGCGTACTGCGCAGCCTCGTCGGTTCAGCTGTCGCGCTGCCTCTGCTGCCGGCCTGCGCCGCTTCGTCGGACACGGCAGTAACGGCAACCGATACCAGCGACATTACGTTGCGGCGTTTTTACGTCGACGCCCGGTTTGGTCAAGTACACGTCTACCGCGCCAAACCCGTCGATGCGTCACGTGCCCTCTACAATCCGCTCATGTGTTTTCACCCGACCGCCGTGTCGGGGCAGTATTACCGCGACTTCATGCGCGAAATGGCCAGAGACCGCACCGTGCTGGCGATGGATACGCCAGGCTATGGCCGTTCCGACCCGCCACCCGAACCGCAGCCCATGAGCGAACTGGCCGGCACCGCGGCGGACGTACTCGACGCGATGGGCTACGGCCGCGACGGCCTTGGCCGGGTCGACCTGCTCGGCTATCACACGGGTGTGTTCATAGCGACGGAGCTGGCCGTGCTGCGCCCGGATCTCGTCCGCCGTCTCGTGTTGCCCGGCATTGCCTATTACGAAGCCGGCGAAGAGCGCGAACAGCAGTACCGCAAGAACGCCCGGCCGAAGCCGCTGACCGAAGACGGCAAGGACGTCATGGACGTGTGGCAATTCTGGGTGGGCAACCGCCACGAAGATGTATCGCTGGAACGCGGCGCGGAGCACTTCGCGGATCACGTTCAGTCAGGACCCCGTGGATGGTGGGCCTATCACAGCGTGTTCAGCTATCCGGCCGAACAACGCCTGCCGCTCGTCAGGCAGCCCGTGCTGGTTCCTAACACGCACGGCAGCCTCGAGGAACAAACGCGAGCGGCAGCTGAGCTATTCCCGGACGTCGAGCTGGTCGAGATCCCCGAGCTGAGTCATGGGATATTCGATGTGGGTGTCGGAAGACTGGCACAGGTATCCCGCAACTTTCTGGATCGGTAAACGGAAAGAATTGATCGCCTCCGGAGCATCAGAGGCAGCACCACCTGTTTCACGCAACGTAGCACCCGTTTGCGAATGAGCACGCCGCTAAAAGTCTTAATCTTCTTCCTTCTGGTCAGTCTGGCGATGCACCAGGTAGCCGTGTCTTACGACAGCGGTATCGCGCGAGCAGCGGGCATTTTTGCGCTTACAGTATCCTTCCTGGCTGGGGTTGGTGAGGCGGCACGCCGGGCAACGCCCCTTTTTACGAAAGACATACGGAAACAGATTAGTCAGACCTTTGGTGATACGCAGGCGGCTGATTCCACACAGCCGTCTTTCGAAACCCGTAGGCACTATCTCAGGGTCAAATGGATACACGAATTCGCGGACGAGCCTTTTTTGCTATATAGCGAACTCGACGGGGCACGAAACGAAACCCGCAAAGTGGAGTTTTTTCCTGACGGAAGCTATGGCTACGCTGACAATGAGGGAGCAACGGCAAACACACAGTTATCCGAGAAGCCTATTCCGTCTGACAAGGAAATCGCCAGCGACCCCCAGTTCGAGGTGGCAAGAATAAAAAGGGCAGACTTCGAGGAGATTTGGAAGGAAGCGACGAGACCGCAGTCTTGAACGAACACTGTTCCGGTCAGACACAAAAAACAGCCCGCTCACGCGGGCTGTTTTTCCTTGCCTCTGAAACGGCGCGTTAGTCCTTCTCAGTCAACGACAAATCCGGTCGATGCGCCCAGACCGTGTAGTCGGAACTCTCGAAGCCGTCGCCAAACGTCTCGAACATTTCGGCCACGTCGCCTTCGTCCATATCGCTGTTCTCGACCATGAACTCGAAGAAGCTCTGCTCGGGCGGCGCCATGTCAGCGTAGTTCTTGAACGGCGAAACGAGCATTAGCATCGGTTTGCCGCCAATACGATTCATCCAGACCCAGGGGTTTTCGTCACCCCAACCGTGCTCGATGGCCGCCTGGCTGAACTGCTTGCGCACTTCGTCCACTTCCATGCCGGCATCTTCCTCCCAGACCCACGAGGTCACGCCAAAATACTTGTAACCGTCGGTGTTTTCCGGCCACGCGCTGTTCTCCATGTCGACGCGCTCCAGGTAGTGTTGGATGCTGTCGACGTAGGGCGCAACGGTTTCGTTGAAGTGTTCGCCGAAGCCCTTTTCGTTGGCCTCTTCACCGTAAGCGTCCTGATCCGGCCAGTCGAAACAGCAGTAGCGCACGGCGTAAACGTTCATCTTGCGGCCAATGACCGGCACGTACATTTGCCAGTCCCGCGAGTCCCCCGCTTCCTCGCGCATCGCGACATGCTCTTTTACGGCGGCCTCGAACTCGGCGCTCATGCCCTTCTTGGGTACGAGCATCCATGCCGTCGCCAGCGCGGGCGCCGCGCCGTCATCCTGTGCGATTGCCGCGAACGGCAATACCGCAAGCGCAGCCGCAGCGATCAGGCCGCTATAGCTTGATAGTTTCATAGGTGTCTCCCTCTTTTTGAGATGAACCCCGGCCTTGCTTTTTGCTTATTGGTTGTAGGCCCGGGGATTGTCCGCCGGCGTCTTCGCGCCGGTCGGCTGTGGCAGCATTATAGACCTGTCGGTCGGCAACGCTTGACGTGCCCGTTCGCGGCGCTTCTCGGGCCGCCACTGGTCCCTTTTTTGCATCTTCACGCGGAGAGCGAGCACCGGATGCGCGCGCATAACGGCGGAAACCGCCTCGAACTGTCTAGAACCTCCGAAAATAGCCGACCCCGTAAAACACCTGGTCTTCGTTGCCTTCGAGAGCGACGATCGGGCTGTCAGCAAAGTCGCCCAGCAGTCGGTTGTTGGCTACCCGCAGGAACACGCCGGCGCGCTCACTGAACGAGACGATCGAATAGAGTTCGACGCCGATATCCCTGAGCCCGCCGCCGGTGGAGAAGGCTGGTAGTCCAGCCGTAGCGCCGTCAGCCGGGGAGACATCGAAGTAGGTTTCGGCATACTCATCGGATACGTAGGTGGCGTTCAATGCAACACCAAAACGCAGGGCGCGCGCCACCGCAAAAAAGTACTCGAGGTCGGCTTTGACGAGCCAGCCGTCGTGTACGCCGGTGACGTCTCGACGGGCATTCACGTAGCCGCTGAGCGTGCCTTCACGAGCAGAGCCAAACGGCGTGCGGAACCCGAAGTAGGCGCCCAGTTCGAGCGCCGGATTTATCTCGGGCAACAACGCCACCGCCGCCGAGTCGGCATTGTCACCTCTCGGGATGCTGACGCTCAGAGTAGGGCCGGCACGCCAGACGCGATCGTCGTTGAGATCGTAGCGGAACTCGAGGCCGTCGACTTCCGCCTCTCTACCGAACAGCTGGAGGCGCGACGCGACAAACGGCACCGTGCGCGGCTCGTCGGCGCCTTCGTATTCCGGTATTTGCGCGGCACCGAGCACGATAAATCCGCCTGGCTCCTCCGAAGGCTCCATATCGGCTTGGACGGGGACGGCAATCAGCATAAGGCTTACAACGGCGCACACCGCGACGCCGCCTGACAAGCGCTCGAAAAACAGGTAAGAGAAACGCATGACGCTTTTCCAGTGACGATAAAGTCACTGGAAGATAGTCACTATGAAAATTGTAGTCTATGGCGCAACTGTAACGATTTGTCGCTGTGAAGCGTCGATGAAAAGCTCATTGCGAGCGTACAGGCCGCTTGTACTTGTCGCCCCACTTTTTCATTGCCAGCACGACCGGGCCCAGCTCGCGACCCTTTTTTGTCAGGCGATACTCCGCTCGAGGCGGATGCTCTTCGTAGAAATGGCGCTTCAGAACGCCGGCGTGTTCGAGCCACTTGAGCCGGCTCGAGAGCGTGTTCGGCGACAGTCCACCGTGCGTGTCCAGGAAGTCCTGAAAACGACGGCTTGGATTCAGCAACAGGTCGCGCAGCAGCATGACCGACCAGCGATCGCCGATGACGTTCAGCGTACGGCCCACCGGACACTTGTT
This sequence comes from Woeseiaceae bacterium, assembly GCA_028289545.1. Taxonomy (GTDB): domain Bacteria; phylum Pseudomonadota; class Gammaproteobacteria; order Steroidobacterales; family Woeseiaceae; genus UBA1847. The sequence goes on from JANQPG010000032.1 coordinate 202,407, forward strand.
GTCGTACATTCGAGAACCTCTTGCGGATCCAAAGGAGCAGTCCGATTGCACAACCATAGTGACTATCGGTGTCGTAGCTTTCAAGTCGGTGTGCATGGCGCGCCTCCGGAGCCGGATCAGTTCTCCGGACGCGTTTTCTTGAGCAGGCTTTTATTGAGCAAGAAATGGGTCGCTCGGCGCAACGCCGAGCACTACTGTATCGGCATCACCTCTCACTGCAGGCACACCGAACATGAAAGCACTGAACGACAAGACCGCCATCGTCACGGGCGCAAGCGCCGGCATCGGCCGAGCGGCGGCCAAGCTGTTCGCCGAGGAGGGCGCCGCCGTGGTGGTCGGCGCACGGCGACAGCCCGAGCTGGAGCAACTCGTCGACGAAATCACCGCTGACGGCGGTCGTGCTGTCGCGCTTGCCGGCGACATTCGCTCTGAAGAGTATGTCCGCGATCTCGTCGAAATGGCCGTCCAGCGCTTCGGCAAGCTTGACGTTGCGTTCAACAACGCCGGCATACTCGGTAGCGCCACTTCAGCGCCGGACCTGAGCCGCGAAGAATGGACTTACGTCATCGACACCAACCTGACGAGCTGTTTTCTGTCCGCCAAATACCAACTGCCGAAGCTGCTGGAAACGGAAGGTTCGCTGGTATTTACGGCATCGTTTGTCGGCAACACGGTAGGGCTGCCGCAAACGCCCGCTTATGCAGCGAGCAAAGCCGGTATCGTCGGTCTCACCAAAGCACTGTCGTCGGAATACGGCCCGCAGGGCGTGCGCGTCAACGCACTGTTGCCCGGCGGGGTCGACACGGCAATGGCCGTCGAGTTCGGCGACGACCCCGAAGTGGTAGCCTCTGTAAAAAGACTGCATGCGCTGAAACGACTCGCGGCGCCGGAAGAAATTGCACGGGCCGCTTTGTACCTCGCCTCGAGTCAGTCGAGCTTCGTCACCGGGACCGCAATGCTGGTCGACGGCGGCGTCTCGATCGCCAGAAGTTGAGAGCCGACATGAACACACAAGAGTGGACGGGCACGGAGGTGGCGCACATGAACGAACAAGCACCAGGGCGGTTGCCGGCAACCGGTGACCGAACCTACGATCGTATCGCCAAGGCCATCGCCTACATCGACGAGCATTTTCAGGAGCAGCCGTCGCTCGACGACATTGCGGCCGCGGCCGGTATGAGCCGCTATCACTTCCAGCGGATGTTCTCCGAGTGGGCCGGCGTAAGCCCAAAAAAGTTCATGCAGTACCTGAGCCTCGAATACGCGAAGACACTGCTCAAGGACAACAGGGCCACCTTGCTCGATGCGGCTTATGCCACCGGTCTGTCGGGCACCGGCCGCCTCCACGATCTGTTTGTGCACATCGAGCGCATGACGCCCGGCGAGTACAAGCGCGGCGGCGAGGGTTTGAGCATCAACTACTGCTTTGCCGATAGCCCTTTCGGCCTGCTGCTCGTGGCCGCAACGCCAAAAGGTGTGTGCCACATGGCGTTTGCTGACGACGAGACCGCAGCCCTCGACGAACTCAGGCGGCAGTTTCCGAACGCGAGCTACGAGCAGGTCGTGGACCGCTTCCAGCAGGACGCCCTGTTCGTCTTCCAGGAAGACTGGCACGCACTCGATCAGATTCGCCTGCACCTCAAGGGCTCGGCGTTTCAGCTCAAAGTGTGGGAATGCCTGTTGAAGATTCCGGCTGGACAGCTCGCCAGCTACGGGGACGTTGCGAGTGCTATTGGCCAGCCCCAATCCAGTCGCGCCGTCGGCACGGCGGTGGGCGACAATCCGGTTGCATTCCTGATCCCCTGCCACCGCGTGATCCGCGCGAGCGGCAGCCTCGGCGGCTATCGCTGGGGGACAACCCGCAAGGCGGCGATTGTGGGCTGGGAGGCGGCGAACGGACAGGCAGTGTGAGCGCCTTTGTGTACCCTGTGGGACGGGCGCAAACCCGGGCGCAACGTCGCGTAAACCGCGGCATCCATAAATAGTCCAAACCGGGATAAATACGTATCGGACAGCGAGCAATGAGGCATTTCTGAGTGTTCTTGCGCCTATAAAGGTAACAGGCCAACGCGCCCAGACTCCCACGGAGGGCCACCATGCGTTACCACAAGCTGACCAGCCTCCTGCTGATTCTCGCGTCTTTTGCCGCGCCTACCGAGGCGCTTCCCCAGGAAGACCCGCCAAAGACGCCCGCCGCGGTCCGTGACGTACTTTACGTCCGGCCGTTTACCCTCGAAACCGGCTACCTGTTCACCTGGGTGCCCGAGCGGCCCATTGTCGAACGAGGGACGATTGTCGTACTGAGCGTCGATCCCGCACTCGTGGAGCCCCGCAACTCGGCCGAACCCGTGCTGTACGCCGGCGATCGTGTCGTCGAGCGACTGAACTGGGGCAACCAGTCCGGGAACGTCATTGTCGTTGTTCCCGGCAACGTCGACGTCACGGCCGAACCCTTCTGGTTCGGCAGCCCCGGTCTGCCCGGCCGCGTCTCACCCGAACAGGTGCGTTCGGAACTTGCCACGATCAGGCGTAGCGCAAAAACGATCCCTGCCGCTCGAATCCAAAGCGTCACCGAGCCGGAGATTCAAGCGCGCGACTTCGCTGAGCTCCTGAAAGGCGAACTGGCTGAGCTCGTACTCAGATTCTCGCCGCAGGAAAGCGATCTGGCCCGCAAGTGGCGTCTGCCCGAAGCACGCCGCGCCGAGCCCCGGGTCCCCGCAGTTGACGATCAGACGGGGGAGCTGAAATGAAACTTCTTAAACAGCTCGCTCTCCCGCTGCTCCTCGCCGCTATGTCGGCTGGTGCGCCATTTACCACAGCTAACGCACAGATCGTCGACACCGAACTCGCGGGCAACTCGCTATCGGAGTATCCCTTCTTCGAGTACATCAAGGCCGTCAATGCCGATGCCGGAATGGAGATCGCCATCGATCCGTCGCGATTTCCCGCGATCGGCGGCGACACCTGCGACATCTACGTCGTTGCATCGAAGAATACTTCGCAGTGGGCGGCGGACAATTCGCTGACCGACGTCACCACAGGCGGCGCGCAGTCCAACACCTTCAGCAGCGCCAACATCCAGGCCAACAGAGTGACCGTTACAACAGCCGGCGAACTCAGCGCCAGTGCCGGGCTGGGCCTGGGCGTCGGCTACGACGTTGTCCTCGACTGTAACCAGAACGGCGCACTCGACAGCGGCGACTACATCGACGGCCGTCGCGGCGAGGCCGGCATTTATGCCGTTCACGACACGACTACCGGCGGTCCCGAAGCGGTGACGGCCCTGGACTATCAGCTGACGCCGGGGGTTGCCATGACCTTCGACATCCCGGCGGACGAACGTGCACAGCACCTGTTCTACCCCAGTAACATTGCGTCGATGGGCCGACGTCCGCTGGTCATCATTGGCCATGGCAACGGTCATCAATCCCAATGGTACGACCACATCGGCAACCACCTGGCGTCATACGGCTATGTCGTGATGAGTCACGACAACGATACCGAGCCCGGCCCGTTTGCCGCCGCAACAACCACTCTCGGCCATACGGATGCCTTTATCGATCAGGTGGAAGCGGGCGCCATCGCCGGCGGAGCGCTGCTCGGACTGCTCGACACGAACAGGATCGTCTGGATTGGCCACAGTCGCGGCGCCGAAGGCGTCGCCATTGCCTATGACCGCCTGTTCGACGGATCACACACGCCCGTGCACTTCGAGCAGAACAACATCAAGCTGATCAGCAGCATGTTGCCGACCGACTTCAAGGACACGGGAGAGATAGCCAACCCACGCGACGCCAACTATCACCTGTGGTCGGCGGCCGGCGACGACGATGTCAGCGGCGCGGCAAGCCTGGAGTGTTGCCAGACTTTTCGCATCCACGAACGGGCGACGGCTTTCCGTCAATCCACAACCGTTCAAGGCACCGGTCACGCCTGGTTCCACAACGGACCCGAGACGCCGGACCGATTCGAAGGGCCCTGCTCGATAGGCCCGTCCAACGACATCACTCACGACATTCTGCTCGGACACCTGCTGCCGCTGGTCAAACACTACGTCGACGGCAACATCCCGGCCCTCGACTTTCTGACCCGCCAGTACGAGTCCTTCAGTCCGATCGGCGTCCCGACCAGCAATCCGTGCGTGGTCGTCACGCACGAATACCGCAACGGTTCCGGTGCGGGCAATCTCATGATCGACGACTACCAGTCGCAGTTCGCGACCAACACCAGCAGCTCGATGGGCAGCGTGAGCTTCAACGTGGAAAACGTCGTCGAAGGCATTCTCGACGATAATAACGGCAATTTTAGCTGGACAAGCACCGACCCCTTCAACGGCGCAACACAGGCCACGACAGGCGACACGTCGCGAGGGGTCGTATTCGACTGGACCGACGACGACCGCTTCTACGAATGGCAACCCGCCGCGGGCGATCGCGACTTCTCGCAATACCTGTACCTGTCGTTCCGCGCCGCCCAGGGCACGCAGCACCCAAACACGCTGGCGGCAACGGGCGACCTGACTTTCGACGTCGTGCTGCGCGACGGCTCGGGCACCACGAGCACGATCAACATCGGCAGAACGGGAGGCGGTATCGAACAGCCTTACGACCGCAGCGGCGGTTGGTGGAACGAAATGGAGGTCACGCGCCTGAGGCTGACTGACTTCCTGAACAACGCATCCGGCCTCGATCTCACTGATATTGCGGCCGTGCGGCTTGCGGTTGGACCGACCCACGGATCAAGCCGCGGCCGGATAGTCGTCGACGAGCTGATGCTGAGCAACGACGTGCCGCCGAATCCGTTCGAGATACTCGAACCGACCACTGTGCGGCCCTCCTATGCCGGCACCTCCGTGGCGGGCAGCCGCGTGCTCGTGCGCCTGCTCGCCGGTGGCGATCGCGACGTGTCTCCGTCCAACCTGACGATCTCGGTCGACGGCACGCCGCTGACGCCTGCGCAAATCCCGACCGCCGCAACGGACGTCGGCGGAGAGACCTGGGTGATCATTGCGCCCGGACCAAGGCCCGACGGCTGCTACGACCTCGAGGTATCGCTCGTGACGCCGGCTGGCATTAGCGACGAGGAGGTCTCGAGCCTTTGTTATGCCGACGACGAATCCCGCGAATTCGACCGGATCATTGCGATCGACCAGACCAACAGCATGAATCGCGACGGCAGCACCGGGCTCGACAGCACCGAAAAGATGGACGCGGCTCGTGCCGCCGGCCGATTTTTTGTCGACCTGTCGAACGCGCAGGACCGGATGGGTGTCGTCAGCTTCCAGCGTCGCGACGAGAACAACAACGGCAGCATTGTCGAACCGGATGAACTGGCTGACGTCGAGTTTGCTCTGACCCTGGCCGGCGAAGGCGCCAGCGACCAGCGCCCGGCCGCGCGGTCGGCCATCGGGTTGATCACTCCCGACACCTCGCCCGGCTTCACGGGACCCGAAACCTCGCCGGGCGCCGCTCTGCTGGAAAGCCGCACGATGCTCGACGCGGCGAGCATGGCCGGGCGCGAACGCACTGTGATCCTGCTCACCGACGGTCTCGAGAACTACGCGCCATTCTGGGCGTCTTCAGGGCCGCATGGCTCCCCGCTTCGGCCGGATTTTGTTGCCGGCGACATACGCGTGGACACAATCGGGATTGGCGGAGACGCCGATGACGCGCTGCTCGAGGACATAGCCGATGCGACAGGCGGCGAGTTCCGCAACCTCAACGAAGGGTCGGGCTCGTTCTTCCTGTTGAGCCGGCTGTCGAGCTGGTACAAAGCCGTCGACGAAGACATACGCGGCGAACAACGCTTCTTCTATCGCGAGGGTTTTCCCAAAGCCATTCCGGCCCCTGTGTCTATTGCTCATCGAAAGAGCGTACGGCTTGCCACGTTCAACGTCGAGCCGGCACTCGACTGGATGACGGTGGCCTTCCACACGAACATTGATCACGCCGCATCCGTAGCGCTTTACCCGCCGGGGGCCACAACACCCATTACCGTGTCGCCGCCAAACGTAACGAGGCACTCCGATCCGAAACACTCCGTGTATCGTATCCGCTCGCCACAAGGGGGTGTCTGGTCCTACATCGTGGACCCCGGCGACCTGTCAGCGGAGTTCTATGCCGTGGCTTCAGCGCCGACGCTGTTGTCGGCGCGTGTCGGACCCAATCAGATCCGCCGTCGGCCCGGCGGTGACTACTCGATGCCCTTGCGTGTCTGGGTGGCGGATACGGACGCCGTGCTGAACGCCACCGTCAGCGGGTATATCCGGCGACCGGACGGCGTCAAGGTGCCCGTCACACTGCTCGACAACGGCGCAACCATGGACGGTGCAAACAACGACGGCATTTATGGACTGGAATACATAGCGACCGTTCGCGGAGCGCACTACGTCGACCTCAAAGTTTCGGGTACTTCGAACGCCAACGAGCCGTTCGAGCGGTACCTGTCAGCCGCGTTCCAGGTACCCGGCGCTCGCAAGAAGCCCGTTCAGTTTGGTGAAGGGCTGCCGCCGCTGATACCGACGGCGCCGCCTGGACTGGATGGATTCTGCGGCTGCGAGCGCGAAGCTCGCTGGACGCTGGCAGGCTACGGGGGTATTACGCTGCCGACCGGCAGTTTCGACTCCATTGCCGATCCGTCGACGAGTATAGGCATCAAACCGGCGTTCCATTTTTCGGCGCTCGGACAGCGCTGGTCAGCGGGCCTGTATCTGGGGCGCGATCAATTCGTCAACTCGGTAGGGCCAGGTGACTTCGACCTGACACACCTGTCCGCCGAGCTCGAATACTTCTTGCCAACGGATTTTTGTCCCTCACCCGCAATTCACATTGGCGCCGGCAACTACCGGGACGAATCCGGCAACAACGAGATCGGCTACAACATTGGCGCCAGCCTGGGCCTGTGCTTGTCGAAACGCGTGAAGCTCCTGACGCGTTACGACTTCCGCTCGGTGGACGACTTTAACCGCGACTACTCGACAATACAGATGGGGCTGCGGTTCAGGTTCTGATGGGGTGTCGTGATACGGTAACCATAGGGTAGCCGCACGCATCGCTACCCCAGCGTCGCCGACAACCGTCGAGCGGTTGATCGGCGACGAGCGCCAATAAGCAGATCCAAATCCAGTTCTACTCAAGAGGCCCGGAAGCTGGGCCTTGTGATTCTCTTTTGGATACTTCGATGACACCGATACACCGGAGGAACTAAACCGTGATAAGACTGATCGCTATTTGTACGTTGCTGGCGCTACCTTCTTTCGCACAGAGCGCGACAACGGTCGACGCAAAAGTACTTTCCGTCGGTACGTACGGATCGGGCCGACTGTTCGTCGTGCTCGACAAGAACATTGCCGAGCCCGGCTGCCACTACGCCCAGTTTCATGTTGACGCCGGATACAGCCAGCTCGGCACATTGATGAGCATTGCGCTGGCGGCGCTCGCCAGCGGGGCCTCGGTGTCGGTCACGACAAATGGCTGTCTTGGTCCTTACCCGACTATTGACAACTCGCAGACCACACACTTCCGCATTAACTCCGCCTAGCGAGCGGCCGCTGACAAACGTCACTGTACCGCAGCAAGACACGCGGTAGTTTACGAAGGAGACCAGCACTCCCGGTGGATTCGTTTGTACCTGATCTTTCCAATCACTGTTGAAACGGATGAGGAACTTCGATGAATAGAGTCATTAAGGTATTACAGCTCTCTGTGTTCGCAACACTCTTGTGGTCCCAAACGGCGGCAGCCGCGAATAACGACTACCTGGATGCGAAGGTAACAGGCGTAGGCATTTACGCGACCGGCCCTGCACTCAAATTTACGTTGGACAAGACCGGACCGCTCGTTTGGACAACTGACCTCTATACAGACCCGGACCAGCTAAAGAACCTTGTTGCCCTTATCATGGTTGCCTATACGAGTCAGACCAAGATCGCGTTCATACGAACGTTCGATGATCCTGCTGTCGGAACTCCGGTCCGGGTTGCTCAGTTCGAGATGGGAACGATCACCCATTGAGGTGACTGCCGATTCTGGTTGGATCGCAGGAACGGTGGGCGGAATCGTTCCGGCGAGCGTCTCCGCATCTTCCTTCGTTTCTCCGGAAAACTCTGTGCCTCCGCACCGTGCGCGACTTCGATATCTTCGGCGTAGTCCAGATCGGCAGTTAATAAGCCATCCGGGACAAGCACGGGTTTTCACTGAGTATTTCGCAACCCTACATGCATCGACTGGGCGCCCCACGATGTCTAGTACTGCTGGGCGATGACCTGTAGATGGTAAGCGAAGATATTTGATCCGCAGGACATGATGTCCCTGTTGAACCCGGTGTCGCTTACGCATCTATCGTCTATGCTCGTATCGTATTTATCGTCAAGCCCGAGGATATGACCGAATTCGTGCTGGACCGACTTCTGAATCTGGTGTGCAGGCGCGGCAGCACAAACCGTCATCCTCTTTCCGCCCAACTCGGCAGTATCGCGACACCTGGGGTTCAACGTATCGTCGGAGCGTTCGACAATGACATCGGCAGTTCCAAACAGTTTCTCTTGATCTGTTGCTTCTCTAACAAAGACCGCCAGTCGGAATTGGGTGTTGTTGATCCCCCCTGTACGACATACAGTCCACCGCTCAATGCCGACGAGCACGTCCGCGATAATGTCGTCCGGCGCATCCACGGCGAGAGTGCCAACCGTGATCCAGACGTTGTTGTTTGGATCGCTGTCGACAGTGATCTTACTGGACATATCGATGTTCGCTCGAAACGTTGCCGTGTGACTCGCAAGGCCGATACTGTGATTAACGAGGGCCGGGGTATCGATGCACTCTCCGGTCGGATCCAGTTTCTGCAGGAACTCGATGATCTCGAACAAGACCCTGAGCACGTACTCGTCGTCGATATCATCACCAAACACCCCGACACCGAATATTCTTTCCAGAATTATCCGAATAGCCTCTTTCTGGAGGATCTCTCCCAAATCCTGCGCATCGATGATGTGCCGGGCAATTTCCAGCGCGTCCTGGTTGAACACGCTGTAGTCTGGCGTCCCGATTTGAATTACATACTGAACAGATACGAGATCATAGTGAAAGACGGTGCGGCCGCTGAGGTTACAGTCGGTAATGAAGCTGGCTTCGATCGCGAAGATTTCGTCGAGCGAATCGGCAAACAGAGTACCCAAAGGGGGTAACGCGCTAAGCGGGCCATTCTGGGCAACCCATTCAGGGGTCGCGCAGTACTCAGCCAGAAACAGGAAATCGTTGACAACCTGCGTCTGCGTCGTGACTGGAGCATTCTGCTCGAAATAATCGGGATTCTGCATTACGGCAGCAAGCTGATCGAAAAACGCCTGGGTTTCCGCATCGATGCCCTTCAACCCCAGGGTCGTATTCGAATCGGGTGACGCAAAGACGAACTGATCGTTCGCGCCGAGACCTGCGTCGGAAAAGCCCCGAATCAGAAGGTCCAGTGTGCCGTCGACGTTGTAGTCACCGGGAATGAGGCTCAATGGGGCAATCGGCCATGATCTTGCCACTGACACGGCATCGTCAATGGTGAACGTTCCGTCCGCACCCGCTGTCAACAGGAAAGGCTCAACGGAGGGCGGTAGTGTAATCGGGATAGTGATCGATCCGTGGATCAGAATAATCCTGGGTTTTTCCTGGACGTACAGGTCGGTCAATCCATCGCCGTTAGCGTCGCCCATTCGGATTTCGAAGTCGTCGTTGAAACCGCTGGCACCGACGATGCCGGTCTGGACTATAAGTGCGAAAGCAATAATCAGTCTATGCATCTCGAATGTCTCCAATTGATTGGTTCGACGACTAGTCAGTCCAACTTTTTACGTCGGTAATCGTGAGATTACGGTGTTGAGCAAAAGTCCCATAGACAAGGTACCGGTTCGGATGAACGGAGAAGTAATACTCGTGGACGAATGGACGTCTTTCACCGACCCCAATACTACGAACACAGAGTTTGTCGGCATCAAGATTTTTCTTCCGGGACGCGGTGTCAATGACGGTATCACGATGCGATAGCAGCGATGCCACCGCCATGTCGGGAATCTTACCTTCCAGCAGAACATAGTTACTTGCACTGTACTCCTTGCACGAGTGCGTACCGGGCTCCAACAATCTGACCAGAAAAGACTGTCCTTCAGCCCTCGGATTCGCCCAGTGCTCATCGAGACCGGCTTGCCAATTTGCCTTGATCTTGCAGAGCGATTCGCCAACGAGTACCGGATCGAACAAGACGACGACACGCCGATTGAAAACGGCCCCATCCTCCGAAACCCCGACGTCGTCTTGTTCTTCGACAGAACAGATTGCCCGGTTGAACTGTTCGAAGCTGGCATGCATCTCGAGCACCCCGGCTGGCAGTTCGGAAGATGTATCGAGCAGCCGCATCGCGTCTGCGCCGCTCCTTCGGATCACTTCGAAACAGTTGCTAACGGGCGGGCTTGGGAGGGCGAGAATCGGCGCGCAGTTCTTGTCGTCAGCAAGGCTGGTCGAGGTCAGCAGGAACGTGATCAATACAGCACGGACAAGTAGGTGCCGCCGACTCACGATTGGTTGCGCGCATCCAGGTGCGGTCATCGGGGTTGCGCCACTGCGGATTCAGGCTGTGCCGATTCATAGCTATTGAGGAGAGCTACAAAGAAGGCGTCTTCGATGAGTTTTCGTTCACTGTCGCCCGGTGGCGGCGGGAACGTACGGTTTTGCCAGGCTCGCACTGAGGTCATCTTTGCCTCCACTACCGGCTATTGCCATAAACCCATTAAGGGCTCGCCGGCTTTGGATAAGGAGCATAGTCGGCGAGAGCTCATCGGACACCCCTAACGACGAACTCGACGTTCGATCACGATGCCAACAAGACCTGGGAAAAGGTTAGCATATTCGAGAACAGGCTGTTCGGCAGCCCGGCCTCGAGAACCTACGAGCGTTTGGGCATTCGGACGCTGCCGGCTGGTTTGTTCACGGTACTTGTGACGAGTCTTCGCTGTCATGCGACTCCGGTAACGCTGCAAGAATCCAGCCTGGAGCAACCGCTCAAGAAACCTCGACGGCTGCAATTTGGAACGCGAACCGGGTAGCCGCCTCAGAAAGGCTGGAATCTGTCGCTGGCGGTCGTACTCGACGAGTTTTTCGCAAAGCGTCGAGAAGTAGTTGCTGACCGACTCCCGCTCCTTCTCCGAGATCCAGTTGTCGTTCTCAACGTCAAGGTTTTGCAATCGAGCCAGACAAATCTCAGCCACTCCCGATTGGCCGGGCGGGACCCGCAAACTACCGTGTGTCCCGTCCCACTTCATTGCTCCCGAAAACTCAACGCCTCGGCCACATGCGAAGCTTCGATATCGTCGACCGCTTGCAAATCCGCCAAGGTCCGCGCCACGCGTGTCGTGCGATGCATGCCGCGTGCCGACAGCCCCAGCGCGTCGGCCGCGTGTTCCAAGAGCTGCCAGCTGCCGTCGTCGAGCGGGCAGTGTTGCTCCGTGGCTTTTGCGCTCAAGCGCGCGTTGACGACACCCTGCCGCTCGAGCTGCCGGGTCCGCGCTGCCTCGACACGCTGCCGAACTGCGGCGCTCGACTCTTCCCGCGTCGTGCCGCGGAATAACGACGCCTTCGGCCGCGGCACGTCGACCTTGAGATCGATACGATCAAGCAACGGCCCCGAGATCCGCGCCCGGTAGTTCGCGACCCGATCGCCGCTGCAGCGGCACTGGCCCAGGCTGTCGCCCAGGTAGCCGCAGGGGCAGGGGTTCATGGCGGCAACAAGCTGGAATCGTGCCGGGAAATCCACCTGCGCGTTGACGCGCGACACACTGATCACGCCCGTTTCCATCGGCTCGCGTAACACTTCCAGCACGTGACGGCTAAACTCGGGCAACTCGTCGAGAAACAGCACGCCGTTGTGCGCGCGGGAAATCTCCCCGGGTCTCGGGCCCGAGCCACCGCCGACCAGAGCCGGCGCCGACGCCGTGTGATGCGGCGACCGAAACGGGCGCTGTCGCCACGCGGCGAGGGCTGGATGATGTTCCAGCACGGATTCGATCGCGAGCGTCTCCAGCGCGTCGTCCTCGCTCAAGACCGGCAGTAGACCGGGCAGGCAGCGCGCCAGCAGACTCTTGCCCGTGCCGGGCGGCCCGGATAACAGGAGGTTATGGCCGCCTGCCGCCGCAATCTCCAGCGCGCGTTTTGGCCGGGCCTGACCGCGCACCTCGGCCAGTTCGGCGTGCGTGCGCACGGCTTTGCCTACAGCGGTTCGTGGTGCAGCCGTTATTAAAGAGTGTCCGGTCAGGTGAGCGGTCACCTCGGAGAGTGTCTTCGCTGCATAGACGCCGTCGTGCGCAAACGCCGCCTCGCCGGCACTTGATGATGGCACCAGCATCACGTGTCCCGCATCGCGGGCCCGAAGCGCGGCAGGCAACAGCGCCGACACGTGCCTGAGTTCGCCGTCGAGCGCCAGCTCACCATAAACCTCGAAGTCCTCGAGCGCTTTCTGCGGCACCGAGCGCATCGCCACGAGGATGCCGAGCGCAATGGCGAGATCGAAGCGCCCGCCCGACTTGGGCATGTCCGCCGGGCCCAGGCTGACCGTAATGCGCTCCTGGGGAAACCGGAAGCCCGAGTTGATGAGCGCGCCACGCACGCGATCCTTGCTCTCGCGCACGGCCGTCTCGGCCATACCCGAAACCGAAAACGACGGCAGGCCGCCGGACAAAAACACCTCGACGCGAACGCGCGGCGCCTCGACCCCCAATGACGCCCGACTGTAGACGATACCGATACTCAACGCGGCCCTCCCTGGCTACGTGGTCGCGGCGCCCTCTTGTTCTCCGCGGCGCGGTCGGCGGATCAGTCGACGGCGTCGAGTTCCTTGAGACGCGCCTCCAGCACCTCGAGCTTCTCGCGCGTTCGCTCCAGCACGGCCTGCTGCAGCTCGAACTCCTCGCGGGTAACGAGATCCATGCGCCGCAAGCCACCGGCCAGCGCCGCCTTGAAGTTCGCCTCCGCGTCCGATTTCAGATTGCCGAGCTCGCGAGGCAGGGCGTCGATCAAGCGTGCCGCCAGCCCGTCGATTGACGAGTGGGTTGCCGACTCATTCGACGATTCATTTGACGATTTATCCATGCGCACTTGATACCGAAACGGCCGGGTAAAGACCAGCTGAATTCGCGGCGTTTGCGGCGGCTTTTGCCTGATCACTATCGGTGCAGCGCAAGAAAAGCGCGCACCACGCCAGTGCAGCACCAAATAGGTACACGTGTTACTGCGTTGTTTCGTAACTGCTTTTCCCAATCTGGCACGAATGCTGCTCAAAACACGGCCGGGGGCAAAACTTCATGTTTCGGAGCGAATGATGAAAAGCACACTTACCGCCACGCTGATGCTGGCACTA
>JANQPG010000048.1 GCA_028289545.1 Woeseiaceae bacterium
TGCGGCGACGAGACACAACAAGAGACCCAATAGCCCCTTACCCTTTGCTGTTTTCGTCATTATTCGCTCCCCCCGCTGACGCGGGATACAGAAACTGCCGTTAGGCAGGTTATGGTTTTGACAGACGTCGCCGCAGCCGGTCTTGCGCCGGTTTTGCCGTATTGTTCTTGTTATGACGACGCGTCCGAGTATAACCGTTTCCGACGCAACTGGGCCGTATTTGGGCGTATAGATATATTTGCGCTGTTTCGACCGGTTGTTAATCGAGCGGTCGGAGCGAATGCGCGCCAGGCGCGAGGAGGAGGCCGGCCGGGTAATGTCTCCCCGGCCGGCTGTCGTTGTGATCTGTTTTCAGGGCTTGCGGAACACGTAAACGAAGCGGTCGGTTTTGCCGCGCCACGCTTCGTCGAAGACCGACGCCGTGCGCGGATCGTCGGGATTGGAGAGTAGCTTGGAGTTTTTCTCCAGCACGAACCCGGCGGCCGTCACTTCAGGTATGACTATCGACGCATCCATGCGGTGCAGTTCGTGCGTAATGCTGTCGGGTGCGCCCGATTCGCCGTGGTGATCGACCAGCAGGAACTGGCCGCCCGGTTTGAGCGCATCGAAGATCGCGCGGTTCATCGCCTCGCGATCCTCTCCGGTCCAGATCGTGTCGTGGTAGTAGAGAATCATGAGTGCGCTGTCGAGCGGTTCCGGAATGCGCAGCGAGTCCATGTTTTGAACCGAGTAGACAATATTGTCGCGCGGATCGAGTGACTGGAAACGCGGCCAGGTTTTGCGCGCGTCCGGGAAAGCCTCGAAGATCGGTGTCGGATCGACGGCATACACTTTGCCGCGATCGCCGACGACGCGCGACAGGATCGCGGCGTAGTACCCGCTGCCGGCGGCCAGTTCCGCAACGGCATCACCGGGTGCAAGGTCGATGAGTTTCAGCACTTCCGCCGGTTTGCGGCCGGCGTCGCGAACCCGGTGTTCTTCGAGACGTGACGTATCGGTGACGGCCGCGTCGATTGCGCCCGCAGCCGCCTCCGCGGGCATGGCAAACAGCCAAAGTAAACAGAGTATCGCGGAGCTTGCCGCACGATTGTTGGTTTTCACTGTGGTTCCCCGAGCGTTATCCAAACCCTTTATCTAGCAGAACTGCGGCGCCGGTCGTGTCCGCCTTTGGCAGCGGTTTCGCGTACGCGTGTACGGCGCACCGTCCGGCGACCGGCGGGTGGGACACGGGTACCGGCAGCGTGGCGCAGTTCTTCGTTGCGCCCGCGCGACCGGGATGTGCATTGAGTGCAGGCAAAAACACTACGTCAAAAATCGTTCGCAGCGGTTTCGCTGCAAACGGCGGCACCGAGGCGATCGACGCGACCTTTCTGCCGGTAACCGGAACAATAACCGTTGACAGCCTCGCGACAGCGACGTTGTCGACGGTTTCCGGCGTATCGACGGTGTTGCAGCTGCCGGTATTCGAGGCAATTTTGCAGGCAGTTTTACCGCATCCCGCCGCGGCGCTATCTACCCCGCATGGCTCTTGGCGAGCCGGTTTCTTTTCTTATCGATTTTCGGGGAGCAAATATGACTATGGAAACACTCACGCGGAGGCGCCGGCCAGGCACATGGCGAGCCGCCGCTCTAACGGCAGTGCTGAGCACAGGCGGGTTGTCCGCCGCCAATGCGCAGGACGAGGACACCGAACAACTCGAGGAAATCACCGTCGTCGGTTCGCACATTCAGCGCGACGGGTTCGACTACTCGTCACCGGTGGCGATCATCAACAACGACACGCTCGAGGCGACCGGCACGACCAACCTCGGCGATCTCCTGCAAACCCTGCCGCAGAACGTCAGTTCCAACAACAACGCAACAAGTGGCTTTACGCTCTCGTCGGCAGGACTCAGTCTCACTGATCTGAGAAACCTCGGCACGTCGCGTACGCTCGTTCTGATCAATGGCCGGCGTTTCGTGTCCGGCGTCAATCCGGGTGTGGGTTACGGCGTCGACCTGAACGCATTGCCCGTGTCGATGATCGAGCGGATCGAGGTACTGACCGGCGGCGCGTCCGCCGTTTACGGCTCGGATGCCGTTGCCGGCGTCGTCAACATCGTTACACGCACCGACTTCGAAGGCGTGGATCTCGAAATCCAGACCGGCGCATCAACCCAGGGCGATAAGCGCAAGGACGACGTGTACCTGACGCTCGGCGGCAAACTCGGAGACAGCGGCAACGCCTGGCTGTCGATAGGCTGGTCGGACGATTCGGAGCTCTTCACGGGCGATCGGCCGTGGTCGGCCACGGATATTGCCGTCTACGATCTGGACGGCGACGGTTTCGGAGATACCGACGAATGGCTGGGTTCGAGTTTCGTGCCCGCCGGCCGCTTCGGGACCTATCTCGGCACCGGGGAGCCGTTCCGCTTCGGGCTTGCCGATCGTGACAACAGCGATCTCTTCAACCGCGCCAGTTTTCGCACGATATTTTCGCCCGTCGAGCGTCGCTTCGCCAACGGCGCGGCGACCTTTGAGGCCAACGAGCGCCTGACCGTCAGCGCTGAATTCAACTATTCACTGGTTGAGACGTTTACGCAGACCGAGCCGTTTGCGCTCGACATCAACGACAATATCTTCATCCAGTCGCGTGGCGGCACGGGTGGCATCGATGTTGCGACTCACCCGCTGATCCCCGACCTGTTGCGAACCAACCTGCTGAATGACGGGATTACCAACATCAATCAGCTCGGGATTGCATCGGCCGTACGTCGACTGGTCGAATTTGGCCCCCGGCAGACGGAGATCAGCCGCACGACGCTCAGGGGCGTCGTGGCTTTCGACTACGAACTGCCTTCCGACTGGGTGTTGAGCGGCTACTATACCTACGGCCGCACCGACCAGGATCAGCAGGGTACCGGGCAGATCAACACGGAACGGGCTGCGCTGGCGCTCGACGTCGAAACGGGGCCCGACGGCCAGCTCCGCTGCCGCGACAACATAGCCCAGCTGCAAGGGTGTGTGCCGTTCAACCCGTTCGGCGCCGGCACGATTACCCCGGAGCAGGTGCAATACCTCGCAGCCCCAGCCAACTTCCAGGCGATTGTCGAACAGGAGGTATTCAACTTGGGGTTAAACGGCAGTCTGCCGCTTGAACTGCCCGGCGGTGCTGTCGCCGTGGCGGGCGGACTCGAATACCGGGAGGAACGCGGTTCGGAGATCCCGGGCGGTTTCCTGCAGGCAGGTGTATCGGGCGGTAACGTATCGCGGCCGACCGACGGTAAATTCGACGTGTTCGACGTGTACGCGGAAGTCTTTCTGCCGTTGCACGAGCGCCTGGGCGTGGATCTTGCGGTGCGCGCCGGCGACTATTCGACCGTGGGCAGTCAGACGACCTGGAAAGCCGGTCTCGACCTGACGGTCGTCGAGTCGCTGAGGTTCCGCGGCACGGTCGCGACGGCCGTGCGCGCGCCCAACATTTCGGACCTGTTCAGTGGCGACGGCGAGACGTTTGCACCGTTGACCGACCCCTGCAACGGCATCGACGCGACGACGACCGGCAACGTGGCCGAAAACTGCCGCTCGATACCGGTCATTGCCGACCGGATCGCCGACACCGGATCGTTTACGCTGTCGCAGGTCGAAATACAGCAAACCGGCGGCTTCATCGGCGGCAATCCCGACGTCGCCGAGGAAACGGCGGATTCGATCACAGCGGGCCTCGTCTGGCAGCCGGACTTTCTCGGCAACTTCTCGGTCTCGGCCGACTGGTACAACATAGAGATCGACGACGGTATTGCGATCACCTCGCGTACCGTCGTGCTGCAGCGCTGCTTCGACGTAGCACCCAGCGAGTTCGACCCCAGCTGCGCCGGGCAGGCTCGCCGCGACGGTAACGCCGGCGCGGGAGGCCTGGTTGGTGTCGACTCGAACAGCTCCAACGAGAATCGCTTCGAAACCCAGGGGATCGACATCGAGCTGGCCTACTCGCGGCCACTTGGCCCGGGCGACATAAGCTGGACGATGTTCTACAACCACCTGCTCAAGTTCGACACGATCGGCATCATCGACGGCGACGTCGACGAGGACGCGGGTGAGGTGTTGTTTCCCGAGAACCGGCTGACCGGCAACCTGCGCTACAGCTGGGACAACTGGTCGGCGAACTACCGGATTCGCTTCTGGGACGAGGTCAAGGACTCGAACACGCCGGAGCTGACCAACGAGAACTTCTCTATCGGCGGTGTTCCGGTAGGCCCTGAAAAGAACGAGATATCGGCTTACACCTATCACGATATCTCGCTCGCCTACGTCAACGACAACTGGCGCGTAACGGCGGGTATCAACAACGCGCTCGACAAGGATCCGCCGGTTCTGTCGCAGTTCAGCCAGTACGGCAACACCGGCACCAACACGGCGAGCGAGGCCTACGACCCGATTGGTCGGACCTGGTATTTCAACCTGGGCTACACCTTCGACTGAGTGCCCGATCGTTAGCGGAAAGCCCCGGGGCCGGTCATTGCGCCGGCCCCGTCTTTGCCGACGTCCGTGCCACAAACGAGCGCCCGGTAACCGGAATACCGCCCATTTGCCGGTCGGAACGCCGTTGAGCGGGCAGAATTGCTACTATTTCGACGATGTGCCCCGGGGACCCTTCCGTGACTTCTGCGTTCGCCAAGGCCAATGTCATTCGATCGATTATTGTCGATGACGAACCGCTAGCGCGCGACCTTCTCAAGCGTTTGCTCGAGAAGGAGCCCGACGTGAGTTTGCTTGCGGCGTGCAGTAACGCCCGGGAAGCCGTCGAGGCCGTGCGCGCCCTGAAGCCTGAGCTCGTGTTTCTCGATATCGAGATGCCCGGCGAGGACGGTTTGTCGCTCGCCGAGCGTCTGTCCACACTGCCGAAGCCGCCGCAGATTGTTTTCGTAACGGCCTACAACCGGTTTGCAATCGACGCGTTCGAGCTGAACGCCGTCGACTACCTCGTCAAGCCGGTATCCAAGGAGCGCTGTCGCGACGCCGTCTCCCGCGCGCGTGACGTCATTCGAAAAGACAGTATTGTCGAACTGGCGTCAAGACTCGTCGAAGTCGTCAGAAACGTGGACCGGGCCACGGAACAACCGCCCGAAGAGCAACATCTCGTGCTCAGCAAGAACGATGTGCTTCGCAGCGTGCCGCTGTCGCAGGTCCAATGGATCGAGGCCGCCAATCAATACGTGAGTATCCACACAACGGACGGCAGCTACGTCATGAGCGAATCGCTCGGGCAGTTTTCGGCGCGGATTTCCGATGCCCGTTTTCTGCGCGTACATCGGTCGGCGCTGGTCAACGCGCGCTACGTTGCTGAGGTGAGCCGCAACGCCAACGGCACGCACACGCTGATGCTCGCGGACGGCACCGAGTTGACGTTGGCGCGCTCGAGAGCCTCGCTGCTGCCGGCGCTGCTGAAGTTTTCGGCGGAACGCAATGCTTGATGCGACACCGGATATCGCGCGGCGCTCACCGCCCGACGAGGCCGCGGTGACACCGAGCGGGGAAGCGTCCTTGTTCTCACCCGGCACGGCGTTTGCCGCCGTCTTCGTGATCTGGATGGCCGTCTCACTGATCGCCGGCGTCACCGCCTTTCTGGCGATGGGCGGCCGGGGTTTCGGCGATCTGTCGTACGTCATGCAGCCGATGCTGCGCTACTACGGTGTCTGGTTCGTCTGCTCGCTGTTGATCTACCAGGTTGTGCTGCGATTCAGGGGCTCAGCGAAGAAGTGGGCCGCCGGCTTCGGTATCCATCTGTTGCTGCTTTCCGGTCTGACCTTGACCTTGCCGTTTGTCGTCAGCCCGAACAACTGGCCCGACATGCTGCACGGTCAGCGCGCGCCTGGGTTTCATTCTCTGTCGGTCATTGTTTACAGCTACTGCCTGGTCGGCGCTTTCGTGCTGCGCCGCTATCGGGTTGCAGAGCGACTCAAAGGTCAGGCGGCGTATTCCGAACTGCAGGCCGTTGTTCTCGAGAACCAGCTCAATCTCGCCAGGATCGATGCGTTGAAGATGCAAATCAATCCGCATTTCCTGTTCAACGCGTTCAACTCGATTGCCGCGCTGATCGAGGCGCGTCGCAACGACGATGCCTACGAGGCCCTCGGTCTCCTCGGCGATCTGCTGCGGACGGCAATGACTCATGCGTCCGACCGCTTCGTTAGCCTCGACGATGAACTGACCTTCGTTCGCCGCTACATCGCCGTGGAGAGGCTGCGTTTTGGTGATCGGCTGGAGCTTGTCGAGAACGTTGCCGAGAGCAGTCTTCTTGCGGAGGTGCCGGCACTGCTGCTGCAGCCCATCGTCGAAAACGCCATCAAGCATGCACTGGCCCGGCGGACCGAGGCCGTAAGAATCGAGGTATCCGCTCGTTCTGACGGCAACCGGCTGGTCTTGTCGGTACTCGACAACGGCCCGGGATTTGCGGATACGGGCTCCGCCGGGATCGGGCTCGTCAACGTGGAGCGGCGTCTCAGGCTGCTGTTCCAGGACAATGCCGAACTCCGTTGCGAGAACGACCCGTCGGGCGGAGCGCACGTCAGCATTCTGCTGCCGCTCGCGAGTGACGCGGCGGAAAACGCCGCACCCGGAATCATCCCCGCAACCGACGGGCCGCGGTAACCGGTCGGGATATCTGGCGACAAGCCAACTCCTTTTGCCAACGGTGCAGTGCCGTTCTTGCGCTCTGTCTAAGTAACAGTGTGTCTGAACGGTGGCGTGGGCAGTTTGCCCCGTCAAAAAAATACGGCGACAAGGGGAACACAAATGGAGGGACGGGCCGAATGGTAATAGGGAAGGTGCAGGAGATTGGCGACCTCGTATTGTTCGTTAACGTTGTTGAAACCGGCGGTATCTCGAGCTGCGCTCGACAGCTGGGCTACGAGCGCGGCACCGTCAGCCGCCGGATACGGCGACTCGAGCGATCGATCGGCACGCCGCTTCTGAAACGGTCGACCAAGAACGTCACTGTGACTGATGCCGGCAGGCGCTGCTTCGAACAATGCGCCGTGTTGCTCGACGCCGTCGAAAGGGCGAAGGAAGCCGCCACTGCCGGTATCCCGGACATCCCATCGGAACCCATCGTTATTGGCGCTCCCGCAGCTGCGTTCGAAACTTTTCTCAAGCACCATCTCGAACGCTTCATCGAACGTTCGGGCAAGGTGCGGCTGGAAATGATCCCCGTCGGCGCGTGGAGCCCGGACCTCTTGTCGCGAGTCGACCTGGGCGTTGCCCTCGCGCCGCAAAAGCTCGACGGCGTGGACACCAAGACCCTGACGGACGTCTCTGAGGTTGTGTGCGCGAGCCCGGCGTTCCTCAAGTCGGCAGGCCGGCTGGACAGCGTGCAACAGCTCGGCGAGCAGCGGTGTGTGCTCGATGGCTCACTGGCGAAACCGCGGGTGTGGAGCTTTCTCCGCGACGGCGAACTCGAGCGTGTGAAGGTCGCTAACGGTTACCTGACGGCCGGCCCGCTCGAGGCGCGGGAGGCCGCAATAGCCGGGCTGGGTATCTGTCGAATACCGCGCTTCATGTGCAAGGCGAACCTCGATAGCGGCCAGCTGCTGCCGCTTTTCCCCAGCTATGAGCCCACCGGGCGGCGGCTCGTGCTGGTGAGCCGGCAGCGCTCTCTGTTTCGACGCGACTGCACGGAGCTGCGCCTGTTTCTCGAGCGCAGCCTGTCAGCGACCCTGGTCTGACCCCGCAACACCGGCGGCGTCATTGCCCCAGCGGGTTGCGAAACATGCGAACAATATGGCGAGCCAGTTCGGCCGGTTGTTTGCCGCCGGGCCGATACCAGTTGCGTGTCCAGTTGAGGCTGCCGAGCAGCGCGAGCCGGAAAAGTTGCCGATCGGTTTCCGGCGGCAACGGCAGGTCATCGAGAAAACCCTCAAAAAACGCCTCGTACTCGTCGCGCTGTGCAATCAGGCTGCCGCGCAGCGGTTCTCCAAAGCTCCGTATGAACTGCGCCGTAATGACGGGCCCGAACGGGTTGTCGCCGAGTAGCGCCTCGAGATGCCCGGCTGCCGCAGCGGTCAGTCGATCCCAGGGTTCGCGACCCGCTCCGACCAACGCGCGCTTCACGGACGCCATGACGTGTTCGACGCCTTGCCGGTGCACCGCCAGCAGCAGCTCTTCCTTGGACCGGAAATGGTAGTAGACCGAGCCCGGCAGCATGCCCACGTCTCTGGCGATGTCCCGGATCGACGTGCCTTCGTAGCCGCGCACGGCAAAGCGGTGCGCAGCCGCTTCCAGCAGCTGCTGCCGACGACTTTCGCCGCCGCCGTTTGCGCCCGTTTCCAGGGGTGTATCTCCGCCCGCTGACATAGCTTGGATTCAACGCGGTACCGTTTACGGGAGTTCCAGCCCAATTATACCTGTTGTGTCGTGTTCGCGGTCAAGTGTCGTCGCCATAACCGTCAAAGCGCCCGCCGATCAGGCTGCCGTGACGCCGCCGTCGGCGGTCAGCACGTGCCCCGTGACAAAAGACGCTTCGTCGGAGACGAGGAAACGGATGGCCGCCGCAATTTCGCGAGGCTCGCCGAGTCGTCCGAGCGGGATCTGGGCGGCCAATTTGCCGGCGCGCTCCGAATCGGCAAGGGCTTCCGCGGTCATTGGCGTCACGACGGGGCCGGGCGCGACAGCGTTGACCCGCACCCCGGCAGGCGCGAGTTCGAGCGCCATCGATTTGACGAGCCCGTTGATGCCGGCCTTGGACGCCGCATACGCCGCGGCGCGGGGATGTCCGACTGCGCCGATCTGGCTGGACACCAGCACAATCGAGCCTCTGCCGACCGCCTGCATAGGCCGAGCGCACTGACGAGCCATCTGAAAGGCGCCGCGCAGGTTAATCGATAGCACCTGTTGCCAGTCGGCGTTGCCAGTTTCGAGCGCGCCTTTGTGCACAAACACGCCGGCGCAGACGACCAGCGCATCCGGGGCCTCCCCGGATGGCGCGATCCGGGCCAGCGCAGCGTCAATGGCGCGGTCGGTCTCGTCGGCATCGGCGAGGTCCGCCGCAAAGCGGTAGGCTGGGTCGACGATGCCGTCCAGCGCGGCCGAGTCTTCCCGCACCAGTGCGGCAACCCGGGCACCGTCTTCGACGGCCGCCTGCGTAAACGCGAGCCCAATACCCGAATCGGCGCCACTCACGATGATGCGTCGGCCCTCGAGGCTGGCGAATCGGCTCATTGCGGGGTGCTCATTGTTCCGAAGCTGACGTCGCGAGGCGTAGTCATCGTCGCTCAATCATGAGCCGGACCGATACCGGACGCTTCGTTGAAGCCGCCCTGGCCCGACAGTTCCGCCCAGGTCCTGAACTCCGGTGACGCCTTGACCTTGCCGGACAGCACGACGTTGCGCCAGACGTCGGCCGCCTCAACGAAGTTCGGCACGCCGCCCGGGAACATCGTCAGCGACAGGGCTTCCGCCAGCCCGGTCTCGTCCACTTCGTCTTCGTACGCCGCAAACAGCTGCCACGCGAGGCCGTCCCAGTCGCCGAGCGTCGTGTAGACGGCGGCGGCAGCCATGTGCGCAACGCCAATGTCGGCGCCCTCGGCGGCGCTCCGGAACGCCTCGACGTAGGCCCGGTAGGGGTCCACGCCCGGCAGGTGCTCCTGCCAGTGTTCGCGGACGAACCGGTATGAAGAGCTGCCCATGGCGAGCGACGTCAGGGCAAGGATGCTCTGAAACTCGGCGTCGTTGCCCCCGGCCCCGGCGTAGCGCGGAATGTGATGTGTACCGATGGCCTCTTTCGACGCAATGAGTATCGCCATCCAGACGAACTCGTGGTCGTGTTTGCTCAAGACCCGGTCCACGAGCGTCAGTTCGGTGTAGAGCGCGTCGTAGGCGTCCAGCAGTTTTGGCATCGACACGGCCATCAGGCCGTGATGAGGCAGCAGGTAGCCGCGTTTTTCGCGGATGTCCATGAGATAGCGGGCAAGATCGGCGGGCATCGTGTTGGTTTCTCTCGAAAGGGTCGTTCTGATTGGGGGAGGGTTGTTATACGCTAGCCCGCTTTACCCAGACAAGGCGAACTACGATGACAAAACCTGATCTCGAGGGACAGGTAGCGCTGATTACGGGCGGTGCGAGAGGTATCGGCAAGGCGGCGGGTCTCATGCTTGCGGCGCGCGGCGCCCGAGTTCACCTCGCCGATGTGCTCGACTGCACGGGCGCTGTCGAAGAGATTGCGGCCGCCGGGGGCTCCGCCGCGGGCCACACGCTCGACGTGACCGACCGGGAAGCGTGTGCGGAACTCGGACGGCGCATCGTGGCTGACGACGGTCGTGTCGACATCATTGTCTGCAACGCCGGCGTATGTCCGCCGGGCAAGGCCGTGTGGGAAGACGATGCCGACCTCGAGCAGTGGGAGCGGGTCACCAACATCAACATCAACGGAACGCAGAATTCGATCGCGGCTGTCTGGGACGCCATGCGGAAGCAGGGCGGCGGCCGTGTCGTGATCATCAGCTCGATGGCGTTCTATCGGGGTGGCGTCATTGTCGGCACCGAATATTCGGCGTCGAAAGCGGCGCTGATCGGCATGACCCGGCACCTTGCGCGCAACGGCGGGCAGCACGGCATCATCGTCAATGCGGTTGCGCCGGGCGTCATCGAAACCGATATGACCCGCGATTTCGACAAGCCGGATCTCGACGAAATCCCGCTGCGCCGGCTGGGGACGTCGGAGGACGTGGCGGGACCCATCAGTTTTCTGTGCGGCCCGGAATCCGCTTACATGACGGGGACCGTGCTCAACGTGACGGGCGGCATTGTGCTGGCGGACTAGCCGGCGACGCCCGTGTAGATCGCACAAGCCGCCAGCCACAGCGAGCCGGCCGTGTGGATGCCCAGCGTCGTTTCGATGGCGCGAGTCATACGCTCCCGGTCGTCTGCGGCTTTCCGGATCGTGTTTGCGGCTGCGAACATCGGCAGCAAGACGAGCAACGGCACGGCGGGCGCGAGCGGCGGCAGCACGCCCCATACCGACAGCAGCACGGTAAGCCCGGCGGCCGATACGTGCAGCAATCCGTACAGCGTGGCGGTCGCACCCAGACCTATGCGCACGGGCAGGGTTCGCTTACCGCTCGCACCGTCCGCGCGCCGGTCGGGCACTTCGTTGATCAGCAGGATCGCCGTAACCCAGCTGGTCACCGGCAGTGAAAAAACAAGCAGCGGCAGGTCGATCGAGCCGCTCTGCAGCCACGCGGCCCCGGTGATGGGAAGAACGCCAAAAGCCAGTCCCACGGCGAGTTCTCCGAGGCCGCTGGCGTTGAGCCGGAACGGACCGAGCGAATACAGCACGGCGAGCGCCGCGCCCAGAAGGCCAAACCACAGTATGGGCATACCCCTGAGCAGCAGCAGGGCAACGCCCAGCGCTGCGGCTGCGGCGAGGAGGACAAGGCCAAATCGCCGCATGTCGTTCGCGGAGAGGATACCGCGTTGAATAAAACGCGAGCCCCCGGTGTACGGATAGATTCGTTCGTTGTTCACCCGATCGGTGCCGCCGCTGTCGTCGCCTACATCGTTCAGCACGTTGGCCGCTGCGTGCAGGCAGACGGTTGCGGCCAGCGCAAGGGTAAACAGCAGCCAGTCGAAGCGTCCCGCAACGGAGTAGCCCCAGGCCGAGCCGGCCAGCACGGGCAGCATCGAGGCCGGAAAAAACTTCGGCCGGGTAGCGTAAAGGAGGCGCTCCCATAACGGCGCACGGGCGTACCGCGTCAGTGCCTGTTCGGCGGATTCCATTTCGTGGGCTGTCGTCACGGCGGCGGCTCCGTTTGCAAGAGTGATGGGCGTCCCGAGTGATTCTCTTGATGGACCCCGCCGCACGTCGGCCGAGCGCTGCCCAGAACGCTATCGTGCACCGCGGACTGAGGCTATGCAGTCCGTAACAACCGCAACGTCCTCTGATGGATGAACCGCATCGAGCGTGCTGTCCGCATTTAACCGCTGCCCGACCAGCGGTATCAGGCGGCGGACAAGCGGCGCTGATCCGACCGGCGGTTCAGGAGACCCGACCGCTGACCTGTTGGCTCCGCGTCGTCGCGCATAAGCTCAATGTTCGGACCGACGAAGTTCGGACACATGAGGGACAGACTTATGTCAAATGAAGAGAGGCCGGAAGCCAAGAACAGCGAGCAGCCGATCAAAGTGATTGTCGAGCAGCCAGCCGAAGCGGCGCGCGCCGCCAAGGTCGAGGTGGTATCACTATCGATCGACGAGCACTTCGACGCCGGTGGTGACCCCTACAACCGCACCGGTAGTTTTGTTGCGCTGGAGCTCAAGGACGACTAGAACGCCGGGATACCCGTAATGGCCCGCCCCAGAATGAGGGCGTGGATATCGTGTGTGCCCTCGTAGGTGTTCACCGTCTCCAGGTTGGCCATATGCCGCATCACCTGATACTCGTCCGCAATCCCGTTGCCGCCGTGCATGTCACGAGCGAGGCGCGCAATGTCGAGTGCCTTGCCCACGTTGTTGCGTTTGACAATGGAAATCATCTCCGGCGTGAAGCGGCCCGCGTCCATGAGGCGTCCGACCCTTAGGCTTGCCTGTAACCCGAGCGCAATTTCCGTTTGCATGTCGGCGAGCTTTTTCTGCTGCAGCTGCGTTGCCGCCAGCGGGCGGCCGAACTGATGACGTTCGAGCCCGTAGCTGCGTGCGGCGTGAAAACAAAACTCGGCGGCACCCATGGCGCCCCAGCTGATACCGTACCGGGCACGATTGAGGCAGCCGAAAGGTCCCTTGAGCCCTTCTACGTTGGGCAACAGCGCAGTCTCCGGCACCTCCACGCCGTCCATCATGATCATGCCCGTGATGGATGCACGCAGCGACAGTTTGCCCTCGATCTTCGGCGCGTCCAGGCCGGGCGTGCCTTTCTCGAGCACAAAGCCGCGAATTCGGTCGTCATGCGCGGCCGACTTTGCCCAGACGACAAACACGTCGGCGAGCGGCGAGTTTGATATCCAGGTTTTCGAGCCGGAGAGTCGATAGCCGTCCGCGGTTTTCTCTGCTCGCGTCCGCATGCCGGCCGGGTCGGATCCCGCGTCCGGCTCCGTGAGCCCAAAACACCCGATCCATTCACCGCTCGCGAGCTTTGGCAGGTATTGCCGTTTCTGCGCGTCCGAACCGTAGGCAAGGATCGGATACATGACGAGTGAGGACTGCACCGACATCATCGAGCGATAGCCCGAGTCGACGCGTTCGACTTCGCGCGCGACCAGGCCGTAGCTCACGTAGTTCGCTCCGGCGCCGCCGAATTCCTCGGGTACGGTTGCGCCGAGCAGTCCGAGCTCGCCCATTTCCCGGAAGATGTCGGGATCGGTGTGCTCTTGGCTGTAGGCCTCGATAACCCGCGGCGCCAGCTCACCTTGCGCGTAGGCGCGCGCCGAGTCGCGAATCATTTTTTCGTCGTCGCTGAGCTGCTCTTCCAGCAGGAACGGGTCGGCCCAGTCGAAGCGTGTGTTGTTGGTCATGGTGTCTCCGCGCAGTCCCGACAGGACGTCTTTTATGGACTGCTCAAGTCGCTGAAACGGCTTGTCGGCTCCGCGACAATATCGCCGTCGATTCTCTCCACAAACAGGGCGGCAATGTTCTCACGTTCGGCCAGTGCGTAGCCATCCGCTTTGCCCATAATGAGCAACGCCGTCGCCAGCGCATCGGCGCGAGTGGCTGTGTCCGCAACAACCGTCACGGCCGCTGTGCCGTGTTCGACGGGTGCGCCCGTGCGCGGGTCCAGAAGGTGCGAGTAGTAGCGCCCATCGGATTCGAAGAAATTGCGGTAGTCTCCCGACGTCGCCACAGCGCTGTTGTCGAGCGCAAACGACGTCACGATCCGACGCTCCTCGTAGAGCGGCGCCTCGACAGCGATGCGCCAGCGCTCGCCGGCGGGCTTCTGGCCGCGCGCGCGCACTTCGCCGCCGATCTCGATCAGGTAGTCGGTAATACCGCGAGCGTCCAGCAGTTCGGCGACG
Organism: Woeseiaceae bacterium; assembly: GCA_028289545.1. Taxonomy (GTDB): domain Bacteria; phylum Pseudomonadota; class Gammaproteobacteria; order Steroidobacterales; family Woeseiaceae; genus UBA1847. The sequence continues at coordinate 13,980 of JANQPG010000048.1, forward strand.
TCGTCGACGCCGCGACCTTTGGCGATCGCCGACAAATCGATTCGGAGCGAGGCATCGGCTTTGCGAACGGCGGGAACACTGCAGTCGGTGTCGAGCTTGTCGTAGCCGGTCGCGTCGAGCAATGCATCGATCCTGTCCTCGGATGGCGGCTGTCCGCCGCCCCCGCCGGGCCCAAATCCCCAGAGATCGACCAGCGGGCTCAAGGTAATGTCGAAAGCGCCGCCGCTCTGGTGGCTAATCTCGATAGCTTCGGCAACGACGTCGCACAGAGCCTTGGGCACGGTAAACCACTCGGTGCGCGGACTGGCGTTGAAGCGACTGACGATCGAGTCGTCGCGGTAGGTGGACATCAGCGTCTCGATGCGTTCGAGCCTTGCCCCGATGTCGGCCGCGAGTCCGGCGTCGGGGTTCGTGGCGACCAGCTGTACGCTGTACTGTGTGCCCATCGTGCCGCCCCTGAGCACGTGGATCTCGGGCTCGTCCGCCGGGCCGCAGCCCGCCGCGATACAGCAGGCCAGAGCGACCAGCGGTAGCCGCCTGTACGACGAGGGCCGGAGGACGCTGAAGAATCTAAGGTTCAAGCTGGCTCAGGCGCTCGCGCAATTCCTCGAGTACCGCCTTCACTCTGCCCGCGTTGTCGTTGCCCATGCGGATCAGAAGCTTCTGACCCGCGGTCAGGGATTCGAGCGACGGATCGCGGTATTCGAACAAGACGTGTTCGCGGACCAGTTCCACCGGGCCGCTGGGTTCCGGCGTCGCGAGCAGCGTGTCCAATACCGCAACAAGCCGGTCGTTGAAGTGCTTCTCCGGGTAACCCAGCAGGCTGTATGCCTCCTGGAGCAACGGATAGAAGCGCCGGTACGTGTCTATCATCTCGTCCAGGTTCGCTTGTTCGAAGAGCGCCACCGTTTCCTCGTATCGGACATAGTTGCGCTCGCTGATCATGTAGCCGACGTCGCCGCCGGTGCCGTCGAACTCGAAGCTGCTGCCGAGCCGGCCGACCGGCCGCATGCGTTCCGGAACGCGCTCGCGACCCAGGTTGTCGAGGGAGCCGACCGTGCGCTCTATCAGCAGTTCGTTCTCCAGTATTGCCGATAGTCCCGGGCCGAACAGTTCGAGCAGCGCCAGCTCAAAATACGCGTCACTCTCGTCGAGCGGCGGCAACGGGATCAGTTCGCCCTGGGTGTCGCGGGTTTCGATGGGTGGCACCGGATACAGCGGTTCGACGGCAGGTGCCGGGATTTCCTCAGCCGGCGGCGGAGCCGGGATCGTGGTTGGGAGCGGCGGGGCGGGGAACAGCGCATCGCGGAACAGCCAGATTGCGGTTGCGCCCGCAACGACCAGCAATCCCAGGAATATCCAGCGCGCTTCGTTATTCTCCATGTCGAAATCAGACCATGCCGACACGCGCAAATTCAAGTGGCCGGCCGGGAGCCGGCGGCATGGCGGGGGCGCCTAGAAGTTCGTCGACTCCAGCAGCCCACCCGTGGCCTGCAGCGGCTCCTGCACGCCGCGGGCGCTCACCCACACGGCCAGCGCATACGTCTTTGCAAGCTCTGCCGGGGCCTCGAGCTCACTTTCTGCGCGGTACTCCGTATGCTCCCGGTCGAGCCGGACGACACGGTGGTTCAAGACGACAAAATCGTGCGCTAGCTTGCGACCGCGATTTTCACCGGCCAGCACTTCAGTCTCGAGTCCCATGCCGAGCAGCGCAATGCTGACATCGAGTGGCGCACCCGTCGGCGCCGCGGGCACATAGCGGATGACCGCGCGGCCGTTTTCCACCTCGGCTGTCAACCTGCCGGCGGGTTCGCCGGCGGCCGCGAGCCGCTGGCCGCTGCGCCAGCCCAACCACTCACTGCCAGCACGGAAGACGCCGGGCGTATAGACCACGCGCGCAGCACCCTGCTCGATGTAGAGACGCTGACGGTCGCTATAGTCGCCGCTCGCGAAGCGATCGTTCCAGCCCAGGTAGTTCCAGTAGTCGACGTGAAAAGCCACGGGCACAAAGCGCTCCCACAGGCCGGGTTCCTCCGCAAGTCCGCTGAGCCAGCGTTCGGCCGGCGGGCAGCTTGAGCAGCCTTCCGATGTGAACAGCTCGACGAGCGCAACGGCTCTGTCCCCGCTCGTAAAGGTCTGTCCGGCGGCTGCCGCACCGCTCACCGAGAGGGCCGCGATCGCAAACAGGATCCGCCGAATCGGCGACCGGGCCGTGGTGGACCGCCCGCTCATTGTGATGCCGCCTCGCCGTCCAGTCGGTCCAGCGTCTTGCGGATCTCGGCAGCCCAGTAGGGCGCCCTGAAGGCCGCCTTCTGTCCGTGCGTCAGACCCTCTCCCCCTTCCGGGAAATCGCGCCGCGGCAACGCCCTCAGGTCGAACGCCACGTTCAGCCTGTCATCGGGTATGACCACGCCCGGCGTGCCGTGGATACCGTAGCGCTGGGCGATCGCGCCGCCTTCGGGAACGACCGTAAAATCGTAGCCCATACGCTCGACGTAACCCTGGCCTTCGGCATCGTCGCGGAAGTGAATGGCAATGACCTGCAAATCGTCTCCGTACTCGAGCTTCAGGCTGTGCAGGTGGGGCATCAGCGCCTTGCAGTAGGGACACCAGCTGGCCCAGAAGAACAGCACGGTCTTCTGCCGGCTCACCTCCGTGCTCAGTTTCAGGCTGGCGCCGTCCTCGGTAACGGTCGCAAAGTCCGGCGCTTTTTCGGCCTGTGCAAAGCTCGTAACGAAGAGGGACAGCCAGACGGCGGCGATGCGTAGTGTCATGAGGAGTTCTCCCGAAGATGGACGAAGCTTCAAGGCTGGAAAAGTCGTGCGGACGGCAACCGGCGCCGCCGATCCGCAAAAAACGCGATCACAAGAACCCGTGGTCACAAAGGCCCGCTTTCACAGAGACCGCGGCGCGCGGGGCATTATTACGGCCAGAGGGCCCGACGGGTTCCAGACGGCGACCCGCATCGACTACACTGACAGGGCGCTCGGCGGGGCCTCGGCAGCAAAAAAGTCCGAACAAAAACGAATCGGTATTCATGACTCGGTTCCGTGCCGAGTCGCAACTCTTTCAAATCTTTAGTGTTTGCGTGGCGCGGACTCCGGGCTCGCAAGCAACCGCCGTTACAGGGGCAATTATGGCCAGGCTCATTGTTTACTACGCTCATCCCGGACACCGGCACTCGAGGGCCAACAAAGCCATGGCGGCGGAGGCCTCCAGCGTTGACAGCATCAGCTACGTCGACCTGTATGCCGAGTATCCACGCTTCGACATCGATATCGATCGCGAACAAGAGCGGCTCCTCACGCACGACGTCGTGCTGCTGCAGTTTCCCGTGTTCTGGTATTCCACGCCGTCGCTCGTCAAGGAATGGCAGGATCTCGTTCTCGAGCACGGTTTTGCCTACGGGCACGAGGGTGATCGGCTCGCCGGCAAGCGCATGCAGCTTGCCGTCACGGCGGCGGGCCCCGCAGATGCCTATTCGGCGGACGGTTACCAGCGATTTCCGCTACGCACCTTCCTGACGCCGCTTGAACAGACCGCGCGCCTGTGCGGCATGAGTTTTTCAGCACCCTACGTCCTGTACTCCTCGCTGCACGCGCCCGATGGGGAGGCGCTCGACGAACACGTGGGCGGCTACCGGCAGCTGCTCGAAGCGATACGCGACGACCGCTACGATTTCGACACGGCGGACGGCCGCGACACCGTACATGCAAACGACTTGCCAACCCGTGAGGAGCACCGGCCGTGAACGAATTTTTGCTGCTGGCTTTCCTGTTCCTCGTTGCCGGCGTCATTGCGGTACCGGTTGCTTCCCGGCTGGGTCTCGGCTCCGTGCTCGGCTATCTGCTGGCAGGCATTGCGCTGAGCCCGCTCCTGACGCAGCTGGAGGTCGACGTCGTCAGCATTCAGCATTTCGCCGAGTTCGGCGTCGTCATGATGCTGTTTCTGGTTGGTCTCGAGCTCGAGCCGCGCATGCTGTGGGCCATGCGCTCCCGGCTGCTCGGCCTCGGCGGTCTGCAGGTAGGCGTGACGATGCTATTGATCGCCGCCGTCGCCATGCTGCTCGGACAGCCCGCCAGCATTGCGCTGGCGATCGGCATGGTGTTTGCCCTGTCGTCGACGGCCATTGTGCTGCAAACGCTCAACGAAAAGGGGCTCATGAGAAGCGACGGCGGGCAGTCGAGCTTCTCCGTGCTGTTGTTCCAGGATATCGCCGTCATACCGATGCTCGCTTTCCTGCCGCTGCTGGCGATACCGGAGTTGCTCGATGCCGTGCCCGCCGCGGGAGGGCACGGCGGGGCAAAGGTCGCGGATTCCGGCGATGGCGGGCACGGCGCCGAGTTGAATTTTGTGGCCGGGCTCACGGGCTGGCAGCGCGGGTTGGTCACGATCGCCGCGATAGCGTTTGTGTTTGCCGTTGGCACGTTCCTCACCCGGCCCGTTTTTCGCTTCATCGCAATGGCCCGCCTGCGGGAGTTGTTTACCGCGTGTGCGTTGCTGCTGGTCGTCGGCATTGCGCTGCTCATGATTGTGGTGGGCCTGTCGCCCGCGCTGGGCGCTTTCCTCGCCGGCGTCGTCCTGGCCAACAGCGAGTACCGCCACGAACTCGAAAGTGACATCGGTCCGTTCAAGGGCCTGCTGCTCGGGCTGTTCTTCATCACCGTGGGCGCATCGATCAATTTTGATCTGCTGTTTGCGGAGTTCGGCAACTTCGTGCTTCTGACCCTCGGGTTGATGCTGCTCAAGGGGCTCGTGATGCTCGGGCTCAGTATGGTGTTCGCGATACGCGGCGCGGATCGCTGGTTGTTTGCGCTCGGACTCGCGCAGGCCGGTGAGTTCGGCTTTGTGCTTCTCTCGTTTACCGTGGCGAACGGCGTCATCCCGGAGCCGTTATCGCAGCAGCTCCTGCTGATCGTCGCGCTGTCGATGCTGCTGACGCCGCTACTGTTCATCGTCTACGACCGTCTGATTGCACCGCGTTACGCGAGCGCGCAGGCCAGCGAGCCGGACAAAATCGACGAACAGGGCAGCGTCGTCATCGCAGGCCACGGCCGCTTCGGCGGGATCGTGAATCGCATACTGCTCGCGGCCGGTTTCAAGACCGTTGTCCTCGATCACCAGTCCGAACATCTCGAACGGCTGCGGGTATTTGGCGTAAAGGTTTTTTACGGCGATGCGACCCGGCCCGATCTGCTGCACGCCGCCGGGATCGACGACGCCCGCATGCTGGTTATCGCCATCGACGACAAGGAGCAGGCGACCGAACTCGTTCGCTACATGACGAAACATCATCCGGACGTCTACCTGGTTGCCCGCGCCGTCGACCGGCACCACGTGTACGAGCTCTGGGGAGCGGGGGCGCGAGACATCATTCGCGAGAGTTTCGACAGCGCCGTGCGGGCGGGGCGTTCCGCGCTGGAGGCGCTGGGCCTGCATCCCTACGAAGCCGAGCGGCAGACCCGCGGTTTCGTCGACAACGACCGGGCGCAGATGCTGGAACTGGCGGAACTGTTCGATCCGGACATTCCGGTGCATGAGAACGCGCCCTACGTCGAGCGGGCGAAGGAATACATTGCGCGGACCGGGGACGCTATGCGTGGTAAGCACGCCGGCCTGGCAAATCGCGCCGACCGGGGTTGGGTGCCGCCCACTCTTCAAGACGTGGAGGCGGAAAAAGCGGCCCAAAAGGCCCAGGCTCCCGGCGATTCTGCCCCGGTGCGTCACAATACGTAATCGCCGAAAGCGTGCCGCGCTTCCTGTTCTGGACAAAGGGAGAAGGCTGATCGAGAATCGAGCCTGATCCGTTTCGAGAGAGCCTCCACCGCTATGCCTAAAGTCATGCGCCGCCTGTATCAGCCCGTTCTCGCATTTGTACTCGTTCTCGTGAGCGGCGTGGCCGCCGCGGACGTGCTGGAGGACATCCTCGAGCGCGGCAGTATTCGCGTAGGCGTCGCCGAGTTTGTGCCGTGGACCATGAAAACCGAAAGCGGCGAACTTGTCGGCTTCGAAATCGATATGGCGCGGAAGATTGCGAGCGACATGGGCGTCGACGCCGATTTCCGAGTGTACGAGTGGTCAGAGATCATTCCCGCGCTCGAGGAAGGGGAGATCGACATCATTGCGGGCGGCATGGCAATGACACCCGAGCGGGCGCTCAAGGTGAACTTCACGCGACCGGTTGCGCGCTCGGGCATCGGCATTGCCACCAATACCGCAATGACCAGCACCATTCAGAGTTTTGCCGAGCTGAACGCGTCGAATATCATTGTCGCCACGGTGGCTGACACCTATGCAAGCAGCGTAGCCGAGATGTTTTTTGCGGACGCCAGCGTCAATACGTTCAAAACGGTCGAACAAGCGGAGCAGCAGGTCTTGAAAGGGCGTGCCCACGTGTACCTGGCGGGTCTTTCCGAGGCCAAGTTCCTCGCGTTGAAACACCCGAAGCTGGTTGACGTGCCGGTTTCCGAGCCGCTCCTGGCACAAAGTGAGGCGATTGCGGTCAAAAAGGGTGAGCAGGAATTGCTGAATTTTCTGAATTCCTGGGTAACGGCTCGGCAGACGGACAAATGGTTGCCGAACACCCGGGATTACTGGTTCGACAGCATGACCTGGGCAATGGGCGAGAAATAGTCGGGCGAGGATGCAACCCCCGAACATGGCGGACATCAGAATGCAGACGGTTTTGAGCGCAACGGCAGAAGCCACACCCCAGCGGCAACCGAGGCTTGTTGCAACGGGCCTGGTGTGCGCCGCCTGCTTGTGTCTGTCCGCGTTGGCGGTCGCTCAACAGTCGGGCGGCGAATCTTCCGCTGACGAAGCGACTTCGAGCGAAACAGACGCGCCCGAGGAAGCCGGTGAAGATCGCCGGATGGACGAGATTATCGTCACGGTACAGAAACCGGGCGACCGTCAGCGTGCGGAAGCACCTTACGAGCAGCTGATGCGCGAGCGGCTCATCAGGGAAATGGACGCAATGCGCGAGCGCCAGGAAGAATTCGAATGGCGGCAGCAGGACGGGCCCGCGGAACCGTCGAGAATTCGCCTGGGCTACAGAGCGCAGGACGACAGCCGCGATCGCCGCGACACGGCGCTCACCGATCTGCCTCTCGAAAACACCAAGCCGGCAACACTGTTCCGTTTCGAGTTTTAGCCGCGCACCACGCGCCAACCGAGTCGACACGTGCCGGAAACAAAGCGCGTTCTTGCCGCACTCATCATTTCCGCCACCATGACCTCGGGCTGCGCAAGCCTCGACCCGAGTACGCTGACGTCGCTCGACGTTGCCTACCTGACGAATCGCGACGCTCAAACCAGGAACGGCGATACGGTTCGCTATCGCACAGCGGTTGCCGAGACCAGCGCCGGCTATTGCCGGGTTGCGGCAACGGTTGAAGGCAAGGCGCGGAGTCGGTTTCTCGAGCACGCACCTGCTTCCGTCGAGACGGTGCTATCGGCGTTTGCGCCGGGCGAGGGTGTGCTGGTCTACGTCCATGGCTACAACACGGGTTTCGAGCGGGCCTGCCGGCATGCAGCCCTGATAGCGCTGCAGACGGGATTTGAGGGGCGTGTCCTGCTGTTCAGCTGGCCATCCAGCCAGGCGGTGGTCACTTACGCTGAAGACGCCAGCCGTTTTGGCGCCAGCGAGCCGGCGATCTTTGCCGCGCTGCATGCGTTGGCCGATCGTTACGGTGCGGAGCGGATCCACATCATGACTCACAGCATGGGAGCGCGTCTGACCCGCGGATCGGCAGAAGGTCTCGAGCGTGCTGACGGGCATTTTGGTGAGTTGCTGCTGGTGGCGCCCGACGTCAGCCGCGAACGCTTTGTGGCCTGGCTACCGGGCCTTAGAGAACGCTTTCGCGGCGTGACCGTGCTCGCCTCCGACCGCGACCGGCTGTTGTCGTTTTCCCGGGTGGTCAACGCGAGTCCTCGCCTGGGCCAGGCAAACGGCAGCGCCCCCGACGGTGTGAATCTGGTCGACGTGACGGAGTTCGACGGTTTCCGGGTGGGCGGTCACAACTATCACATCTACCACGCGGAAGTCGGTGCGATCCTTCGCGCCGCGCTGGAAGATCCCGAAAATGGGGCTTATTGAAAGTTCGAGAATATCGAACAAAAGTGTCGATGTTTAAGAATTGTTCTTAGTTTCCAGATGCCCGATACTAGATCTCGTTCGATGCCTGATCCTTCCCCCGGTGCTTCGAACACGTGAGGCCGCGATACGATTCGCGGCCTTTTTTTTGCGCGAACTCCGCTTGGGTCAGGCCACTTCACCGGCGGCGTGCCCGGACGCCCATGCCCACTGGAAATTGAATCCACCCAAATGGCCCGTGACGTCGACGACTTCACCGATGAAGTACAGACCCGGCACGCGGCGGGTTTCCAGCGTTTGCGAGGACAGCTCACTCGTGCACACGCCGCCCAGCGTGACTTCCGCCGTGCGATAGCCTTCCGTTGCCGCGGGTTTCAGTGCCCAGCTCTTGAGGCCCTTCGCGACTCTCGATAGTACGCCGTGGCCAATTTCGGCCAGCGGTTTATCGGCCACCTCCGGCCACTCGCGCGCCTCGAGTTCGAGCACCAGCGCTTTTGGCAAGCAGCCCGACAATACGGTACGTATCCTGGCGCCGGGCGATGCGTCCTTCGCCCGCTCGAGCAAGCCGAAGAAATCCTCGTGGGGCAGCAGCGAAACGTCGATCGACGAGCCCGGCATCCAGTAGCTGGAGGCCTGCAGCGCCGCCGGGCCGGACAGCCCCCGATGCGTAAACAGGAGATCGTCTTCGAAACACACGCCGCCCGCGCTGACGGCCGACGCAACGCTGACGCCGGCGAGTCGTTCCGTTAGCACCTTCGTCGAACCGCTGAACGTAAACGGCACCAGCCCTGCGCGCGTGTCCACGACCTTGAGTCCGAACTGCCGCGCCAGCCGGTAGCCGAGATCGCTGGCGCCCATCCGTGGTATCGACAGACCTCCCGTCGCCACCACCAGTGACGCCGACTCGAACCGGCCGTGGGCCGACGTGACCGCAAACCCGGAGCCGGCGCGTTCGACGCGATCGATCGCGGCGTTGTGGCGGATCTCGACGGCCGCGGTCTCACATTCCGCAAGCAGCATGGCGACAATGTCCTTCGAAGAGCGGTCGCAGAACAGCTGCCCGGGAGTTTTTTCGTGGTAGGGGATGCCGTGTTTTTCGACGAGCTCGATAAACTGCCAGGGGTTGAAACGCGCGAGCGCCGACTTGGCGAAATGCGGGTTGCCGGAGATGAAGTCAGACGCTTCGCAGTGTGTATTCGTAAAGTTGCAGCGCCCGCCGCCGGACATCAGGATTTTCTTGCCGACCCGGTTCGACCCCTCGAGAACGAGTACCTGTCGATTGCGGCGGCCCGCCGCAATGGCGCACATGAGACCGGCCGCGCCGCCGCCAAGCACAATGACATCGTAGCTGGTCAAGCCCGCCGTTCTTCCGGTTCGTTCGAGAATCGACAGGGTACGGGAATGCCGCCGGTTTTGCCCAAGGTTCACCGGTATGTCGCGTTCACAAGCCGCGACACTGCGTTTGACAAAACCCGAGGCGGGCGCCGGGGATGGCGTCAGCACAACACCCCGACACGTCGCGTTTAATGAAAATTTAGGAAATTTCGCGACTTGCGCGATTTCTGCGAAACTTCTTTCCCAGTTTCATCACAACGACGTTTGTTAGGTTCCCAGGTGACGATCAAGGGCTGGCCAGTTTTCCCCCGACGATTCAATTCGCGCGTGCGCTTTGCGACGCTCGGAATGCTCGTCATGCTGTTCTTGTTGAGCGGGCTGTTCTATGCCATCACCCAGCGCTACCAGTTTCTGCTCGAGCGCAGCGAACTCGCCAACGACGTTGTCCTGAGTTATCTCGAAGTCTCGGATCGAACCTACCGCAAGCTCAACGCCATGGGCGAGATGGTCGCGCAGGGTGAATACACCAACGAACACGAGCGCGCGCACAATGCAACGTCTCTTCGCGACGCCCTGACGCGCGTGCGTCGCGGTATTGCGGCCGAGGTTGCGTTGGTGCAAAGCCTCGACGAGAGGCTCGAACTCGACCATCTCGTCGAAGTCGAGCGGCTGGTCGAGGACATCATTTCCGGCAGCGAACGGATTCGCGTGGCTTTGCTGGAAAGCCGTCTCGACGACGCCCGTACGACCCTGAGCCGGATTCGCAGCGACCGCGTGGCCGGCCGTTTCAACGAGCTCATCAACATTGCCCTGGTGGAAGAGCGCGAGGAGTTGCGAGAGACCAAGGAAGCGGCTAACGCACTCGGGTATTTCATCAGCTGGGTGCTGCCCCTTCTAACTTTGCTCGTCCTGTGCTTCGGCGTCGGCGTCACCGTCGTGATTTCCCGGTCGGTTACCCGATCCGTCGATACGCTGCGCGATGCGGCGCTGGCCTATGCCTCGGGCAATTTCGACTACCGGACCGACGAGCTCTACGAGGCCGAGTTCGCCGAGCTTGGCGATGCCTTTGACCGTCTGGGTGAGCAGCTCGGCAACCGCCGCGACAGCGATCGCCGGAAAAAAGCGAATCTCGAGCAGCTCGTCGCCGAGCGGACGCAAGGTTTAAGAGAGACCAACGAGCGGCTCGCGCAGGCGGATCGCAGCCGCCGCCAGCTGCTGGCCGACATTAGCCACGAGCTCAGGACCCCGCTGACCGTGATTCACGGCGAGGCCGAGATGGCGCTGCGCGGCGAGCGCAAGGAAGCCGAACACTACGAGGATTCGCTCGACAGAATCCGCGAGCAGGCGCTGCACACGAACCGTCTCGTCGATGATCTGTTGTTTGTCGCGCGCGCTGAAGAAGGCCAGGCGCGCATTCAGAAACGCTCGGTTGCGATTGCGGGCATGTTGAAAGCTGTGTGCGGCGATTTTGCCGTCGAGGCGGAAAGGAAACGCATCCGGATTTCCGAACACATCGAGGACAACTACGCCGTCGTGCACGGCGATCACGACCGTCTGCGGCAAGTATTTACGATCCTCCTCGACAATGCGCTGCGCTACACCAACGACGACGGCCACATTCAGGTGACCCTCGGCGAGGAAGAGGACGGCGTGGTCATCCGGGTGCGGGACAACGGTATCGGTTTGTCGCCCGAAGACGCGGAGCAGGTGTTCTTCCGCTTCTACCGCGGCGCCAACGCGCAGCGTGCCGCGAGCGGCACGGGGCTTGGCCTGCCGGTCGCGAAGGCGATCGTCGAAGCGCACCAGGGACACATTTCGATCAGTGGAGAAGTTGGCAAAGGCGCTGAAGCACGGGTTTGGCTGCCGGCCGAAGACAGCATTCGCGCTATTGCCTAGATGCGCCGCACCGCCCAAAATCGCAACATGCGCACGCTTGTTGTGGAAGATGACGACCGAATTGCGGATTTTCTGGTTCGGGCGCTCAAATCGGAGGGGTACAACGCGGTCCGAACCGGCGACGGTCGAGAGGCGCTGGAACTCGGCCAGAATGCCGATTTTGAACTCATTATCCTGGACCTGATGCTGCCGGGCATGCACGGCCTCGAGGTGTGCCAGGAGCTCCGGATGCGACGCATCGACACGCCCATCGTCATGCTGACGGCAATGGACAGCCTCGACGACGTGGTGACGGGCCTGCGCATGGGTGCGGACGATTACATCAAAAAGCCTTTCGTGATCGACGAGCTGCTGGCGAGAATCGAAGCGGTCGTGCGTCGAGGCCGCAGCTCCGACGCACGAACCGAGGTCCTGAGGGTGGCCGACGTGGCGCTCGATCGCCGCTCGATGCGGGTAACCTTGGCGGGAGAACTCCTCGAGCTGACGGCCAAGGAACTCGCCGTGCTGGAACTTCTCATGTCCAACCCCGGCCGGCTGTTCAGTCGCGAGCGCATATTGAGCAACGTCTGGGGGATGGACATGGATCCGTTGACCAACGTTGTCGACGTTTACGTCGGTAAACTTCGCAAGAAGATCGACGGCCATCGCGAGCACTCATTGATAGAGACTGTTCGGGGTATGGGTTATCGCATGACCCTGCCCTGAGTCCGGTCCGAATCCGGTCCCGGCGTCCCACGCCGGTCTTCTGACCGCCCGAAACGCGGTTCCGCGCCTCTCTACTCCCGCTGATTTTTCATTTCGCGTCGGGCTCGCCGAGGACAGTCGCTATTTGGCGACAGATCTCTTTAAACGTTTTTCATTTTGCTTTTAGAGCGCCTTCATCGCTCTGACAGTTTGGGTTCATTGCCTGTCCGCACAATGGGTAGCAACAAAGCACGTCATGTGACGTGCCCGTTACCACTCAACAAGCGCTACTCGAAAAGGACAGGGATCATGAGCACAGCTTTAGAGGATGTCGTTACCAAACTGAACGCCGATCGCCGCTGGGTGCCGGGCTTTCAGCCCGAGGGTATTCCGCGCAACGCGAAATGGAGTTTTATTACCCGCAATATTCCGACCGGAGATGCGTCGCATATCGAAGCCCGCGACGATCACACGCCGCGGTCCGGCGACCTGATTGTCGCGCGGGTCGAGAAAATCGCTCAGCACACACGCATTCAGCTGCGCAACAGCCGCCGCTCGCTGCTCTACCCGGGCGACAAGATTGTCGTGGCTTTCGGCAACCGCTATGCGCCGGATCAGTTCGAAGCCGAAATACCCGAGTCGCTGGATCGCTGCCATCTCGTTGCCGCGGGCGGCGTTGCGGCGAAAGCCATTGCCAAGCACTCGAAGCTGAAATGGCCGACCACGATTCGCCCGGAGGGCTATTGCGTCGACGCCTCGGGCGAAGTCATGAATCTGAGGCGGTACGCGCTGAATACCGAGCGCACGGCCGGCTTGCCGAAGAAGCCGGTCATTGCCGTGCTGGGCACGTCGATGAATTCGGGCAAGACCACAACGGCCGCCGCGCTGGTCAAGGGGCTGACGGCAGCCGGATATCGAGTTGCGGCAGTCAAGGCAACGGGCACCGGCTCGGGCAACGACGTCTGGTCGTACGCTGACGCGGGTGCGGAACTGACGCTCGATTTTGTCGACGTAGGCCACCCTTCGACCTACCGCGTCCCACAGCTCGAAATACAGGCCTGCTTCGACCGACTGTTGGCGACGACGCGCGCTGACGACAATATCGACGTTACCGTTGTCGAGATCGCCGACGGCCTCTTGCATTTCGAGACGGCGGATCTCGTCGCCTCGGCCGCCTTCAAGCGCCAGGTTAAGCACGTCGTGTTTGCGGCCGGCGAAGCGATGGGCGCGCTGGCGGGCGTGGAAAGGATGAACCGGCTTGGCGTCAAACCGCTGGCGATATCCGGTCTGCTGACGGCCTCCGGCCTCGCGGCCACCGAGGCTGAAAGCTTTACGGGCGTTCCTGTACTCACGAAGGCCCGTCTCGAGTCCCCGCAAATCGCCAAGCTGGTGCTGTAATGCGCGAGACCGTCCTACCCACCGCCATCCCGGCCGCACGCTCGCCGCTCCTGTTGGGCGTCGTCGGCCTCGGGATCCTGCAGGCGCTGACACTGATTGGACTGGCGCTCGTCATGCAGGACCTGCTGGCTACGTTGGTAGCCGGGGAGCTCGAAGCAGCCGACCGTAACAGGGACGTTGTCATCCTGTCGCTGCTCGCGCTCCTCGGCGGCCTGTGCCGCTGGCTGGAACGTGCCGGCGCCGAACGTCTCGGCAACGCGCACGTCCACGACGTTCGTCTGGCTTTGTTCGACGCGCTTGCCGGCAGGCAGACGCACGACCGACGGATGCCCGGGCACGGCGTCAACATGGTGCGCTTCTCGAACGATCTCACCGCGCTCAGGCAATGGGTTGCGCTCGGCCTGACGCGCACGATCAGCGCCAGTCTGTTTCTCGCGGGCGTGCTGCTTGCGACGGCGCTCCTCGCCAAAGAGCTGGCGCTACTGTTATTCGGGGCGTTGCTGATCGCGGCGCTTGGCTTGCTGTTGCTCGGTCGCGGTTTCGAAGGCAGTGTCCGGCGCACACGCCAGCGCCGCGGCGGGCTGGCAAACGCCGTATCCGACGTGCTGCTCAACGTCCGTCATCTCGCAAGCTTCGGCCGCACGCGCCGCGAACGTAATCGTCTTGGCCGGCTGAGCGGCGAGCTGTCGTCGGCGCTCCAGACCCGTGCGTTCTGGATGGGTGCGCTGCGCGGCTTCACCGACTTTTCACACCGCATGATTCTGTTGCTCGTACTGGTTTACGGCGCGTACGCCGTTACGAGCGGCAGCCTGGACATTGCCGCGCTCCTGGCCGCCACGGGTGTCGTATCGCTAGCCGCCGCTCCGCTCAGGGATTTGAGCCGGGTCTTCGAGTACTGGAAGTCTGCAGGCGTGGCGCGGGAGAAGCTGACGCGTGTGCTCAGCCGCGGCTCAGGCGAGGCAGACCTGGGCATTGTGCGCCTGGGTCGCGGTCGCGGCAGGCTCCGACTCTACGGCGTCGCGACCGAAGTGGGTTCGGCCGTGCTCGACCGCCGGGTCAAACCGCGCGAACGGATTGCGATCACCGGGTCGAACGGCAGCGGCAAGACCACGTTGATCAACGCCGTCGCGGGCCTGTCCGGGCTTGCCGCCGGGCAGGTGACGCTCGACGGCACGCGCACCGATCAGCTCAGCGACCGGCATCGCCGGCGCGCAATCGGGATCGCGAGCCATCGCGTGCCGCTGATGGCCGGCTCGATCAGCAAGAACATTCGCTACCGGAGTCCCGGCGCCAACGACGAGGCGGTGGCCGCGGCGGCTGATGCGGCCGGTCTCGATTCGCTCCTGAAACGCCTGCCCGACGGCTTGAAGACCCGCCTGGGCACCGACGGTGCCGGCGTCTCGGCCGGCGAGGCGGCGCGCATCAAGCTCGCGCGCGCACTGCTGGGGGAGCCGCGTCTGTTGCTGCTCGACGAGATCGAACAGGGCCTCGATGCCGGAGGCTACGACACCTTGAAAGGTCTGCTCGCGAACTATCCCGGGACGATCGTTTTTGCGACGCACGACAAGAGCCTCGCCGAAACGGCCGATCAGGTGTGGTCGCTCGATGGGCAGGACGCCAACTCGAAGAACAACCTGAACAAAGTGAGTCATCTCGATGAACGCCGCTAATCCCAATAACAGCGAAACAACCGAGGCGCGTGCTGTGCCGAAAATATTGCGCCGCCGTCTGCCCGAGCATCCGGGATACAGCTATCTCGTGCGTTTCCCCGAGACGCCCGACGCGGACAAGCTGCTGGTAGCCGTCCACGGCATCGCGCGCCAGGCCGACTACATGCTGCAGGCGCTGGCCGGTGGGGCGGACAAGCACAACTACACGCTGATCGCCCCGGTATTCAGCTACCGGGACTACCCCGACTACCAGCGCCTTGGCCGCGAGGGCCTCGGTCAACGCGCCGACCTTGCGGTTCGCGCAACGCTTGCGGATTTGCGCGAGCAGCTGGGCTTCAGTTCAGGATTTCATTTGTTCGGATTCTCCGGCGGGGCGCAGTTTGCGCATCGCTTCGTTTACGGACATGGCGAACCTGTGCACTCGGTCTGCCTGGCGTCGGCCGGTTGGTACACGCCGCCCGATTCCGGGAGACGCTTTCCCTACGGTACCGACAAGACCGCGCGGCTCGAAGATATTCGGTTCGACGCCCTGCGACTGGCGCGTACCTCCACGCTGGTTGTCGTGGGCGCCAAAGACACCGAGCGCGACGAGGCGCTGCGTACGACAGCGCGCGTCGACAACGTGCAGGGTCGCGATCGACGACAGCGCGCCGAATGGTTTCACCGCCGCCTGAAACGGCTGGCGAAGCGCGCCAAGTACCCCGCACTGCACGAGTTCGCGCTACTCGAGAACACCAGCCACGACTTCGGCGAGGCAGTCCATCAGGGCGGGCTTGCAGGCATTTTATTCGACTTCTGCGAGCGTGCCGCTCGCCACAGCAAAGAGGACTGAACGATGAACCCGTCCATTCGATCCACAAAAAACCCTGCGATAAGAAATCTCATTGCCATAGCGGCACTGTGCCTGTCGCCGCTGGCGATGGCCGGCGAGATCGAGCTCTGGGAAGACTGGGAGCTTGGCTACGGCGGCATGCTGCACACGGATACCGTCAGCTTCAGCGACGATTTGACGCCGCTCGACAACTCGACCGACTTCCGGCGAGCGAGGGCCCGTCTGCAGCTCGCCAATGACGACTGGCGTATCCGGGCCGACTACGACTTCGGTATTGCCGAGGGTTTTCGCAGCACCTTCGTCGAGTACAGCGGCTTTCGCAAACAGCGTATTGTCGTCGGCAACCAGGTGGCGCCGTTTTCCATGGAGGATCTCAAATCGTCCCGCTCGATGGGGCTGATTGAACGCTCGATCGCCAGTGCGCTGAGCCCGGGAATGCTGACCGGCGCCTCCTGGCGAACCTGGCGCGACAACTGGAGCCTGCACGCTGGCGTATTCGGGGATGCGCTCGACGATCTCGACCGCCGCCGGCTGCCCGGCCGGAGCGTCATTTCGCGGTTCACCTACGCGCCGATCAACCAGGATGGATTCACCGTGCACGTCGGAGCCGCCGTCGAGTTTCGCAACATCGACAGCGACGAGCGGGTACGCCTGCGCGCGCGGCCCGGTTCGCGGTTGACCGACCGCAGGCTCGTGGACACCCGCAGCATCGACGGTGTCGACTCGAGCAACACGTTTGGCCTCGAGTTCGGCCTGTCCTACGATCGTCTGAGAGTGCAGGCGGAGATGATCCGCACGAGCCTCGACGCCATCGACGGTTCGCTCGACTTCGGCTCACAGTACATCATGGCAAGCTACGTGATTGGCGGGCGTCCCTACGCCTACAGCCACAGCCGCGGCAACTTCAAGACGGTGCGCCCCGAGGCTTCGTGGGGTTCACTGGAGCTGCTTGCCCGCGTTGCGACGCTCGATCTCAACGACGGCACGGTGACCGGCGGCAAGCAGCGGGAGACGACGGCCGGTATTGCGTGGACCTACAACAAACACGTCCGGGTCATGCTGTCGCTGTCGGACATCAAGGCGGAACCCAACCGCGACGGACTCGACGAAAGCGTCACCGTCGGTTCGCTCAGGCTGCAGTTGACGTTCTAGCGCTACGGTTCAGGCGGGCGTTCTGTGCGCCCGCCTCCGTCAGCCCTTTCCGCTACCGATGACGAGCGTGCCGTCGTCCTTGAAGTGATAAGGCGGTATCCGGAGGTTTGCGGGTGCCGGGTTGCCCTTGAACACGCGCCCGGAGAGATCGAACTGGCCGCCGTGGCAGCTGCACAGAAATCCATCGAAATCATAGCCCTCGATTTGCCCGCGTCTGATCTCGCTAACCGGGCAGCCCAGGTGGGTGCACGTAAGGTCAACGACGAATATCTCCGGGTCAAGCGAGCGGTAAGGGTTCCGAGCGGATTCCGGCTGTATCGACCCCTCGGATTCAGGATCCCAAATCCTGTCATCGTCCGCTTCTATGATCCGCAGCATGGCGTCGGTTCGCCGTTGAACAAGGACGGTTCGGTCCTTCCAACTCGCGAGCATGGATTGCCCCTTGCCAAGCCCCCGAACATCGACTTCAACGTCCGGGCCGGGAGCTTCGGCCTGCCGCAGCATCCTTCTGAAATAGGCCAACAGAGAGGATTTCGGGAGTACATAGAACGCCGTGGCAAACCCGCCGACAAATCCGAGGATCGTGCCGATGAGCACCCTTCGGTTAACGGTGTCGGACGCGTTGTTTTTGGGGTCTTGCGTTTCGATGTCCGAGATCTCCCGAGTATGCTCTGAAGCTTACCTTAGCCTGAGGTGCATTTTGTATACTGCCTGCATGAACTCAACACACCGTCGCACTGGCCTTTCGTCGGCACAAACAACCAGGTATCCCGAGAGTGCGGCGCGTTGATCGCACATAACCGTTGCTGCCAGTGCAGCCATACCTGGAACGACAGGCCGTACGGCTACGCGCGTCAGTCTTCGTGCCCGCGATGCGGCTCGAAGTACTGGGTCTGGGTCAACTACGAAGACCGCGAATCCGCACGGAGCGAACGAACGACGGACAGCAAATAGTGTCGTAACCGAGAACGTCGACGGGGGATCTTTGTCATCGCCCGCACGAAACCGGGGGGAGCACTATGGCAAGAGTCAGACATCGCGTCGGTATCGTCGGCGATATCGGCGCAATCTACAAAACGCTGCACGAGCCTGCGGGCCTTGACGGCTGGTGGTCGACAAAGAGTGACGGAACGCCCGCCGCGGGGCAGACGCTCACGCTACAGTTCGCCGAACTGGCCGTTCTATCGTTCAGGATAGCGGCACTCGAAGACCGCCGGCGGGTGAGTCTGCGCTGCGTTTCCGGCCCCGGCCCGTGGCTCGACAGTTCGCTGGAGTTCGTTCTCAGGCAGGATGCCGATCAGGTCTGGGTGGAGCTCGTTCACGAAAACGAGGCGGCAACCGAGGACGACTTCTTGTACTTCTCCACGAAGTGGCCCTGTTATTTACTGAGCCTGCGCGATTTGATCGAGAACGGGCAGGGGCGTCCTTATCCGCGCGACGTGAAGATCCATTACGGCGACTGACCGAAGGCAAAAAAAGGCCGGACACGATGTGCCCGGCCTCCAAGCTCGCCGTTGAGTCCAGGCTGTGCGATCAGTCGTCTTCGACTTCGATCTCGCTGGCGGTCAGCACGCCGTTGGCAAAGCTGCCGTCGACGTCGACAACATCGTCCACCGGGTTGCCTGCGAAGAACGTTGCGGCGTCGATCTCGTTTTCGTCGGCATCCTCGATTTCGGTATCCACGGTGGTGCGCACGGTGACGCCAACCGCCGTGAAGTCCGGGTCGGCGACAGCCGTGATGGGACCGGTGAGGCCTGCCTCTCCCGCATCGTCGTCGCGTTCGACCACGGTCAGCGTTAGCGTGCCGTTGTCGTCGAAGCCGCGCACTTCGAGATAGTCGCCGACGCTAATGCTCGCGGCGGAGAAGGTCATCAGGTCCGCAGCGCTCTGGTCGTCGAAGATCGTCTCCGCCGTGACCGTCGCAGCAACGCCCAGGAGCGTCACGCTGTTGCTGCCGACCGCTTCCACGGCGCCGCGCAGCTCGAGCGTTCCTTCCTGCTCGAACTCGATCGAATCGGCGACGATCGTGCCGCTGGCGTTGACCTCACCTTCGACCTCGATCACAGCGTTGAGCGCAAGATCCGCGCTGCCGCCATTCTCGAAGCTTGTCGACGCGGTGGTCGTCACCGGCACTCCGTTGACGTCAAAGTCGGTCGCGGACACGAAGCGCGTAATGACACCCTCGACTTCGGCATCGTCGCCCGTGCTGGCGCCGAGACCGCTGTCTTCGAGTTCCACCCGGTTCGCGAGCAGTTCGCCGCTGCCGCCGAGCGTGCCTTCAGCTTCCACTTGCTGCCCGTTTTCGGGGGCGCCGTTCGGGAAGCCCGACAAGCTTGCGCTGCTGTAGTCGACGACAAAACCGTTGATCTCGAAGCTCAAGGCTCCCGTGTCGACGTTACTGACAGTGCCGGAAACCTCGAAGTCGCCCGCGGTCTGCTCCAGTTCGACGTAGGTCGCGCGAATATTGCCGTTGGCATCGAAAAAGCCCGACACTTCGACCACGTCGTTTTGCGCGAGTGCCTCGATGTCCTGCGGCGTGAAGTCGTCGTCGAATAGGGTGTTGCCGGTGACCTGCACCGTCTGGCCCAGAACGACAAAGTTGTTGAGGCCGAGGTCGATCGACTCGACCGGCCCTTCGAGCAGCGTATCGAAACTGACGGAGTCCGCTCTCGCATCCTGACCGTTCTCGTCGGTGCTGCCGACCACCGTGACCACCTGGCCAACCGACAGGTCGCTTTCTGCGCCGGCCGTGCCGTTGATATCGAAGCTCGCGTTGCTCGTGTCGTAGCGCACTCCGTTAACGACAACGCTGCCAAACGCGCTGACCGTGCCGCGAGACACAACGGCAACCCGGCTGGGGCTGCCCCGGCCGTCAATGCCGGCGGTGGCTTCGCCGCCACCGCCTCCGCAGGCGACTATCGCAAGACAGCCCCCCAATGTTAAACACGTGTTCCTGTTCATGCGTGCGATCCCTCTTTAATCGTGTTTTCTATCCAATAAGTACCCAAGCCCAGGCGCACACAGTGGCTGGCTTGCTTGTCCTCGTGCTGGCTAAGCCACGTGTCCACGCGCTCCAGGAATGCCTGGCCCTCTCTGTCCAGGAATTGCTTGAACGCAGGAATGCTTGCACGCGGCATGCGCGTGTTGGTCGCACGCCGCTCAAAACGGGGTAGATCGTCGTCACTGCGATGCAGGTTGTAAGCCACGGTCTCGCCCACGTCCTCGAGCACGCTGCCCGACGTCAGCATTTGCTCGGGGTCCATATGCACCGGCATGTAAACGCGCATCTGCGCGATCAGTTTGCCGCTCGAATCCTCGACAACGGCGCCCACATGCTTGAGTTCCTTGAGCATGGTCGACGGCGCAACGTCGGCCGCGTAGCGCGAGCACAAGGTCTCGAAACTCGGCCCGCGGCCGTTGACGATCAGCCGTCGCGGCTCGCCCAGCGTGTCGGTGAACTGTGCGTCGGAATACCAGCCGCTTAAGACCCGGGTTGCGGAATTCATGCTGCCGAACTCCGCGAGCTCCTCGCTTTCGAGGATGTCCCGCAGCCGCCGGACTTCGCGGCGTGTAAAGCCCGTCATGATCGCGACGCGGGAGATATTCGTTGGCCGGCCTCGTATCCCGAATTCCTGAGTTGCGACCTCGACGTAGGTCAGTCGGCAGATCTCGGAGAACTCCTGCCAGGTGACGCCCGCGCGCAGCAGAATCCTCGCGATCGGGCGAAACAACAAGCGGAATGCCTGGATGGCGGCTTTCTTGTGTACTTCCATAATTGAGACAATTTAGCTCAATAGTGGGTTTATAGCAACCGGGAATAAGGAATTCCCGATGTTGGCGGCTTATGACACTAAATCCGCTGCGACTGGTCTCAAAAGGCCGCATACTGCTGCGCGATACGTCCCGCACCGGTCGGGTTGTGGGCATCAGGTTGGAGGAAACTCGTGCAAAAAAACCGAATTGCGGCTCTCGCCGCCATTGCCGCTTTGTTCGTTGCTCATACCGCCGCCGGCGAGGCTGCTGAGAGTCAGGCGCTGACGCGCACCGACGTCTTCGACATGGAGCTCGCGGTCGATCCGCAGATCTCACCGGACGGTCGCCGCATAGCGTATCTGCGCCGCTCGCTCGATATCATGACGGACCGTCCGTCGGACGCAATCTGGATGATCGACTCGGACGGGAGCAATCATCGCCCGCTGCGGGCGACAACGGCCAGCTATTCGAGTCCACGCTGGTCCCCGGACGGCGAACGGCTGGCCTATGTGGCCAGGGCGGGCCGGCGTGGAGCGGAATTGTTTGTCCTCTGGGTGGATACCGGGGCAACCGCGTTGCTGTCCAATCTGCCCGAGGCGCCATCCGCGCTGGCATTTTCGCCGGACGGGAAACAGATCGCCTTTCAGATGTTTGTCGCCGCGAAGGCCCCGCAGCTCGCGACGCCGCCCAGCAGGCCGGAAGGCGCCGAATGGGCGCCGCCTGTTCGCTTCATCGACGAATTGCCGTATCGAGTCGACGGCCGAGGTTACCTCGAGGCCGGGCACACGCAGGTCTTTGTCATCCCGGCTGAGGGCGGCAGGGCGCGCCAGCTTACGGACGGTCCTTACGATCACGGCGGCCCGCTGAGCTGGTCCCCGGACGGCCGCTCGCTCGTGATTACGGCCAATCGCATCGACGAGCCGATGAACGATCCGCTGGAGTCCGAACTGTGGCTGATCGACGTCGACAGCGGCGACATGCGGGCGCTGACCGATCGCGACGGACTGGATTATGCGCCGCGCTTTGCGCCCGATGGTCGCTCCGTCTATTACCTCGGTTACGACGACGAGGGCATGAGCTATCACAACGTCCATCTCTACGAGCTGACGCTTGCCAGTGGCGAAACCCGAAACCGGACGCCGGAATTCGATCGCCAGATCGACAGCTTCGCGCTGGCCGGAGACCGCCTGTACATTGCGTACGACGACCTCGGCAAGCGCAAGCTCGCGGAACTCGGCGACGATGGCCGGATGAGGCCGTTGCTCGACGACATCGGCAGCGCCGGCGTCGGCCGGCCCTATACGAGCGGCAGTTTTTCGGCGGCGCGTGACGGTAGTGTTGCGTACACGCGCGGCAGCGCAACCCGCCCGTCCGAGCTGGGCGTCGCGGACCGTCGCGGTCGCGCGCGAACCCTGACCGGGCTCAACGACGACCTGTTCGAGGACCGCGAGGCCGGCACCGTGGAGCGGGTTACGTGGCGCTCCTCCGTCGGCGACTACGACGTCGAGGGCTGGCTCGTGAAACCCCCGGGTTTCGACCCGGAGAAGCGTTATCCGCTGATCCTCGAGATCCACGGCGGCCCCTTTGCGGCGTACGGGCCGCATTTTTCTCCCGAAATCCAGCTGTTCGCCGCACGCGGCTACCTTGTGCTCTACACCAATCCCCGGGGTTCCACGAGCTACGGCTACGATTTCGCCAACGAAATACACCAGAACTATCCGGGTCAGGATTACGACGATCTGATGTCGGGCGTCGATGCCGTCATCGCAAACGGCTACGTCGACGAGGATCAGCTGTTTGTGACGGGCGGTTCCGGCGGCGGCGTGTTGACCGCGTGGATAGTCGGCAAGACCGACCGTTTTGCGGCCGCCGTCGTGCAGAAACCGGTCATCAACTGGTTGAGTTTTGCGCTGACGACCGACGGGGCGCCGTTTTTCCTGAGGTACTGGTTCGACGAGCCACCGTGGGTGGACCAGGACGCGTACTGGCGCCGTTCGCCGCTGTCGCTGGTTGGGCAGGTGACGACGCCGACGCTGTTGATTACCGGCGAGCAGGACTTCCGTACGCCAATGCCGGAGTCTGAACAGTATTACCAGGCGCTGAAGCTTCGAGGGGTCGATACCGGTCTCGTGCGCGTGCCCGAGCGGGCGCACAACCTCGTCAGCCGGCCGTCCCACCTGATCGCGAAGGTGGACAACATACTCGCCTGGTTCGAACGCTACCGCAGCGACCGTAAAGACCAATAATCGGCAGCGCCCAACGTGTCCGGATCGGCGCGTCCGAACATGAAAAAGCCCGGGCTTCCGTGGAAGCCCGGGCTGTTCCCGATACCGTTTCGACAGCGGAGAGAGGGGGTCCTGACTGTCGCTAAGGGGGTGTGACTGTCCTTAATCAGAAACGGTAGCCAAGAGTGATGCCGTAGACGATCGGGTCGACTTCGACGTCGCCGATGCCCACGCCGTTGACTTCAGCTTCGGCGTCGATATCGATCCAGCGCACGTTGGCGCCCAGGCTCCAGCGGTCGTTGAGGTCGTAGTCCGCGCCGAGCTGCGCGGCCAGGCCAAACGAGTTGTCGAGCGACAGGTCCGCGCCGGCGAGCGGCCCGCTCAGCTCTTCGTCAAAGAACAGCGTGTAGTTGACGCCGAGACCTACGTAAGGCTTGAAGGCGTTGCCAAGCTGGAAGTGATACTGCAGGCTGAAGGTCGGCGGCAGGTGCTTGGTTTCGCCAACCTCGGCGCCTCCGTCGTTCAGGTTGATATCGTGCGAAAACGGGGTGGCCGCGAGTACCTCGAACGCCCAGTTTTCGTTGAAGAAGTAGGTAAAGTTGATCCCCAGGGCCGCGCCGGCGTCGACGTTGACGGTATCGTTGTTGTCGGACTTGGGATCGACGACGTAAGGGCCCGAACGAATTTTCCAGTCGCCGGCCTCTTGCGCGAGCGCGTTACCGTTGATGGCAAGGACCAGCAGTCCAGCTACCAGCAGTTTCTTCATTAGTGTCTCCTTGGTGAGATCATTGTGAGAAATAGTCGATAAATTCGATCGCGCAAGATAAAGACCGGATGCGGCGAGGACTATCCGAAGTTCTCGCCGTGTATTACGGTTTTTGCGAATGGACACGAAACTGCCGTTTTTCCGGTTTTGGCGCGTCCTTTTTCGGCGAACCGCCATACGATTTTTCAGAGGAGAATGGCCGTGAAGAGAGAGCCCGTGATCAACCGACGCCAGCTCATCCGTTCGGGTGCGGCCGTCGTCGGGTCCGGGTTGCTCGGGTTGTCGCAGGCCCGTCAGCGCCCGCTGAGCTTTGTGCTGGTGCACGGCACCTGGCACGGTGGGTGGGTTTGGCGTGATGTTGCCGCTTTGTTACGAGAAGCCGGGCACCGCGTACTGACCCCTACGTGCACGGGTTGCGGCGAACGGGAGCATTTATCGCGAGCTGACGTGGGGCTCGATACGCACATTCGCGACGTTGCAGAGGCCATTCGTTTCGCCGAGCTGGATCGGTTTGTGCTGGTCGGTCATTCGTTCTCGGGCCTGACGATTACGGGCGTGGCAGATCGTCTGCGCTCGCAGGTCGAGCGGATTGTTTTCTTCGACGCGCTCGTGCCGCGCCCCGGCCGCATGTCGGCGGTTGTGCGCGATTCGGCCAGCGGTGAGTATCCGGACTGGTGGCGCGAGAGGGCGGCGCGCTTTATCGATGGCTACCGCATGGTGTTTTGGGAAGACTATCCGATAGAAATGCTCGTGCCCCCCGAAAACGCGGCGCTCGTTGCCCGACTCGAGCGGTTGATTACAACCCACCCGGCGCGGCAGTGGACCGATGAACTGGCGATCGACAACGGTGGCTGGGAGGGCCTGCGTCCCGCCTACGTTCACTGCGTGGGTCAGCGCCACCGGCCGAGCAGCGATTTGATGGTTGGCCCGGCGCGCGGGCCGGGCTGGCGATTTGTCGAGCTGGACGCGCCGCGAAACGCCATGATGACCCATCCGCAGGAAGTGGCGGAGCTACTGGTGGAGCTTGCGGGCACCGGCCCGGGCGCCCAGGCCAGCCTGTGAGCCGGTAGCGTGGTGCTACCGGGCGCTGGCTTCCCTGCGATGGGGGTTGCCGTCCGCGAGACGAACCTGCTCGGCTGCGGGTTCCTTTAGGGCGGCGTCCATGGCGTGCAGGCGGTTGGCGCGGTCGGCGACAGTGCCGGCGGCAAAAATGCCGGCCGCGGCGAGTGCCAGCAATCCTGTCCGGGTGTGCCTGAACGAGACGGTCATTGTCTTGTCCTCGAATTGCACGGTGACACCTAAGCCTACGGCGTTGCCGCTTGCGGGGCAATTCAACGTGTTGCGGGCGCTATTCGGGCAAGCTTATGTAATGTCCGCGGTAGTAAACCAGCGGTTTTGTGTCCCGGCCCAGCTCGAATTCGACCACTTCACCGAGCAGGACATGGTGGTCGCCACCGTCGTGCACCACACAGGTGCGGCAATGCAGATAGGCCAGGCAATCTGGCAGCACGGGCTGGCCTTCGATGACTTGCGACTCCCGGAGGTTTTCTATCTGATCAAAATCCGGGCGTTCGGATTGCGCAAAGTGCACCGATAGCGCCTGCTGGTCTTCCGCGAGGATATTGACGACAAACGCACTGGCATCGAGGAACGCCGCGGTCGACCGGGAGTCCCTCGCGATGCTCCAGAGCACCAGCGGAGGGTCCAGCGATACCGAGCTGAAGCTGTTGACCGTAATGCCGTTCGGCGCTCTGCCCGGCGGTTTACAGGTCATGACGGTGACGCCCGTGGCAAAGCGACCCAGGCAGTCGCGGAGTTGCCGATGTTCCCTCAAAGCGCCGTCCTTCTTGTCTTTCTTAAGATCCCAAGCCGGCGGGCAGCATACTCACCCGGCCGGTTGCATGCAAAACCCGGACCCGTACCGATTGTCCGCCGGCGCCCCGCACGTCCAAAACCGCGAAAGCGGACTTCAGTCCGCCGCATTTTGGCCGATAACACCAGTGGGCCTCCGCGAGCACCCACTTTTGGGCGGAGCTGACCGCTCGAAGTCTGTCAGCGGCGAGCGCGCAGACGCTCGGAACAAGCAGCACGACCGGATTATTATGCGAACACGCACCACCAGCACCGCGATCGCCATCGCCTTCTCCGCGAGTGGGCACTCGATGCCCCGCAGGGCGAGCGGCCGGGCTGGATTCCGGGCATTGCCTGCCGGGGAGGACACGTGAGCGTGCCGCCGGGAGACATACAAAGCAGTCGTCCGGTTGTGCTGATCGCCGAGGACGATCCGTCGCAGCGCATGCTGGCGCGCGTGGCGCTGGAGCAGGCCGGATTCACCGTGCTCGAGGCGGACAACGGCCACGACGCCCTCGACAAAGCCGACCGGCAAGCGCCGGATATTGTGCTGCTCGACGTCGAAATGCCCGAGTTGGACGGATTTGCCATTTGTTCGCGCATCCGCAAGCTCAAACACATTGCGGACACGCCCGTCATCATGCTCACTGGGCGCGAAGACGACGAGTCGATACGCAACGCCTACGATTCCGGGGCGACCGACTTTATCTCGAAGCCCGTCAACTGGAGCCTGCTCGGACATCGAGTCCGCTATATCAGCCGCGCCACCCGCATCGGCCGGGGTTTGAGAGAAAGCGAGAAGAAGAACCGCGCGTTCATCAAGGCGATTCCCGATTCGATGCTGATCGTGGACAAGGCAGGTCGGGTGCTGACGCATCACCGCGGCAAGGACGGCAGTCGGCTGCTGGACGAGTGCGCGAGCGACGGCCGATCCGTCATGGAGACGCTGCCGCCGACCATTGCGGAATCGTGGCGGAAGCAGATTGCCGGCGTGCTGAACAGCGGGGAAATGTCACAAAGCGAGGATCACATCGAAGCCAACGGCGCCCACTGTTTCTACGAAACGCGCATGGTGCCCTACACGGCGGACAGCGTGCTCGTCATCCAGCGTGACGTATCGGAAAAGAAACGAGCGGACGCCAAGGTCCGCCGGCTGGCCTTCTTCGACACGCTGACCGGCCTGCCCAATCGACAGTCGTTCCTGATCCAGGTGTCCGAGGCGCTGCGTGAAGCGAAAGCCAGCAACAGCAGGCTGAGCATCCTGTACTTCGATCTCGATAATTTCAAACGCATCAACGATTCGCTGGGTCACAGCACGGGAGACGCACTGCTGCGCGGCGTGGCCCGGCGTCTGGAGCAGTGTGTCCGCCGCGCCGACGCGGTCGCGCGCTTTGCCAGTACCGACACCAGCGTACAGGTTGCACGACTGGGCGGCGACGAGTTTACGGTGCTGCTGCGCGATGTGCAGTCGGTAGAGGAGGCGAGCGGCGTCGCCGAGCGAATACTGTCGGCGCTCAGCCAGCCGATGCACTATCACGGTCAGCAATTCGTGATCACGCCGAGCGCGGGGATTGCGTCCTATCCGGACGATGGTGATGACGTCGACACGCTCGTCAAGAACGCCGACATGGCGATGTACAGCGCAAAAGCGCAAGGTCGCAACTGCGTCAGCCAGTTTTCCGGCACGATGTCCGTGCGTTCGCTTGAGCGCCTCGATCTCGAGGACGCGCTGCGCAAGGCGATCGCCGCCGGCGATCTCGAACTGCACTATCAACCCAAGCTGAGCCTGCAGAGCCGCGAAGTCACCGGCGTCGAGGCTTTAGTGCGCTGGACCCACCCGGAGCGAGGTCCCGTGTCGCCCGCCAAATTTATCCCGATTGCAGAGGATGCCGGCCTGATCCTCGACCTGAGCCGCTGGGTGCTCGAGGCGGCGTGCCGGCAGCTCGAACGCTGGTCGGGCGGCGATCTCGACGACGTTCGCGTCGCGATCAACCTGTCCGGAAAACAATTCCGCGAGTCCGACGTCGACGACCAGATTATTGCCGCCGTCGACGCCCATGGTTTCGAGAAAAGTCGGCTGGAGCTCGAGCTTACGGAAGGGACTCTCATGAACGACGTCGAGAACACCGTCCGGACGCTGACCCGACTCAAGGAGGCTGGCCTGAAGATTGCCGTGGACGATTTCGGCACCGGCTATTCCAGCCTCAGCTATCTCAAGAAGTTTCCGATCGATGCGCTCAAGATCGATCGTTCGTTCGTGTCCGAAATTGATGCCGGCGGCAACGACCGCTCGATCTGTGCGGCGATTATTGCGCTCGCCCAGAGTATGGGCCTC
This sequence comes from Woeseiaceae bacterium, assembly GCA_028289545.1. GTDB lineage: Bacteria > Pseudomonadota > Gammaproteobacteria > Steroidobacterales > Woeseiaceae > UBA1847. Next base: position 41,972 of record JANQPG010000048.1, read on the forward strand.
AAGGTCATTGCCGAAGGCGTGGAAACGGCCGAGCAGCTTCAGCACTTGAGGTTTCTCGGCTGTGACGAAATACAGGGTTTCTACTTCGCCAAACCCATGCCGGGCGAGGAGACCGCCGCGTTCCTGCGTCGCTATCTCCGTAAACGTCAGCGACGGCTGTCGCTCGCCGACGACACGCCGCCGGTACAGGCTATCGAGGGGTAACACGCATGAACACACCCGTTATCGACCCGGTTCCGCTGGACGCGATCAGGAACCTCGAGCAACCCGGGCACGAGAATCTGCTGAATACCATTATCGGCATGTTTCTCGAGCAGTCGGTGAACGAGCTCGCAGGGTTGCGCGAGGCTTTACAGAGCGGCTCGGCGGACGCGATTCGCGAGGCCGCGCATTCGCTCAAGTCGAGCAGCGCCAACGTGGGCGCCATGCGCGTGTCGGCGCTGAGCTACGATCTCGAGCAGGCCGGCAAGGACAGAGCGCTCGACCTTTGCGGAATGCTCATTGACAGGCTGGCCCTCGCAATCGACGAGGCGAACGCCCGGCTTTCGGATATCGCGGGCGCCGCGGCAGCCTGAGCGGGTAGTTCCCGGCACCGCCAGGCCGCGGGCTCGAGCGGGCCGCGGCCTGCGGAGACAGGTTCTTCTAGGTTTTCGAGGCGTCGAAGATGCTCTGAATCGACGCGTCGAGCGTGGCGTTGAACTCGTCGTCGCTCTGCTGCGCCGAGAGGCCTTCCGCCAGCGCCCTCGAAAAACTCGCAACCATGTCGTGATTGCGGCCCAGCCGGGCGTTCGCTTCCTCACGAGAGTAGCCGCCCGACAACGCCACGACACGCACAATATTGTCGTGGTTAATGCAATCGGCGTACAGGTTGTCCTGCTCCGGCAAGGTCAGCTTGAGCATTACCAGCTCGTCGCTGCCCAGTGCGTTGAGCTGATCCATGATTGCGGCGTGCAGCAGGTCTTCGGCTCCTGCCTTGTCGGGGCAATGGATGTCCACCTCGGGCTCGATGATCGGCACCAGACCTTTGGCGACAATCTGCCGGCCAATGTCGAACTGCTGCGCGACCACGGCGTTGATGCCGTCGGCATTCGCCTGTTTGATGACCGAGCGCATTTTTGTGCCGAATACGCCGGCCGCCTTGGCCTTGTCGAGTAGTGCGTCCAGCCCGGGCATGGGGTTCATGACCTGGGCGCCGTCCTGCTCTGGCGCCAGTCCCTTGTCGACCTTGAGGAACGGCACGACGTTTTTGACGTTCCAGAGATATCCGGCCGTCGGCTGACCCTCGACTTCGCGATCCATCGTGTTTTCGAACAGGATTGCTCCGAGGATGCGTTCCCCGGTGAACGCCGGGCTGGTCATGATGCGCGTGCGCATTGCGTGCACCAGCGCAAACATCTCCTCGTCGTTGCTCCATGCGTCCTCGCCGATACCGTACAGACCGAGCGCCTTCGGTGTGCTGCCGCCGCTCTGGTCGAGCGCAGCAATGAAACCCGGTTGATTTCGGACCTTATCCAGTTGTTTGTCGAAGCTCACGATGGCTCCCGAATGGTGAAATAGACGCGCGGATTGTACACCGATGCAGAACCGGGTTCCGCACGTCTGTAACATGCCGGCAATCCGGCCGGGTCATGATTTTCGCTGCTGTCCCAAGGTCATCCGCCGTATGGTGCCGTCAAAACCGCTCGCAAAGCTCAGCCTCGCCGAGCGCCTGAACTTCCTGGTGACCAATCGTTTGCCGCGCCGCTGGCTTACGCTGTTCGTCGGGCGCTTCTCAAAGCTCGAAAATCCTCTGATTGCGCGGCTGTCCATTGCGCTGTGGCAGCTGTTCGTGGACGACCTGCGTCTGTACGAGGCGAAGAAAAGCCGCTTCACGAGCCTGCACGACTGTTTCGTTCGCGAGCTGAAGGACGGCGCGCGGCCGCTTGCCGCAGACCCCGACCTTCTTGTGAGTCCCTGCGATGCCGTCGTCGGCGAATTCGGTGCACTGGACGGCCTCGAGCTCCTTCAGGCCAAAGGCTTCCCGTACGAACTGTCCGAACTGCTGGGTTCCGTCGAGGACGCCAATGCCTTTCGCGACGCGCAATTCCTGACTCTGCGTCTCAAATCGAGCATGTACCACCGCTTCCATGCACCCTGCGACGCTCGGCTGACGCACCTGCGCTACATCAGCGGCGACACCTGGAACGTCAACCCGGTGGCGCTCAAAGCCATCGAGCGGCTGTTCTGCCGCAATGAACGCGTTGTGCTGCCGCTCGAGCGGGCTGACGGTGATCGTGTTGTACTCGTTGCCGTTGCGGCGATCCTCGTCGCCAGCCTGCGACTGCACGGTCTGCCGGAGCCGCTGAACCTCGAATACCGGGGGGCGAACGAGCTGGGGCTGACGCGGCGCTACGCCAAAGGCGACGAGATCGGCTACTTCGAGCACGGCTCGACCATCGTGCTGCTCGCGCCACGCTCGCTCGAATTCGTGGAGTCGCTGGCCAGCGGCCGGATCGTACGTATGGGAGAGCCCCTCATGAAAGCCCGGGCTCCGCAGCCATAACACAGCCGACACATAAGCGTAGCTTGGCGGTCATACCGCGAACCTAGCCTTGCTCCGTCCAATAACGCGGTGAATCGACCATGAAGGCACCTCTCCCTGTGGACGGGCGGAAACTGAGTTTTCGAGAAGAACTGCACAAGCAGCGGTGGGACGATCACCGCTATTACCACCACAGCCGCATCAACCAGTCGCTGCACCTGCTGAGCGCATGCTGTTTTCTCACTGCCTATGCGCTGCTGGTCGTGAACCCGGGCGTCGCCGCTTTGCTGGGCTGGCTCCTGGCCATGACCTCCCGGCAGATAGGGCACTTCTTCTTCGAGCCGAAGACCTATGACGAGGTCAACTCGGCGACCCACGAGCACAAGGAGGAGATCAAGGTCGGCTACAACCTGTTTCGCAAACGCGTGCTGCAGTCGGCCTGGGCCCTGACGCCTTTTGTGCTATGGATCAACCCGACTTTCTTTGGCGTCTTCACCGCACACACCGGCTGGGACACGTTCCTCTACAACCTGTCGCTCATGTGGATATGGCTCGCCGTCATCGCGCTGGTCCTGCGGACGGTGCATCTGTTCTTCATCTACAACGTGCAGACCGGCCTCGTCTGGGCAACCAAGATCCTCACGGACCCGTTTCACGACTTCAAGATCTACTTCAAGTCGCCGCTGTATCTCATGCGCGGCGAGCTGATCGACCCGATGTACGACGTCCAGAACGGCCTGATCGCTGACGAGGACGACGACGAACCGGCAATGGCCTGAGCCCGCGCGAACGGGTGTCTCAAGCCCGCTTCGCTTGATTGTTCCCAAGCCGAGGCGCTCGCCCGGCCGAAGCGCTGCGCTCTCTTAGGCCTCGCCGCGCGCCTCCGGGACCGGCGACAGCGGCGCGGTCCCCGCGGAAGGGCGGCGGCCGAAACGAACGGCAAGCATTTCCCTGAGCACCTGGCGGCGGATGCCGCGATTGCTCAAACTCGGATTGCCGCTCCACCAACCGTCTGCCCGCATGCGCTCGGCCGCATCGACGATGCGCTGCCTGACGGCGACAACGTCTTCGTCACTGTAGTTGTGGCTGAATATGAATCGGCCGGTGCCGACCCAGCTCAACGCCAGCCCTTCGGCGCGCAGGTAGTACTGCAGCATCCAGTTGTAGCGGGCGGGCTCGGTGTAGGTCAGCGTCCATACCGAACTCATGTTATGTGCTCGCACGGGCAGCCCGGCAGCGGACAACGCGCCGTTCAGGTCGGCGCGCCGTGCGTTCCAGAGAGCATCTTCGGCATCCGCGGACCCGATTTCCCGCATGGCGTACTCGAGAAAGCCGTTCATTGCGGTCATGACGTACGGGTGCGAGTTGAAGGTGCCGCGAGCAAAGCAGATGTCGGTAGGCCGGTCGTCGCGATACCGGCGCATGAGTTCGCGGCGGCCGGTCAGAGCGCCGACAGGCAGCCCGCCGCCGAGCGTCTTGCCGTAGGTCACCATGTCGGCGGCGACGTCGAAGTAGGCTTGTGCTCCGCCCAGGCCGAGCCTGAAACCGACAAACACTTCATCGAATATGAGCACAATGCCGCGCTTCGTGCAGACCGCGCGAAGTTTTTTTAGCCAGTCGGCGTAAGCGCGTTTGTCGAAGTCGGCGCCGCGGTCGGAGGCAATCAACATGGCGTCGCTGCTAGCGCCGGCGTTCGGGTGCAGCGCCTGCAGCGGATTGACCAGCACACAGGCAATGTCGCGACGGCTGTCGAGGACTCTGAGCGTTCGTTCGCTCATGTCGGCGAGCGTGTAGATATCGCCGACCGAGCGCTGGTTGCCGACGCCGGGCTGCACGCCGTCCCACCAACCGTGGTAAGCACCGCAGAACAGCACCGCCTGCGAGCGGCGCGTGTGGTAGCGGGCGAGCCGCACGGCTTGCATGACGGCTTCGGTGCCCGACATATGGAAAGAGACTTCATCGAGCCCGGAGATGGCTTTGAGTCGCCGCACGTTGTCGGCAACGACGGGATGATAGGGGCCAAGCACTGGACCCAGCGTGTCCGCAGCGGTTACGGCGGAGGCAATGTTGCGTTTGTAGAAATCGTAGCCGAGCAGGTTGACGCCGTAGGATCCCGACAAGTCGTAAGACCAGTTGCCGTCAAGGTCTTTGATCCGGACGCCGCTGGTCTCCGAGGCAAAAGCCGCAGATCCGAGATGGCGGGTCGCGTACTCCCGGTACTGAAAGGGGACGCGGTAAGCGCCTGTAAACTGAAGGTCGGACACTCCGTCCGCCGCCTGTGCCGTCGTCTCGATGGATTTTGCGGCCTTGGCGGCCAGGCGCTCGGCCAGCTCACGGAAGCCTCGCCTGCGTTTCTCTACGACCGCGTCGTCCGCTCCGTCGCTGGCGAAGAACTGCTGTTCGTCATAGCTGTAATAGGGCACCAGCCTTGCGAGCCTCCGTGAAATGCGGCTGTGGCCACGCAGCGAACGGTGTTTGGCGCGCGAAAGCTGAAGCCTCAAATACGCTTTGTACAAAAGCCAGGCTGCGAGCGGCGCGGCGGCGGCGATGAGTAGCAGGTTCATGCGTACAAGCCGGGGGGTGACAGTAGCGAGGCAGCGTGGCAAAACTATGTTACTGGGATGTGACGCGGCGGCGTGTGACTGCCCGCGATGCTTAGTAAACAATTGTAACTATGCAAGTTTGTCCTGTTTTAACGGCAGCGCGATTTGTTACCGTCGCAGGGTTAATCGGGAGATCGACGTGAAAGTTGCACTATTTGGCGGCACCGGATTTGTCGGCGGCTATCTGGTCGACGCCCTGCTCGACGCCGGGCATCAGCCCGTCGTGCTCGTACGTCCCGGCAGCAAGGCGAAGCTCCGGCGTGCAGCGGAGGTCCAGGTGGTGGAGGGTGAAATAGCGTCCGCCGAGGCTGTCGAACAGGTGGTGGGCGGCGTTGACGCCGTCATCTACAACATCGGGATTCTTCGCGAGTATCCGCGCCAGGGCATTACCTTCGAAGGTCTGCAGTACGAAGGCGCGGTCAACGTCATCGAGGCGGCACGCCGCGCCGGCGTGTCGCGCCTGCTGCTAATGAGCGCCAACGGTGTTCGTGTGCCCGGCACCCCCTATCAGGAAACCAAGTTCCGGGCGGAAGAGTTTGCCCGGCGAAGCGGCATGGACGTCACTGTGTTCCGGCCTTCGGTGATCTTCGGCGATCCGCGCGGAAGCTATGAGTTCGCGACCCAGCTGCATCGCGAAATGGTAACGCCACCGCTGCCCGGGATCGGGTTTCACAACGGCTGGAGCGCGGGTAAGGGGCAAATCCACATGTCGCCCGTGCACGTCGAAGATGTGGCAAGCGCGTTCGTCAAGGCGCTGGATGATTCGTCGACGATCGGCAAGACCTACACGCTGGGTGGGCCGGAGTCGCTGAGCTGGACGGAAATGCTGCGCCGCGTTGCCGCGGCCACCGGCCGCAACAAGACGATACTGCCGATGCCGATCAAGCTCATGCGGATCGGCGCCACGGCACTCGACTGGCTGCCGTTCTTCCCGGTCACGCGCGACCAGCTCACAATGCTGTCCGAAGGCAACCAGGTCGAAACCCGTGATCTCGAAACGCTGACCCGGCGCGAACCCGCTGAATTCAGCAGCGAGACGCTGTCGTACCTGAAGCACTGACATTGGCCCCGGCTCGTCAATCCCGCCGAGTTCTCGTTGTCCTCGGCAATCAGCTGTTCCCGCTCGAACACGTAAGGGCAATTGCGCCTGATGCCATCTTCATGGCCGAGGACCTGGGGCTCTGCACTTACGTGCGCCACCATCAGCAGAAGATTGTGCTGTTCCTCGCCGCAATGCGCCGCTATCGCGACACGCTCGAAGCACAGGGTCTGAGTGTGCATTACGTCGATCTCGAAAGCGGCGCGGGCCGGAGCTACGAGGACCATCTCGCGTCGGTCGTCGGTGAGGACGCCGAGCTCGTGCATTTCGAGATCGAAGACAAGCCAATGGAATCGCGCATTGTCGCCTTTGCCGAAGAGCGTGGGCTGGCTCGCCGCGAGCTGTCGTCGCCGATGTTCCTGACGGGCCGCGACGACTTTGCGAGTTACGCGCGAGGTCGGAAGACGCTGCGCATGGCCGATTTCTACAAGCGCGAACGCATTCGGCAGGGGCTGTTGCTCGAAACGGGCAATGCGCCCGTCGGCGGGCGCTGGAGCTACGACGAGGACAATCGCAAGAAACTGCCGCGGAACATGCAGCCGCCCTCGCTGGTCGGGCCGTCGCCAGGGCCGCACGTCGCGGATGTGATTGAACTCGTGGCCGAGCGTTTTGCGTCGCATCCGGGTAATGCGCGCGACTTCTGGTGGCCGACAACGCGCGAGGAAGCACTTGCGTGGCTGGAGCGCTTCATCGCCGAGCGACTCGAGCTGTTTGGGCCCTACGAGGACGCAATGAGCATTCGTTCGGCAACGCTGTTCCACAGCGTGCTGAGCCCCGTGTTGAACCTGGGCCTGATCACGCCTGACGAGCTGGTTTCGCGAGCCTGCGACGCTTATCAGGAACAGAACCTGCCGCTCAACAGCATCGAAGGTTTTGTTCGGCAGGTCATCGGCTGGCGCGAATTTATCCGCGGTGTTTACCGCGAGCACAGCGAGACTCAGGAACACAGCAATTTTTTTGGGCATCAACGCGGGCTCACCCGCGCCTGGTACGAGGGTACAACGGGCATCGAACCGCTGGACGACACGATAAAGACGGCACTGGATCTCGGCTGGACTCACCACATACCGAGGCTCATGGTGGCCGGTAACCTGATGACGTTGTGCGAAGTACATCCGGGCGAAGCTCACCGCTGGTTCATGGAAATGTACGTCGACTCCTCGGAATGGGTGATGGGACCCAACGTGTACGGCATGGCGCTGTTCAGCGACGGCGGGCTGTTTGCGACCAAGCCTTACATTTGCGGCTCCAACTACCTCAAAAAGATGAGCGACTACAAGAAAGGACCGTGGTGCGACATCGTCGACGGCCTGTATTGGCGGTTTATCGATCGGCACCGCAAGTTTTTTGCCGGTAACCCGCGGCTGGCGCTGATGCCGAGAGCGCTTGATCGACAGTCCAAGCAGCGGCTGGACACTATTTTTACCGCAGCGGAAGCATTTCTCGAAAAACACACGACTTCTTGTCCATAGAGTGTCTAGTTACGAGCTGAAACAATCTTAAACATTGTTGAAACCCTCCGCCGCTACGGCGCTGCTAGTGTCCTGTCTCCCCCTACATACACCCCAACGAATGATCTGAGGAGAGACTGGACATGATTCGTACAGCCAGCACATTTGCCGCGTTTGCGGTAATCGCCACCGTATTTTTTGGTGCTTCCGCCGCCAACGCAGGTAACCACGGCGGCTCCAAAGCGATGGACAAAAAAGACATCGTGGACACGGCGGTTGCCGCCGGCAGTTTCACGACCCTGGCAGCAGCACTCGAAGCCGCCGACCTGATCGAGACCCTGAAAGGCGACGGACCGTTTACGGTGTTTGCGCCGACCGACGACGCTTTCGCGGCGCTGCCCGCCGGCACGGTCGAGTCGCTGTTGAAGCCCGAGAATAAGGACCAGCTCGTTGCCGTGCTGACCTATCACGTCGTGCCCGGCAAGGTGAAGGCCAAAGATGTCGTAACGCTCGACAGCGCCGCTACGGTCAACGGCAAGTCCGTCACGATTGCGGCCAGCGATGCCGGTGTCACCGTGGACGGCGCCAACGTGGTCAAAACGGACATCATGACCAGCAATGGCGTCATCCACGTGATCGACGCCGTTATCCTGCCTTAAGCACGCTGTGCCATTGGCTTTATTACAGTCCGAGAATAACTCCGACACAGGGACGTGCCGGAGCTTCGCCGCCGCAAGGCGGCGAAGCCGTGCCCGCCATGTTTGCCTGGCAAGACGCTGACAGCCAGTTACGCGTCGTCGTCGCGGGCAGCGGGGGCGGGATCGGCCGTGCAATTGTCGAGGCATTGCTCGAGCGGCCCGGCGTGGGCAAGGTTTACGCGCTGACCCGACGCCCTGAGCAGGGCGCTGCCCCGGGTGCTGATACCGGTTCGCGACTCGAACAACGGCGTGCGGATATCGGCAGTGATGATTCACTCGCGGCCCTCGCGGCTTCGATTTCCGCGCCGATCGACCTCGTCATTGTCGCCAGCGGCGTCCTCCACAGTGAGGCACTGGCGCCGGAGCGGCGCAGCCGCGACCTCGACGCTGCTGCAATGCTTGAGGTGCTGCGGATCAACACCGTCGTGCCGGCGTTGATCGGCAAACACTTTCTCCCTCTGCTCAACAAGCGGCGGAAGGCGGCTTTCACGGCGCTGTCGGCCCGCGTCGGCAGCATCGCTGACAACCGCCTCGGCGGCTGGACCTCGTACCGCGCCTCCAAAGCTGCACTCAATATGCTGCTCAAGAACTTTGCAATCGAGTTCCGCCGCAGTCATCCGCTGGCGGTCGTGGCGGGTCTGCATCCCGGCACCGTCGATACGGCATTGTCGAAGCCGTTTACCGGGCGGGTTCCGGCGGAGCAGTTGTTTACGCCGGAGCGCTCCGCCGCCTATCTCCTCGACGTGATCGACCGCCTGGAGCCCGCTGACTCGGGCAGCGTGTTCGCCTGGGACGGGCAGAGGATCCCGTATTGACTCCCGCGCGCCCTAAAGTAATGACAGCGGTCGTCGCGGCCGTGCTCATCGGGCTTCTGACCGATATGGCCGTTGCTCTCGAGGAGCCCGCTTACACCGTGATCGAAAACCGCGGCGACTACGAGATACGTCACTACGAACCGTACATCGTGGCCGAATTCGAATTTGCCGCGGCTTCCGAGCGCAGCGCCGGCGGCAACGCCTTCCGGGTCCTCGCAGCGTACATTTTCGGCGACAACAGCGAGCGCAAGAAAATGGCCATGACCGCACCCGTGGAGACCAGTCTGGCTCTCCCGTCCACGGCGGACACGGCTCGAGTAGTCGAGGGCAACCGCTACGTGTACTCCTTCGTCATGGAGCGCCGCTACACGCAGGAGACGTTACCGGAGCCACTGGATCCTCGTATTCATATTCGCGAGCGTCCCGCCCGCTACGTTGCCGCGCTGCGTTATTCCGGCAGCGGCGGCGAGTCGCGTTACCGGCGCCACCGCAACAAGCTGGCGCTGTTGCTGCGCGCCGATCGACTCTCGACGGCCTCCGGGTACAGCTTCGCGCGCTACGATAGTCCGTGGACGCCGCCGGGGCAGCGGCGTAACGAAGTGCTGGTCGATATCGACTGGCGGGAGCAGCGAGCCTCCACCAGCCGCTGAGCTTCGGGCAAGGCTCCCACCAGTCGTTCCGGGTGCGGCCGAAATCCAGGCTTAACGCATCTGTAAGCCCTTGTTCACATCCGTTGGGAAGAATTCGGCGGCTGCTTTCTGCAGACCCCTTTCCTTACGGAGAATCAAGCATGTTTAACAACAACAAAGGCGCCCTGCTGAGCCTGGCGCTCGTGCTGCCGGTTTTCATGGCGGCCTGCGAAGGTGACGACGGTGCACCCGGAGCGACCGGTCCGACGGGCCCCGCCGGTACACCCGGCGCCGACGGCAACAATGCATTGATCGTACAAACGCCGCTCGCCGCTGGCAGCGCCAGTTGCCCGAACGGCGGCGTCCGGATTGACACCGGTACCGATCTGGACGGTAACGGAACGCTGGACCCCAATGAAATCGAGCAGACCTCCACGCTGTGCAATTCGGCGACGGCCAAGGTCTTCAACCGTATCGCGTCGTTCCCGGTCTGCACGCAGATCGATGTGAACTGCGATACCGAAGTGGAAACGGCTGCCGAGATCGTGACGGCAAGCGCCGACGGCGCGACGCTGATTTACACCGACAGCCCGCGCGGCGCGATTGGTTTTATCGACCTGAGCGACCCGACGGCTCCGACAGGCACCGGCACGACCGACGTGTCTGGAGAACCGACGTCGGTTGCGGTTGCGGGCGAACTCGCGGTTGTTGGCGTCAACACGTCCCCGGATTTTGTGAACCCCTCGGGTAACCTTGCGGTTGTCGACATTGCCACGCAGATGGTTGTCGGAACCGTGACGCTTGACGGCCAGCCCGACTCGGTCGCCGTGAGCCCTGATGGCGCCTACGCTGCGGTCGTGATCGAAAACGAACGCGACGAAGACTTCGCGCCGACCGACGGTGCGCCGCCCCAGCTTCCCGCCGGCAGCCTGCAGATCGTCGACCTGAGCGGTCCGGTTGCGGGATGGTCGGCAACCACCGTCAGCCTGACGGGTATCGCGACGCTGTTCCCGAGCGATCCGGAACCCGAATACGTCGACATCAACGAGGACAACGTGGCTGTGGTTACGCTGCAGGAAAACAACCACATTGTGCTCGTGGATCTCACCACCGGCACGGTGACGGGCAACTTCAGCGCCGGCACCGTCGATCTGGCGGGTATCGACGCCACCGAAGGCGAGGGTGATGCCGACAAGAACATCATCCGTCAGAACGAAATGCTGATGGGTGTGCCGAGGGAACCCGACGGCGTCGCGTGGATCAACACGAGCCTGTTTGCGACGGCCGACGAAGGTGACCTCGACGGCGGCAGCCGCGGCTTCACGATCTTCAACACGTCGGGCGATGTTGTGTTCACGAGCGGCAACACGAACGATCGGCTGGTGGCGCGCCTGGGACACTATCCGGACGAGCGTTCGGGCAACAAGGGCAACGAACCCGAAAACGCGGAAGTGGGTCACTACGACGGCAACGCGCTGCTCATCGTCGCCTCGGAGCGCTCCAGCGTCTTGTTCGTCTACGACGTCAGCGATCCCGTCCAGCCCGTGCTGACGCAGGTACTGCCGGCCGGCACGGCACCCGAAGGCGTGTTTGCGCTCACCGCCCGCAATCTGCTCGTTGCGGCGAGCGAGGAAGACTCGCGTGACGATCAGATTCGCTCCGTCGTCAACGTCTATCGTTACGAAGTGGCGGACCCAACCTATCCGAGCCTGATGTCGGCCGATCGCATGGACGGCAGCCCGATACCCTGGGGTGCAGTTTCGGGCCTGGCCGCGGACATCAACGATCCCTTGCGCCTGTACGCGATCGAAGACAGCTTCTACGGCGAGAACCGCATATTCGGCATCGACATCAGCAAGTTCCCCGCCGTCATCGACCAGGAAATCACGCTGCGCGACACCAATGACGTGTTCGCTGCGGTTCCGACCGAAATGCTGGCGGACCCCACCGTCGATGAAGACGACGCGACCCGTGTCGACGTATTCGACGAGGCGGATCTTGCGCTGCTGATCAACGCCGACAAGACTGTCAACATCGATCCGGAAGGTATTGCGGTCGCCACGGCGGGCGGTTTCTGGGTCGCGTCCGAGGGCGCCGGCGGCGTTGGCGACCAGCCCGTCAACAGCCAGAACTTCATCTTCAAGACGGACGCGGCCGGCGTGATCGAGGCTGTCGTGACCCTGCCGGATGCGCTCAACGCACAACAGCGCCGGTTCGGTTTCGAAGGCATCGCGGAGTACAACGGCGCTGCTTACGTGACCTTCCAGCGCGAGTGGCCGCTGGCCGGCGACATGGGCGTTGCGCGTATCGGCGTCTACGACCTGACGGCCGAAACCTGGATCTTCCTGAACTATCCGCTGGATGCGGTCGAGTCACAGGACGGCGGTTGGGTGGGTCTGTCCGATATCACCTCGCTCGGCAACGGCGAATTCCTCGTCATCGAGCGCGACAACAAGGCGGGGCCGGACGCGGCCATCAAGCGCCTGTATCGCTTCGACGTAACGGGTCTCGCCGATGGCGCGGACATTACCAAGACGCTGGTTCGCGACCTGGTCCCCGACCTCGTGGCGACGGGCGGACTGGTTGTCGACAAGGTTGAGGGCAGTGCCGTGACGTCAAACGGCGACGTGTGGATCGTCAACGACAACGACGGCGTCGACGACAGCAACGGCGAAACCCGTCTGATCAACCTGGGCGATATCCTCTAGCGTCGGTCGCCTCGTCGGCGACGGGGCGTCAGGAAAGTACGAGGGAAAAATGTGCAAGGGCCGGCGGGGGATGCCGGCCCTTGCCAATGTGCCGCTGCGAAGTGGCGGAGTGTTGCCGTTCGATCCGGCCGTTCCGGCATGCCGCAATGAAAGCGAGACCGGTTCAGAGGTCTATACGACCCTTCCGGCAAACCGCAATGAATGCCAACCCCATAAGCACGAGCAGAAAAATGGTGCCGCTGCTGCCGCCGCCGCCCGAGCCATTGGTCCAGGCTACTGTTGCGCTTTGTCCGGCCTTGACCTCTTCCTCGAAGCGGCCGAGTTCGCGATCGAGATTGACGATCATGTCTTCGTTCGCTGCCGTGAATCCCTCTCCCTTCAGGATCCTCAAGTCACGCGCGTTGTCGAACAGCGTCGTGTTCTCCTGTTCGGCATGTGTTCCCGGCGCGCGAAACAGGAGCGCCGCGGTGTTGACGTCGAAGACGGCCGTGTCGATCATCGTCTGCACCTCGTTCGAGTTGCCTTTGATGAACGTCGTGCCAATGATGGTCCAATACAAAATGGATGATTCGCGCTCGCCCGAGAACGTGATCTGGTCGTAGGACACAAGCGCCATGACATCCACTCCGTACATGGCGGCCACCTGCCGCATGCCGACGACGCCATTGGCGCTCTTGAGGTACTGCTCGGGAATGGTTTCGATCGAGCTGATGTAGGGGCGCTCGCGAAAGGCGTCAGCGACGCGTTCCATGAGCACGGTCTTGTCGGCGCCACCCAGATCGCGCCAGCCCGAAGACGGCACGAAGGCAATTCCGACCCGAAGCGGTAGTTCGAGCGCCGGCAGCTGGTCGCTGACCGACGGCGGGATTTCGCCGTCGGGATACAGGTAATCGACGAGACTGCTCGATGCGCCCGTGCGCACCTGTTCTTGGCTGCCCATCAGGAAACTGCAGCCGCAAAACAACGGCAGACAAAGGAATGTGAAGGCAATGCGGTGTGTTCCGATCATGCTGACCCTCCTTTGAGTTCCGGAGTAAAACTAAATGAGGGGTCAGATATCGCAACAAAAATAAAAAAAGTTGCGACCGTTTAACCTTCAGGTATCGTATAACGATACTTTTTGAAAGGAGAGCTCGCTGTGTCTCAAACCCACGCGCTCGTGGCCGAGCTCAAACGGGCCATGAAGGAGGCCGGCCGGACCTATCGCGATCTGGCGGCGCATCTGGAGCTCAGCGAAGCCAGCGTCAAGCGCATGTTTGCGCAACAGGGCTTCTCGATGGAACGGATGGAGCAGTCGCTGGCGTTCATCGGACTGGATTTTTGGGAGCTGGTGGAGCGGGTCAATTCGAGGCGAGAGTTCCTGAGCGAGCTGACGGCTGAGCAGGAAGCGGCTCTGGTCAGCGACCCCGACTTTTTTGTGGTTACCTTTCTCGTCCTGAACCGCTGGTCCCTGGCCGAGATCGTGAGCGAATACGAGTTCAGCGAGCGGCAGGTCGAGCAGGTTCTCTTCAAGCTGAATCGCCTCAACGTGATTGAATTGCTGCCGCTCAATCGCTACCGCCTGCTGACCTCGAGAAACTTTGCATGGCGCCGTCAGGGCAGCGTCAGCCAGTTCTTCAAACAGCGCGTCATGCCCGAGTTCTTCAGCAGCGATTTCGCCGGGCCCGGTGAGGAAATGCGGATACTCGGCGGCATGTTGTCGGCGGCCAGCATTGCGGAAATGCAGGAGGGTGTTATGCGGCTTGCAAGACGTTTCGCCGAACTGGCCGAGCAGGATTCAACCCTGCCGCTCGAAGGCAAGACCGGCTGCAGCGCCGTGCTCGCCTTCCGGCCGATCGAGTACTCGATGTTCGTCGAGCGTCGGCGCGCGGATCGGCCCGTGCGGCGCCTCAAGCTCGGTTGACGTGAGGCCGTTCCTGGGTTCGCGGAACTTGTGTTGCTAGGATGCATCGAACCGGCGGCCCGAGTGTCTCAATGCATTTCAGAAGCTCCGTCGGGGCAAACAGCGAACTGACCTGATGTTCAGAATTCCAGGAAAAGTGATCTCGCCCGAACGGATCGAATCGATCTTCGATTCGGTCGACGCGGCGCTGGAAGCGCAAGACTCCAAGCTCGCGTGGAAACGGCTGAAACCGCTCCGGCGGGCGCAGGCGCGCCAGGAAGACGTTGCTGAACGCCTGCTCGATCTCGTTGAGCAGCGCCGGCTGCCTGTTGAGAACGGCCTGGAGATACTCGAGCGTGTTGCCGAGGCACACGCGGGCAATCCAATGATCGTCGGGCAGATCGGAGCAAGCACGGAAGGTGCGCGCGATCTCGACCAGCTCAATCTCGCCGCGCCGGCTGAGGTCTTTTTTGCTGATCTGGTTCAGCGTATCGAGCGCCTGCTCGACGATGCGGACGACGCAAAGATCGAAACACAGCTGCTTTCGGGGCTGGCGACCGCCGCTCGAATGATGGCGCGGCAATGTGACGACGTGGCCGACCGTGCTTACCAGCGGCTTATCGAACTGTCGCCGGACCGGAGCTCGACACACTACAACTACGGTCTGTACCTCAAAACTCGTGGCCGCTTCCGGGAGGGTATGCAGGCGAACCAGCGCGCCGCCGCGCTGGCGGCGGAGCCCGTGGAAGCTTACGACTGGAACCTGGGGATCTGCGCAACGGCAGCCGGTGAGGCGCGGACGGCGCTTGCCGTGTGGAAACGCCTGGGTCAGAAGATCGAGATGGGTCGCTACGGCTTGCCGGACGGCGGCTATCCGTCCTGCAAAGTGATGCTGGCCGAGCGGCCGCTCGCCGAGCGCAGCGCGGACAACGACAATCCTGGACTCCAGGAAACAATCTGGATAGAACGCCTGAGTCCCTGCCACGGGATCGTCCGCAGCGTGCTCTATCAGGATCTGGGAGTAGACTACGGCGACGTTGTGCTGATGGATGGAGCGCCGGTGACCTATCACCGCTACGGCGATCGCGAGGTCCCGGTGTTTCCGCACCTGGCAACGCTCGTGAGAAACCACTACCGCTTTTTCGATTTCGCCGGTACCCAGGAGAAGGCCGGTCAGATCGACAGTATCGACAGAGAGCTCGACGGCGACATTGCTGTCTACCCACACAGCGAAAACTTCGTCACGCTGTGCTCGAGTTGCTTCCGGGATCCCGATATCGATCACGAGCAACACGGCGCGGAACAGCATCACGTCGTCACGGGACGTATCGCAATGCCGCCGGACACCGACGCCGGCCGGCTGCTGGATCAGCTCGACGCGCTGCTCGCGAAGTCGGACTCTTGCCGCCTGTATGTCCCGGCACTCGCCGAGGCGGCCGGAGAGCCGGAACGTTCGCGCGTCGACCAGCGCCGCTACGACATGCTGACGCAGAACTGACGGCGCGCCGCGGCTCCTTAGATCTCCTGGCCGAACCACGCGGGCAGTTCGAGCCCCTTGCTGGCGAGGAACTCCGCGTTGAAGAGACGTTCGCGATAGCGCAGCGCGGAGTCGCACAGGATTGTGACGATCGTGTGTCCAGGGCCCAGGTCGCGAGCGAGGCGCATCGCACCGGCAACGTTGATGCCGCTGGAGCCGCCGAGCACCAGGCCTTCATCGCGAATCATCGAGTAGACGATTGGGATTGCCTCGGTATCGGGGACCTGGTAGCTCAGATCGACCGGCGTGTCGGCAAGGTTTGCCGTGATTCGGCTGTTGCCGATGCCTTCGGTAATCGAGCTGCCGACGATGCGCACCTCGCCTTCGGCGTAGTAGTTGTGCAGACCGGAACCTTCGGGATCGGCGAGCGCAATACGCACCTTGTCGTTACGCGCTTTCAGGGTCCTGGCGACGCCGCCGAGCGTTCCGCCCGTGCCGACGGCGCAAACGAAACCGTCGATGCGGCCTTCGGTCTGCTCCCAGATCTCCACGCCGGTCGTCTGCTCGTGAAACGCCCGGTTGTCCGTGTTTTCGAACTGGTTGGCCCAGAAGCCCCCGAGTTCCTCGGCCAGCCTTCCCGAAGTGTGCACAAAGTGCTCGGGGTTCTTGTAGGGGACGGCCGGAATCAGCCTGAGTTCGGCGCCGAAGGCCTTGAGCGTGTCGATCTTTTCCCGGCTCTGGTTTTCGGGCATGACAATGATGCTGCGATGGCCCAGCGCCGCGCCGACCATGGCGAGCCCTATACCCGTGTTACCGGCCGTGCCCTCGACGATCGGCATGCCCGGGGCGAGCGCCCCCGACTCTTTTGCCGCGAGCACCATGCCGAGCGCCGCACGGTCCTTGACTGAACCTCCGGGGTTCATGAATTCCGCTTTGCCGAGGATGTTGCAGCCCGTCGCCTCCGAGGCTGTATTGAGGCGTAGCAGCGGCGTGTTGCCGATCTGGTCGATTAGTTTCGTCGATCCCGGTGACATGACAGATTCCTTGACGATACGGCTCAACGCTAATCAGCTCCGCGAGTCCCTGCAAGCAAAAAAGCGGGACAGGCGATGCGCTCCGGCCATGCGGAGCGCTATACAAGTCTGTTCAAAGCGGGCACCATCGAATACGACGGCCGCGCACAGGATCGTCGCGGCAAAGGCGCGCAAGGTTTACGATGACAACACCGCAGGTAACCGTATGGTTTGACGGCGATTGCCCGCTCTGCACGCGCGAGATTCGCCTGATGCGGCGTCTCGATCGGCGCCGGGCCATTCGTTTTGTCGACATTCACGCGGGCCGAGATTGCCCGCTGGACGCGACAACCCTGCTCGCGCGTTTCCATGCGCGTGAGGAAGGCGGACCTATCGTGTCCGGCGCCCGAGCCTTTGCGGCGATGTGGAGAGCGATCCCCGTACTGCGTCCCCTCGGTCTGCTGGCGAGGAATGCCGCCGTGCTGTGGGTGCTGGAGCGTGCGTACCTGGCCTTTCTCAGGATCAGACCGCGCTTGTCGCGCGCTTTTCGCCGGCCCGCTCGTCCCGCGGGCTAGCGCCGCCGCCGTCCGCGGCGATTCAGTGCAATTTGATGTACATCGCGAGCACCAGCTGGCAGGCCTCGGTCTCTTTGTTGCGCTCACAGGTGTGCACGACGGCGATCTCGCAGTTGTGATGAATCGGGGTCATGGTCGACGACTCGAGGCTGGAGGGCAGATCCGGATTCCGGGAGCGCATCTCTTTCACGTTGTCGACAACGCAGCTTTCGAAAGCCCGCTGCAGCAGCTTGTCGTCCGAAACAACGGGTAGTGGTTTACCGCCGGTGTCGGGCGCGCAGCCGGCGGCGAACGTGACGGTCAGGGCAATCAACAGGTGGCGGAGCACGGCAAGAAGTCCCTTTTTTGCGGTGACCGCAGAAGTTACGTGTGCTGGTCTTCGTTGTCTGTGATCGAGTCGCGACTTTGGGAGTGGCGGCGGCCGGTGTAACCTCCTCGAAACATCGCGACGTTATGCCGGATTCTCTGGGGTGTCTTCCCGCTCGAGAAGCCGGCGGCGTTTGCGGTCGCTGAACACGCCGTGCAGCGGCATCAGGACGGCCAGCAACGAGTACGCCCAGCCGGGTACCGTTATAGCGTTCCGCGGCGCGAACAACCCCATCAGTATTGCGATGCCGCCGACCGTTGCCATTAGCGTCCACGAAGTCATTTCCGAGCGTGTCGTGTGACGTTCGATGTCGTTCAGTCCGAGCGCATCGCGCCGCCTCCAGGCGTGCCAGTACAAGGCGAGGACGTTCAGGCACAGCGCCACGAAACCAACGCTGTAGATCGTAAACATACCGAACAGCTCGTCGAATGAGCGTATGCTCGCCTCCGCGCTGAGGCGCTCGTCGCTGACCCAGGCAACAAAGACCGACGTCATGTACTTCATTGGGTACACGTAACACAACATGACGAAGACGAGCAGGAAGCTCAGCGCCATCGACGGGAAATCCTCGAGGCCGTAACGCCGGCTCCAGTTCCAGTGGCCGTGCCAGAAGATGAACAGGATTGCACACGCCAGGCCAAACGCGGGCACACCCTGCATGGCGGCGGTCAGCTCCGGGTAGCTCGACGGGATCGAGTCGATCGAGATCACCAGCAAGGTCAGCGAAAACGCGAACGCCGCATCCGTGAAGGTCTCGGTGCGGGTCATCTCGGTGCCGCGCAGCCTGAAGCCGTTCTTCACCGGCCAGCCGGCAGAACGGGTTTCCCCGGAACTGTCACTGTCTGCCTGTGGCATTTGCCCCTCCGCCGGCCGCAACCCGCAAGAGTCTACCTGCCGTTCATGCAAAATGCCGCCCGTTGCTGAAGACCCGCGGCGGGCCTTGTTGTCAGCGGCGGGGTTTCCCGGCAGTCTTCCAGGGCAACGTAATGGCGCGGTGCCGGGCCCGACAGCACCGCGTACCCCTCAAACCGCGGTTTTTACCGGAGCGCCCGCTCATGTTCCCGGATCAAAGCAGCATCTTAGGCAGGGCGCCCGTAAGGCGCTCGTTACCGGCCGCCGGGATCGTGCTGACCCTGCTGTTCGTCGCCATGCAGCCGGCGGTCACCGCGGGGCTGGGCGTGTTCGAGCGGACCGTGTTCTGGACAATCCACGTCAGCGTCGGCCTTCTTGGGATACTCGTCGCAAGCATGATCATCCGCCACACGGTGTTTGTGCGCTGGCATCGCCTGCTCGCGATCGTGACGGCCGGTGCCCTCGGCGCGCTGATCGTTGCGCCACTATTTGTTGTCATCGAATCGTTGTTCCCGTTCCCCCTGATCGAAGACGACAACGATCCGCTGGACGTGTTTGCCGCACGCGGTCCGGGGCACGCGATACTGGCGGAATACCTCGACGTGCTGCCGATCCTTGTCGTCTCCTGGGCCGCGGTCAATCTGCCGCTGCTACTCAACTGGCCGGGCGATGGCGACGACCCTCCGGACCCGGGCAACGAAGTGCCGCCCGGGGAGCCGCCGGCCAGCGCCGAGAAAGTCGAGTTCCTGTCCCGCTTGCCCGGGTCGCTCGGCAACGACATCGTGGCGATATCCTCGGACCTGCATTATTTGCACGTGTTTACGACCAAAGGCCGCGCAATGGTAATCGGCAGCCTCCGGGACGCCGCGCTGGCGTTTGCCGACGAGGGTATGCTCGTTCACAAGTCCCACTGGGTTCGGCACAACCACGTGGTCCGCTACGTGGCCGCGGAGCAGCGGGCCGTTTGCATTATGTCGACCGGCATCAAGATTCCGGTCAGCCGCCGCCGCCGAAAGGAAGTCAAGGCCATGTACGGCGACCATTCAGCCGTGCGCCTCGCGTCCGTGCACAAGCAGGCCTGACGCCGCCAACTAAAGCTCGGGCACCCGCCGCCGATAACCTACTGGGCTTTGTCCGGCCCGGGCGCTCTGCCGCCTGCCGGGCCTGCTCGCGGGGTGTCAACAAGACCGGGTTGTGTGTATGTCGCTGGGTAAGAGAGTTGCGTTTGTCAGCCTGTTGCTGGGCGCCGTGTTTTCTCTCGGAACGTATGCCGTACTGCGGGTTACGATTTTGCCGGCCTTCGGCGACGTGGAGATACGTAGCGCCGAAAAGGATCAGATGCGGGTACGATCGGCGCTTGCGGCGGACATGAGTACGCTCGAGGTCTTTGCACTCGAATACGCGTCGTGGACGTCGACTTACGAGTTCGTGCAGGGGCGGAACCCCGGCTTCGACGAGCGCGAACTCGGCACAAACAGCTGGCACACGGCCGAAGTGCATTTTGCGGCGATATTCGACGAGGAAGGCCGCCTGCGCTACAGCTGGATGCGGCATCCGCTGGATCAGCGGTCGCTGAAGGTTGCCGAGGAATGGCCTTTCGACCTCGAGTCGCCCGGGGAGGCGACCCGGCTCGAGAATGCGAGAGGTTTCCTGAAGGCGCGTTCCGGGTTGATGCAGATCGTTTCGCTGCCGATACTCAGCAGCACCAGCAGCGGTCCCGAACGCGGGTTTTTTGTTGCGGGCCGCTTCCTGACAGACAAGCGCATCACGGAGATCGCCCGCCAGGTTACCGCCGACCTTACGATCTACACGCGCGTGGACGGCCACGCACCGCCCGAAGTACGCACGGCGCGGGACCAGCTCGTGGGCACGATGGAGCCGTATTCTTTCTCGATCGACAAAACGTCGGTGCACCTGTACCAGCTTCTGAACGATTTCCGCGGCGAGAACATTGGCGTGCTGGAAATGACAACCGAGCGCGTCGTGACGGGCATTGGCGCCACGGCGCTCCGGTTCGCGGCCGTACTGATTGCGCTCACCAGCGCTGCGTTCCTGCTGGCGTCGCTCGCGTTCATGCAGTTCCGAATCGTCATGCCGATCAGGCAGCTCATGGACGCCATGCTGCGCACCCGCGAGACGGGCGCCTTCGTCGCCGTGGAAGACACGGGCCGCGGGGACGAGATCGGCGCTCTCGGCCGGGAGTTCAACGAGCTGACCGACAAGCTTGCGAAAGTACAGGTCGAACTCGAGGCGGCCCGCGACGAAGCGCTCGACAATTCGAAGGCGAAGAGCGAATTCCTTGCGCGTATGAGCCACGAGATACGCACCCCCATGAACGGCATGCTCGGCATGGCCGAGCTGCTCCGTAATACCACACTGTCGGAACGCCAGGCGCGTTTTGTCGACACGATCTACGAATCGGGCTGCACCTTGCTCGCGCTGATCAACGATATTCTGGATTTTTCGAAGATTGAGGCGGGCAAGCTGGGCATCGAAACGATCGGCGTGGACCTGCGGCAACTTGTTGAGCAGGCGGCCGAGGCATTCATAGAGCCGGCCGGCAAGAAGGGCATCGAATTGATGACCGCCGTACCGGCGGAAGCCCACACCGCCGTACTGACGGATCCTGTCCGTTTGCGGCAGGTCATCGTCAATCTGCTCAGCAACGCCATCAAGTTTACCGAGAGCGGAGAGATTACCGTCCGACTGGATCTTCGGGACGTGGGCGACGATCACGTCGTCGTTCGCATCGACGTATCCGACACCGGCATTGGCATCCGCAAAGAGAACCAGGCGGCGATCTTCGAGTCTTTCACCCAGGAGGACGGCACGACAACCCGCGTTTACGGCGGGACCGGACTTGGGCTCACGATCAGCCGGCAGATTGTCGAACTCATGGGCGGCGAGCTCCAGCTCAAAAGCGAGCCGGGCGTCGGTTCGACTTTCTACTTCGAGTTAACGCTCGAGAAGGATACCGAGCAGCCCGGGTCGATGCTGTCTTCGTCGCGCAGTCTTGCCGGCAAACACATTCTCATCGTCGACGACAACGCGACCAATCGCGAGATCCTCGAGGAAAACCTGTCCAGCTGGCGCGCGGACGTGGTGGCGGCCGACAGCGCGGAGGCGGCGCTGCGGGTTCTCGAAGAGTCGCCGAGGCCGTTCGACCTCGCCGTGCTCGACTGGCACATGCCGGGCGCCGACGGGCTCGAGCTGGCGCGCCGCATTCGCGCCTCCGGGAATCATTCGCTGCCGATCGCGATGCTGAGTTCGCTGGCTAACCGGCTCGAGGAGTCCGATTGCCGCGCGTTGCGGATTGGCGCCGAGATCTCGAAGCCGATCCGCCAGAACGAGCTGTTTGACGTACTGTGCGGCGTGCTGCAGCCCGCCGCCGACGGTTCGGGCCGGCGGCGCGTGCCGAAGACCGATCGACGGCTGGAAGGTAAGGTGCTCCTTGCCGAAGACAATCTCGTCAATCAGACGGTTGCCGTGGCGATGCTCAAACACCTGGGGCTGGATGTAGACGTTGCCGCCAACGGCGTCGAGGCGGTCGAGCGGATTGGCGTCGAAGACTACGGCGTTGTACTCATGGATTGCCAGATGCCGGAACTCGACGGTTTCGACGCGACGCGCCGGATTCGCGAGTGGGAACTCGAAGCGCTGAA
>JANQPG010000050.1 GCA_028289545.1 Woeseiaceae bacterium
CTGAAGCAGATCTATTTTCGTCAGACATGATTTTTTTCTCCTCAACACAAAGTCGACTTGGTTGTGGTCGCCGCGAAACCCTCGCGACATGGGTTGCCGACAAAAAACTGCCTTGCCGACAAAACTAAAACCTCATTGCGAAAACACCGTCCCCGCGATCGTTGCCGATACGCTGTTTGCCTCGGCAATCGCGGAGCCGTAACCGTTGCGGCCGCAGGCCGGCCAGGGTCGCCAGCGCCAGCCGGACAATCTTGCAACGACGGCGACGGGCAGCAGCACGGCGAAACACACGACCCAGACGAAACGGCATGACCAGACCTCGTCTTTCCGTAAGCCATGAGTAAGGCGGTTTTCTGTATTCACTGTTGTCCCTCCACGGTTACCGTGTTCCCTCTGTTCCGGCACGCTGCCAGATGCTGTTTGTCTGTTGCCGGCGTATTCATTTCCGCCGGGCCTTTCCACTGCGCGGGCCGCTCATGCCGCCCGCCCCTGCTCGGCGAATCCCTCCACGCCTGACAGCAACTCCAGATTGACTTCGTCGACGCCAAGGCGCCTTGCCTCGAGCTCCGCTGCATCCCGAAGCCGCCGGGCCGCCGAGATCCTGATCAGCACCGGCTTCTCCGCGACGATCGCGTCGAGCCTTTCCTGCGCCTCCGCTGTCCACTTGAGTTCACGATCGACGTTCGCCGGAGTGCTTTCGATATCGTCGAGTTGCGAACCCAGCGGCAGGATGTTGAACAGTGCGTCGAACAGCGCGTTGCAGACTTCCTGCACGACGTAGGTCGCACCGCCGTACCCCATAAACGGCGTGCCGGTGTGCCGCCGCACGATCGAACCCGGGAACGACGCCGGTATGTACTGGGCGGGTGACCCGGCCTCGGCGAGATACATGCGCTCGTTGTAGCTGCCGAAAACCACCAGCGGGCTGTGCTCTTTCAGCGCCTGCCTGACGCCCTCGTTGTCCGTCTTGCTGCCGGGCTTTCGCTGCACGACCATCGGGCACGGCATGCCGAGATCCGTTTCGAGGAAACGTTTCAAACCCCGCGCGTAGGTCTCCCCCGCGACAATCGCCACGTTTGCCGTACTGAAAAAATCCTGCGTGACAGATCGCCACAAATCCCACAGCGGTTTTATGGTTGTGTGCTTTTCCTTTTCGATAAACGGCTGGGGGTCGAGATCCAGTAGCTCCCCGAGCTCTTCGAGGAAACGTGTTGTGCTCGACAGGCCGATCGGCGCCTGCAGGTAGGGGCGATCGAGCCCCTCGCAGAGCTTGCGGCCAAATTCCCGGTACATGCACACGTTGGCGTCGGCGTCGGCCAACTGTTTGATGTTTTTCAGATCGGAGCCGAGCGGGAACGTCAGGTTGACCTCGGCGCCTATACCCTCGATCAGCCGACGAATTTCCGCAAGGTCGGACGGCATGTTGAAGGTGCCGTACGCCGGTCCAATGATGTTGACTCTGGGTTTCTCGCCGTCTTTCCGCGGTCGCCGGGGCGGCACCTTACCTTTCTTCGGACCGTACTCGGTCCACAGCCAGTACAGCGCGCGGTCGGCACTCTGCCATTGATCCTCGTCGATCGTGCGCGGCAGGAAACGCTTGATGCGCGTACCCTCTGGCGTAACCCCGCCGCCGATCATTTCCGCAATGGATCCCGTTACGACAACAGCGGGTACATTGGGATCCAGCGTGCCGTGCGCGCGCTTCATGGCTTCCTCGGTGCCGGTCTGACCCAGCTCCTCTTCGGCAAGCCCCGTGACGACAATCGGCAGTTCGTGCGGCGGCAGCGCATCGGTGTAGTGCAGTACCGACGTCACGGGCAGGTTTTCGCAGCCGACCGGGCCGTCGATGATGACCTGCATACCCTTGATCGCCGTGAAGACGTAGACGCTGCCCCAATAGCCTCCGGCGCGGTCGTGATCGAGGACCAGCATCAGGCACGCCCTCCCGCTGCCGCCGGCGGCTCCTGCCAGATTCCGCTGTTCGGGCCGCTGCCGACGCCTTCGAAGAAAGCCTGCATCGTGTCGAAACGCTGCCGTTGGCCCAGCGCGGCGTTGATGACCTGAGCCAGCGATCCCGGTCCCGGCACACCCATGAGCGGCCGCGCGGAAATCAGGTTGGTGAAGTACAGCGCCGGCGTGGAAGCCTCTTTGGCTTTCTGCACCACCGGCGTCGTGCCGATTGCAAGATCGGGCTTGAATTCCTCAAAAGCGGCCAGGTCTTCCTCCAGCGACGCCCGGTAATTCACCTGCACACCTTTTTCGGCGAGCCATTCGCGATCGGGATCGGACCATTGTGTCCTGGGGCACGCCGTGCCGACGTACCGGACGTCCGCACCGCTTTCGACGAGCATCCTCGCCACCAGCAGCTCGGAACCCTCGTAGCCGGAAAGCGTAATCCGCCCCTTGATGGGCGATGCGGCAACCGCACCGGCAATCACCGGCAGGAAGCGGTTCTTGGCGCGATCGACAACACTTTGCGAAACACCCGCCGCCTTTCCGACAGCTTCGAGCCACGCGGCGGTGCCGTGCTGGCCGACGGGCGCCGAACCCACAATTTTCCGGCCGGCGGCCTCGAACTCCCGGATCGATGCCGTGTAGAAAGGATGAATCGCGGCTGCCACGGGACTGTCGAGCGCGGCATACAGTTCACGCCACTCGCGGGTCGGCACGGTCGGGCCCGCGGCAAGGCCCAGCGGCTCGAGTAAAGTCCCGATGCTGACGGGATCCGCCGGGAACATCTCGCCGAGCAGCGCAACGGTCGGCAGATCCTTACGATCGCTTGGTGCGCGTACAGGACCAGCCTCGGCTTCCTTGCGCGCATACGCGAGCATGGCGCCGGCCAGTATGTCTTTGGCCTCTGCGTGGGTCGGCACGCCAAAGCCGGGCACGTCGATACCGATAATCCTTACGCCGTTGATGTTGTCCGGCAGCATCTTCAGGGGCACGCCGGAAGCGGTCGGCACACACAGGTTGGTGACCACTATGGCGTCATAGTGCTGAGGGTCCGCCATCTCGTGCACAGCGTCGCGGATGTCTTCGTAGAGCTTGCCGGTGACAAGCGTCTCCGAGTTGAACGGCACGTAGCCGACGGTGCGGCGCGCACCGTAGAAGTGCGAGGTGAAGGTCAGGCCATAGACGCAGCAGGCGGATCCGGACAGTATTGTTGCCGTTCGCCGCATGCGAAGCCCAACCCTGAGCGAGCCGAACGCCGGGCACATACTCTGCGGCTGGTCGTGCGGGCCGCTGGGATAGTCTTTGGCGTACCGGTCGAGCACATCGCTCTTGCCGGCTTTGGCGGCTGCCTCGCGCAGCTCTTCACGGGAATTACACACGCCAGCCTGCTCCCCCGGGGGAGCCGCTTCGAGTGTTTTGTCGCCGTTTTTCATTTCCCTAGATGCCGTTTCTTGTAATCGTCGAATTGGGTCTAATCGGGTAGCAAGCAGGGCCCCTCTGTCTCAGCCTTGTTCGCTAGGCGTCGTCATACACAACCTCGAGAGAAGGCCTCTCCACGTAGGCCTTGCCGTTCATGTCCGCCGCGGTTGCCGGTATCAGCGGAGCGGCCTTGCCGTCGTCGTCGCTATCGAACAGCCCGAGCAGACCGTCCTGTTCCAGCGGTGTCGGCAGCAGCGGCGGCGCATCGGCAACGCCGGCGCCCAGTTCGTCAAACAGCGGCGCCCACTCGCCGCCCGGAACGCCGACAATTTCGTAGTTGGCGCTCTTGCGCCGAATATCGTCGTCGGCGGGTATTGCCGCCAGCACCGGAATACCGACCGACTTGGCGAACGCCTGGGCCTCACCCGTGCCGTCGTCTTTGTTGATGACCATCCCCGCCACGCCGACGTTGCCGCCGAGCTTGCGGAAGTACTGGACCGCCGAACACACGTTGTTGGCGACGTACAGCGATTGCAGGTCGTTCGAACCGACGACGATGACCTTCTGGCACATGTCCCGGGCAATCGGTAAACCAAAACCGCCGCAAACGACGTCGCCCAAGAAGTCGAGGAGTACGTAGTCGAAGTCCCAGTCGTGGAAGCCGAGTTTTTCGAGCAGCTCGAAACCGTGGATGATGCCGCGGCCGCCGCAGCCCCGGCCCACTTCCGGGCCGCCGAGCTCCATTGCAAACACGCCGTCGCGCATGAAGCAGACGTCGCCGATCTCAACCTCTTCCCCCGACGCTTTCTTGGCCGCGGAGGTTTCGATGATGGTTGGGCAGCTGCGGCCGCCGAACAGCAAGGAGGTGGTATCGCTTTTCGGATCGCAGCCGATCAAGAGCACTTTCTTGCCCTGCTGCGCCATCATGTAGGACAGATTGGAAAGCGTAAAACTTTTGCCAATACCGCCTTTGCCGTAAATCGCAATGACCTGCGTTTCTTTTGCGGGCTCGGCAGTGACGACGGGATCGGGTTCGATCGCCGCTTCACGGCGCAGTCGATCGCGGTGTTCGATCTGCACATCGACGCGATGTTCTACAGGTTGGGGACGATCGAGCATTCAGCCGTTCCTCCAGTCGAGTACCATCTTGAGGCAGTCGGGATCGGAGAACGCAACGGGATACGCGTGCAATGCCTCCGACGCCGGCAGCTTGTGGGTGATCAGGTGGGTAAGATCCAAAGCGCCGTCGTGTATGAGTGACGTGACCGACGGCAAGTCGTTCGGCGACCACTCGGCGGCAATCCGGAATCGCGCCTCGCGCATGAAGGCTGGCGGAAACGTGAACGACAGCGGCTTCGAATAGAAACCTGCGAGCACCACCTCGCCGTTCTTTGCGAGATGCTGCACGAGGTTGTCGAGTATTCCCGGGTCACCGCTCGCATCGATGATCCGCGAGTAATCGCGACGTGTATCGTCCTCCGGCAGCAGCACTTCGTAGCCGAGCGCTCCGGCCGATCGCTGGGGATCAGTCTCCCAGACGGTGGGGCTGTCCGCACCCAGAGCAACGCTCAGCCGGGCGAGCAGGCGCCCGAGCACCCCGTGACCGATGATCAGGTCCGGCAGCGCCAGTGCAGCCCGGTCGTGCAGGGCGTGATAGGCGGTTGCCGCCAGCGCGAGCAGGATTGCGTCCTCGTTGAGTTCCGCCGCAACCGGCAGGAGCTTGTCCTCGTCGACAACAAGTCGCGACGCGGCGCCGCCGAACAACCCGCGGATATCCCCGAAACAGCGCGCGCCCGTGACAAAGACCCGGTCACCGTCCTTGAAGCGGCGACTGCCGCCGCAATCGGCGACCCGGCCCACCGTCTCGTAGCCCGGCACGAGTGGATAACCCATTCCCGGAAACGCCGGCATGTCGCCACTAAAAAGCAGTTTTTCCGTCCCGGTACTGATGCCGGTCCACTCGACGTCGACGACGAGTTCACCGTTCGCGGGCGGCGTCAGCGCCAGCTCGCGAAGTTCCACCGCCCCGGGCTCTCGAAACACGACAGCCTGCGCTGGAACGGGGGTCGACCGCCCCCGGGATGACATCGGGATGGACATAAAGTGTCAGTTTACGCTGACTCTATTTAATGTCAATATTTATTGACAGTGACGCAATGTCACGCTGCCTTAACGGGTCGCCAGAAGCACGCCCGTGATCATTGGAACCTGCGTCCGCCGGCGTCGAACACGGCGAAACCCGGCTTCCGAGATGAGTTCGGCGAGCCGTTCCGGCGTTCTCGGCCGGCCGCTGCCCATCGCCAGCAAATAGACGTGGAAATAGGCGTCCACGAGTCGCCCCGCACGACTCTCCCCCGCCATCGGCTCGGCCACGAGCAGGGTCCCGCCCGGCTTGAGCGCGCGGTGCGCGGCAGCCAGCAGGGCCATGACGCGATCGTCATTGTGGTCGTGCAGGATCCTGATAAGAGACACAAGATCCCGCCCCGCCGGCAGCGGGTCGGAAGTCGCGTCCGCGGCGCACACGTCAATGCGCCGCTCGAGCCCGGCTTCCAGCACGGCGCTCCGGGCCAGATCGGCAACGGCCGGCAGATCAGCCAGCGTAACGTCGATATGCGGCCAGCGACGCGCTGCAGCCATCGAGAAAGCGCCGCTGCCGCCGCCGATGTCCAGGAGGCTCCGATAGGATTTGAGCGATACGGCGTCGAGAATTTGCCCGGCCAGCATGGACTGCGACACCGCCATGAGTTCGCTGTATTCCCGCGCCGCGTCGACATCGGCCGGAGGCCCGTCAGAAGCGCCGGCGTAGGTCCACAGCCGCGCCATGCGGGTTGGGTCGGACGATCCTCGAAACAGGTCGAGCGGCCTCTGCAAATCGTCGTACAGCAACGCGTGGTGGCGCACCATCGCCAGCACGGCCTCGTTGTCGAGCAGCGCGGCTCCATGCCGACCCAATGCAATCCGACGGTCCGGGCGGCACTCAAGTAGCTCCAGAGCCGCCGCCGCGGCGAACAGATGTTCAGCCCGATCGGCCGGCAGCGAGAGCTCACCGGCGAGGCTTGCCGCATCTCTGGGACCGTTCCGAAGCCGCTCGAACACGTCGAGACGTACACAGGTCGCCAGGATTTGACTGTGGATGAAGCCGCTGCACAGCGCAAAGAGCTCATTGGCCTGGGCACGCGCAAATAAGTGAAAAACAGGAATTTTCTGCGCCAAGGTACGAAACCGGACCGACCCGAGCAGGCGGTTTCGCCAATCCGAAAAAGCAAAGCTCGCCACCGCCACGGCCCTCCTGGAAGCCGGCTCGGACCGGCCAGGTCAGGCCGCGCGTTGTGCGCTCAGAGCGCTGTTGAGCAGGCGCGACGCCTCGTAGTGAATCATCATGCGCAACCGGTGCTTGCCACGACAGTCCGGCACCGCCTCCACGGCCGCTTCGATACGCTCACGGAGCAATTCCGTGGCCGCCTTGACACCCATTTCGCGAACAGCGCTCGGCCGATCCAGACGGTCGTCCTGCCCGACGGGCTTGCCGATCAACGCCGGATCTCCGAGTCGATCCATGAGGTCGTCGGCAATCTGATAGGCGGAACCAATGACGTCGCCGAGCTGCCCCCACGAGGGATCGTGCGCACCGGCAACGGCCGCACCGGCCAGCGTCGCGGCGCGAAACAGAGCGCCGGTCTTTGCACGCTGGTACTCCTTGAGCGGCACGGCCGGTTCACACTCCCAGGCCTGACCCGCCACGATCCCGTGCGGCACGCCGACGGCGTCACCCACAATGGACAGGAGCTGCGCCGACCGCTGCGGCGCTGACGACGCGACACCGGCGATGCTCTGAAACGCAAGCACGATCAACGCATCCCCCGTCATGAGCGCCAGCGACTCTCCGAAGGCCACATGCACGGACGGCTTTCCGCGGCGCAGCTCCCCATCATCGAAACAGGGCATGTCGTCGTGAACCAGCGACGCACAATGCAGGAACTCGATGCTGGACAGCGCGGCGGCGATCAGTCGATCGTCACCACCGCCGTGCGCAGCCGCCACGGCCAGGCACAGACGCGGCCGTATCCGGTGACCGCCGGGAAACACGGCGTACCGCATGGCTTCCGCCAGGCGTGGCGGACATCCGGATGCCGTGCCCACGGCCATAGCCGCCTCGAGCGCGCGCTCGATGGCGGTGCCTGCTGCCTGCTTGTCTGCGCTATCCGTCAATCGATGCTATTGTCAATTTATCTTGTCAAAGTAGTGTGTCATGTAGAGTAGACAGTATGCCTGTTCACGTCAACTGTCGCGAGGTGTGCAGCGCCTCGTTCGGTGCGATGATTGGAGCCCTATGGCCGCCCCCGACCCCGTGCAACACCAGGACCCGCCGATAGGCTTCGACGCCGACGTTCCGCCGTCGGGTTACCGATGGTGGTACCTCGACGGACTCAGTGACGACGGCCGTTACGGTTTTGTCGTCATTGCGTTCGTCGGTTCAGTGTTCTCGCCCTACTATTTCCGCGCGCGCCAGAGCGGCCCCGTCGACCCGGAAGACTTCTGCGCCATTAACGTGTGCCTGTACAAACCCGGAGGCGACCGCTGGTCGATGACCGAACACTCTCGGCGCGCCCTCACGCGGGAGCGGCATCGGTTTCAGGTGGCCGGCAGCCGGCTCGAGTGGCGCGGCGATGCGCTCGACGTCGATGTCGACGAGCGCACGGCGCCTTTTCGAAGACGGCTGCGCGGCCACATTCGCTTGCTGCCGAAGGTGTTGAACAGCCGCCGTTTTGAGCTCGACAGTGGCGGCCGCCATGGCTGGCAGCCGGTTGCGCCCGTCGCGAGCGTGGAGCTTTCTTTTGAGCATCCCCGCGTAGAATTCGAAGGCCACGCTTATCTCGACAGCAATGACGGCAGCCGAATGCTCGAACTCGACTTCGACAACTGGCACTGGAGCCGCTCTTCCGAGAACAGTGCGACAACGCTGTACTACGTGGCCGAGGAAAACCGCGGCAACTCGCGGGCGCTCGCGCTGCGGTTCAGCGAACAAGCCGGTTGCGAGTCTCTGGAGCTGCCGCGGGAACAGCCGCTGCAACGCTCCGGCTGGCGTATCGAACGGGTCGCCCGGGACGCGGACGATCTGTCGGTAGTGCGCGCGCTGGAAGACACGCCGTTCTACGCCCGTACGCTACTCCGGGCGGAAGACTCGGGTTCGCGACTTTGTGTCCACGAAAGCCTCGACATGCGGCGCTTCCAGAAGGCCTGGGTAAGAAGCCTGCTGCCGTTCAGAATGCCCAGGCAGGGTTAAAACCCGGGTACGCAGTTTGCTGCCGTTCTGAATGCTGCGGCGGCGCTAGCCTTTCGAATCGGAGGACGAGCCAGAGTCCGGTTGCGACGATTCGCCGCGATGGTCACCGTTGTTGCCGCCATGACCGTCGTTCCGTGACGACGCTTGCCTGAGCTCCGGGTCGCGGTGCAGGCTAACGATCTGCCAGACGATGTAGCCCAGCACCGGCAGAAACAACAAAACGGCCTTGAAAATGCCGGACTCCACGGGGCTTCCGGTTGCCGCCGCCTAACCCGCCATTGCGGGTTGCGCCGGAGTCGGTTCCGCGACTCGGCAGGCATCGATCAGGAAACGGGTTTCCGCCAGCGGCGGCGCAAAACCTTCGTCCCTCTCGGAGAGCGTCATGCGCAGCGCATCGAGCAGCAATCGCATCTTGCGCCGCCGGCCGACGACGGCGCGCTGGTTGACCGAATCGCCGCCCCGGCGCTCGATCTCGCGACCGATCTCCGCGTAAATTGTGCGGGCCGCAAATATCCCGGGGCGGACCCGTGCCGGCAGCTGCGCAATGCCCCACTCGGCGCGTTCGTACAGCCCATCGGCCACGGCGAGCAGGCTCCGCACCGCCGCATCGATGCCGTCGTTGAACACAGGCTTCGCGAGCCAGCTTCCCGCGTCGACGCCGTGTTCAGCGAGCGTATCCACGGGCAGATAGAGGCGGCCGCGACGGGCATCCTCGCCGACGTCGCGGGCTATGTTCGTGAGCTGCATGGCAACGCCGAGATCGCAGGCCCGACTCAACACGCGCGGATTGCGGACACCCAGGAGGATGGCGATCATGGCGCCGACGGTGCCCGCAACCCTCGCGGCATACGCATAGGTATCCGACAGGGTCTCGTAGCGGCGACCGACCACATCCCACTCAAAGCCTTCCAACAGCGCCAGCGGTAAAGCCTTGGGCACGTTGTGACGAAGCACAACGTCCGAAAAGGCCCGGTCTACGGCATCGTCCGCGGGCCTGCCCGAATAGATATCGTCCAGCCGCCGCTTGAGCACGGCCAGACCGGCGCTCGGATCGTCGACGTCATCGATAGCGTCGTCCGCCACCCTGCAAAAGGCATACAGCGCCGTAATCGGATGACAGTAGTCGTCGGGTAGCAACAGCGATGCAGCAAAAAACGAATGCGACCCGTGTCGAAGCAGCTCGCGGCAATCCTTCATGTCAGCGCCGTAGCGCAAAACGGATTTCAGGTCATGTCCGTGCATACACAGCTCCATGTGGGGCACCGGCGGAGCGCGCCGATACCCGTGGTGAACAGCATACCGCCATCGGGGTGCCGCAGGAGGTTTTGCGGGACACTTTTTCTGCCAGGTCTCGTAGCGTCGACGCAGGGCGTCATGGCGACCCTCCCGCACGGGCCGGTCCCAACGCAAAATCACGAATTGCCGTCACAATCTCCGCGGGCTTTTCTTCATGCGCAAGATGACCACAATCGGGCAGCACCATCACCGAGGCGTCCGGCACGTGTCCCGCCACTCGCGCGGCCTCCGTAGGATTGATCGCCCGGTCTTTTGCCCCGCTGACCAGCAAGAGCCTCGGCTTCAGACGCGGGAGATCGCGGCTTATCGTCGACAGGTCCCACGCCGCCATCATCGCAAGCACGGCGGCAATGTGCTCCTCGCGACGAAACAAACGCTGGTAGAGCGCAAGGCCCGAATCGCTGATCGTCGAGCCCGTGCCTCGAATGACCCGCTCGACAGCCCGGCGGTCCGTTGCGCGTCTGGCCAGCATCGCCGGCATCAGCCGGGTGCTCGCAAAGAACAGCGCCAGCGGCGAAAACACGCTGTTCAGAATACCGCCGAACGGCAGCAGAGCGGCATTCAGTCCGACAACGGCATTCACTTCCCGCGTGCGGTCGAGCGCCAGCCGCAACGCAATGGCCGCCCCGGCCGAATGACCCACAAGGTACCTGGGTGACAAGTCCAGCGTGTCGAGCAACCCGGCGATCCCCCGGGTAATCGCGGGCAGCGACATCGCGCGGTCGGGCAGGCGTGACGTATAGCCATGCCCCGGCAGGTCGATCGTCAGCACGTCGAACGCCTGCGTGAGTTCAGGCATCAGATCCCGAAAACTGTGTGTCGACGCGGCCGTGCCGTGAATCAGCAGCAGCAACGGACCCGAGCCCGCTCTCTGGACGTGCCAGCAGGTCCCGAACGACGTTACGATGCGGCTGTATTGGCGGTTGGGCCAATCCACCGGCACACGAATCGCCGGCTGTTCGTTGAGTGCCGCCGCCGTTCCCGTTTCGGTCAATGCGGCCATCACGCGACCTTACTCTGCACCGTGGCCGATATGCTCGCCGCATCCGCAAAAGGCAGCGGTGCGTACCTTGCCCCCATTGCCGCACCGAGTTCCTTTGCACTCGCACGGGGCCGACGCGAAGTATCGACCAGCAAGGTCCTGAATCCCTCGGCCCTCAGCACCTTTGCCGCGGAAAGTGCATCGGCGCCGGCGCGCTCCGCACCCTGTTCACCGTTGCGGTCTATGTTGGCGCGACCATCCGTCAGCAGCACGATCACGGGAATCCGACCCTGGCGCGCAACACCCACCGCCAACTCCCGCGCGGCGTCCAGGCCGTTCGCCAACGGTGTTGCGCCTCCGCCAGGCAGGGCAGCCAGCGATCTCTTGGCGCGCGCGAGCGCCCGAGTTGGCGGCAGCAAGGTTTCCGCCGCGTCACCCCGAAACGCAATCAGTGCCACTTGGTCGCGGCGGACATAACAATCGTTCAGCAGCAACTCGATCGCACCTTTCACTTCGGCAAGACGCTGCGCGGCCTGCGAACCCGAAGCGTCGACGACAAAGATAGTGCTGGTCTCCACACTGTCCTGATATCGGTTGACGTGCAGGTCTTCACGCCGAAGCAGAAGGCGCGGCGCTTCATTATCTGCGGGCTGCCCTCCCGCTGCATGCCCGGGCTCCTCGCGCCTGCGCAGCGTCTGCCAGGGCGCCGCCGCCTTGAGCGTTGCCAGCAGGTTGAGCCGCGACGTCGTCAGATCGCTGCTCGGCCTGACTCCGACCGGCCGGCCGCGCCACCGGCTCTTCGTTTTCTCGTTGCTGCGGCCGGACGACGCCGCCTGCCGCTCGACACGGTCACCCGCAAGTCTTTCGAGCAGGCCTTCCGGAACCGCCGCACGAACCGCCTCAACGATCATTTCATCGGGCAGCGACGTTGCCGACGACGGCGACTCGTCGTCGCCGGGTGCATCATCCGGCGGAGTGGCATCGTCACTCGGCGGCGACTCCTCGGGCGTTTCGGCCGGCAGCCGGGTTGCTCGAGGCGCCAGCACCAGTCGCGCGGCCAGCGCCGCCTCTTCGTCGCCAACCTCCGATTTTCCAAGCAGCGCGGCCGCCGTTCTCGCGGCCTCGGCCGCGAGCAACTCGGCGCGCACCGAGCTCACGCCAAACGCCAGCGCCGTTTGCACGAGCAGCACGAGCACACCTTCGGGTACGGTGACGTCATCGAGACGGACGCGTGCAGCGCAAACATCGTTGCGGCTAAACGCCGCACGGCGTCTGCCGGTCGCGGACCGAATTTCATGACACATTTCGGACAGCATGTCCGCCGTGACGTACATGGCCAGCCGTTCGCGGAGCGCTGCGTTGACTGTCTCCTCCGCTTCTATCCCTTCATCGAACGCCAGCACGCCGATCCGACTTGCACGCTTTTCCGCCAGCCCATCTCTTTCGACGCGGACGCTTCCC
Organism: Woeseiaceae bacterium; assembly: GCA_028289545.1. GTDB lineage: Bacteria > Pseudomonadota > Gammaproteobacteria > Steroidobacterales > Woeseiaceae > UBA1847. The sequence goes on from JANQPG010000050.1 coordinate 12,396, forward strand.
GTGTCCAATGCCTGCGCCACGATGGTGGCCGCACCGTCATCAATCCGCTCCGCCATCGCCAGACACAGCACACCGTCGTCAGCCGACTCGATGAGGCCGGTCGAGAACACGGGTTTGCCGGAGCCGACGGTAGCCGCAAAATCGAGGCCGCCCAGCAGGCGGTCAAAGCCGACGTTGACGGGCACTTTCACGAACGGCGCAGAGTCCGGCAGCAGGCGTCTGAGTTCGGCAACCCAGGCGTCTCTGTCCGGACCGGACAGCGAGCGCAGCACAACGCCGCCGAGCCCCGCCGGGTTGACGGCGAACAACAGCGCGGCGGTCAGCGCGTCCGATTCTGGGATTTTCCGCGGCACCGTTCAGAATTCCTGCTCGAGCACACGCTGGACACGCGCACTCGCACTCGAGTCGTCCAGCGGATTCCGCCGGAGCCTGTGCGAAAGCGCCATTGGGGCAACGTCACGCAGGTGTTCGAGCGCAACGGCTTCCGCACCCGACAAGGCTGCGTAAGCGCGCGCCGCGCGGATCAGCGTCAGCTCGCCGCGCGAACCATCCGTTCCCAACGCCATGCACAGGACGGCGGCTTTCTCCAGCAACTCGTCACCCAGTTCGATCTCTTCGAGACGCTCGCGCGCCTTGACGATCTTGCGGCGTAGCGTGCCGTCCGCTCGCGACCATTTTTTTCGAAACGCTTCGTCGTTGCGTTCGTAGGCGTCGCGCCGCTTGATCACTTCGACACGCCCCTTGACGTCGGCCGACGTCTTTACGTCGACGGCCAGGCCGAAGCGATCCAAAAGCTGCGGCCTGAGTTCACCCTCCTCGGGGTTGCCGCTGCCGACGAGGACAAAACGCGCGGGATGGCGGACGGAGAGCCCCTCACGCTCGACGAGGTTCTCTCCGGACGCTGCAACGTCGAGCAGCAAGTCGACAATGTGATCTTCGAGAAGGTTCACCTCGTCGATGTACAGGAAACCGCGGTTGGCGCGCGCGAGCAATCCGGGATCGAAGCTTTTTTGGCCGTGCACGAGCGCCTTTTCGATGTCTAGCGCGCCGACAACCCGATCCTCGGTCACGCCGAGCGGCAGGTCGACGACCGGTACGGGCATGAGCCGCGTTTTGCGTTTCGGCGCGCTGCAAAAACCGCATTCGTGCAGTTCGCATTCCGGGTCGGCGTTGTAGGGACACCCGGGCACAGCACGCATCTTCGGTAACAGCGACGCCAGTGCGCGAATGGCCGTGGACTTACCGGTTCCACGATCGCCGAACAGCAGCACGCCGCCAATACTGCGATCGACGGCCGCAATCATGAGTGCCCGTTTCATCTCGTCCTGGGCGACTATGGCCGAGAAGGGAAACATGGTCAGCGCGCTGCTGCCCCGCCGTTGCCCCTCGAGCGCAGCCCGAGGCGCCAGAGTACGCTGTCATCGATGTTCACGATCAGCAGTCCGTGCTCGATGATGGCAAGGCCGAGAAGGGTCGCCAGAAGCGTCGCGCCCAACTGTGTGACCGGTTCGTCGACGGCGCCGGCTGCCGTGACGATCAAGGCGACAAAAAACGCCAGCGCCATGATCATGGAAAAAGGAAACAGTTCGTTCATTCGACGGTGTCGGACAAACGACTTGAGGTAAGCCAGATGCTCCGGCCAATATTCTGCATGCAGGTTGCGCACGCCGAGAAAAATGTTGAGCTTGACGCTCCAGCGCATCAGCCAGAATATGCAGAACGCCCATAGCGCCACCTTGTTGGGCGCGTTCCAGCTCGCGGCGGCAAGCAGTGCCGCCGTGGCGATGATTGCCAGCTCGTGGTAGGCGCAGGCGCGCACGCCGAGCACAAAACGCCGCCAGTGCCCCACACCCTCAGGGCAAGCCTCGGGCTGCGGGCCCGTCACAAAACCGAACAGGTAGCTCACCTCGTGCCAGGACCAGATGGCGAGTGCCGAGACGAACGCAACGTACACGCCGATTGCACTCGTGTTGCCCCGGCTCCACCAGAAAGCCGCCGCGCCGCCGAGCATCACTACGGTTGCGCCCGCGAGGGTGGTCACAAACGTGCGGCGCGGCAGGCCGGCGCGGTACATCACCAGCACCGTGCTGGTCCACCAGGCCAGCACGGTAAAGACGATGGGCAGCGCAAAGTCCAAGGGCCCGGCCAGCCGCTACCAGGTCGGCGCCAGGCGCACGTTTTCCGGCATCTTGTGATTGACGGCCGGCAGCGTGTACAAACGCGCGAATACGAGAGCAGCGCGTGCCGAATACCAGGCGCGCTTGGCCAAACCCGCGAGCCCCCCTTGCCGTTTTGCCGCGTCGATACCCGCGCTCAGATTAACCAGGCGATCCAGACCGGCCTTAAAGCGCGGATCCTCGAGATTCAACGTGATCGGAAAGATCTGTTTACAGATCTCGTTGGTAATACCCAGCACCTTCATGTCGTAATCGGTCGGATCGAAGCCGAGCGCCTCATGCAGCGCTGGGCGTGTGTGATCACGGACGTACATCGTGGCGTAGACAGCGAGCAGGAAAAATCGGATCCACAGCTTGTTGTGGCCCCTCAGCAAATGCGGATTGGCCTTGAGGATCAGCGCGAAGACCTCGCCATGTCGGAACTCGTCGTTGCACCAGTCCTTGAACCAGCGGAACATCGGATGGAAGCGCTTCTCCGGATGCCGCTCGAGCTGCCGGTAGATCGTAATGTAGCGCGCGTAGCCGATCTTCTCCGAAAGATACGTGGCATAGAAGATGAACTTCGGCCGGAAGTACGTGTACTTCTTTGCCTTGCGCAGGAAGCCCAGGTTCACGGGAATGCCGTAGTCCTTGAGCGAACTGTTGATAAACCCTGCGTGCCGCGACTCGTCCCTGGCCATGTAGCCCATGACTTCGCGGACGTCCTCGTTTTCGACCGCCTTGCGGATGTCGGCGTACAGCACGTGACCCGAGTATTCGGAGGTCACCGAGGACACCATAAAGTCCAGGAACTCCGCCTCGAGTGCCGGAGGCAGCTCCTTGAGCTCCTCCTCGAAGGCTTCGTCACGCTTGAAGTGGTTCTGGTTGTTGTCGTCGCGAAACTCCGTCATCAGCTCGTCCCATTCCTCGCGAATGGCATCCATGTCGAGCTTGTCCATGGCATCAAAATCCGTTGTGTAGAAACGAGGCGTCAGCAGCGTTTCGGTGCGCGCCTTGGTGGTGGATTCGTTCGTGCGTGTGTCTACGGTGGTCATGTCGTGGACTCCTTAGCGTGTGAGCGCAACCTGGGTTTCGTCACCGACTGCGGTTCGTTCGGTCTGCTCCGGTTCGGCCGCGGCCCTGCTGTCGCCCGTGGGCGTTGCGGAACGCTCCGCAAACTGCAGATAGCGGCTGAACGCCTGGCTGTTCGTCGGGCCGAAGGCCCTCAAGTCGATCTCGCGTTCCGAGACCGGGTCGATCAGCAGTATGCGGCCGTCGTCGGTTTGTGCGATCGCGAACGGCTCCTCCGCTCCTGCGCCAACGGTATCGCGAGCGCGCACCAGCGTGCGTAGCGTTGCCCGCAAGAAGCCGCCGGTGCCGGGATCAAGTGTGTCGAGAACCGTGCCGGTGCCGGCTTCGCGGACGAGCACCGAGCCATCCTCCCTGTCTTCGAAGTACAGCTCGATCTCCGCGGTCAGCTCCCGATCGGGCAAAGCGCTGGTCCGGTTGTCTTGCGTCACGTTCACGGCAACGCCAACGAGCGCAATCACGACCAGGGAGGTCATTGCCGCGAGCGGTATCGTCGGGTAAGGCCGCCAACGCTTCGTGGCCCTGTTGCTTTCTGTCTTTGCAACGCGCGGCGTCTCGCGCGCGGTCTCATCCCTCACCACCGTTGCACCCACGAGCTGGCCGGCGAGCAGTTCCGCAACGGTCGCCGCCTTCTCGACGCCGCGCAACACCGGCCGAACCCGGAAAACGCGCCATGGATTGATCATCGGCCACATCAAAAGCCACGACACGCGACTGCCGGCTTCGGGCAGCAACGCAATATCGCCCGTGCCATCCGCGCGAACCCGAAGGTCGGCGCTCTGAATGCGCCGGTACGGCAGATTCACTGAGATCGGCAGCGCCACGCCCGTGCGTATGACGACGCGCTTGGAAGTCAGCGTGTACAGCGTTGCCCGGGAAAGCAACCACGCATAGAGCGTCAACACGCCCAGCGCAAACAGCGACAGCAGCAGGAAGCCCGCGGTACTCGCGACGGCGTCGGACGTTTCCACGCCGGCTCGCAGTTTGAGCACAAACTGGACCAGGAGCGCAGCCCCGAAGTACAGCGACAACGTAGCAAAATGAAAACTGCCGCCGAGCAGGCTCCGGAAAGACGCACCGCCCTGCCAGAGCATGCGTTCGCCTTCCGGCATGACTTCGGGTATGCCGGGCTCAGGCTCGCGGTTGTGTTCGAGTAGCGTGCTCAAAAGTACGGCTCCGCACGTTTGTCATCGGCGAATAGCAAGCCGGCGCCGAAGTAGCCCATGATCTGATCCTCTTCCCGGGGAGTGATCTGGTCCGGACTCGCAATTTGCGGCACGCCGGCGAACTGCCCGGAGTACAGCGCGTCGACCCGGATACGCTGGTTGCGCTTGTCGATCTGGGCGAATCCGAACGGCACCATGGCTTTGGCGCCCGAAGTCAGATTCACTTCCAGGAAGTAAATCTGCGGCTCCGCCAGGTCGATCCACAGATCGTTAACGGTTCCTACCGTCTTGTCGTCGGCCGCAACGACGTCGAGACCCCGGGGATCCAGGTCTTTGCTGTCGACGTGCAGCGCCTGGTCGGTTCGCATCGGCACAATTCGCGGCTTGCCGTCGAGGGTCTTTTCGACAACCTCGGACCGATTCGCCCACGCGCCGCTGCCGAATCCGGCCTTCAGCGCGTCACCGGTCGGATTCAACGGCGCTCCGGGATGGCCGGCCGCCGGCTCCGCGGAAAAATGCGATTCAGGCGCTTCCTTGCGGGGCGCCTGCACGGTTCGGCCGTCCTCGAGATGGTAGGTCTTGGGACTCGGTATTGCCGGGAAACCCTGGACAGTAATGTGCTCGGAGCGATCGGACACGAGGGGATATCCCTCGCGCTTCATTTCACGCTGCAGGTAGTACACGAGCCCGATGAAGAAGATCCAGAACAAGGTAAACAGAACCTCGACCAGATCGATGCCTCCTATTCCGCTAGACATGGCGGACCTCCCGTTTGTTACTCAATTGTCTTACTCAACTTGGAAATTCGGCCAGGCCGAATCGACGATCGCCGGGCGTATCGGGCCGCCGCGAGAACGCAGCCAGCGGACCGATGACGACCAGCGTAATAAACAAAAGAATCCATTCCAGGTGATACACGACGGCGTAACCGGTGGCCGGTCCCGTAAGGCCAGCCCCCAGAGTGCCGCTGACGGCCAGCGCCGACACGACGTCCCTCAGGATGCCACCAACCGCAATGGCCACTCCTGTGGCCGTTGCCTGAACGGCGCCCCATGCGCCGAGCGCAAGACCGCGATTGTGTTCGCGCGACAAAGCCATGGCCGCCGTGAGCGTGCCCATCGCAAACAGGCCGCCGCCCACGCCGATCAGCACGACGCCCAGCGCAAACAGCGCAAGCAGCTTGAACGCGCTGACAAAACCAATGACCGCAAACGCCACGACGCCGATCAATGCGCCGTAGGCCGCCAGCCTGTGCGGATCCATGCCGCGCGCGAGATATCTCGCCGCCGCGGCAAACGCGATCAACATGCCGCCGGCCAGCAGCGCGGTAAGCCCGGTGGTCGCCGACACAGTGAGCCCCAGGATCTCGCCGCCGAAAGGTTCCAGCAGTATGTCCTGCATCGTGAAACCCGCCGTGCCAAGCGCAACGGCGATCAGCAGGCGTTTGGCCCGTGGGTTGTGCATGAGCTCCGTGAGCCCCGCGCGAAACGTCGGACCCGGCGCCGCTTCCACGGGACGGCGGCGGCCTCGCGGCTCCTGCTTCCACAAAGCGACGACGTTCAGGCACAGCGTAATGACGGCGGCGCTCTGAATAACCCGAATCAACGTCAGCGGCGTAAAGTCGGTCAGCAGCCAGCCGAACAGGAGCGCGCTGAAGAACATGCCGATCAGGAGCATGACAAACAGGAGCGCCACAACTCGCGGCCGCACCTCGGGGCGCGCAAGATCGGACGCCAGCGCCAGTCCCGCGGTCTGGGTCGTGTGCAGCCCGGCACCGATCAGCAGAATGGCCAGCCCAGCACCGAGTTGGCCAAAAATGATGGGGCCTTGCCCGGTGCCCGACAAGATCAATAGCGCAAACGGCAGGATCGCGAGCCCGCCGTATTGCAGCGTCGTCCCGATCCAGATGAACGGCACGCGGCGCCAGCCGAACGCCGACTCGTGCGTGTCCGAGCGATAGCCGATGAGCGCGCGAAGCGGCGCAAACACGACCGGCAGTGCAACCATTAAGGAAACGAACCAGGCGGATACGCCGAGTTCGACAATCATGACCCGGTTCAACGTGCCGGTAATCAGCACCAGGGCCATGCCGACGGAAACCTGAAACAGCGACAAACGGAAAATGCGCTGCAGTGAAAGTTCACTGTCGGCAACGTCCGCAAACGGCAGCGCGCCCGGCCCGAGGGCACTCAGGCGTTGGCGAAGCTTTTCGGTCACTGCCAGCATGTTATCGCTCGACTCCAATCGCTTGCGAGATATAAAAACCGGAGTTGATGCGCGCCGTCCGCGCCGCGTGCCAACCTTCCTCGCCCGCAACTTCGCCAACTCCGGCCATGAGCGACGCCGTGCGCAGAGGCACAATGGCGGGCGCTCGATGTTCTTGTCGCGGCAACAGGCGGCCGACAAAGTGCATGGCGCCGAGCAACGGCGTCCACGGCGCGCTTGTGAACAGGACCGCGTAACGCGCGCGCGCCGTCAGTTCCTTCACGACCTGCAACACGTCGTCGCGTTCGTAGTGAATCAGCGAATCCATGGCGACGATGTAATCCACTTCGGACGGCGCGTCGGTCAGCATGTCGCCGACGCGAAACTCGACGGCACCGGGCAAATAGTGTTCGGCGGCGCGTTCGCGCGCGACCTCAATCAGGTTTGCCGCCACGTCGATACCGATCACTGTCGCTCCGCGTTCAGCCGCCTCGATCGACAGCGAGCCCGTGCCACAGCCTGCATCCAGCAAGGTCTTGCCGGACAAATCTTCGGGCAGCCAGTCGAGCAAGGTTCGCCGCATCTCGTCACGCCCTGCCCGCACGGTGCGCCGGATACGATTCACCGGATCCGTCGAGGTCAGCGCCTGCCAGGCCTTCGCCGCCGTCCGGTCGAAGTAAGTCGTCAGCTCGTCGCGCCGTTCGAGGTAGGACTCTCGCATCAGTCAAATCCCAGAAAGTCGAACAAGTCCCGGTCACGCATCGGCTCCGGCGTCAGCGCGTCCGTGCCGTTCCAGAGATGGGTTGCCAGCCGCAGATACTCGTCCTGAACGGCGTCGAGCTCCGGCGTCGATTCCATCTCGAACAACGTGCTTTTCTTGAGTCTGCTGCGGCGGATCACGTCGAGATCCGGAAAGTGCGCCAGCCGCTTCATGCCAATCTGTTCATTGAACCCGTCGATCTGATCCGTGGCTGCACTGCGATTCGCTATCACGCCGCCCATACGGACCTTGTAGTTCTTCGACTTCGCCGAGATCGCCGACACAATCCGGTTCATCGCGAAAATGGAATCGAAGTCGTTGGCTGCAACCACGAGGGCGCGGTCCGCGTGCTGCAGCGGCGCCGCAAAACCGCCGCACACGACATCGCCCAACACGTCGAAAATCACGACATCGGTGTCTTCCAGCAAATGATGCTGTTTGAGCAGCTTGACGGTCTGGCCGACAACGTAACCGCCGCAACCCGTGCCCGCCGGCGGGCCGCCCGCTTCGACGCACATGACGCCGTTGTATCCCTCGTAAACGAAGTCGTCGATGTCGAGTTCTTCGGAATGAAACTCGACCGTTTCGAGGACGTCGATCACGGTCGGCATGAGTTTCTTGGTGAGCGTAAACGTCGAGTCGTGCTTGGGATCGCAACCTATCTGCAGGACACGTTTACCGAGCTTAGAAAAGGCGACCGACAGATTGGACGAGGTCGTCGACTTGCCGATGCCGCCTTTGCCGTAGACGGCAAACACCTTGGCGCCGTCGATGGCGTCGTCCGGGTCGAGATGCACCTGCAGGCTGCCCTCACCGTCGGGTCGGCTCGGCTGTACGCTGACCGGCACGGGAAACCGCTTCCGCGCTGTTGCGGCGTTGCTTGCTGTTGTCATGCTGCTGCTACCTCGCTAATGCCCTCGAGGGCATCTTCAATTTCTTCACCGGCACGTTCGAGTGCCGCAAGCGTTTCCGGATCGGGCGACCAGTACTGGCGCTCGTGCGCTTCCAGCAGGCGGTTCGCCACCTTCGCGGATGCATGCGGGTTGAGGCTCGCGAGCCGCTTGCGCATGTCGCCGTCGAGCATGAACGTGTCGCTGATCTGCTGGTATACCCACGGCGCCACCTTGCCGGTCGTCGCTGACCAGCCCATAGTATTGGTGACGTGCGATTCGATCTGTTTGACGCCTTCGTAACCGTGCTCGAGCATGCCTTCGTACCATTTCGGGTTCAGCATGCGGGTGCGCGTTTCCAGCGCCACCTGCTCCGAGAGCGTTCGTATCGTGTTGCGATCGCCGGTCTGGTCGCCGATATAGACCTCGATCGATTCACCTTTCGCACGCTGTACGGCGCGGCTGATACCGCCGAGCGTGTCGAAGTAGTGATCGATACTCGTTACGCCCAGCTCGGCCGATTCCAGATTTTGATAACTCAGGTCGACATCACCCAGCGTGTGCTGCAGGAGCTCCGACTGTCGGGCGGGCTGCCCGTCTCGACCGTAGGCAAAACACTTGCGACTCGAGTACTGCTCGGCCAGCTTCTCGTCGTCCTCCCAGTTGCCGCTGTCGACGAGCTGGTTGACGTTGGAGCCGTACGCGCCGCTGGCGTTGCTGAACACGCGCAGTGCGGCAGTCTCGAAGTCGCAGCCGTTCCGCGCCTGGTATTCGAGGGCGTGTTTGCGCACAAAATTCTGTTCCAGCGGTTCGTCCGCGCTGGCGGCAAGCCAGGCTGCGTCGGCAAGCAGGCGAGTCTGATTGGGCAGCAGGTCGCGGAAAATGCCCGATAAGGTCATGACGGCGTCGATGCGCGGCCGACCGAGTTCCTCGAGCGGCGTCAACACGGCTCCCGCGAGACGTCCGTAGGCATCAAAGCGCGGCTCGGCGCCCATGAGCCTGAGCGCCTGGGCAACGGGCCCACCCTCGGTTTTCATGTTGTCCGTGCCCCACAGCACAATCGCGATGGACTCGGGCAGGCGATTGTTGTCCGCCACGAAGCGCTCGACGAGTTCGTCCGCCTGCGCGGCGCCGGTCAGCATCGCAAACCGGCTCGGCATCCGGTACGGATCGAAGCTGTGCAGGTTGCGGCCGGTTGGCAGGATCTCGGTCGTGCGCATTAGATCGCCACCCGGCACAGGGCGTATGAAGCCGCCGTCCAGCGCGTGCACAATTGCGCCCAGTTCGCTGTTGCGGCCCAGTTCATCGTTGACCCGGATAAGATCGTCCGCCAGCTGCGGATCCAACCCGGCCAGCGCCGCCGCGCGGCTACCTTCCCTTGCGTCCTGCTGTTCGATCGCGGCAAGCTGCTCGGCGGTCAAACCGTCGGCACCACCCGCTCCCGCCAGCGCCGTCAGCCATTCGCGACGCGTGGCGTCGCGCGGCGCCTCGCCAAGCACGTGCAAACCCGTCGGGATCAGCGTCTCGCGCAGTTCGTCGAGCCTCGCAATGATGGCATGCACACCATCGTCGCCGTTGCTGTCGTCGGTGAGTTCCAGCGCCTCGGCCTGCGCGGCAATCAGGCTCTCCAGATTGTCTCTTTCCAGCTCGGCATCGGGATCGAGCGCGCGCCAGCGATCGATCGACGTCTGCAGCTCCGCGAGCTCCTTGTACAAGCCCGCGTGGGTGACAGCCGGCGTCAGGTAGCTGATCAAGGTCGCGGCGGATCGCCGTTTGGCAATCGTGCCTTCGGACGGGTTGTTTGCGGCATACAAATAGAAGTTCGGCAGATCGCCGATCAGGCGGTCCGGCCAGCATTGGCCGGTCATCCCACTCTGTTTGCCGGGCATGAACTCGAGTGCGCCGTGAGTGCCAAAGTGCAGGACCGCGTCGACGTCGAGATCGTCGCGCAGGTAGCGATAAAACGCCGAGAACGCATGCGTGGGCGCAAGCCCGCGATCGAACAGGAGCCGCATCGGATCACCCTCGTAACCGAACGCGGGCTGGATGCCGACGAACACGTTGCCGAACTCGCGGCCGAGCACAAAAATGCCGCTGCCGTCAGCCTGCGCGCGCCCGGGTGCGGGGCCCCACTCGGCTTCGATCTGCTCGAGCCACACTTCGTCGCGAACGTGGTCGTCCGTTGCGATACGAGTGTGCACGTTGGCGTCGGTGCCGTACTGTGCGGCATTGCCGTTGAGCACCTGGTCGCGAAGCGCATCGGCATCTGCCGGCAGTTCGACTGTGTAGCCTTCCGCTTTGAGCTTCTCGAGTGTGTTGTAAAGCGATTTGAACACCGCAAGATGCGCGGCCGTGCCGAGTGAGCCACCGTTCGGCGGGAAGTTGAACAGCACGACGCCGACGCGGCGCTCCCGGCGCTGTCTCGTGCGCAGCCGCACAAGGCGTGAGATGCGCCGGCACAGCGTGTCGACACGTTCCGGATGCGGCAGCATCTCGCGTCGCTTCGCGGCGCTCGCCTTCTCCGAGCGTCCTGCAAACAAGGTGGGACCAATCGCACCGTCGAGCTCCGGTATGGCAACCATGAGCGTCATCTCGATCGGCAGCATGCCGCCTTCCGATGCTTCCCACGCCTCCAGCGACTGAAATTCAGTGCCGTGCGCGGCAATGTAGGGCACGTCGAGTCGGGTCAGTATGTCCTCGGCCGCCCGAGAGTCGTTGTAGGCCGGGCCGCCAACGAGCGAAAAGCCGGTCAGCGACACCACGGCGTCGACGATGGGCCGACCGTCCCGCATAAAAAACTGCTCGACCGCCGGCCTCGAATCCAGCCCGCTCGAAAACGCCGGAATCACTCGCAAGCCGAGCTTCTCGAGGCCGTCGATCACGGCGTCGTAGTGTTTGCTGTTGCCGGCCAGCACGTACGAGCGCATGACCAGCAAGCCGACGGTGCCCGCGGGTTTCTTGGGCGCCGGTAAGGCCTCGGCGGTCGTTGCAACACGCTCGCGGAGTTTCGGGTGATAAACGCCAACCTCCGCATACTCCTTGGGCGCGTCCACGGTGACGCGCTTGCGGAAGCTCTCGCGCGGGCCCTTCGCGTAGCGCGACACCATGAGGGCCACCAGGTTGCGGATGTTTTGCTCCGAACCCGCCAGCCAGTACTGCATCGCGAGGAAGTACGCGCGTACGTCTTGCGCCGTGCCCGGGATGAATTTGAGAATGCGGGGTAGTCGTCTCAGCACGGCCATTTGTTTCGCGCCGCTGCTTTGAGACTGCTTTTTGTTCGAACCGCGAAGACGCTTCAACAGCGCCAGCGGGCCCGATTGTTTGCCGTCCATCGTAAAGCCGCCTATGCGGGTCAGCTTCATGACGTCGCCGGCGCACATGAAACACAACATGGCGTCACAATCGTCGCGCCGGGCCTTGAGATCGTCGAGCACCGGATTGATATGCTCTTCCATGAACAGCATGCACACGATAATGATGTGCGCCTGGCGAATATCCTCCCGGCAGGCGTCGAGCAGCGGCTCCGCGTTGCCCCACTCGCCCGCACTGTGCAGCGTCACTGCGAGTCCGGGCACGTCGTTTTCAAGGCTTTTGATCGCACGATCACCCGCACCAGCCAGGTGACCGTCGAGGGTCACGATGGTGACGCGCAACGCTTCGCGTTTATTTGCCGAAGTGCGCTTTGGCATCGTACAGAGTCTCCGACGTGATCGTTTGTATGCCGCGTTCCCTTGCGAACGTCTCGGTGTTTCGGCGCGCCTTGCCGCGCACAAAAAACGGGATGCGGCTCAGCGTCTTTTCCGCGTCCGCGCTCCAGGACAACTGACCGTCGACGGACGCTGGGGCCGCGGACGATGGATCGACCGGCAGGTGCTGCTCCGCGGGGTCGGGTTTGCTCGTGGCGCCGCCGCCGAGGTGCGAGGGCGTCGCGTCGTTGTGGAACTCGAAGTCTTCGCTGAACATGCCGAGCAGGTGTTCCTCGAGCCCCATCATGAGAGGGTGCACCCAGGTGTCGAACAGCACGTTGGCGCCCTCGTAACCCATTTGCGGCGAGTAAGCGGCCGGATAGTCCTGCACGTGCGTCGGTGCCGAAATCACGGCGCAGGCGATGCCGAGTCGCTTCGCAATATGACGTTCCATCTGCGTGCCGAGCACCATCTCGGGCTGCAGCTCCTGCACTCGTGCCTCGACCTCGAGGTAGTCGTCGGTAATCAGCGCGTCGACGCCGAGCTCTTCCGCGAGCACGCGCACCTTGCGCGCGTATTCGCGGCTGTAGGTGCCGATACCCACGACATCAAAACCAAACTCGTGTTTGCACATCCGCGCCGCGGCCATTGCATGACTGGCGTCGCCGAAGACGAACACGCGCTTGTCGGTCAGGTATGTCGAATCGATCGAACGCGAATACCAGGGCAGCCGCGAGTTGATCGTATTCAGCACCGGCAGCGGGTCGACACCCGCCAGTTCGGCCACTTCGCTGACAAAACGGTTGGTGGCCGTTACGCCGATGGGCACCGTGTCGATGTACGGCTGTTTGTAAGTCCGCTTCAGCCAGCGGGCCGCCGTCTCGGCAATTTCCGGGTACAGGCAAATATTGAAGTCCGCATCACCCAGTCTCGCGATATCGTCGGGTGTGGCGTTCCACGGCGCCACGACGTTGACTTCGATGCCGAGCTGGGTGAGCAAGGTCTGGATTTCCTGCACGTCGTCGCGATGCCGAAAACCGAGCGCGGTTGGACCCAGCAGATTGCAGCTGGGCGAACGGGAATCTCGATCGTCATCGTCGCGCGGCTTCGCCAGGGTCCGAACGACGTAATAAAAGGTTTCCGCCGCACCCCAGTTTTCCTTGCGTTGGTAGGACGGCAGCTCGAGCGGAATGACCGGGATCGGCAGCGCGAGCGCCTCGGCAAGCCCACCCGGATCGTCTTGAATCAGCTCCGCCGTGCAGGAGGCGCCAACCAGCATCGCCTTGGGTTGAAACCGCTCGTAAGCATCCGATACCGCGTCCTGAAACAGTTGCGCCGTATCCGCGCCGAGGTCGCGCGCCTGGAACGTCGTGTAGGTCACGGGCGGCCGGCGATCGCGCCGCTCGATCATCGTGAACAGCAGGTCCGCATAAGTGTCACCCTGCGGCGCGTGCAGCACGTAGTGCACGTCGCGCATGGCGGTCGCCACGCGCATGGCTCCCACGTGAGGCGGTCCTTCGTACGTCCACACGGTCAGCTGCACGTCAAACCTCCAGCCGGCGCTTTCGGCGCAGTGGGCGTGCAAACAGTTCGGCGCAGTCGGCCGCTTGCTCGTAGCCGTGGATCGGGGTGAACAACAGTTCGATGGACCACTTGGTCGTATAACCCTCGGCTTCCAGCGGATTCGCAAGGCCCAGGCCGCAGACGATGATGTCCGGCTCGTCTTCGCGCGCCCTGTCGAGCTGGCGTTCGACGTCCTGACCTTCGCTCAGACGTGTGTTCTCCGGCAGCGCCTCGAGTTCGGCCGCGAGGTGCTGCTTGTGCAGGTATGGAGTACCGACCTCGGCCAGCTGCATGTCGAGTTCGTTGGCGACAAAACGCGCCAGCGGCACCTCGAGCTGCGAATCCGGGAAAAGGAAAATCCGTTTGCCGCCGAGTTCCTCGCGGTAACGCTCGAGTGCGCCCGCCGCCCGCGCGCGGCGCGTCTCGGTCACGAGGTCGACCTGCGCCTCGGCAATGCCGAACTCGGCGGCTGCGGCCTTGAACCAGGCTGTTGTGCCCTGCACGCCAATCGGAAACGGCGCGTCGATGCGCACGGCGCCACGTTCCTCGAGCGCATGGGCCGTATCGCCGAGAAACGGCTGCGCCAGCAGATAACGTGTGTTTGGCCCGACCGTCGCAAGGTCGGCAGCGTGTTGCGGCGGCAGAAAATCGACAGCGTCGATGCCGATCTCCGCAAACAGGCCGCGAAACTGGTCTTCCACAATGTCCGCCAGCGCACCCACGACCAGCAGCCGGCGCTCGTCGCTTTCCGTCATCTCGGGCACGAGCGACGCAAGGCAGGCATCTTCGCCCTGCGTGAAGGTGGTCTCGATGCCGCTGCCGGAGAAGTTCAGCACCCTTACCGCGGGCATATGATGTTTCGACAGGCGCTCCGCGGCACGCCCGAGATCCAGCTTGATGACCTCCGAGGGGCAGGAGCCCACCAGGAACAGCAGCTTGATGTCGGGCCGCCGCGCCAACAGCTTGCCGACTTCCCGATCGAGTTCGTCGTTCAGGTCGGCAAGGCCCGCAAGGTCGCGCTCACCGATGATCGCGGTCGCAAAACGCGGTTCCGCAAAAATCATGACGCCGGCGGCCGACTGAATGAGGTGTGCACACGTGCGCGAGCCCACGACCAGGAAAAAGGCGTCCTGAATCTTGCGATGCAGCCAGACGATACCGGTCAGACCGCAGAACACCTCGCGCTGACCGCGTTCGCGAATGACAGGCCGCGCCTCGGCCGAACTCGTGGATCTTGCCAGTGAGGAGGAATTCACGGGACTACCGCGCGCTGGCCACGGAAGAGGAAGCGGCGCCCAGTCGCGCCATTCGGAACTTGATCAGGAACTGTGCCGCGTTGATCACGTAGGCGGCGTAGGCAATCAGCGCCAGTATCATTTGGCCTTCGAGGCCAAACCAGCCGAACAGGAGTGCGCCCAGGTACGCCGTGTGCAGCGCAATGACGCCCATGCTTACGACGTCCTCCCAGAAGAACGCCGGCGCAAACAGGTAACGCCCGAACACGTCCCGCTCCCAGAGCGCGCCGGTCACCATGATCGTGTACAGAATCAGGGTTTTAATCACGACCGAAATGTGCGCCGCCAGCGCACCCTCCCCGGTCGCAAGGCAGCGCCAGACCAGCGCTGCACTGACGAGGAACACGGCAAACTGCAGCGGCGCCAATATGCCCTGCACGAGTGTCCACGGCGACCGATCGCGACGGCGACGTTCGTCACTCGTGTACAAAGGCTCTGCTACGCGTCCGGAGGACCGGGTTTGTGCCATCGGAAGGCAAACCTCTCATCATTCTTTTCGGCTGTCTCGCCCATACGAGCCACCGACGATTTGAGTATAGTGTCAATTTTGCCTTACGTAAATATATCTTGACATCGTTCGTCAAGAGGAGTCTATTTACTCGTGATGCGCGACTCGGGAATGGCAGCGTGTATTGCTGTTACAAGCTGATACGAGTTGCCGGGACGGGTGCATCCGGGCGGCATGCCGAATGAGGTATGATCGTGTCTCCTTGGGGGGATGCGATAATGACAAGAAAAGAGCCGGATCAAACCCCGAAGCCAGCCGCGCAGGGTTTCTTTCAGGATTTCGGCCATTCGGACTTCTCGAAAACGAAAAGCGAGATGTCTCGGCGCGTAGTCAGCAGCAGCATGCTGACGAGCCTGGGCCGAACGATCGAGAACGATCTGATACCGCGTCTCATGCTTGCATTCGATTCCTTACCCAGCGTTGCCCCCGTCACGAACCTCTCGGATCACGTGGAGGACTTCGTGGCGCTCCTGGTCGAACAGGAAGCCGATGTGGCCGTCCGCTACGTCGACACCCTGCGCAGCGAAGGCACACCGCTGGCCTCTCTGTACCTGGACCTTTTGACGCCGGCAGCCCGGCGGCTCGGCGAAATGTGGGAGGAAGACCGCCTCTCGTTTGCCGACGTCACGATCGGCGTCTGCCGCATGCACCAGGTGCTGCTGGAGTACAGCCGCTGTTTCGACGCCCCGGAAGGACCCGAGGTGAAGACACCCAGTGCATTCATTGCACCGGTTCCCGGCGAGCAGCACACGTTTGGGCTGTTCATGGTGATGGAGTTTCTGCGCCGCGACGGCTGGACGTGCTTTAGCGCCACGCCTGCCAACAAGCGCGAGTTCCTCAAGTATGCCGTGGCGCAACGCTTCGACATGATCGGACTGTCCGTCAGCGCCGACCGCAATCTCGAGGATGCCCGGCGACTCATCGGCGAACTCAAACGCAACTCGCGGGCCGTCATCGTCGTCGGCGGGCGCTGCTTTCTGGAGCACCCCGAACTCGTGGATGAGACGGGCGCGGACGCCATGGCGAAAGACGGTAGGGACGCGGTTCGGATCGCGAAGCGTTTGGTCAAAAAAATGCCTGAAAGTGCGCGTGGTTTGAAATAGACTACGCCCCACCTCAGCGAGCCGGCTCTGACGGCGCGCTGGCACCAAAGGGATCTGACATTCGTGAGCAAGCCTGGGTCATCCGGTGCGTTGGCGACGAAGCTGACGGCCGAATCGGCGTCGCAGCTTATTATGGAAGCCAACGACGTCTGCTTGATGCTCGACGACAAGGGCGTCATTACAGATGTCTTTCTCGGTAGCGACGACCGCTCCCTGAGCCTCGTGGAAGACTGGCTGGGGCACCAGTGGGCCGACACGGCAACCGTCGAAAGCGCCAGCAAAATCAAGGATCTGCTGGACCCTTCTAATAACGGTTCGACGTCGCGCTGGCGGCAGATCAACCATCTGACCGACGCCGCCGACGATCTCCCGGTCACCTGGAAAACCATGCGCCTCAACGGGCATATGGGGCTGGTCGCGATTGGCCGCAACCTCAAGCAGGTGTCGCAGCTGCAGCAGCGACTCCTCGACGTCCAGCACTCCCTCGAGCGGGACTACGCCCGCCTGCACCAGGCCGAAGTGCGCTATCGCATGCTGTTTTCGATGGCCACCGAGGCCATCCTGTTCGTGGACGCGGACAGCGGCAAAATCGTCGAGGCCAACCCCGCGGCGGGCAAACTGCTCGATCGGCCCGCCAACAAGCTCGTCAACCGCAGCTTCCCGCGGGGCTTCACCGACAACAGCAATGACGCCGTAAACGACCTCCTGCTGCGCGTTCGCGCCGCCGGCGGAGCCGAAGACCTGATCATCAAGACGGCCGGCAGCAACCTGACCATCCGCCTCAACGCCACGCTCGTGAGGCGCGACGACGGCCCCTACTACCTGATCCGCATGCACAGCGCCGACCAGTCGGGCTACAAGGGTTACTCCAATCAGGTCATCGACATCATTGATCGATCGCCGGACGCGTTTGTCGTAACCGATCCGCAGGGCCACGTTCAGGCAGCCAACCAGGCGTTCCTGAACCTAACCGCAATGGCCACCGAACTGCAGGTGAGCCGGCAGCCGCTCGAGCGCTGGCTGGGCCGCACGGGCGTCGATGTGGCCCTGCTGTTGCGCAACCTGAAGGAGCGCGCCGAAATCCGCCAGTACGACACGACCTTGCATCCCGAATACGGCGACCCGGTGGAGGTCGAATTGTCGGGGGTGTCGGCGCTCGACAGCGACGAGCCGTGCTTCGGCTTTGTGATCCGCCGGAGACTGCGGAAAGCGGCCAGCAGCGACAACGCCGAGTCGGTGCTGCCGCACTCTCTCGAGGAAATGACCGAACTCGTTGGCCGCGTCCCGCTGAAGGAGCTTGTTCGCGAAACCACCGACATCATCGAGCGGATGTGCATTGAAGCCGCGCTCAGCATGTCCGACCAGAGCCGCGCCTCCGCGGCGGAAATGCTGGGCCTGAGCCGACAGAGCCTGTACGTCAAGCTGCGTCGCTACGGGATCGGCGACGACGAGTCCGAGACGGCCGAGTAGCCCGAATATCCCTAAAAAAACGCTGTGCGGCGTTGAGAATAGATCTTTTTCCCGAGTTTTTTTCTGTTCGAGGGATCGCAAAATCCGAACGGGCGGCCCTGCCCGGCTTCAGAATGTAATTTTTTATTGACGCTTTGATGTGTCAAGTATTATTGTCAGTAGATGGGACGTGCGACGACGAGCGTAATGCCGGCCGACCGTCCGGCGTGGACAGCCTACGTTGAGCTGACGAAACCGATCACCTGGTTCCCGCCAATGTGGGCCTTCGGTTGCGGCGTGGTTTCCGCGGGCGAAGCAATGCCGGAGCGGTGGCCTTTTGCCCTGGCCGGCATACTGCTGGCCGGACCCTTGGTCTGCGGCGCCAGCCAGATCGTCAACGACTGGTTCGATCGCGAAGTCGACGCCATCAATGAGCCGCACCGGCCCGTTCCCTCCGGCCGTGTGCCCGGCCGCCGGGCCCTGTATTTTGCGCTGATCTGGTCGGCCCTTTCACTGCTGGTCGCATCGATGCTGGGCGTTTGGGTGTTCGTCGCCGCAACGGTTGGCGTCGCGCTGGCCTGGGCCTACAGCGCTCCGCCCTTCCGACTCAAGCAAAACGGCTGGTGGGGTAACGCCGCCGTCGGGCTCTGTTACGAAGGGCTGCCCTGGTTCACGGCGGCCGCGGCCATTCTGGGCGGTCTGCCGCCGCTGCCGGTCATCTTGCTGGCCCTGCTCTACAGCATTGGCGCGCACGGCATCATGACGCTCAACGATTTCAAGGCCATCGAAGGTGACAAGGCGCTCGGCATCCGCAGCCTGCCCGTGCAGCTTGGCGCACAGCGCGCCGCACAGGTTGCCTGCGCGGTTATGCTCGTGCCTCAACTGATTGTTGTTGCGCTGCTGGCGGCATGGCAGCTGCCGATCGCCGCTGCGATTGTCGCCGCGCTGGCGCTCATTCAGGCCGGCATGATTCTGCGTTTTCTCGCGGCTCCGATCGAGCGCGCCGTCTGGCTCAGCGCGCTGGGCGTCACGCTTTACGTGCTCGGAATGCTCGCGAGCGCCATTGCCGTCCGGGGACTCGTGCTGTGAGCAAGACCGTAGGATGGTGGGGCGTCGTTCGCCTCGGACTTGTCCAGACCTCGTTGGGCGCAATTGTGGTCCTGACGACCTCGACCCTGAATCGCGTTATGGTGGTCGAGCTGGCGTTGCCGGCCATGCTGCCCGGGTTTCTGGTGGCAATTCATTACTTCGTGCAGATTTCCCGCCCGCGCTTCGGCCACGGTTCCGATGCGGGCCGCCGTAGAACTCCCTGGATTATTGCGGGTATGGCGCTCCTGGGCACCGGCGGCGTGCTGGCCGCCGCGGCAACCGCCTGGATGGCCACCGCACCCGCTGCCGGCACGGCCCTCGCTGTCGTTGCATTTGTGATGATCGGCTGCGGCGTCGGCGCCAGTGGCACCTGCCTTCTGGTTCTGCTCGCCGCCAGCGTGCCGCCAGAACGGCGCGCGGCTGCCGCCAGCATTACCTGGATCATGATGATCATGGGTTTTGCGCTAACCGCCGGTGTGGTGGGCGCATTCCTCGATCCGTTCAGCTATGCGCGTCTCGTTGTCATATCGGCCATCGTTTCGCTGACGGCGCTGGGCGTGACCATCATTGCCCTCCACGGGCTCGAAGGTGAGCCGGTCGACGTCGGCAGCCAGCAAAACAATGCCGGGCCGGGCTTCCGGGCGGCGCTCGCCGAAGTGCTCGCCGAGCAGCACACCCGCCGCTTCGCGCTGTTCGTGTTCGTGTCGATGCTGGCTTACAGCGCACAGGACCTGGTTCTGGAACCGTTTGCCGGTGCCGTCTTCACGCTCACACCCGGTGAATCCACGCAGCTTGGCGGACTGCAGCACGCAGGCGTTTTGCTCGGCATGATACTCGTCGCGGTCATCGGCACGCGGCTGGGGCTCAGCCGGGAACGCTTCATGCGAGCGTTTGTGGTCACGGGCTGCCTCGCGTCGACCATGCTGCTGGCTGGCCTGGCGGTGGCTGGGTTCTCCGGCGGCGAGTGGCCGCTGTACACCAACGTATTCCTGCTCGGCATTGCCAACGGCGTGTTTGCGGTCGCGGCCATCGGCGCGATGATGGGCCTGGTTTCTCAGGGAGCCGCGCGTCGCGACGGCGTGCGCATGGGTATCTGGGGCGCGGCGCAAGCCATTGCCTTCGGTCTCGGCGGTGCACTCGGCACGGCGGCGGTCGACCTCGTGCGTTGGCTCAGCGGCTCCGTGCTGTATGCCTACTCCATTGTCTTTCTCGCGCAAGGGCTGCTGTTCGCGGTTGCCGTTGTGCTTGCACTACGCCTGAGCGGCCGGCCAAAAACCGGCTTCCAGAACCTTCCACAACAAGCGACCGGCTGAAACGGCGGTCAGGGACTGCGCCCAATGAGATGTTATGACGTGGCAGTAATCGGGGGCGGCCCTTCGGGAGCGACAGCGGCTAACGAGCTTGCCTCAAGGGGTTTGTCCGTGCTGCTGCTCGACAGGAACGGCCGGATCAAACCCTGTGGCGGCGCGGTGCCGCCTATCCTGCTGCGCGAATTCGAGGTCCCCGAATCCCGGCTGGAAGCCAAAGTCAGTTCAGCCCGCATGGTGTCGCCTTCGAACACCCAGGTGGACATGGACATCGGCGGCTTCGTGGGCATGGTGGACCGCGGCAGTTTCGACAACTGGCTCAGACGGCGCGCGGCGGACGCCGGCGCCGACTACGTCGAAGGACATTTTGAAGGTCTCGAGCGGAGCCGCCACGGCCAACTGTCGGTGCTGTACCGGGCCGGCGGCAAGTCCGCGGCCGTGAGCAAGGCGCGCGTCGGGGCCGTTGTCGGCGCGGACGGTGCAGCATCGCGGGTCCGTAAGCAGGCAATGAGCCAGCAGGAAACAATGAAACACGTGTTCGCCTATCACGAGATAGTGCGCTCGCCGGACGGCAAGACGCCGTGGTTCGATCCGGAGCGCTGCGACGTGTATTACCAGGGCAAGGTATCGCCCGACTTTTACGGTTGGGTATTCCCGCACGGAGAATGCACGAGCGTCGGAGCGGGATCCGCCATCAAAGGCTTTTCCCTAAGGCATGCCGTAAAAATCATGCGCGACAACTCGCGGCTCGACGACAACGCGATTGTGCGCACCGAGGGCGCGCCGCTACCGCTCAAGCCGCTGAAGCGCTGGGACAACGGCCGTGACGTCGTGTTGGTCGGGGATGCGGCCGGCGCCGTGGCGCCGTCGTCCGGTGAAGGCATCTACTACGCCATGTCGAGCGGCCGATCGGCCGCGAAGGCGGTCGCCGCTTTCCTCGAGAGCGGCGATGCCCGACAACTCGGCAACGTGCGCAAAGACTTCATGGCTTCCCATCGCTGGGTGTTCTTCATTCTCGGGATCATGCAGTACTACTGGTACTCGAGCGACAAGCGGCGCGAGAAGTTCGTCGAGATCTGCCGCGATCCGGACGTTCAGCGGCTGACCTGGGAGGCGTACATGAACAAGAAACTCGTGCGCGCGAAACCCGCTGCGCACGTGCGCATTTTCTTCAAGGATCTGGCTCATCTCGTGGGGCTGAACCCTCGTTAGGGCCTGCTTATGGAGGGCGCCGACAACAAACTGTGGGTCATCGGCATTGCCGCCGTGATCGCTATTGTCGTCGCAGTGCTTGGCGCCCTGTTGACCGACATTGGCGAGTGGTACCTGTCGCTCGACAAACCCGCCTGGCAGCCGCCCGACTGGGCGTTCGGCCCGGCGTGGACGCTGATATTTACGGCCACGGCAGCCGCAGGGGTGTTGGCGTGGATGGCGGATCAGAATCGCTCGGCGCTGATTGCCGCCTTTGCCGTGAACTCGGTCCTGAACGTTGCCTGGAGCGCGCTGTTCTTCAAGCTGCGACGTCCGGACTGGGCGTTGTTCGAAGTAGTGTTTCTGTGGCTGTCGATTGCCGTCTTGATTGCAGTGTGCGGCCAGATGGACAGCAGGGCCGGCTGGCTGTTGCTCCCCTATCTTGCGTGGGTGAGCTTTGCCGCCGTGCTGAATGCCGCGATTGTGCGGCGCAACCGGCCGTTTGCCTGAGCGCGATTCACGACGGGCGGCAAGAAGACTGAAGAAGAAACGGCCTGAAAGCCGGCCAGATTGTAAAGGGGCTAACGATGACGACGACAACATCAGCAAGGTCATCCCAAAATTCGACAATAGGATTGAGCGGACTTGCGGTCTATATGCCGCCGTTCAGGGTACAGCTAAAAGACTGGTGTGACTGGACCGACAATCCCTGGCCGAAGATACAGAACGTGGTCGGCAACAGCTTCCGCCTGCGCGGCCCGAGGCAAAGCGTCTACACGATGGCGGCAACCGCGGTCATGCGGCTCATCGATCAGTACGAACTGGATCCGGCCGAGATCGGCTTCCTCGGACTCGGCACCGAATCGAGTACCGACAACTCCGCGGGCGCCATTATCATCAAGGGGATGGTCGATCGCGCGCTCAGGGCCAGCGGCCGCGCACCGCTCTCGCGCCGCTGCGAAGTACCGGAATTCAAGCACGCGTGTTTGGGCGGCGTCTACGCCATGAAAGGCGCGCTGCGCTACCTGGCACTCGACGGGGCGGGCAGCAAAGCCATAGTCGTTTGCGCCGATATTGCCGAGTACGCCCGCGGCAGCACGGGCGAGCCGACCCAGGGTGCGGGCGCCGTGGCGATGCTGCTCGAAAGGGATCCGACACTCGCCACGATCGACCTCGGCATGTCCGGGTCCGCATCGGACTACCGGGTCATGGACTTTCGCAAACCCATGCTGCGCTTCTGCGGCCAGGACCGCAGCGAGAGTCATCACGTGCAGGACTTCCCGGTGTTCAACGGCAAGTACTCGACAACCTGCTACATCGACGAAACACTGCACGCGCTCGACCAACTCTACGAGAAACGCGACGTTGTGCCGAGCAACTACCTGCGTTCGCTCGAGCATGTCTTTATGCACCGCCCGTACCGGCGCATGCCCGAAAACGGCTGGGCCGTCGCGTGGCTGTTTGCGCTGGCCCGCGGCAACGACAGCGACCGGCGCGAACTCGCCGGCTACTGCGAGACCTCCGGTGTCGATTTCGACGCACTGCAAAAAGAGATGGACGCCTGTGTGAACGTTCAGGAGTTTGCCACGCCGGAAACGCTCAATCTCGATGCCTACCCGCTAACGATGGCAACCCTGCAGGCATTTCGCGCATCACCGCGCTTCGCTCCGGACACCCTCGACAAGCTGTCGCTTGGCGGGGACGCCATCCGCGATCTCGGCAACCTGTACACAGCTGCGCTGCCGGCCTGGCTCGCCGCGGGTTTTGAAGAAGCACTGGCGACGAAACTGCCGCTTGCCGGCAAGGAACTCCTGACTATGGGCTACGGCAGCGGCGACGCGGCCGAAGTCATTCCGTTTTTTGTCGGCGAACGCTGGCAGGAGGCCGCCGCTCGCATCGGTTTTGCGGAGGCGATGCACAACGCCGTCGATCTGACTCGCGAGCAGTACGAGGCGCTGCATGACGGACGTCGGGTTGCCGGGCTCGAATGGCTGCCCGCGGACGAGTTTGTCATCGAGCGCGTCGGCAGCTCGGAAGAACGGCATTTTCAGGACGTCGGCATCGAGTACTACCGTTACGTCTAGGTCGGCGGGCCCGCCGCACAGGCGATTCGAGACTCGACGGCGGCGGCTTGCGGCGAAGTCCGTAAGGCGCTAGAAAGTCAGCCATGCTGCTCGCCGACATCGAAACCTGTTCCAGCCGGATTGCGGCGACCCGCAGCCGCCTCAAGAAGCGAGAAATCCTGAGTGAACTGCTGAAGCAAGCCGGCGGCGGCGACGTTCCGATTGTCGTCAGCTATCTGTCGGGCGAGCTGCCGCAGGGCCGCATTGGACTGGGGCCCGCCATCATCCGGCGCGTGCTTGGCGGATTGTCCGAACCGGGCGCCGGCGGCACGCTGCTGCTCGGCAAAGTACATGAGCAGTTCGATCGTATTGCCGCCGTCGAGGGCAAAGGCGCCAACGCGCGCCGCGAAACCCTGCTGACCGAACTCCTCGCCGAAGGCTCCGAGGGCGAACGCCAGTTTCTCGCGCGCCTGATCATGGGCGAACTGCGTCAGGGAGCGCTCGAGGCGGTACTTCTCGAGGCGATTGCCGATGCCGCCGATGTGGGTATCGACGCCGTCCGCCGCGCCGCCATGCTGTCCGCGGACCCGGCCGCCGTTGCGCGCGCCGCATTCTCCGACGGCGAGTCCGGCCTCGCCGCGTTTCGCCTCGAGCCCATGATCCCCGTACGTGCCATGCTCGCGCAGGCGGCCGAGTCGATCGACGCGGCTTTTACCGCAATGCCGACCGCCGTTGTCGACTACAAACTCGACGGCGCCCGGGTCCAGGTACACCGTCTGAACGATGCCGTCAGGGTTTTCAGCCGCCAGCTCAACGAATGCACCGGGGCCGTCCCGGAAGTGGTTCGCGCGGTTCGAAATCTGTCGTGCGACAGCATCATTCTGGACGGCGAAGTCATTGCGCTCCGCAGCGACGGGCGCCCGCAGCCGTTCCAGGTCACGATGCGTCGCTTCGGTCGCAAAAAGCCGAGCGACGAGATCGAGAGTGAGCTGCCGCTCAGCGTGTTTTTCTTTGACTGCCTTTACCTCGACGGCCGGGAACTCATCGACCGGCCCCTGACGGAGCGGCTCGACAGCCTGGACAGCATCCTCGGCGGCGAACATCGCATCCCGCAGACCCGCGAAGCCGATAGCGAGGAAGGGGCCGCGTTCCTCGCGTCCGCGCTGGAGCTGGGTCACGAAGGCGTCATGGTCAAGAGCCCGGACAGTCTGTACGCAGCCGGCAGCCGCGGGGCCGGCTGGCTGAAGGTCAAGCATGCGCATACGCTCGACCTCGTGGTCCTCGCCGCCGAATGGGGCAGCGGGCGGCGCAAGGGATATCTCTCCAACCTGCATCTCGGCGCCCGCGACGGCGACAGTTTTGTCATGCTCGGCAAGACCTTCAAGGGCCTTACCGACAAAACGCTACGCTGGCAGACTCAGGCACTGCTGGATAGGGAGCTGCGCCGCGACGACTACACCGTCTACGTACACCCGGAGCTCGTCGTGGAGATTGCGCTCAACGAAATCCAGGCCAGTAGCCAGTACCCGGCCGGCATGGCGCTGCGCTTCGCGCGCGTGAAACGCTATCGCGACGACAAGCCCGCCTCGGAAGCTGATACGCTCGAAACCGTGCGACAGCTATTTCATCGACAGGCGCGCCCATGACCGGCTCCTCAAAGACCGAGGCGGGCTTCGGGCCAGCCACCCAACGCTGGTTCACGGAGAACTTCAGCCAGCCGACCGAGGTGCAGGCAAAGGGATGGAAACGGATCCAGGACGGCCGGCACTCGCTGCTCGTCGCCCCGACCGGCAGCGGCAAGACGCTGGCGGCGTTTCTTGCGGGTATCGACCGGCTTGGCCGACTGCCGGACGATGCGGCCCCGGGTGTACGTGTGCTGTACCTCTCCCCGCTCAAGGCGCTGGTCTACGATATCGAACGCAACCTGCGTGCGCCGCTCGTGGGCATCAGCCGCTATGCAGAACGCGAAGGCCTGTCTTTTCGTCAGCCGTCGGTCGCGGTGCGCACGGGTGACACGCCACAAAAAGAGCGGCAGCAGCAGGCGAAACGCCCGTCGGATATTCTCGTCACGACGCCCGAATCGCTGTTCCTGATCCTGGGCTCGAAAGCCGCGGCCACCCTGACGACCGTCGACACCGTCATCGTCGACGAAATTCATGCGCTGGCGCCCAGTAAACGCGGCGCGCACCTTGCGCTGTCGCTCGAACGTCTCGAACAGCTGACGGAAGAGCCGTTTCAGCGTATCGGCCTTTCCGCAACCGTAAGACCGCTCGATGCCGTCGCCCGTTACCTGGGCGGTGCACGCAAGGTCGATATAGTCGACTGCTCGAGCAAGCCGGCACTGGATCTCGAGGTGAAGGTTCCCGTGCCCGACATGGAGCAGCCACCCTCACCCGCTGTCGACAGCGGCGACGGTTCGATACTGGGTCAGCTGTACGCCCGCGAGGTCGGCACGCCGCAGAAGGAGCGCGGCATCTGGCCGTCGATCTATCCGGAGCTGCTCGACGCCATACGAAACAACCGCTCCAGCATCATTTTTGTCAACAGTCGCGGCCTGTGCGAACGGCTGGCGCACAAACTCAACGAGCTGGCCGACGAGGAGCTCGTGCGCGCGCATCACGGCAGCATCTCGCACGGTAAACGCGCCGAGATCGAAGAGGGTTTGAAGAGCGGCGCAATCCGCGGCATCGTCGCCACGAGTTCGCTCGAACTCGGCATCGACATGGGCGCCGTCGATCTGGTCATGCTGGTCGAATCGCCGGGGTCGGTCGCTCGCGGTCTGCAGCGCGTCGGCCGCGCCGGGCACGGCGTGGGCGAAGTCAGCATGGGCAAGCTCTACCCCAAGTTCCGCGGCGATCTATTGGAAACGACCGTTGTCGCCTCGCGTATGCTCGACGCGAAACTCGATGCGATTGAAATCCCCGAGAACCCGCTCGACGTCCTGTCGCAGCAAATTGTTGCGCTGTGCTGCGAGCGCCCGCATACCGTGGACGAGATCGCCACGATCGTGCGCGGCGCGTGGTCGTATCGCGGCCTTACGGCCGGACTGCTGGACGCCGTGCTCGACATGCTCTCCGGACGCTATCCGTCGAGCGACTTCGCGGATCTTCGCCCGCTCTTATCGTGGAATCGGGCTAACGATACGCTGTCGCCGAGACGAGGCGCCGCGCTGGCAACGCGCATGAACGCCGGCACGATCCCGGATCGCGGCGCGTTTGGCGTGCACCTTGGCGAAGACGGTCCGCGCGTCGGTGAACTCGATGAAGAGATGGTGTTCGAGACCCGCGCCGGCGATAACGTGACGCTCGGCGCCAGCACCTGGCACGTCGAGGCGATTACGCGCGACCGCGTCATCGTTACGCCGGCGCCCGGCGAACCGGGACGGCTGCCGTTCTGGCGCGGCGACGGCCCCGGGCGGCCGATCGAATTGGGCCGCGCGATCGGCGCGTTCCTGCGCAGACTCGGCCGCATGAGCGAGGCAAAGGCCTCGAGCTGGCTCAAGGCGAACACGCCGCTCGACGGCTACGCCGCGCAGAACCTGGCCGCCTACATTGCCGAACAAAAGCGCGAAACCGGCACCTTGCCGACCGACACCGACATTACGATCGAGCGTTTTCGCGATGAACTCGGCGACTGGCGAATCTGCATTCTGACCCCGTTCGGCGCACGTATTCACGCGCCCTGGTCCATGGCGCTGCAGCGGCTTGTCGGAGACGACGGCGATTATGAAATCCAGGTCATGTACACGGACGACGGTATTGTCCTGCGCTTTGCCGACGCCGAAGAGCTGCCGCCGCTCGACAACCTGATACCCGATCCCGACGTGGTCGAGGAACTGGTGCTGGAGCAGCTGGCCAACACGTCGCTTTATGCCGGTCTGTTTCGCGAGAACGCCGTGCGCTCGCTTCTGCTGCGCCGGCGCCGGCCCGGGCAGCGCGCACCGCTCTGGGCGCAGAGGATGAAGGCGCAAAACCTGCTGGCTACGGTCCGCAAGTACCCGTCGTTTCCCATCGTCATGGAGACCTACCGGCAAGCCATGGCCGACGTGTTCGACATGCGGGGCTTGAAGGCGCTGCTGGGCGAACTCAGAAGCCGAAGCGTGCGGATCAATGACGTCGAAACACCCAGCGCTTCGCCGTTTGCCCGGTCGCTCGTATTTGCCTACGTCGCCGCCTACCTGTACGAACAGGACGCACCGCTCGCGGAACGCAAAGCACAGGCCCTGACCCTTGACCGCAAGCTTATGTCCGAGCTGCTCGGGCAGGGTGAGCTACGCGAGCTCATCGACGCGGAGGTCCTCGCCGAACTCGAAGACGATTTGAGCTGCCTCAGCGATCGATACCGCGCGCGTGACGCTGACGAGCTGCACGACGTGCTGCGCAGGCTCGGTGATCTCAATGCCGAAGAGCTTCGACAACGCGCGAGCGGAGACTCAGGCGAATGGCTCGACACGCTGTTGCGCGAACGCCGGGCCATTCGAATCGGGATTGCCGGAGAACAACGCTACGCGGCTGCCGAGGATGCCGGGCTATTCCGCGACGCACTGGGGGTCGCGCCGCCTGGCGGTGTGCCCGATGCGTTCCTCGAGCCGGTCGACGACGCGCTGACCGTACTTGTCCGTCGCTACGCGCGGCACCACGGCCCCTTCCTCACGGCCGGTCTGGCCGCACGCTACGCACTCCCCGAAGGGATATTGACTCCGGTACTCGAGACGCTGACGACGGCGGGTTTGCTGACTCGCGGCGAGATCCGTCCCGGAGGCGCCGAGATCGACTGGTGCGACTCGGAGGTGCTGAGGCGCCTGAAGCGGCGCAATCTCGCCAAGCTGCGCGACGACGTCGCAGCCGTGGACGGCGCCACACTGGCGCTGTTCCTGCCGCGCTGGCACGCCATCAACGAGGGTCGGGGCGGCCTCGCCGCGCTCAAGGAGGCCATCGGCAAACTGCAGGCCCAACCCCTGCCCTGGTCTCTGCTCGAATCGGTCCTTTTGCCGGCCAGGGTTGCGGGCTTCCGCAGCGAAATGCTCGACACGCTCGCCGCTTCCGGTGAACTCGTATGGACCGGCACCGGCGGCCGTAAGAGCGGCCGTATTGTGCTGTACCTTCGCGAACAGGTTCGCGACCTTCTGCCGCGCGGCAACGATGACGACAATGAAGAAGCGCCGTCCGCGCTGCACAAACACATCCTCAACAGCCTGGACGAACGGGGCGCTTCGTTTCTTATCGACATCGAGGACTGGGTCGAGGACGAACAACCCGGTTTCGATCGCGGTGAACTCAGGTCGGCGCTGTGGGACCTGGTCTGGGACGGCCGAATCTGTAATGACACGTTTGCGCCGCTGAGAAACGCGGACTCAAAAACTCGTCGGCGCGGACGCACGCGCATGCTTGCGCCGTCGCCGGCCGCGGGCGGCCGCTGGTCGCTGGTTCGACAGCTGGCCCGGAGAACGGCCAACCCGACGCGCGAAACGATTACCCGGGCGCGCGTGCTGCTCGAGCGATACGGCGTCGTCAACCGCCGTGCCGCAACCGCCGAGAATACAAATGGCGGCTTCGGTGCGCTCTACAAGGTATACCGCGAACTCGAAGAGCAGGGGCAGGTGCGCCGCGGCCATTTTGTCGACGGTCTGGAGGGTGCGCAGTTCGCTTACGCAGGCGCCGTCGACCGCCTGCGCGCCTGCCGGGAAGAAGCCGAGGACCGCGATCGCGCCGTCGACGTCAATGACGTGGTGACGCTGGCCGCCATGGACCCCGCAAATCCGTGGGGCGCCGTGCTGCCCTGGCCGGACGTCGCGGCGCCGGAACGCGCAACGCCGCGACGCGTTGCCGGTGCGTGGCTGCTATCGATCCGCGGCAGGCCCGTGCTTTACGCCGCACGCAACGGCCGCACCTTGATTTCGTTTCCGGGCAGCTTCGATGCCGCGAGCGGCACGCTCGAAGCCGCCATCGAGGCGCTCAGAAACCTGCCGAGGGGCACGCGCAAAGGGCTCCTGGTCATCGAAAAAATCGACGGCATCAACGTCCTCGAATCGCCGCTTCTTCAGGCGTTCAAAGCCGCCGACTTCGGCACCGACTACCGTGGACTCGTGGACGTACGCCCGCCGGGACGAAGCGGCGTTCGCGACGCAGGGCGAAGTGCCTGAGGGGGACACCATCCACAAGATCGCGGCCTACCTGTCGCCGCGGCTGACCGGATGCGAACTCTCCGGCGTATCGTTCGGTGTCGACGATCCCACGCCTGCGTTCAGCGGCGAGCGTGTCGATGACGTGCGCGCAGAGGGTAAACACCTGTGGGTAAGCCTGAGCGGCGGCCGGGCGATTCGCAGTCATCTCGGCATGCACGGCTCCTGGCACACCTATGCGAGCGGCGCGGACTGGCAAAAGCCGCGCTACCAGGCATCGCTGATCATCGACGCGGGCGAGCGGCTGTACGTTTGTTTCAACGCGAAGGAAGTGGAAGTGGTCGACGGCCGCAGCGTACGCCGGCGTGTACTCCGCTCCCGGCTCGGCCCGGATCTGATTGCCGACGAGCCCGACGGCGGAACGCTGGTCCGGCGGGCACGGGAGTTCGACGACGGCGACACGCTGTTGCTCGACGCTCTCCTGGATCAGCGTATTGCTGCCGGCATCGGCAACGTCTACAAATCCGAGGTGCTGTTCGTCGAACGGCTGCCGCCGACGCAGACCCTTGCGCAGAGCAGTGACGATGAGCTCGAGCGGTGTTACCGCACCGCGGCAACGCTGTTGCAACAAAACCTCGGCGGCGGCAAACGCGTGACGCGCAGACAGAAAGACAACGCCGGCCGGCTATGGGTGTACAACCGCGCGGGCAAACCCTGCCACGAATGCCAGAGCCCGATTCAAAGCCGAAAAATGGGTCGACATCATCGTGCAACGTACTGGTGTCCGCGTTGTCAAAGTTCCGGGTGACCTGAATACTGACTTCGATGCCGCGGGGCTGTGGTTTCTACCTACGGCAAACCAAAGGTTTCGACGGCGTTGTTCGCTAAAATAGAACCCGACGCGGCGACCTCGGAAATCTCCGAATCCGAGCCGGGAACCCAACCATTAAGAGGACGACTATCTTGAAGATTGTGCGTACGTGCCGGGCTGCCTTCGTAGGTCCGCTGTTCGTTGGCGGGTTGCTGACGACGACCGCTGCAGCGGCTGCCGAACCCTTCACTTTCGAGCTGGATGCCGCCTACGATCATAGCGAGTTCACGTCGTCGGGCGAGGTCATCGTTGGCCTGAATCCGATCCAGCGACAATCGTTTCGAACCGTCAGCGACGACGACTCCACGCGCTTGTCCGCTGTCTGGTATTACAACGGCGCCGACGCGGGCGACGGTCCCTTGAGTCGCGCGGGTTTCACCAGCCGCGCGTCGTCGCTGGGTCTGTCGTTTACCGACTCGGACGGCGGCGGGGTCACCGCGTTCAGCGTCGCTCCGATCGGGGTCATTCCGGATCCGCCGATCGTCGTCCCGTCGCTTCCGGAGCCGCCGATTTTCTTACCCGACCCTCCGCCTTTTACCCCGATTGCATTCGATCCGCCGAGCACGGACAGTACGCAGGTCTCGCTGGACGCTCGCCACGTTTTTAAATCCACGGGTTGGTACGTGTTCGGCTCGGCATCTTATGATGACAGTGACACCGGCGGCTTAGACAGCTCCGCAGAATCCACGCGCCTGCTGGCAGGTTTCGGCCGATACGTAGGCAAGACGACGAGCCTCGATCTTGCGGTGCTGCACGTCGACAGCGAACTGCAATTTGGGCTCACCGAGTTCAGCGACAGCACGACGGAATGGCTGCTGGGGCTCACGCACATTGCCGACTGGGGCGGTAACTGGCAGTACGGCGTCGATCTTGCGATTTCCACCGTGGAGCGTTTCGGCAACGACGGTAGCGTCAGCCTGCGCGGGTCGCTGTACCCCAACCGGTCCGTCGCTGTCGGCCTCGACGTCGTTACCTCGATCGAATCCGCGCTCGACGAAGGCACGAGATACGGCGCTTTCGTGAGCTGGTTCGCCACACCGAGGCTCGAGTTGTTTGCCGAAGTGTCGACGATTGAGCCGCTGTCCAACCTCGGCCTGAAGTCGGAAGAGGACAGCTACGGTATCGGTATTCGCCTGCGACTCTAGGAGTATTCGCCTGCGGCTCCGGGAACTGCGTCAGGAACGCTCTTCGAGTTCCCGCAGTAGTCCCCTGACCTGTCCACGCAGCTGATCTGAACGCTCCGCCAGCTTCAGATACTCGCGCGCCTTGTCTCGCTCGCCCGCGCGCATGGCCGTGAGACCCGTGAGCATCTGCAGGCGATGTTGCGCCTCACCCTCAGCTTCCTCCATGGCCAGCGTGTTCTCGAAAGCTTCGAACGAACGCCGCCACTCGGCGTCCTCGAAATGAATGCTTGCGAGGAACTCCCAGGCCTTGGCGTCCGGGCGCAGTTCCAGTGACTTCCATAACGCCGTCTTCGCGCGCTCACGTTCACGGGCAAGCATCCACAAATCGCCGAGCCGCCGCCACGTGTCGGCATCGCTCTCGACGCGTTGCTCCTCGAGCCACAGTTCGAGTTTGCGGGCGGCTTTCTCGGGCACCGACAGATTGCCGTACAACGATGCGACGCGGCGCAGGTCGGATTCTTCGGTCAGCGCACCGGCATGGCCGGCAACCTCGAGCGTCGCGAGCGCCGGCGCGTAGTCCTCGAGCCGCATGTGATGGCTCGCCAGCAGACGCCAGTACTGTTCTTCGTCGGGGTCCCGGTCGAGCAGCTCCACGACCACACGCTTGGCAGCCGCATATTCTTCGCGATCGAAGAGTATCTGATAGTACAGACGCAGCCAGTTGTTGGGCGGATTCGTCGATTCGTTGACGGCGCGGCTAATGTAGGTTTCGGCTTCGTCGAGATAGCCGGACTGATAGTTTGCGTAGGCCACGGAAAACAGCTGTGCCGGCTTCGGCGGCTCCTCGACCACGGCCAGCCAATCGTTGAACATGCGGCGCGCCAGGTCGTATTCCTCTTCCGCAAGCACAATCTGCGCATAGAACATCTTGAGACTGCCGACCAGTTCGTCGGGTAGTCCTGACATCTCTAGCGCAGCCTCGAGCGGCGCGCGTGCGTCCTCCTGCTTGCCCATCATGACGGCCGTGTGGGCCAGGTACTGGTTAGCCAGCGCAAAGTCGTGCGGTTTGGAGCGGGTCGCTTCGATCAACTCTTCGAGTTTTTCGACAGCCTCGCCGTAACGCTCTTCCTCCCAGAGCTCCTGCACGTCCATGAGCTTGACGAACGTGGTCCTCGACGCCTTGGAATCCGCCGCGGCGACACCGCCAACGAGGGTAAACACCAGCAGCACGAGCAGCAGTAAAACTCTCACCGGTCTTCCTCCGCGAGCACAAAGGTCACTCTACTGATTGCGACGACACGGGCGGCCTTGCCGTCGCGGATCTGCGGCTGAAACTTCCAGCGCAACACCGCGCGAAGCGCCGCGCGATCGAAAATGCGCGGGGGATCGGCGCGCAGTACTTCGGGATCTTCCACTGAACCGGTCTCGGTCACGATGAAGCGCAGCAGCACAAAACCCTCGATTTCGTCAGCGAGCGCTTTCATCGGGTATTCAGGCGGCACACGCACGAGCGGTGTCAGCTCGCGGGCCAGCGCTATGCCGCCGAGATCGAGCCCAATGTCTATGTCGAATTGCGGCACGTCGAGCGTGAGATCACCGAGGGTGCCGGAGCCGGCCGCCGACAGCCGCTCGAGGTCCTTCTGAACTTCGCTCTGCGGTTTTTGCGGCGCGTTCGGATCGCGACGCGAGCGGACCTCGCGGGACTCCTCCTGCATACGAATGAAGTTGGCGATATCGAAGTCTTCGGTCGGCGTCAGCCTCACACGCTTGAAGCCCACCATAAGCTCGATCGCCGTAAACAACACGACGTTCACGAGTAGCGCGCTCAATATGATCATCGGCAGGCGCGCACCGGGTTTGAGTACCCCCTGCACGACTACTGCCCCGGTGGCGTAGCGGCAACCGCCACGTTCTCGACGCCGGCGAGGCGCGCCTGATCCAGCACCTCGATCACGAGGCCGGTTCTTGACTGGTCGTCGGCCAATATGACCACCGCGCCTTCCGGGTTTTCAGCGTGCAGCCGCTCGACGTGGCCGCGCACGCTGCGCGGGTCGACGCGCTGACGGTCGACCCACACTTCGTCGTTTTCGGTTACGGCAATCATGATGTTGGCCTGCTGCTTGGTCTGCGCCGTCCTCGCGCTGGGCCGTTCGATCTCGACGCCGGCCTCCTTGATGAAGGAGGCATTAACGGCAAAAAAGATCAGCAGGATGAACACCATGTCGATGAGCGGCGTAATGTTGAGCGCCGTCGGTCCGGCCTCGGATTTGAGATGATCGCGCGTTGCCACTATTGACTCTCCACGAGTTCCGCCTCGAAACGCCGCGCCATATCCTCTGCGCGGTTCTCGAGATCGGACACAAAATACAAACCCGACAGCGCCGTGAACAAACCTGCCATTGTCGTCACGAGCGCTTCCGAGATACCGGAAGCCATTCCGCGGGTGTTACCCGTTCCAAATACCGTAATGACGTCGAACACCTTGATCATTCCCGACACGGTGCCGAGCAGCCCCAATAGCGGCAGAATGGTCGTGAGCGCGTTCAGCGCCGGCAGATTGCGGCTGGCCTCGGCACGTAAGTCGGCGACCAGGGCACTGATCCGGGTGAACGAGCGCGGCCCGCCCGCGGTCGACGATGCCGTCCACTCCTCGAGTAGCGATGCCCGGAATGCCGGCAGCTCGCGAAACAGCGACCAGTAGCGCTCGACGATCAGGAGCCAGAGGAGAATCGACGCCAGCAGGATCGCCCAGAGCGTGTAGCCCCCCTGGTCGAAGAGGCTCGAAAGACCTTCGACGTAGTTAGCCCAAACCATGATTCGTCAACATGTCGCTGTTGTGCTTGCCGAGTTTCTCGACGAGCCGGTTTACCTGCCCGGTCAACAGCGAATGCAGCAGCACGAGCGGTATCGCGACGGCCAGACCGAGTTGCGTCGTCACCAGGGCCTGCGAGATCCCGCCCGACATGAGCTTGGGATCGCCGGTCCCGAACAGCGTGATCGACTGGAACGTCTCGATCATGCCGGTCACCGTCCCCAGCAGCCCCAGCAGCGGGCTGACGGCCGCAAGCACGGCAAGCGTCGGCAGGCCCCGGTTCAACAGGGAGCTTTCTTCGGCCAGTTGCTCGTCAAGGCGGATGGCTGCGGCTTCCTGGTCGTCACCCTGGTGCTCGACCATGATGCGCTGCAAGCGACCCAGCGGATTGCTTTCGCTGGGGTCTTCCGAATTGGCCTGCTGTTCGACCGCTCGCTTCGCCAGGAACAGGCCGATTGCACGACGCAACACGATCAGGACACCCACGCCGCCAAGTATCAGAATCAGATAGCCGATCCCGCCGCCCTGTTGCACGCGCTCGCCAACATCCGGCGACTGCACCATCAGGCTCAGGATTGCGCCTTTTGACGGGTCAAGCGCCATGGCCGCCACGCCGCTGTCCGTGCGCGAGAGGTCAGCCGCCATGCGCTGAAACCGCGCGGGCGGCTGGCGGCTCAGCTCGACGAGTTTGCGTGAATCCGGCAGGTAGCGCAGGTAGGCGCCATTGCTCACAGCCGTAAACACGCCGACGCGCGTCACGGCCTGTTCTGCTTCCTCACCCTGCGGCTTGATGACCGTGTTGTTGAACGTGACCACCTTGCCCGACTCGCTAATTTCCGAGAGGACGTTGGTCCACAGCTGTTTGATGTCGTCAATGCTCGGCGGTTGCTCGCCTTTCCCCAGCCGTTCGAGAAACTCCGATCGCCCCGCCTGCTCGGCCGCCACGAGCGAATTCTTGAGCACGCTGTTGGCGTTCAACGCCGTCTGCCGAACAATCGCAAACAAATCGTTGAGGTCGCCTGCCCGCTCACGCAGCTCACCTTCGTAGCGGGTGAGCGTTTGTTCGTTGGTCTCGTATTCCACCCGCAGCGCATCGGCGCGCGCGTTCGCGCGGGCCAGCGCATCCCGGGCGTCCTGGAGCAGCACTGCCTGCTCCTCCCTCGCGGCAAGAAAGCGCTCGATACGCGCCTCGTCGAATTGCGCTTCCCGGAAAGCCTCCTGACGAACCGACTCGACCAGCTGGTCGATATCTTCAATGCTTGCGTCGGCAGCCGACGCGAAGAACTGGCCTGCGACCAGCGCAATACAGAGCGAAAGCCTCATTGACGCACCTCCGGAGCGGGAACGGGAAGTCGGACCAGATCGGGCGGCAGCTGCTTCCTTGCGATGCGGATAGCGCGCTCCAGCGGCTGCAGGTACTCGCTGCCCAGTTGCTCCCAACGATCGCTAACGTTGTCGTAGTAGCCGATCTCGAGACCGTCGAGCGTCATGTAGTAAAGCCCGAGTCGGCCGAAGCGCAGGAAGTTCACGGTCCGCGGCGTCGCCCCGTCGTCATTGAGCTCCGCTTCGTACGCCTCGATCGTATGCCCGTAGTCGAGCTCGATCTGGTAGGCCTCGCTGACCCGCCGGTACTTCTCCGACGTCGGCACCTCCGGACGCCCCATGAGCTTCCTGAGTTCCTCGATCCTGAGCGAACGCTCGCGTTCGAGAAACGGCATGTCGAGCGCAACAAATTCTTCGAGCACTTCGATCTGACGGACAATCAGCGGCAGGATGCGTCGCTTGGTCACCTCGATATCGTCGAACTGTCGCTCGTAATCCGCGAGTTCGACACGCTGGGTCTCCACCAGTTGCTCCAGCTGTGCGTTGTAGGCGTCCAGGTCGGAAACCTGCGCCATGGCTTGCCGGTACTCTTCGAGCATTTCGCGGGTAGCGTCATCGAGTTCGTCGATACGGCGCTGAGCCGCGGCACTGGCGTCGATGCTGTCGGACTGCAGGTCGACGGCATCGCTGACGCTTTGCTGGGCGCCAGCGGGCAATACGACGGAGTAAGCGACGATTGTGCTGGCGAATATGGACAGAAGCCGCTTGTGCGCGGTATTCATGCTGTTGGCCCTCGTGTTGTTGCCGGCTTCCATGTCCGTCGGGTTTTGTCGGCATCGCCTTCTGGCTTCCCGCCGGCGATGTCTGGCCTTCTTGCTCTTTCAGTGTAGAAGGACGAATGACGCAACAGCCTCAGGGAAACTACCTAGCGGGACTTCGCATGGCGCTAGCGACTTGAATTCCCCGGAAGAGGACAGCAATTTTGTAGACCTACCGTCACGAATTCGTCATCTGCGCTTTGTACGGTCGCAGGCCGTCTCGAAAAAATGCTCGCGAGGGAAATCGATGTCCGACAAGGAAGTGGTCTCTGCCAACGGAATGCCGCAGCTGGTGCCGTCGCACTACAACCTCACGTTCCTGGGCGTGGGCGGCCCGGGCGCCGAACTCGGACCGGTGGCCGTACTCGAGCGCGGCAACCGGCCGCTACTGACGATCGACTGCCCACCCGGCATGCTCGACGCCTATCTGGACCGCTATCGGCAGGCGCCCCGCGCGTTGTACATCACACACACGCATCTCGACCATATCGGCGGCATGGAGGAACTGTTCCACCACACGATCGACGCCGCGATATCTGATCCCGCGCAACGCATACGCCTGTTTGCTCACGCGGGCATTGTGCCGTCCCTGCAGGACAGGCTCGTATGCAATCGCTTCATTCGTGCCGAGGGCGGCGTCAACTTCTGGGATGCGTTCCAACTCGTACCGGTCAGCCGCGGCTTCTGGCTCAACAGGCACTGGTTCGATGTCTTCGAATCCCGGCACATGCAGCCGCGGTTCTGCTACGGGCTCGCGCTGGAAACCTGTTTCGTCTACACGGGCGACACGCGGCCGATTCCGGAAGTGCTCAAATACGTGGCCGCGGCGGGAGAAACGGTGTTTCACGATTGCGGCGTCCGCGCCAATCCCGCGCACAGCGGTTTCGTCGACCTGCTTGACGAGTATCCGGAGGAGCTCCTGAACCGCATCGTGTGCTACCACTACGGCTCGGCGGCAGAGGCCAATACGCTGCAGAGCCACGGATTTCGTACCGCCCCTCCCGGTCAGCGCATCCGGCTTCCGGAGCCTTCGAGGTTACGGCAGCTCGAGGAGCGTCGGGCCTCGTAGCGCCGCGGCGGCTAACCGAGCGGCAGGACGTAGCCGTAAACCGCCACGAAGTGGCAAACGCTGCCGCCCAGCACGAACACATGAAATACAGGGTGCCCCCAGGGCAGCCTCGGGACGGCGTAGATCAGCGCCCCGGCGGTGTACACGAAACCGCCGGCGACGAGCCACCACAGCCCTGCGCCGCTAAACGCGTCCAGCAGCGGCTGGATAGCGAACAGGATCATCCAGCCCATGGCGACGTAAGCGAGCGTCGACACGATTCTGAACCGGCCTGCGTAGAACAGCTTGAGCACAACACCGACCGCCGCAAGCGACCACGCCACGGCAAACAGGACCCAACCGACCGTACCGCCCAGCGTTATCAGCGCAAACGGTGTATAGGTCCCCGCGATCAGCAGATAGATGGCGGCGTGATCGATGGCCCGCCAGCGGCGGCGCAGCGTATCCGTTCGCG
Source organism: Woeseiaceae bacterium (assembly GCA_028289545.1). Taxonomy (GTDB): domain Bacteria; phylum Pseudomonadota; class Gammaproteobacteria; order Steroidobacterales; family Woeseiaceae; genus UBA1847. The sequence goes on from JANQPG010000050.1 coordinate 50,508, forward strand.
CGCTGTGGTAGGCGGTCGACGCGCCGTAAGCGAGTATTAGCGACAGGCCAAACGCACAGACGCTCAGTACATAGAGCAGGCTGCCGTGCGGAGCCGCTCGCAGGAGGAGCAGCACCAGCGCGAGACAGCTCAATGCCAGTCCCACCGCGTGTGATGCCGCGTTGAAAACTTCTTCCGCGTGCGTGTAGACGGGCTTGCTGGCAACCACGGCTGGCTCGGGACCTCTGTGTGGAACGACTCGGGCAGCTTAACCCGCGCGCTGGCGCGGATGATTTGGAAATCGCGCCAACCGACGCTCTAAAGCCGCGGACTCGGGCCGCGCCCTCGAATCGCCGCGGTTTCGGTCAGGCAGCGACCCGCGTCTCGGCCCCTATCGACTCGGCGTTTGCCGAAAACGAGGGAAACTCCGCGTTGGCCAGGGATTTCTCCGCAGCCGGCGCGACGACGTAGCCGTCGACGATCAGGCAGTCGTCCAGCGCAACCTCGGTATCGGAGCCGCGAACCCGAATAACCGCGGGGAAGTACGTGTCATCGTAGTTAGTAGCCATATGCTTGCCTCAATACGCTCGAATAGCAGTGGACCGGCGGGCTCCCGGCATCAACCCGCCGGTATGGTCGCAACGATCCGTTACGATTGAGTGACTGCAAGGCTTATGCCATGTGCGCGGATTCACACAATCAATCACTTGGCGGGGCGTTTACGGCTGCCCTGCCCTGTTTATGTGCTTTTGACCGGTCCCCGTGCGTCAGCGCAGTGCAAGCACCCTGCCGGGCGGCCATTGCGCGGAAATTTTGCGGCGCGAGAGACTGGGCGCACACAGATCTTATATAAATCATTATTTTTATTAATTTTTCTTGAAAATCTTCAGAAATTCAAATTTTTCTGTTGCAATGCAAAATGATTTTGCTATTATTTTGCAGCGCAACAAAACAACGCCCCCTTTTTTAGCTTTATTCGAATTTTCAGGAGTCTCTCCAATGACAGCTTTTTTTGACAGCTTCGATAAATTCACCGACCTGTCCAAGCAGGGCATGGAGCCGGTCCGTAACTTCACGACGGCTTACGTCGACGCCTTCGAGAAAATCGCTCGCAAGAACTACGCACTGGCTGGCGACATGGTCGAATTTGCCGTTTCGCAGGCCCGCCTGCCGCTCGAGATCGACGAGCCCAAAGCCCTGATGGAGCGCCAGATTGAGGCCAGCAAGGCGTTCGCCGAACTGCTTACGGAGCGTGCCGGCGAGTACGTCGAACTCGGCAACGAACTCAAGGACAGCACGACCACAATGCTCGACAAGGACTTCGTCGAGCCCGTCAAGAAGGCCGCCAAGGCCGCGACGAAAAAAGCGGCTTGAACCTCGAGCCCGCGATCGCTCGGCATTTCAATCGCCGGCAAAAGGCGCCCGCAATCGGGCGCCTTTTTTTTGGCCTCGGCTCCGCGTCAGAGGCGCTTTCCACCTAAGGCGTATAGGCTGATGGGTTCAGACGGCGCTATGATTAGCGGACGCTGATGACAGACCGGGGACAGACTGCCGTGGCCGAACCACACCTCATCAAAAAATACGCCAATCGCCGCCTGTACGACACGGTGACGAGTAGCCACATTACGCTGGAAGGCATTCGCGACCTTGTGGCGTCGGGAACCGACGTCAGCATCGTCGACGACACCAACGGCGAAGACATTACGCGCAGCGTGCTTCTGCAAATCATCGCGGAGCGGGAACTCGGCGGAAAACCGATGCTCGACTCGGGCTTTCTGATGAGCATCATCCGCCTCTACGGCAACCCGATGCAGGACTTTGTCGGCGAGTTCCTGAGCAACAGTTTCGACACGTTCATGAACCAGCAGGCCAAGTACCAGCAACAAATGCGCGAGGCGCTCAAAAGCACTCCGCTCTCGACCATGCAGGATCTCGCGGAATCGAACATGAAAGCCTGGCAGGCCATGCAGGACGTCATGCTGGGCAAACCCAAAAGATCGGCAGATACACCCGACGACAAGTCAGACAACAAATCGGAGTAGTGACGTGGCTGAAGACCGCAGCAACGCAAACGAATCGGCGAACTACGAGGCCCTGTCCCGCGAGTTCATGGACATACTCGCCAAGAATCAGGAAACCCTCAAAAAGATGATGGCCGCGCCGCAGGAAACCCTTGCGTCGATGATGGATCCGTTCAACGTCATGGATTCGTTTGTCGAAGGGACGAAACAGCTCGCCGGAAACCCCGAGAAGCTCGTGAAGGCCAACCTCGAACTCTGGCAGCAGCACCTCGATCTCTGGGAACATGCCGCCAAAAAAATGCTCGGCGCCGAAACCGAACCGGTGGCCACACCCGAAAAAGGCGACCGCCGATTCAAGTCCGCCGAATGGGACAACAACCAGGTTTTCGACATCATTCGCCAGTCGTACCTGATTACCAGCCGCTGGCTGACCAAAACGATGGCGGACATCGATAACCTGGGTGAAGAGGACGCCCGAAAGGTGCAGTTCCACACCCAGCAGATTGCGGATGCGCTGTCGCCGAGTAATTTCTTCCTCACCAACCCGGACGTCATCAAGGAAACCGTCGACAGCAGCGGTCAGAACCTGATTCGCGGCCTCAACAACCTGAAGCGCGATCTCGAGGCCGGTGACGGTCAGCTCAAGATTACGATGACCGATCAGGATGCTTATCAGATCGGCAAAAACATCGCCACGACGCCGGGCAAGATCGTTTTCGAGAACGACATTGTCCAGCTGATCCAGTACGAACCCACAACCGAAACTGTCTTTCGCCGGCCGCTGCTGATATTCCCGCCGTGGATCAACAAGTACTATATTCTCGACCTGCAGCCCGAAAACTCGTTTGTGCGCTGGGCGGTCGAACAGGGTTACACGGTGTTCGTCGCCTCCTGGGCCAATCCCGACAGCGCCTTGTCCGCCAAGACGATGACCGACTATCTCAATGAGGGTGTGCTCGAATCACTCGACGCGGTGGAGCGGGCGACCGGCGAGCGCGAAGTCACGACCATTGGCTACTGCATCGGCGGCACGCTCATGGGCGCGGCCCTGGCCTATATGGCGGCGACCGGAGACGATCGCATCAAGGCCACGACCTTCTTCGCGGCACAGATGGACTTCTCCGAAGCGGGCGATCTCAAGGTCTTCATCGACGAACAGCAACTCGAGAGCCTGGACAAGCGCATGGCCGAACAGGGCTACCTCGACGGCAACGCGATGTACTCCGCGTTCAATCTGCTGCGCGCCAACGATCTGATCTGGTCGTTCTATGTGAACAACTATCTGCTCGGGAAAGACCCGCTGCAGTTCGACCTCTTGTACTGGAACTCCGACACGACGCGCATGCCTCGCGAACTGCACATGTTCTATCTCCGCGAGATGTACCTGAAGAACAACCTCGCCAAACCCGGCGGCATCGAGATGGACGGCGTGCCGATCGATCTCGGCAAAGTGCAGACGCCCATTTACCTCCAGGCCGCACGCGAGGATCACATCGCTCCGTACCCGTCGGTGTTCAAGGCCGTCAACCTGTTTTCGGGGCCTGTGCGCTTCATGCTCGCGGGCTCAGGGCACATTGCGGGCGTCATCAACCCGCCGGCGGCCAACAAGTACAACTACTGGATGAACGAGGAGCAGCCCAAGGACCTCGACGCCTGGGTCAAGGGCGCAAGCTCGTTCCCCGGTTCCTGGTGGAACGATTGGCACAGCTGGCTCCGCGAATACTCCGGCGAACAAGTGCCGGCTCGTATACCCGGCAGCGGCGAACTCGACGTTATCGAAGACGCACCGGGCAAATACGTACTGACGAGGAGCTGATAGCGCCCCGGCGCCCACACCGAAGGGAGACTTGCGCGTGCAAAGAGTATTTATTGTCGGCATAGGCCAAACGCCCGTCAGCAAAGGAAGAGACCAGCGCGGCCGTTACATGGCCCGCGATGCGATTCAGTCGGCGATGGCCAGCGCTGCAATCGATCCGGCCGACATATCCGCGCTGTTTGTCGGCAATATGATGGCGGGCATCCTCGGGCAGCAGCAGCAGCTTGGGCCGTTGTACGCAGACGCCGCGGGCCTGCGCGGTATCGAGTCGATGACCCTGGAAGCCGCCTGTGGCTCGGGCGCCGCCGCGGCAAGAGTGGGTTTTGCAGCCGTTGCCGGCGGCCTGCACGATCTTGTCGTCGTCTGCGGCATGGAGCGGATGACGCAGGCGCCACGCGAGGACATTACCCTCGCGCTCGCCACCGCCGCTGACTGGGAGCTGGAGGGTGTGCGCGGCGAATCGTTCATTTCGCTGAACGCGCGATTGATGGCGCTGTACATGGAGCACTACGGCGTCGAGGCAGCGCAGTTTGCTCCGTTTGCCGTAGCGGCACACACGAACGCGATGAACAACCCCAACGCGCTGCTGAAAAAACCGCTCGACCTCGACACTTACCTCAATTCGAAGATGCTCGTACCACCCGTCAAACTCATGGACGCACCACCCACCTGTGACGGCGCCGCCGCGCTGGTACTCGCCAACGAAGACGTGTGCAATAGCCTGAGGCAGCAAGGCATTCAGCCCGTGGAGATCATCGCCTCCGCCGTCGGCACCGACTCGCTGGCCATCGATCGACGCGGCGACAAGCTCAAGCTGGCCGGCGCGGAGTTGTCGAGCCGGCGCGCCTACGAGCAATGCGGCCTGGGCCCGGACGACATGGACCTGTTCGAGCTGCACGACGCTTACACGATCATTACGACGCTTAGCCTCGAAGCTGCGGGTTTCGCCAAGCCCGGCGAAGGCACGCGGCTCGGCGAGGAAGGGGCGACAAACATCGACGGCCGCTTACCCATCGCCACGATGGGCGGACTCAAGGCGCGCGGCCATCCGGTCGGCGCAACCGGCGTGTATCAGCTCGTGGAGACGACGCTGCAGCTCACGGGGCAGGCCGGCGAGAACCAGGTACGGGGCGCCGAAACGGCCATGGTGCAAAACATCGGCGGCACGGGCGCCACGGTTGTAACGCACGTACTGCGGGCTTGAGTTCGAAAAACGCCGGCGGTTTTTCAACCGCCGGCGTCTCAACGATCATCCAAGCGTTCAGAAGTTCATCTGCACGCCGACTGACCGGTAGCTCCGTTCAACCCAATCAGAAGTTCATCTGCACGCCGACTGACCAGTAGGCGCCGTTGAAGCCGAACGGCGCCGAACGCCGCGAGTAGCGGAACACGGTTGGGCTGGCCAGGTCCTCCGCGCCCGGGGCCGACTCGAACTGACCGCCGCGCGAACCGGAGTTCGTTACCTCATCCGGCGTTACGTCGAAAACGTTGACTCCGGAGACGAACGCACTGATGCCGTTGCCGAAATCGTAGCTCACGCGCAGGTCCACGAGCGTTTCAGCACCGTAGGTTTGCGAGCCGGAATCCACGGTCGTGTACTCGCCGTAGTTCTGCAGCCCCACGTTGACGGACCAGCTGTCGCGAATCCAGTTGCCGGTCAGGCTGATCCGGCTTTCGGGCTGCCAGGTCTCGATGACAGAAGGCTGGAAGCCGCCGAAGATGACGTCGGGCGCAATGGCGCCGAGCGTCGGTGAGTTCGAGAAGATCCGCGAGATCTCGGTGTCCGTGAAGTTCGCCGCAAACGTCAACGAGAGATCGCCGCCGAATACGCCGATTCCATCGTACGTGGAGACGATATCCACGCCGTCGGTCTCGGTATCGATGGCGTTCAGGAAGAACTGACCGCCACCGGAACCGGTGGCATCGAGCGCCGCATCGAGTGCCGGCGACAGGCCCCGGCCCAGGTTGTTGCTGATGACGATACGGTCGTCGATATCGATCGAGTAGTAATCGATGGCAATGTCCCAGCTGTCGGTGATGTCCCACACGACGCCGACGCTGAAGTTGGTCGACTCCTCTTCCTTGAGTTCGGGAATCCCGATCGCCTGTGCGACGGCGCTGTCGTTGCGGAACGTACCCGTCTCAATCTGCTCACCGCCGATGAACTGCGTGCTGATGTTGTTGAAGAACAGCTGCTGCATCGATGGCGCCCGGAAACCCGTGCTGACGGCGCCCCGCAGCCTTACCGTGTCGGTAACGGCCAGATTGGCGGCCAGCTTGAAGTTGGTGGTATCGCCGAAACCGTCATAGTCGTCATAGCGGATGGCGCCATTGACCAGCAGACTGTCGGTGGCCTGCCACTCCACGTCGCCGTAGAACGAAATGACGTCGCGGGTTTCGTCGACCGCGCTCTCCGGCGCAATACCGCCAAAGCCCTGGGTGCCACCCGGGCCATCCTGCGCGTACAGCGAGACGCCGTCCTCGGTATCGAAATCCCGGTAGGAATACTCGTCTCCGGGAATGATCCGGTACTCGTCGGTGCGCAGCTCAGAACCGATGGCCACGAACACATCGCCGAACGCCTTGCTGTAATCCACGTTGATCGTCTGCAGATTCAGTTCGATGCCGTAGGCAAACGCTTCGCGCGGTATGCTCGAGCGAATGTCCGCGTCGGACAGCGCACGACCGAAGTTCAGCTCATTGACAAACGAGTAGTTGACCGTGTTGCTCGTCGTGTAGTCGATACGATTGCGCCCGTCGGTAAACGAGATATCCAGGAACGCGCCGTCGTCGAACTCGGTCCTGTAGCCGACGTTGACGGACTGATCGACAATGTCCGAGTTGATGTTCGGCAGAAAGCCGTCGACGATGACGTTCTCGCCGTCGTCGAGCGCCGCGCTGCCGCTCGAGGGGTTGCGATAGAACGCGCCGGAGTTGTTTTCGCGACGCGAATAGGTCACAAAACCGTAGAGTTCACCTTCGCCAACGCCGTAGCCGGCGTTGATTACGGCCGCTACCTGCTCGGAGTCGGCGTCGCCGATCCTGAACGGGTCGCGACCCGGACCGCTGACTTCCCGGGTCTCGTTGCCGGGTGCAGGCTCGAGGAAGCCGTTGCCGTCGGTGTCGACGCAGCCGCCGTAGAGGCACACGCCCTGTGGGTTGGCGCGGTTGGTCCTCTCGCGGTCGCGATAATTCAGCGACACGTTCATGTAGCCGTCGTCACCGAGCGACAAACCCTTGTTGAAATCGACGTTGTAGACGGTGCCGTCACCCTCCGTCGTCTGCCCCGCGGAGACCAGTGCTGAACCGCCCTCGGCATCGTCCCTCAAGTTAATGTTGATGACGCCGGCAATCGCGTCGGAGCCGTACTGCGCCGCCGCGCCGTCGCGCAGCACTTCGATGCTCTTGATCGCCGCCGCCGGAATCGCGTTCATGTCGGTGCCGGCCGTGCCGCGGCCGACTGAGTTGTTGATGTGAATCAGCGCAGCCTGATGGCGCCGCTTGCCGTTGACGAGCACAAGCGTCTGGTCGGGTCCGAGCCCCCGCAGCGTCGCCGGGCGCAGTGCATCGGTGCCGTCCGAGATGGACGAACTCGAAAAGTTGAACGACGGCGCCAGGGTCTGCAGCATGCGGCCCACCTCGGTCTGACCGGTGGCCGCCATGGCCTCGGCAGGCAAGGTATCGACAGGCACGGCAAGATCGGCCGATACCCGTCCGGGTGCGCGGGTACCGAGAGTTACGATCTCCTCGATCGGCTCGTCATCGCCCTGCGCATGCGCAACGTCGACGTCCGCCAACACCACACAGCATGACGCAACGACCGCCGCGGAAATAAACGATCGCCGGCCGGCCTTCGGCAGTCGGACTTTGTGAACAGGATGTTTCATGAGTGTCTCCCCTTTCATTGCTCATGGCTCGTCGTAGCCCAAACGTGTGTCTTTATCGATGAGACACGGCCTTAACCGGCCCCAACTGTCTCATCCAAACAACGAACCGTCAGGAGCAGTCTAGAGGAATTATGTCGAGATTGCCCATTTATCGGGCTTTTTAGCGCCCAAAACGCGACAGTCAGTACGCTTATTACATGAGAAAAAATGTTGCGTCTGTACAACATTAGCCTGATGGGGTTGCGCGGTAGCGGCTGCAGGGCTGCCGATTCATAGCGAGCCGGGCCGCTCGTCTTACCGGATGAGTTTGCCGCGCAGGTCCCGCTTGCCGTCGAGAATGTCGAACACCTCGGCTACACGTTTCGTCTGCGTGGCCTCGGTCTTTGCGCTCGCCACGCGGTAGGCCAATGCGCGGCGTTTCCCCGGTGTTTGTGTATCCCAGAGGTCCCGCATACGGGCGTCCCCGTCGAGTGCATCCTCAAGCGCCGCCGGAACGTCCACGGCATCCTGATCGGCGATCCTGAATCGAACGCTAACGGAGTCGCCAACGCGGGCACCGATCGCTTTGAGCACACGCTTCGAGAGCAAGACATACCAGACGCCTTTTGCCGGGGTTATCGATGCCTCGATGGGGTGGTCGTTCACCTCGCCCGTAATCCTCAGGCGCGGATACTCGGCCATCGGCAGCTCGGCCAGGATATCCTGCGGAACGTAGACGACCGTGTACCGGTAGCGATTGCTGCCGACGTCGTGTTCGGCAATCGGCGCCTCGAACCCGTAGTCGAAAAACAGCGACATCCGACGGGCTCTCAGTCGAAAACCGCATTCCCAGCGGCGCGCAAATCCACTTCGCTCACTTGACGGGTTTGACGACAAACAGCAGGTCGCCGGCATTCACCTGCGCACCGTTGACCTGATTGACGCGCACGACTCGGTAACGCTTGGCGGCCGGATACAGTTCCACGTCGCCGTTGAAGCTCGCCAGCGAGACCGAGGTAAACATCTTCATCGCCTCGATCTGGCACAAGGTCTGATCCACCGTCACCTTGTCACCCGGGTTCGCGTAAGGAGGATCCGACGGAGAAGCCGTGGAATAGAAGATGCCGGTCTGCGGCGAGAGCACTTTAAGCTCGGACGAACCTTCGATCGCGATCGACACCTGCTCCCCGCCGGCGCCGGTCGCTTCCATCTCCTCGAGCATCGCGTCGGCGTCGGTGCGACGCAGGAATTCGGGCAAATAGCCGGTATCGAAATCGCCCTTGACGAATACGGGATCTTCGAGCACCCGCGTCAGCAACGGAATGTTCGTGCAAATCCCGCGAATCTCAATCGATTCGAGATACGCCTTGAGCTTCCGCACACCGTCTTCGCGATTGTCGCCGTAGGCAATCACCTGTGCGACGAGGCTGTCGTAGAACGGTGAAACCGTCTTGCCTTCGGCAATGGTTGCAATGATCTCGACGTTGTCATTGGCTGGAAACACGCAGCGACTCAGTTTCCCGGGCGTCGGCACAAAGTCGATTTCGCCGTCCGCATCCCGCGCGCCTTTTTCGGCCGTAATGCGCGCCTCGATCGCGTAGCCGCGGCGGTTTATCTCCAGCCCCGCAATGCTCTCGCCTTCCGCAATCCGGAACTGCTCGTCGACGATCGAGATTCCCGTGGTCCACTCCGTGACGGGATGCTCCACCTGCAGCCGCGTGTTCATTTCCATGAAGTACAGCGCGTTGTTCGGCAGGTCGTAGATGAACTCGACCGTGCCCGCGCCCAGGTAGTCAATGGCGTCGGCCAGCTGGCGCGCGTGCGCGTAAGCCGCCTCTTCGAGGTCGGCGGGCAGCATCGTCGATTCCGATTCCTCGAGCACCTTCTGATTGTTGCGCTGCACGCTGCAGTCACGCAGGCCGAGAATCATTGTATTGCCGTGCGAGTCGCGCAGGATCTGCACCTCGATGTGGCGTAGCGACTCGACAAATTTCTCGAGATAGAGGTCGCCATTGCCGAATGCGCTCTTGGCTTCGGCGTACACGGTCATGAACGACTCACGAATTTCGTCGGGTGTCCGAACGACTTTGATGCCTTTGCCGCCGCCGCCATGTACCGCTTTGAGGAGTACGGGGTAACCGGTCTCTTCGGCGACCTGGGCGGTGGCCGCCGCGCTCGTCAGGATGCCGTGGCTGCCGGGCACAACCGGAACGCTGTGCGACAGCGCGGTGTTGATGGCGTTGGACTTGTTGCCCATGACGGCCATGTTGCGCGCCCACGGGCCGACAAAATTGATGTCGCGATCCCGGCAGGCGCGAGCAAACTCTTCGTTCTCGGACAGGAAACCGATACCCGGGTGCAGCGCCGTCGCGCCGACGCGCGCGGCAATGCTGAAAACGCTCATGGCGTTCAGATAACTCTCGTCGGGCGTCTGGCCGCCGAGACTAATGACCTCGTCCCCCTCGCCCAGCAGATCGGCCGCCACCGAATCCATGTCGGGGTCGGACTGAACGAGCACGACCGAGGTGCCGCGGCGCTTGGCGATTCGCGTCAACTTGACGGCCGTACAGCCCCTTGCGTGGATCAATACACGGTCGATTGGCCCCATGAGGTGCCGGCCGTCCGGCTCGTCGTCGTCGTCACCTGTAACGGCTTCGGGCAGCCACGAACCGCGGAACACTCGCTCGATGACCTTTTCTACGGTTTCGGTGGGCACCGGTATCCCAGGGTCGACCGCGCGGAGTTCCTGATCGAGCGTTTCCGCGAACGGGTGCTTGACGAGACCGCGCATCGAGCCGGGGTTCGTCGACAGGTAGTTCGAAACGATACTTTGCGAGGGCAGGAAAGACGGTACGACGACTCGCCCCGCAAACGGCATGTTCGTGCCGCTGAAATAGTACGTTTGCGCCATCGGATGCGTGACGAAACTGGCCTGCGACCCGCCGGTGCAGTCCCCGAAACCAAAAACCACGACAGGCAAATCGTTGTCGCGAACGAAGCGCGTAATCCGATCGTTCGACACGGCCATCGCGAACAACGCGCTTGGCCCCTCTTTCGTCTGCATGCCCCCGGAAGACACAAAAGCAATCACGGGCAGACGCTGCTCCACACATTCGGACAAGAGGCGGGACAGCTTTTCGCTGCTCGCCATGTCAAATGCGCCGGCCTGAAAACCCACGTTGGAGATCAGCACACCCACACGCGTTCCCGGGCCAAACGCAAGATTTGCAATGCCGGTCACGACGCCACACGGGGTCTGGCCCTTTTCCAGCGCGCGCTCGACGGACAGGCGAAACCCCGGGAAACCCACGGGGTCGGCGGTCATCAGGTTGCCGTCGAGCTCTTCGAAATCACGAAAGAAACGATCCCGTATCGCTTCGACGCCGGTCAGCTTGCGCGCCTTGTGGGTGTCGATGACCCGCTGCACGAGCACGTCGTTGTAGGCAATATCCAGCTGGTTCCAGAAGTCCTTGCGCTTGCCGATGCGCGTGGGTTTGATCGCGCCCTCATAGTTGCCGCGGCCTTCCTGCGCTTTGAGAAAATCCGGAATGAGCGATTCGAACATGAACGTAATGAGGACGAGCAACGCGTCCGACAGGCGCGTGAACGCCACACGCTTCCATTCCTCGACGTCCTTCAGGAAAGCGCCGCGCCCGTTGAAGCGGACAAAATAGCGAATCCAGTCAGAAAACGCGTCGGCATTGGCGGCGAGGAAACGCCCCGTTTCGCCGGTCTCCGCGTCACCCTTGACCTGCTGCGCCGCGCCGGCCAGAGACCGGTCGAGGAGCGAGTGCAGGAGTTCCTGGGAGATCTTGTGCGTGCGGCGCGCCTCCTCGGCAATATCGGCAAACTCGTTGACGATCGAGTCGTACAGGGCGTCGAAGATCAGCAGGTTGACGAACGTACTTGTCAGCGCCTCGCGCAGGCCGGTATCGAAAACGACGTCTCGCACCGTCACTTCGTTGGCGGCTATGTCATCGACCCGCTCGCTCGGGATTTCGCGGGCCCGGCTCGCAAGCAGTTCGATCAAGCGGCGAAAATTGTAGGGCGACGAAGTTTTCCATCGATTGTAAAGGTACAGGCCGATGCGAAAACACAGATCGACGCGAGCGTTTTCGAAGTTTCTCTGCGGCTCGCCGAGCAAAATGGCCGTCAGCCTGTTGCGCTCCTTGTCGAGCCCCTCCTTGCGCTGCCGGTAGTTCTTGAGGGCCTTCGCCAGCGGTTCGTTGTAGACGATCCGGTCCGGATCCTCCAGCCATTCGTCGAAGGCTTTCTCGCGCAGGTTCTGGGTCCGCTGCTCCAGGTCGCCCGCCGGTATTTCGACGTCCGCCAGGCGGCCGTAGGTCTCGATCGTCGAGGTCCGTATCCGGCGCCGCAAACCGACGTAGCGCAGATGCCGCATACTCAGGCCAAACACGTCCGGCACGGCCCGCTTGGCGTCGGCGAACGAAAACGCCGACATCGACTTGACCTGTTCGAGTTCGGGCGGCGGATTGAGGTAGCGGCCCACCGCGCGATCGTACTGGCGAAGCACGACGGGCTCCTGCGCCGCAAAGTTGCGCGACGACTGTTCGATCGATTCGATGGCGCTGCAGATCGCCGCCTGCAGCCGCGAAATGTCGGGGTCGGCATCGTCGGGTGCATAATCGACAACGCCGTCAACGACGCCTTTGCTCAAAAGCTCGTAGGACGACAAACCCACGTAGCGCGCACACTCCTGCCAGGACAGGTTGAACTTGCGCGCAATGCTCGCGAGCCCCTTGGGCTGTATGGTGTTGAACACGGCGCTGCGCACGCACAGCAGTACGTTGGTGGCGGCAAGCGGAATCGCACCGCCCGAGTAGCCGAGTCCATAGACGATGCCCACGGTTGCCACCTGCAGATTGCACATTTCGGCGAGCAGCCGGGAAATCGTATGTGCCTGATTGTTGCCGTTGGCCTCCGCGCCGGCGTCGGCGCCGGGTGTGTCCATGAAGGTTACGACGGGCATCGACAGGTCGCCGTAGCCGCGCACGAGCTGCGCTGCCTGCTCGTGGTGCTCCGGCCCCCAGACGCCGTTGTTAATTTCACGATCCTGGGCGATGAAGCCGACGCGGCGGGTGCCCGAATCGAAGACCAGATCGATTTCGGCGGCATACAGCGGCCCGTTGCTCACGTCGACGATGAGCTTGCCCTTGAGCTGGTTGACGACTTCCCTTGCGCTGCTGCGCGACGGCAGCTCGGCCGGCTCCAGCACCTGGCTAATGTAGTCATCGACAGCCAGCGCCTGTAGCTCTTCGGCCCGGGCGTTGCAGAACTCGGGCTTGAGCAACGCCTCGATCGGCGTACTTACACTAGGCGGACGGTTGCCTGGAAATACGGAATAATCGCGGGCATCGTGTTCGGCCTTGCCGAACATCTCGTCCGGCAGCCACTCTTTGTTGTTAGTCAAACGCGTCTTAACCCGGCGGGCACCGCCCGCGTTGATGATCCAGCGGGCATTCTACATTGTGCAAAGGTTGGCGACACGTGCGCCGGATGGTGAGCGGCCTAATTCGAATCCTGGCGCCAGATCTCCACCGTGTTCGAGGCCGGCTCCTCGATGATGATGCTGCCCTTGCGGCACGGATACACGTCTCTGCCTTCTTCGCACTCCGGCACGACGCCCAGGCGCTCCTGATGTGCCGTCTCCAGAAAATCGGCCTGAACCTGCTCGCGGCTCGGCGGCTGGTAGTCGTCGCGTCCCGCGGAGGCCGCGTTCACCGCGGCCAGGCTTGAAAAACTCTCGCGCTGCCGCGCCGTCGCGACGCAGCGGGTGGCATCGGCATTGATGATCACCGATTCCGACGCCTCCTTGAGTTCGATGAGCTGCTCGCGGGCCACCGCGCAGTCCGCCTCGGTCAGAAAGGTCAGCTCGAACTCCTGCTGCTGGCAAACCGTCTTGCCGGCCGGCGCCACACACTCGCTTACGGTGAGCACAAAAACCTGTATCCAGGACATATCCATGCCATTCCTCCTGTTCGTTCCCGGCCAGTGTTCGCGGGCCTTGCCCGGATTGGACCAGTCTTGGTTGGACTGACCGCGCCGGGCGGTGTTCCAGCCTACCACAGCCGCCGCTACGCGCCGTGGAGGGGCGGTTGCCGCTCGCGGGCACCCGCGCTAATGTGTGCGCCAGCCGACCCTCGACCGACATCCTGTCAAGAACAGCCCCCGCCAAGAATAATCAAAGGAACCGACATGCCGGCCATGCAAACCTCCGACCTCACCCCCCGGCAGTACTGGGAAGAAGTAAAGGCCAACCCCAACCGCGCCAAGTTCGGTTTCGGCGACAAGGCCGCAATCATCAACATCGACCTGCAGCGCGCCTACACGGACGTCGACACCTTCAAGACGGCCTACCAGACCCATCCGAAGCAAATCGATTATGTCAACGAGGTGTCGGCGCTGGCTCGCGATAAGAACATGCCGGTCATCTGGACTTATGTTGCCTACATGGACAATGCCGACGACGCCGGCGCATGGGGCACGAGGACCAACACCCCGGACTCGCTGCAGAACATCAAAGTGGGTGACGAGCGCTCGGAGATGGACCCCAGGCTCGACATCGATCACAGTCGCGACGCGCTGATCAACAAGCGCATGGCCAGTGTGTTCCATGACACGATGATTCCGTCGCTTTTGGTCTGGCACAAGGTGGACACGGTGATACTGACGGGCGGCAGCACGTCGGGCTGCGTCCGAGCCTCTTGCGTCGCCTCTCTGTCGACAGGCTACCGCACGATCGTTCCGGAAGAGTGTGTTGCGGACAAACACGAGATACCGCATTTCGCCAACCTCTGCGACATGATGCTCAAATACGCCGATGTGGAGCCCGTGGATACGGTGCTTCAGTGGCTTCGCGATCATCCTGGCTGTGAGCCCATCCGCCAGGCACGCGGAGCCGACTTCTAGAACGGGAACGGCCACAACCCGAGACCTGAGCTATGCGAGAAGACCCCGGACTTTACGATTACTGGCCCTACGAAAACAGGCCCAGGATCCGCTGGCCCAACAACGCGCGGGTTGCGTTGTGGGTTGCGCCGAACATCGAGTTCTACGAGCTGGACCCGGCCGTCAACCCGCACCGCGCCGCTTGGCCCAAACCCGTCCCCGACGTCCACGGTTACGCTACACGGGATTACGGCAATCGCGTGGGGCACATGCGCATGATGCGCGTGCTCGACAAGTACGGCGTGCGCGGTTCGATCTCGCTGTCAACCGCATTGTGTGAGCACCATCCGGAGATCATCGAACTCTGCAAGGAGCGCAACTGGGAGTTCTTCAGCCACGGGATCTACAACACGCGCTACACGTACGGCATGGACGAGGCGCAGGAGCGGAGCATGATCCAGGACGCCGTCGACACGATCCACAAGCACACGGGACAGCAGTGTGCAGGCTATCTTGCCCCTGCCCTGACACACACCGAGGTGACGATGGACCTGTTCGCGGAAGCCGGCGGCCTATACACCTGCGACCTGTTCCACGACGACCAGCCGACACCCGTGCACGTCCGCTCGGGGAAAAAGTTCATTTCGGTGCCCTATTCGCTCGAGATGAACGACACGATTGTGTACGTCGTCAACAAGATCGAGCCGCGTCGCTACGGCGAGATGATCAAAGCCAATTTCGACCGACTGTACGCCGAGGGCAAGGACAACGGCGTCGTCATGTGCGTACCGCTGCACGCTTATCAGGTTTCTCATCCGCATCGGCTCAAGGCCTTCGAAGAGGCGCTCGAGTACATGACCGGGCACCCCGACGTCTGGGTCACGACGGGCCGCGAGATCGCCGAGCACTATATCGAGCACCACTACGACGAAGCCGTCGAGGACATAAAAAAGCGGGGTGTTCGGTCATGACGCTCGATAAGTCTTATCTCGAGTACCCGCGACGCGGGTACGGCATGGATCACGAACGCTATGACTGGTCGATGTTAAGCGACCGCAAGGCGGTGCAGTGGCCGGACGGCAAGACTGTCGCGCTGTGGGTCAACGTGGCGTTGCAGTACTTCCCTCTCAACCAGAAGGGTAAACCCTTTCCTCCGCCGGGCGGCATGAGCACGGCCTACCCGGACCTGCGGCACTACACGCTGCGCGACTACGGCAACCGCATCGGCATATTCCGTTTTCTCAAGGCGTTCGACCGGCTCGGTATTCGCCCGACGTTTGCCGTCAACGCTCGGCTCGCGGAGCGCTACCCTTATCTCATCGAGCGGATCGCCGAGCGCGGCGACGAAATCTTGAGCCATGGCTGGGATATGGACACGCCACATTACGGCGGCCTCGACGCCAGCGAGGAAGCTGCGCAGATTGGCCGCTCGCTCGACGTACTGAGAGAGTCGACCGGCCAGACGGTGACGGGCTGGCTCAGCCCCGGAAAGTCGCAGAGCGGAAGCACGCCGGAACTGCTGGTTCGCCACGGCATCGAGTACATGTGCGACTGGATCAACGACGACATGCCCTACACGTTCCGGACGGAACACGGCGATATCACCGCCATGCCGCTCTCCACGGAACTCGAAGACCGCTTCATCCTCATGAACAATCTGCATTCGGAAAGCGAGTACGCCGATCAGATCATCGACGCCTTCGACTTCCTGAGTACGGAAGCCTCCGCTGAGGGAGGCAGGCTGCTCGCACTGAACCTGCATCCCTGGCTGCTCGGCCAGCCTCACCGCATCGGCCAGCTCGAGCGTGCGCTCGAACACATCCTCGCTCGCGATTGCGTGTGGACGGCGGGCGCGTCGGAGATTCTCAAGGCCTGGCTCGCCGCGCAGAACGGCTGAACGGGCTGCAGGAGTTTCCCGCCCGACCGCGCCGGAGTGTTTTCATCGACGCCGGCGTCAGTGCGAATGTCCGTGCAAGGCGACGTGCGGCACCGTAAAGATCAACAGCAAACCCAGCAGAATACCGACACGATAAGCCCAGCCGCGCTGTTTGCCGCTGGTTTCCTCGCCGTGGTCGTGACTGGCGCCAAAAGCCACGACGTGGACGAGAGAACCCGATACGAAAGCCTGGAACCAGGCGACACTCTCGGCTTTCGCCAGGGCCATCGCCGGTCCGGCGACAAAATACGCCAGCGCCGTCACGACAATAATCATCGCAAAGGCCGCTATCGCAATGGGCGTGCCGAAGTTCGGGCGTAGCGACCACCAGATAGCCATGCCGACGGGCAGGCGGTGGAGAATGACGCTCAGGGCAAGCTGGCTGTCTTCCCAGCTGCCCCAGCCGAACAGACCGCCCGCCGAATCGCCCGTGGGCAACAGAGCAATGCCGTCGATCGCGGCGTGCACGGTCATGCCCAGGGCGGCCAGCAGCAGGATGAAGCCGTGCGCCTGTGGAACCGCATCGTGAAAGCGGCGCTCCAGCACGACCGGAAACGCGAGCCCCAACAACAGGAAGCCCAGGGCAATCAGGCCGCCCGTGTCGATGGCTTCCGGGATGATGTGCACGCAGATGATGCCGGCAATCGTAATGAATACGAGGCCGTCGAGACCTTGCCTCAGATGGGGCCGGCGACGGCCGAGCTCGTAAACAAAAGGGCCGAGCAGAAGCGCAATGGTGCTGAGGAGCAGCGTCACGCGTCGCCCCGTCCGCTGTTGCATAAGATGGGACATTCGACGGCGTAGTCCGTCGAGGAGTCGAAACTCAATACTACTGCCATGTTGTCGCTAGCCCGCCACCGAGCGCGGAGAGTAGCAGGCTTGGGCTTACACGGGAAACGTCGAAGCGCTGTGTTATGCTGCGCGCGTCTGTACTTTTTCCCGACGACTTACCTTCATCGACTTGTTCATCAACCGGCGGGCTGTCGAACCAGTGAAGCCCGCTCAGGTGGCTTTTGCTGGTCTCCTGCCGGCCCGACACCACGGAGATCACCATGAGCCAGGCCGCAAGCGGCAATACCGTCCGCATTCACTATACGGGCACCCTCGAAGACGGGACTGAATTCGACTCCTCAAAGGGCCGCGATCCGCTGGAGTTCGTGCTCGGCAGCGGCCAGGTCATTCCCGGCTTTGACAAAGCCGTGACCGGCATGGCGGCCGGCGAGAGTAAAACCGTAACGATTGCCGCAGCTGATGCGTACGGCGAACGGCATGACGAACTGGTTCAGGAAGTCGCTCGCTCCATCATTCCTGACGATCTCGAACCGGCGGTCGGAATGCAGTTGCAGGGACAGAGCGACAACGGTCAGGTTCAGCACTTTGTCGTCACGGCCGTCAGCGACGACACGATCACGCTCGACGCCAACCACCCGCTCGCGGGCCAGCCGCTGACGTTTGCGATCGAGCTGGTCAGCGTCGGCGGCTGACCTGGGTCCCGCGAGGGATTTCCAGAACCGCGCTTGGAAAAAAGCGCCAGACAACCTCGAGTCCTTTTATCCACGGTGACATATCCGCTGAGGGTCGTCATCCCATGGCGGCGTCCCGCGGCCATGAGATGACGACTCCATCATTGGATGGATTGCTCCATCTAATGGGTTCTGCGCTCCACCTCGCGGATCTCGAAACGCAAAGGCGCCTTGCGCGGCGTCACGGTGCAGACCGTGGAATACTCTCGTGTGCCGCCGTCCGACGCCTCGGGAAGCAGCTGCGTCGAGATGTTGAGCTTGTGCCCCACGGAACGGCGCTGTTCGATTTCGACCCAGTGCTTGACCCGCACGGCATCACCCAGCCCCGCGTGCTCGAGGATTCTCGCCACGCAGGCGTCGATGGCTTCCGGTGACGGGTCCACCGGCATGAGCGGCTGCGCTTGAACACTGGCGCCGGTCAACAACAGGGCTGCGGACAGCCCGCGGATTGTGTTGGACAACTTGGACATGACTCTCTCCCTTTCGCTGGGCGGACGGTCTAGGTCCGCCAAATGCAAAACAGAATTCTCGTTCTGATTTGCGCCAAAACAAACCGAATCAGAGTCGCTGTAACAGAATAGCTATTCTGATTCGGTGAAAAAAAATGCTCAGCGCCGATAGGCGGCGAGCGTCGTTTCCACAATGCGCTCCAGCGCCGATCGATCGAAGCCCGAGCGCCCGAGTACGGCAAGACCGAACAGCGTGCTGGTGAGTTGTTCGCCACCCGCGCGCACGTCGAGGTCTTCGCGGACCTCACCCGCGGCCTGGGCGGATCGAAGCCCGGCCGCAAATGCCTTGCTCGTCCCCGTCATGAATCGCTTCAGCACTCCGCGCAACTCGTCGTCCTTCGGCGCAAGCTCCATGGCTGTGTGAACAAACAGACAACCGCGATTCTCGTGGCGGTCGCACATGTCCGTTACCCGATCGGCAAAAATCGCCTCGATGTGATGAAACCGAGCGCCGGGTTTAGCCAAACGCTGGAATGCGCGCCGCCCCATCATGTCGGCGTAGACGTCCAGCGCCTTCTCGAACAACTCCCGCTTGTTGCCAAACGTTCCGTAGATGCCGTAACGACTGACACCGGTCGCCTTCACGAGATCGTCCATCGACGTCTCGGCGTAACCCTTCGCCGCAAACACGTCAACAGCCGTGTTCAGCGCATCGTTGGGATCGAATTGACGGGTCCTCACCATGGTAAACAGAATACTCATTCTGATAAGGCCCGTCAAGCGACGACGATAAGCGGAAAGCGCGGCCCCGCCAGCCAAGCAATGAGCCGAAACCTCAAGTTCACGCGGCTGTCACGCCCCTGACGCCCTGACCGGCAACGCTCTAGGGAGGAGAAAAACCGAGCGAGGGACGGAGATGACTGACGAATTAATGGATAACAAGCGGAGCAACGAAGACCCGAACAACGATCGCGTAAATGAGGACAACCGCCACGCGCGCGGCACGTCGCGCCGTACATTTCTGCGCAACACGGCGGCGGCGGCAGGCGGCGTTGCGCTGGCGGGCCCGTTGTCCGAACTCGAAGCACGGCAGATCGAAGGCTATCGGCCAGACCCGGGAAACGGCTATGGGGAACTCGAACCCGTCCTGGACGACAACACCGGGCTGCCGCTCCTGAAACTGCCCAGAGGTTTCCGGTACGAGAGTTTCGGCTGGACCGGCGATCTCATGGACGACGGGACGCTCACGCCCGACCGCCACGACGGCATGGCCGTCATCGACATTAAATGGCGGCGGCGCGGGCTCGAGCTCATTTTGATGCGCAACCACGAGCGCGGCGGCATCGAGCCCGGCAACCCGCTCCCGTTTGTCGGCAACGCCGACACCCCCACCTACGACGACTTCGTCGCGCCGGGAGTGATCGAAGGCATCGGCGGAGGAACAACGGCGTTGACCTTCAGCCGTGGCCGCTTCAGCGGCGCGCACGCGACGCTGGCAGGCACGCTAACCAATTGCGCGGGCGGACCCACGCCCTGGGGATCGTGGCTAACCTGCGAGGAAGTCATGATTCGCGGGTCGCTGATCGGCGCGCGTGATCACGGCTACGTCTTCGAAGTCCCCAGTCCCGCCGACGGCACGGCAAGCGCACGCCCGATTATCGACATGGGATTCATGTCGCACGAGGCGGTTGCCGTCGATCCGTATCAAGGCTACGTGTACGTCACCGAGGACAACGGACCGCATTCCGGTTTCTATCGGTATTGCCCACATCGTCGGTGCAGGCGCCCCGGAGACCTCGAGGCCGGTGGAACGCTGGAGATGCTCAAGGTCGTCGGCCGCACAAACGCGGACCTGGGCGACGTCGAAACCGGCGATATCTTCGACGTCGAGTGGGTGCCGATTGCGGATCCGAATGCCGAACCCGAGGCACTGGTCTCGCCGGAACCCGGTGTGCTCCCGGACATTGCCGGTGCCGGCAAGTCCGGACCCTACTTGCAGGGCGAGGCGTTGGGCGCCGCGCGTTTTGTTCGCGGGGAAGGTTGCTGGTACCGATACGGCATCGTGTACTTCGTCGATACAACGGCGGGACCAGCCGGCAAAGGCGTTGTGTGGGCCTACCGGCCTTCGCGCCACTGGCCCGGCTACGGCCGCCTGAAGGCGCTGTTCGTGTCGCCGGATGAAGCCACGGCCGACAACCCGGACAATATTACCGTCAGCCCGAGGGGCGGTATTCTTGTCTGCGAAGACGGCGGCGGCGTCAGCGAAGCGGGTCAGTTCGTTCGCGGCACCCGGCTCATCGGCATCAATCGCAACGGCAGTTCCTACCCGTTTGCCGAGAACAACATGCTGCTCGAGTCCGCCATCGACGGAAAACCGTTTATCGCGCCCGACGACTACCGCGGTCGCGAGTTCGCCGGCGCCACGTTCTCGCCAATCGGCCGTTACCTGTTCGTGAACATCCAGACACCGGGCGTGACCTTCGCCATTCGCGGTCCCTGGAGACGGGGCCGCCTGTAAGCCCGGCATCACCGCGGCGGCGCGGGTCTCTTCCGCGCCGCCGCAACGAGATCCGGTTCACAACACACGCTGCTTCTTGTCGACAGGCCGGGCGTATTCTGCCTAAATACGGGCAACCGTAGTCCTCGCAACGCCCGTATGACAAAAACCCGCGCCGCGCTTTTGCATTTTCTGGTCAGCGCACTTGTGGTTGGCGTTGTGCTATCGATCGTGTTTTTTGCATGGTATCCGGGCCTCCTGTTCCCGCTCTCCGGTGCGATCAGCCCGGTTCTTGTCATGATTGGCGTGGACGTTACGCTCGGCCCGCTGCTCACGTTTATCGTCTACCGTCAGGGTAAACCCGGCCTCAAGTTCGATTTGGGCTTCATCTTTACCGTACAGCTGATTGCGCTGTGCTACGGCAGCCTGACGCTCTACAACGAACGGCCGCACTTCCTCGTATTCGCAAAAGACAGCTTCACGGCCGTGTCGGCGCGGCAGGTAGAACTGCCCAAGCTCCGGTATCCCGAATTGGCGCGTAAACCCCTGGTTGGCGTGAACCTGGTATTCGCTCGCATGCCGGAAGAGCCGGCCGAGGTGCAGGCGCTACTGGAAAGTGTGCTGTTCGAAGGCCAGCCCGATCTGGAGCGGCGCGCGGAGTTTTTTGAGCCCTATGCCAACGGCGCGGAACAGATACGCATGGCGGCTACCGGCATCGACGATTTTGTGCCGCAGGGCGAGGCCGAGCAGCGGGCAATCTCGAAAGCAAAAGACCGCTACGGCGACCGATACCCTGCGCTCGGGCTGATACCGACGCGCACGCTCGAGACCGACTACGCCGTGTTGCTCGATCTGGAGTCACTCGAGCTGCTAACAGTTGTTCGCGTCGATGCCTGGGGCAAGGTCCACGACGACGGCGAAGCGCCGGCTTCCGGCGAGTAACGCGCTTAACCTCAATATGTTCGTCATGTGAACTGCGATACGATCCCATACGTCAGTCACGGGAGAACAGCGCATGCAGTTGGGAATGATCGGCCTCGGCAAAATGGGTGGCAACATGGCCCGCCGCCTGCAAGCAGGCGGCATAACAATTCACGGCTTCAACAAGGACTCAGGCGTCACCGAACAGCTGGCAGAAGAGATCGGGCTTGTTGCCGCGGCCTCCATCCGTGCGCTCGTCGACTCCCTCGACGCGCCGCGCCGACTTTGGCTCATGCTGCCCGCGGGCGAGGTCACCGAGGCCGTCGTGCGCGAGTTGTTCGATGCCTTGTCGCCGGGCGACCTGATCGTCGACGGCGGCAATTCTTGGTTCAAGGACTCGATGCGGCGTGCGGTGGAAGCCAGGGAACACGGCATCGGTTTTGTCGACGCCGGTGTCTCGGGAGGCATATGGGGCCTCGAGAACGGCTACACACTCATGGCCGGCGGCAGCGACGATGCCATTGCGGCCATCGAGCCGCTGCTCAAAATCCTGGCGCCGCAAGCCGACAAAGGCTGGATACACACCGGACCGGCCGGTAGCGGACATTTCACGAAAATGATCCACAACGGCATCGAATACGGGATGATGCAGGCCTATGCCGAGGGTTTTGCGCTGCTCAAAGGCCGCGACGATTTTGACCTCGACCTGGCCGGCATCGCCGAAACCTGGCGGCACGGCAGCGTCGTCAGAAGCTGGCTCCTGGATCTGTCCGCCGGGCTGCTCGCAAAAGATCAGCAGCTCGACGGCATCGAACCGATCGTGGCGGATTCCGGCGAAGGCCGTTGGACGGCGCTTGAAGCCATCGAGCAGGGTGTGCCGACACCCGTTATGAGCCTTGCGCTCATGACGCGGTTTGCAAGCCAGGGACAGCAAGACTATTCCGCTCGCCTGCTCGCGAGGATGCGGCAGGAGTTTGGCGGTCATCCGGTGATCGCCGCCGAAGCGGACTAGGCTTCGTCGCCAAACTCCGCAAGAAAACGCGCGACGCTGCGGCGCAGCTCAACCTCTTCGTCCTGCCAGCGTTCGAGGGCCGCTTGGATTCGCGGGTCCGCACGTAGCGATTCGAAGTACGGTTGAGCCAGCTTTTCTTCGTAACCCAGGTAGACGGTCACGTGCTGGCTGAGCACTTCCTCGAGTGCCAGCGCGACGGCGCCCTCCGTATCACCCGCAATGGCCAGGCTTCTTAGACGGGCTTCCGGATTCGCGAACGGATCCGCACCGCGGGCGCGAAAAAGTTCGCCTAACCGTTCAAGGCGGCGCTCGAATTCTTCCCTCGGCAGAGTGGCGTACCACGCGTCGCCCGCCGCAAGCTGCGCCGCCCGGTATTTAGTCGGCACCGCCTCCGCATCGACGTTGAGCACCTCGGGCGCCGTTTGCTCCAGCCACGCGAACTCTTCGTCGAGCCTGCCGTTAACCCGTGCCGCGTTGAGCAGATACTCCACGGCGCTCGCGTACGCCGAGTTGCGATTGCCGATGTCGTCCTCGATGGCGCGGCGAGCTGCCGCAATGCCTGCGTCCTCGTCGCCAACGGCCTGGGCTCGCAGCAGATCGAGCCGGTACGCAAGGTCGCTCGTCGGCGCCTCCGTGGCCACGAGGTTGCGAAAGTCGTCACCTTCCGTGATCAGCTCCAGGCGGTACAGGAACATCGCAATGAGACCGGGCATCTCGTAGTCGCGGGGATCGTCGCGCATGGCTTCGAGCTGCTGTTTGAGAAACTCGACGCCGTCGCCGGTCCCGAGCGCAATGATGCCGAGACGAAGATGAGCGTTCGGCTGATCCGGCTCGTATTCCAGCGAACGATTCAGGGCCTCCCTCGCCTGCTCGAACTCGTTCATGTTGAGGTACAGGCCTCCCACTTCGTACAGAATCCGCGCATTCAGCGGATCGCGAGCGAGCGCTTCGAGCTGCAGCTCCAGGGCCCTGTCGTAGCGCTGTACCGCGACGAGCAGGCGCGACAACAGTGAGCGAACCTCGTATTCGCCGGGGTGGGCGGCGACGAGTGTCTCCAGGCCGTTGATCGCGTCGAAGACCGCTGCCGGCTCACGCTCGTTGCCGTTCGGCATCCCGTCCAGGTAATAGCGAATCGCGAGGCTTACGGGATCGTCCGGCACGGCGTCCAGAACCTGGTCCGTCAGCGCGCCGGCCATTGCAAAGGCATCCTCGGTCGCCATCAGGCCCGTTTCCTGCTGATACACGTAGTTGTTCGCCAGCTCGGACTTTGCACGCAGGTACTGCGGGTCGGCCCTCAGCGCCGCCTTGAGATAGGTTTCGGAAGCCTCGAGACTCCCGTACGAGTAGTTGACCCGTTCGTTGCGCGCGAGCAGATACAGATCATAGGCCGTTGCGTTGCTGGTATCCCGCGCGACAAACGTTGTTGTCGTGTCACCCAGGAGCGTCGCCGACAGCGCCTCGCCAACCCGCGTCGCAATCTCGTCCTGAATCCCGAAGATATCCTCGATTGTCCGGTCGTAACTCTCAGACCAGACGTGGAAGCCGTCGTCCGCGCGGATAAGCTGCGCCGTGATTCGTACCGTGTTGCCGGCCTGCTGCACGCTGCCCTCGAGCACGTGGGCAACCTCGAGCGTCCGGGCAATCTCCCGGATATCGATGTTCTGCCCCTTGAACGCAAAACTTGACGTTCGTGCCGCCACCTTGAGTTCCGGTGACTGCGCAAGCCGGTGCAACAAGGTTTCCGTCAGGCCGTTAGAGAAGTACTCGTTGTCGGGATCGTTCGAAAGATTGACAAACGGCAGTACCGCGACCGACTGCGGCAGCGCGTTGCCTATGAGTGTGTTTGGCGTCTGCTCGGTACGGGTAGCGCTGAAGAAACCCGCCATCAGGACCAGCAGCACAATCCCGATAACCGTCAGGTAATCGAGCTTCGAGATTTCGCGGCGCCGGCGCCGGCCTTCGCTGTCCAGCGACTCCTGCGTCCTGAGCCCCTCGGGCGTCAGTTCGAACACCCAGGACAGAATGAGGGTGGGTATGAAACCCAGCGCAAATACCCAGATAACGGCGTTGGCCACCCAGTCCGGAGCGCCGAGAGTCGGCAGCACGGCCGTCAACAGTTCGGTGAGCAACCAGCCGACAACCAGATAGGCCGCCGCTACTCGGAACACATTGCGGCGCTGCAGTTCGGAAACGAGGGACATACGATCTCAATAAGCGGCGCGTCCGCTGATTTTCACAGGCTTTAGCGCCGCGCGTGCGGTGACGTGATTCTACACAAGCGAGCGGCGGCGCGGGATTGCGGAAGACAGCCGCCTCGCGGACTAGCGGATACAGTGGACTAAACCCGAGCGGCCAGGACCGCGGACTCAAGTCCCACGGCCTGCTCCCGGCACTTGCGAACCAAGACGTCTTGCGATATAAATGAGAATCATTCTCATTTAAGATCTCGAGCAATGCAGGCGCCTGCCCGACAACTTGAAATCGACCGGTTGAGCCCGGCCGGGCAGTTACTCGTCTGGGCCGCCCGATGCTGGGTACGTTCCTACATCAGCGGGCACATGCTGCCGGCCGAAGTCAGGGAGCGGCTGCAGGCGAACACGCTGTGTACAGCCTGGTGTGAACTCAGCGAGTTGCTTTGTTTGCTGGTGCCGCGAAACCTCGATCCGGGCGGTTTCGCCATGAACGACGCCACATCGCTTGCGCCGAGTGAATCGGCGTTGCTCAGCTTGCTGCAAATCGACTTGCCGATCCTCGATGCCGCCGGGTTTGCCGTTCCCGACATGCCGCCCGCCATACTGAGAGCAGCGGACCGCCGCGCTGCTCGCCTGGTCGACGCCGTGCGCCTCGCGGGATACAACGTGGGAACCGGCAGGGTCGGTCACTCGGGACGGCCGGTAAGGGGCCCGCGTCGCCCGGACTATGCGCCGGTGCTGGAAGCCCGCCTGATCTAGGCGCACGCCGGTTTGCCTCTATTCGGTGCACGCTCCGCCCGAACGCGACCGCCCATTCTGTAACAACCGGTAACTCGGCTACCGCGCACCGCCTATTTTGATACGCTGGTATGTAGCGGGGTTGCATCGGTCATTCAGTACGCCGGTCCGCAACGACCCCGGTAACGACTGACGGAATCAACCATGGCAACAACCGGCCCCGAAACCAAAACGGCCCTGCGACAGAGCAGCGCTTCCGAACTGAGCATCGCAACCGCCGGTAACACGCTCGATGTTGCGGACACCTACTCGGGCGAACGCATTGTCGTTGTCGGTGGCGGCGCGGGCGGGCTCGAACTTGTCGTCAAGCTGGGCCGCAAATTCCGCAGGCGTGACGATATTGAAGTGCTGTTGATCGACAAGAACCCGACCCACATCTGGAAACCGCTGCTGCACGAAGTCGCGACCGGCTCCATGAACAGCTATCACGACGAAGCGAGCTACAGGATGCTCGCCAACAAGCACGGCTTCCGGTTTGTCCTCGGGCGGGTCGAAGCAGTCAGTCTCGAAAAACAAACGCTGACACTAGCGCCGGTTGCCGATGGCTCGGGCAACGAAATGATGCCCGAACGTATCGTTGCCTACGATACGCTCGCAGTGTCGGTGGGCAGTCACAGCAACGATTTTGGGATCACGGGTGTCAGGCAATTCTCGAAACAGCTCGACTCCCGCGAACAGGCTGAGCTGTTTCACGCGGACTTTGCCAGCGCGCTGCATCGGGTCAACTCGAAGCGCGATTCCACGTCGGTGCTGTCGGTCGCCATTGTCGGCGGTGGCGCAACCGGCGTTGAGCTCGCGGCCGACATGCACAATGTCGTCAGCCGTCTGCGCGAATACGGTTTTGAGCACTTCTCGCCCGACAGCCTCAGAGTCAGTATCGTCGAAGCCGCCCCGGGGCTGCTGCCGCGGCTTCCGGATCGGATTGGCGTGTCGGTCAAACGCGAACTGGAACGCATCGGCGTCGAAGTGTTTGTTTCGACACGGGTGGCGGAGGTCACGGACAACGCTGTCGTGACGAGCGACGGCGAGTCGATACCGGCGGACATCAGCGTGTGGGCTGCCGGGGTCAAGGCGCCGGCCTGGCTCAAGGCAAGCGGATTTCCCGTCGATGGATTGGGCCGCGTGCAGGTAGACGCCGACCTGACGGTCAAGGGGTACGAGCATGTGTTTGCACTCGGCGACTGCTGCTATTGCCAAACCAAAGACGGCACCGAAGTGCCGCCCCGCGCCCAGGCTGCTCATCAAATGGCGTCGGTAACGGCGCGCAACATTATTGCCAAGCAGAAGGGCAAGAGCAGCAAGGCCTTTGTTTACCGGGACTTCGGCAGCCTCGTGAGTCTCAGCAAGTTCTCCACAATCGGCAATTTGATGGGCAACCTCGTGCGTGGCACGGTGTTTGTTGAGGGCTGGGTCGCGCGGCTGGTCTATTTGTCGTTGTACCGGATGCACCAGTCCGCCGTGCACGGCCCGTTCTCGACCCTGCTGATCATGCTGGGCGACAGGATCTACAAGGCAACCCGGGCGCAGGTAAAACTGCACTGAGCCCGAACGGCGGACCGTACCCGGTTACGCCAGGTCGAAACGAATGTGATTCTTTAACGGCAGCTCGCGAATTCGCCGACCCGTGGCCGCGAAAATGGCGTTGGCCAGCGCCGGTGCGGCCGGCGGCGTACCCGGTTCGCCAATACCGCGAATGCGATGCCCGTTTTCCAGGACTCGCACGGCGATTTGCGGCGCCTGCGGTAGACGCAAGGCGTCGTAGTTGTGGAAGTTGCTCTGCTCGACCTCGCCGTCACGAATCGTCACCGCGCTCATGATCGCGGCGCTCAAGCCAAAGTTGATGCCGGAATGAAGCTGCGCCTCGATGTTCGCCGGATCGAGTGCCGTACCAACATCGACGGCCGCCCACACATTCAGCACGCGAATACCTTTCGGCGTATTGACGACTTCGACGACCTCGGCGGTGGGCACGCCAAACGAAAGCACAAAAGCCAGACCCTTGCCCTGCCCGGGGGCTGAGCCGGCGCTGCCCCAGCCCGAGAGGTCCGCGACGGCCTCGATCACGGCGCGGCTGACCTCGTCGGTCAGCATATCGAGTCTGAAGTCGAGCGGATCCTTGCCCGCGGCATGCGCCATCTCGTCGACGATACACTCATGAAAAAAGCCGTTTTGTGATGCGCCCACCGAGCGCCAGGAGCTAACCGGCAGCATGAGCGGCACCCGGTACCCCGTTACCCGGTGATTCGGAATGTCGTAAGGCTGATCCCACGCGGATTGCACAATGGATATGTCCGGTCCGAGGACCGGCACGTCGAGGCGGCCGAACTGAGACTCGAAGACCGAGGGCGCCGACAGCTCCAGGTCCAGCGCCGTCGCGGCCCCGGCGCCGACGTTTGCCCGAAAACGCGCCGCCGCCAGCGGGCGATAGGCATCGTGCGTCATGTCTTCCTCCCGGGACCAGGTGGTCTTGACGGGCGTGCCCTCCATGGCCACGGCCACGGTGACGGCGGCTTTGATGAAATCCATCTCCGCGCGCCGCCCAAAACCGCCTCCCAGGTAGCTGGTATGCACGTGAACCTGTGTTTCGTCGATCCCGGCCAGCAGCGCCCCTTCCTTGACGGCCTGCGTCGGCAATTGATTGCCCGCCCAGATATCGAGCCGTCCGTCTCGCCACCAGGCGACCGCGTTCAAGGGCTCCATCGTCGCGTGCGCCAGGTACGGTACGCGATATTCGCCCTCCAGATCGGCACCCTCGAGGAACGCGTCGTCAACGCTGCCCTCGTCGCGGAACCGGCTGTCGTGGTCGCCGTCGAACGCGGACAGGACCGCGCTCACATGTCCGTCGGTATCAGCGGGATAGTCCGCGGGCTGCCAGTCGAAGCGGATGGTCTTCGCCGCCTCGAACGCATACCAGGTGTTGCTGGCCACGACGGCAGCACCGTCCGGCAATGCAATGACGTCACGAACGCCGCGCATACCGCGCGCCGTTTCGGCGTCAAAATCCAGCACGCCGCCACCCAGCTGCGGGTTGCGCCGCACGGTGGCGTACAACATGTTGTCGAGCCGCACGTCGATCGAAAACTCCGCCGTTCCAGTGCACTTGGGGAGCATGTCCACGCGAGCTTGTGAGTGTCCCAGCAGCCGCCACTCCGCTCTCGGTTTCAGCGGCGGGTCGTCCGGCGGATCGATGCTCGCAGCGGCCATCGCCAGGTCCTCGTAGCGCACTCGCCGCCCGGACGGGCTGACGACTGCCCCGCCTTCGGTACCGAGCGCCGCCCGGTCTTCCCCGAGTTTGGCTGCCGCCGCCGTCAGCAACACCTCTCGCGCCGCCGCGCCGGCCTTGCGCATCTTTACGTAGGCATCCGGGATCGACGAAGACCCCCCGGTCACCTGCATGCCGAGGAATTTGGCCGGCACGCGGGTCATACGGCGCATGCGTTCGGCCATTGGGCTCGTGTCGGTAGCCGCAAACGGCACGCCCTCCTCGAGCACGGCTGCGTTGAAGTAGGCGCTGGATGCCGGGCCGTGCTCGACGTTCACGGCACCGAGGTCAACATCCAGCTCTTCGGCAAGCAATGCCGCCAGCGTCGTATGCACGCCCTGCCCCATCTCGGCACGCGGTGTGATCAGGGTGACGCCGCTGGCGTCGATGCGAACATAGGGCGTCAGCGCTGCCTCGCCCGACGCCAGATTCTCGAGCAGCGGATTGTCGTGCGGCTTCTTGTAGCGCCAGTAGCCGAACACGACGCCGCCGGCAACCGCGGCGGAACCGATGAGGAGGACCCGACGGGTAATTTTCCGCGCGCGCCCCATCAGTCCGACTCGCCGCCCGTCTCGTTTTGCGCCTCGTTGCGCATGTCGCTCTGCAATCTGGCCGCTGCCGCGTGAACGGCTTTGCGAATCCGGGGATAGGTACCGCAGCGGCACAGGTTGCCGGACAGCGCGCGATCGATCTGTTCGTCGCTCGGCCCGGGTGTTGCATCGAGGAGCGCCGCCGCCGACATGATTTGCCCCGGCTGGCAATACCCACACTGCGCCACCTGCATCTCGATCCACGCCGCCTGCACGGCGTGTAGAGCGTCGGGTGCGCCGAGACCCTCGATGGTCCGCACTTCGGCATTCACGGCAGCCACCGGCAACACGCAGGAGCGCACGGCCCGGCCATCGAGATGCACCGTACAGGCGCCGCACAGGGCCATGCCACATCCGAATTTTGGCCCGGTAATCCCCAGTTCGTCGCGCAGTACCCAGAGAAGCGGCATACGCGGATCAACGTCGATCTCGTATTCCTGTTCGTTGACCGTGAGCTTCATGATCTGCCGCGCCGCCTCGCTAGTCGCCCCTGCCGACAGCCTAGTCTGTTCGCCGCAAGTCTGCGACCTCCGTTCGCCCGTACCCCCTGATCGCCCACATCGAATACGACTGTGGTGACATAGAGATTTGTCTTTTTGTAAAATACACTTGACTTTTTGACATCCCAAAGCCACCATAATGTCAAGCTAACTTGACTTATAGAGGAAGGAATAAACAATGTCTCAGAAATCTCTCGAGTCCAGTCAATGGACGACCCGGCAAAACCGAAACGCCCGAGCTCTCGCCCGGTGGACTACAGCCTGGGTTCTGAGCCTTGCACTCGCCCAGTTCGGTCCGAGGTTTCTCTGGGACGAGGCAACGCTGCTGAGTAGTATCGGCATTGCCCTGAACCTGGCAATCGGCATCGGCATGATTCTCGCCAACCGTCGGCTCATCATGGACCTCGACGAAATGCAGCGGCAGGTGCAGCTGGAAGCCATGGCCTTTGCGCTCGGTATTGGACTGGTCTTCGGACTCGCCTATGCCATGCTCGATACGGTCAACTTGATTTCATTCGACGCCCGGATTCCCGAGCTTGCCGCGTTCATCGCGCTCGTATTCATGGCTTCCGTTTTTCGCGGTACGCGGAGGCTTAAATGAAAAACCGCCTGAAGGTCCTGCGCGCCGAACGCGACTGGACGCAAGCCGACCTCGCGGGGGCAGTAGACGTATCTCGACAGACCATTAACGCGATCGAAAAGGGTAAGTTCGACCCCAGCCTGCCGCTCGCGTTTCGATTTGCACGTCTTTTCGAAAAGAGTATCGAGGAAATCTTTGAAGACGACGCAGTTTGAGTGCCCTGAATGCAAAAAGGCCGGCTCGCGCTTGCCGCGAGCCGGAGACGCTGACGCTTCGCCGGTGGCAACGACTTGGGCTACACTCTCGGTCCCTCGAAACGAGCGACCCAACATGACCCATCGATCCAGCCTTGCTGTTCTGTTCCTAGCACTCATCCAACTCCTGCTCACGCCAGCCGTCCTCGCCCAGCCCGCCGCTGGCGACACCCGGCTACTGCGCTTTCCGGACATTCATCGCGATCAGGTTGTGTTTGTGTACGCCGGAGACATCTATATAGCGTCGAGGCACGGCGGCACCGCGAGAAGACTAACCTCGCACGAAGGTCTCGAGTTATTCCCCAAGTTTTCGCCCGACGGCAGCCGAATCGCATTCTCGGCCGAGTACAACGGCACGCGGCAGGTCTACGTCATGCCGGTGACGGGCGGGTCGCCGAAACAGCTGACCTGGTATAACGACGTCGGCCCGATGCCGCCGCGCGGCGGCTTCGACTACCGTGTGCTCGACTGGACACCGGACGGTGAACACGTGCTGGTGCGCGCCAACCGCCTGCCCTGGGGCGTGCGCATGGGACGTTATTATCTCGTGCCGGCGGCGGGTGGCGACGAGCAGGCCATCGAAGTCCCCGAAGGCGGCGGCGGGATGCTGTCGCCCGACGGCAGCACCCTCGTCTACACGCCTATCGACCGCGAGTTTCGAACCTGGAAGCGCTATCGCGGCGGTCGCGCACAAGACGTCTGGACCTACGATCTCGAAGCCGGCACCGCAACACAGCTCACCGACCACGAGGCGACCGATCACCAGCCGCTCTGGGTCGGTGACGACATCTTTTATGTCTCAGACCGCAATTACACGCTGAACCTGTACCGGCACACGACCAATGCCGAGCCGGAGCAGCTCACGTCGCACGAAGACTTCGATGTGTTGTGGCCAAGCGCCGGACCGGAAGCCATCGTTTACGAAAACGGTGGCTGGTTGTATCGCTACGATCCGTCGGCCGGCACGACGTCGCGGCTTCAGATCGGCATTGCCGGTGATCTGCCGGGCCGCATGCCTCGGGTCGTTGAGGGGGCTCGGTTTGTTCAGGCCGCGGACATAGCGCCCGACGGCCAGCGTGTCGTCTTCAGCGCTCGCGGCGACGTGTTTACCGTGCCGGCGGAAAACGGCCCGATCCGGCGGTTGACCCACACTCCAGATAGTCGCGAAATCGACGCTACCTGGTCTCCCGACGGCAGCCGCATTGCCTACCTTTCCGACGAAAGCGGCGAATACGAGATCTGGCTGCGCTCGCAGGACGGTACCGGCGCCGCTCGTCAAATCACGAGCGACGGCGGCATCTGGCGCTTCCCGCCGCTGTGGTCACCCGACGGCCAACAGCTGTTGTTCGGCGACAAGCGCCAGCAGCTCAACATCGTCGACGTCGACAGCGGCCGCGTGCGCGTGGTCGACACGTCACGGCACAACGACATCGAGGACTATGCCTGGTCACCGGACAGCCGCTTTGTCGTCTACACGAAAGACAATAACGCGGGCTACGGCAGCCTCTGGATCTACGCGGCAGCCGATGCTTCGACCCGGCAGGTCACGAGCGACCTGTACAACGACTTCAACGGCGCGTTCGATCCTCAGGGACGCTACCTGTATTTCCTCTCTTCCCGCGATCAGGATCTCGAGTTCAGCTCGGTCGAATTCAACTACATGGTGACCAACTCGGTCCGGGTCTACGCCGCACAGCTCAACGCAGACCAGCCTGCGCTGTTTCTGCCGAAGAGCGACGAGGTTACCGAGGGAGGCAGCAGCGAGAACGGCGAAGACTCCGGCAACGGCGACGCCGATGAGGACGTTCGGATCAATATCGACTTCGGAGGCTTATCGTCTCGCGTGGTCGCACTGCAGGATGCCGGCGGCAACTACAGCCAGCTAACGGCCGCGCCGGCGGGCCCGCTGTACCTGTCGGGTGCAAACGGCGACGCGACGCTGCACCTGTTCGATATCGACGCGGAAGAAGAGAAAACGGTCCTCGAAGGCATCGGCGCCTACACAGTCGCGGCCAACGGCAAGAAACTGCTGTTCGCGAAGGGCGAGGCCTGGGGCATTGCATCAGTCGAACCCAAGCAGGATGCGGACAAGGGCCATCTCGATCTCGGCGACCTCGAACTGCGCATCGAACCGCCGCTCGAATGGCGCCAGATGTACACGGACGGCTGGCGCATATTGCGCGACTGGTTCTACGACCCCGGGATGCACGGCCAGGACTGGCAGGCGATACACGATCGCTACCTGCCGCTCGTCGATCACGTCGCACACCGCGCCGACCTCGATTACATCCTGGGCGAGATCGCGGGCGAAATGAACGCCGGGCACATCTACGTGCAGACCGGCGATCAGCCCACGCCCGAACGACGGAACGGCGGACTCCTGGGTGCAGAGGTCGAGGCCGCCGACGGCTACTATCGCGTTAGCAAGGTGTTTGCCGGCGAACCCTGGCACCCGGCGTTTTATTCACCCCTCGACGTGCCCGGAGTCGATGTCGAAGCTGGCGACTACATTCTCGCGGTCAACGGCGTGTCCACGCAGACTGCGGAGAATTTCTACAGTCTGCTGGAAAACACCGGCGGCGACGTCGTTACGCTGCGGATCAACGATCAGCCGCGCGAACGCGGCGCCCGCGACGTGCTCGTCAAAACCATCAGCAGCGAAACCCAGCTCCGCTATCTGGACTGGGTGGAAGACCGTGCCCGGCGTGTTGACGAGCTTTCCGGCGGACGCATCGGCTACGTACATTTGCCGAACACGGCCGTGGCCGGAAATCGTGAACTGTTCAAGCGGTTCCTGCCTCAGGTGAGAAAAGAGGCGCTGATCATCGACGCCCGCTACAACGGCGGCGGCTTCATCCCGGATCGTATGATCGAAATCGTCTCCCGCCTGCCGCTCAACTACTGGAAGCGGCGTGGACTCGATCCGCAGTCGACACCCGTCATATCCCACACGGGGCCCAAGGCAACGCTCATCAACGGCTATTCGTCATCGGGCGGCGACGCATTTCCCTACTACTTCAAAAAGCTGGGTCTGGGACCGTTGATCGGCACACGGACCTGGGGTGGCCTGATCGGCATTTCCGGCAACCCCATGCTTGCGGACGGCGGCGGAGTCCTGGCCTCGACCTTCCGGTTCCTCGACACGGACGGCAACTGGGCTGTGGAAAATGAAGGTGTCGCGCCCGACATCGAAGTCGTGGATCGTCCCGAACTCGTCGCCAAAGGCGAAGACCCAACCCTGGAACGGGCAGTGCAGCATCTGCTCGACGAACTCGGTCCGGAGCCGGCCGAGACCGTGACGGCGCCGCCGGCGCCCGTCGACTTTTAGGGCAAAACAAAAAAGCGGTCCCCGGGCCGGCGGCCTCAGCCGCCGGCCCGCGGTTTCACGGCAGCTTATCCCACTCGATAGTCGAAACCGCCCGCACACTCTCCGCCCAGACGCTCAATACAAAGGCCTCCCCGACGTGGAGCAGCCTCGTGCCGTCGCGACAAAAACCTGGCGAATGTTGCATTTATGTCGCCGCCCTGGCTTGTCATAACCGAGAATGTGACGCCTGAACCTAATATTCATGAACACTGTGTTCACGAGCCCTAAGTGTGTCCGTGCGACTTCAATCACGTCGCCTTTTAACGACAGATCTTACTGTTATCGGCGAAATGACCATAAGCTTGAAGGTTGGGAACATGCTACGAAACATTCTCGGCGTCGCCATCGCCTTTGCGCTCGTGGCAGCCCTTGTATTTCTGGTGCAGCAATCGAGAACGGTCAACGAAGACTACTATCTCGGTCACGCGGCCCGCAGCAATCTACTGCAAAACGCGGACGCGGATCGGAGTGCTGTGACACAGGGCTTGCAGAGCGCTTACAAAGACGGTCGTGCCGTAGCAACGCCGGTCGAAAACACGTTGGGTCGCCTGCTCGAGGGACAGTCGTTCCTGCAGAACTCCCTGGCTGAGTTCGCCGTCGACAACACGCAGATCACATCCGCCTTCGATGAATACTCGCAAGCCCTGACGAGCTTCGTAAGCTCCAGCCGGATCTTTATCGGCCACCAGGAGAAGGTCACGACCGCCCTCTCCACCTTGCAGTACGAATCTCCCGAGGTCGTTAAGACGCTGCGCCGCTTCAAGCGCGACGCGGAAGCGCAGAACGTCTTTTCACTGACCCTGGACGTCATCGACTATGCCGCCGGCAACTCCCGTGTGCGCGAAGGCGCCTTGCGGCAACGCATTCTGGCTTTCCGGGACGACACGACGCTGGATGCGCAGATGGCGGGCCGCATGGATGCCTTTCTTGTGGCTGCGGAGACCGTCATCGAGGAACGCACCGACGCGGAGCGCGCTCTGGACGCCGTAAACGAAACGGTCGCCGCCACCACCAGCCGCAATCTGCTGAGCCTGCTGCAGGCGAGCAACCGCGTCACCGTAGGTCGCGCCGAACGCGCAAGGCTGCTGCTGGTCATGTTGTGCGTGTTCCTGCTCGGCGGCGTGGCGTTTGTCGGTTTTCGCCTGCGTCAAAGCTATCGGGCGCTCAACGAAAGCAACGACGCGCTCGAGCGGGTCAACAGTAGTCTCGAGGAACGCGTGCGCGACCGTACACGCGAACTGTCGGAGGCGTTTTCGGAACTCAAGGAATCGCAGGTGCAGCTCGTGCAGGCGGAGAAAATGTCGTCGCTCGGCTCGTTGGTGGCCGGCATCAGCCACGAGATCAACACGCCGCTGTGGTACCTGATCAGCAACGCGAGCACAATCCAGGAACGCCTCGCCTCCATCAAGGAACTGTCGACCGTAAACCACAACATGCTCGACGGCGTACGCCAGGGAGACAACACGCGACAGGCGCTCAGTCAGGGCCTGAAATCCCTGGACCAAATGTTCAACGACGGGCTCGAAGACGATATCGACGAGGCCAGGGATCTCATTGGAGACTGTATCGACGGGCTGAACGACCTCACCGAGATGGCACAGAGCCTGAAAGACTTCAGCCGTCTCGATCGCGCTCCGGTTGGCGATTTCGATGTCAACGACGGGCTCGACAAGACCTTGCTGATTGCCAAGAACAAGCTCAAGCAGAAAGTCAGCATTAACAAAGAGTATGGCGAGATCCCAACCGTGCGCTGCTCACCGTCGCAGATCAACCAGATCTTCCTGAACCTGATCACCAACGCGGCTGACGCCATCGAATCCAGCGGCGAAATCACCCTCCGGACCTGGCGAGACGACGACCAGGTGCTCGTGAGCGTGAGCGATACCGGCTCCGGTATCCCGCAGGACATCCTCGATAAGATTCGCGACCCCTTCTTCACGACCAAGGAGGTCGGCAGCGGCACCGGTCTCGGGTTGTCCATCGTTGACCGCATCATCAAAGCCCATAACGGCACGCTGGAGGTCGAATCGACCGTGGGTGAAGGGACTACGTTTACCGTTGCACTGCCTATAGAAGCCGCTGAGACGGCCGCGGACGAAGGTACGGCGGAGAACGTCGCCCTGGCTGAAGAAGCGGCGCCGAGTACCGAAGACCCGTTCGAGCCGACCGATACCGTCGTACTCGACACACCTCCGGCCATCTTGTCTGAAACGACGCCTAACCTGACGGTGCCGGCCGCATGACAGACAAGGCCCGCATACTGTTTGTCGACGACGAGCAGCGCGTGCTCAACGCCATGCGTGGCCTTTTCCGCCGCGAGTTCGAGCTGTTCCTGACGACGGATGGCGCGGAAGCCGTGCGGATTGCCGAGAAAGAGTCCATCGACGTGCTGGTCGCCGACCAGCGCATGCCCGGCATGACCGGCGTCGAAGTGCTGGGTCAGGTGAAACAGGTGTCGCCGACAACCGTCCGCATTCTATTGACAGGTTACGCGGACCTTGACGCGATTGAAGGTTCGATCAACGTCGGCGAAGTTTTTCGGTTCCTGAGCAAACCCTGTCCACCGCCGGTACTGAGAGAAACGCTGACCCAGGCCGTCAGCACGGCTCGAGCCAGCGCAGCAGCGGTTGCAGCCAGCGCCGCAACCCCGGCTGCACCCGCCGATATCTCCAGGCCCGCCGAAGGCGTGGCCGAACAGCGCCCCGTAGCCGATACCACAGATAGCGCGGATCCAACGGAACCCTCGCTCCCCGTACTCGAAGATCCCGTACCGGGCGTAGCGGAAACGGTCCCGCCGGCCGGCTTCGACACCGAAATTGTCCTGGCAGGCGACTCGGCCTCCGAGAAGCAGTCGGCCACAGAAGCAGCGGGCGGCGTGGTCGCCGACATTGGCATCGCGGTTTTCAGCATCGACCCGAACTTTGCCGAAACAACGGTGCGCGCCCTGTCTTCGAGTCGCGAGGTCAGTCTGGCCACCAACCTTGCGCGCGTGCTCGACGTTCTGGAGCAGCAGAGAGCGGGCGTTCTCGTGACCGACTACACCGACAACGTCAATCAGCTGCGCAACATGATTGGCTCACTCAAGCAGGTCCTGCCGGAACTCGTCACGATTGTCGTCAGCGAGAACCGGGACGCCAGCGACATGATTGCGCTGATCAACTATGGCCAGGTATTCCGCTACGTCGACAAACCGTTGGATATGGATCGGTTTCTGAACGACGTAAACGCGGCCGCACTTCGGCATATCGAACTCGTGAATCACCCCGAATTGCTCCAGCGACATGCCGTCGTGGAGCAGCAGGCAGAAGGCGATGCCGACGCTGGATTCATCCAGTTCATCGGCCGTATCAAGCAGCTGGGTAACCCCTGGCGTCGAATTAACCGCTGAGGCGTTTCCAATGACTGTGGCCAAGACCGAAAACTCAATCAACGCACTCCTGATCTACGCTGCGATTGCTTTGGCGTGTCTCGCGGCGACCTGGGTGTACTTCGATTATCAGGACTCCACGGCGGAACTCGTAGCGCCGGAACCGCTGCCGACGCTTCAGCCGCTGACCTCGACCGCAAGCGACGACATTGCGCCGGTACTGAACGAAGAGCTCGACGCCAGTTTGGGCAAGGCCCGTCTGGCCGCCGAGGCAAACATGCTGACGGAGCCGGCTGGCGAGAACGCACTGTATTTCTACGGTCTGGTTCTCAACGAGGACCACATGCACGCCGAAGCCAACGAGGAGATCGATGCAATCCTCGAGACGCTGTATGCGGAAGTCACCGATAATCTCGAGGCCAACGAATACGCCGCGGCGCACCGAGTGGCCGAACAGGTCGCCTACCTGCGTCCGGAGCACGCCCTTGTCGCCGACACGGCGCGCGTGCTGCGGCAGATTCGCACCGAGGGCTTCACCGAAGCCATTGAACACGCAACCCGGGGTGATCGGGATGCGGCGCTCACGCGCCTCGAAGAGGTTGCCGCGCTGCCGGGCACCGACCCGGACGCAACGGCCCAGGTTCAGGCTGATATCGAGTCGGAGCTTGAAACCTTTGCGGCCAATGAGGCGGAGCAGCTTGCCGAACGACAAAGGGCCGAGACGGCGGCTGCGGCGCAGGAACGCGAAGTACCGTCCTGGCTCGTCAACGCCCGGGCTGCGATTGCCGAAGGCCGGCTCATTGAACCGCCGGGCAACAACGCTCGCGAATACCTGACCCAAGGTGACGACGAGAACGCGGAGGAGCTGCAGGCCCAACTGGTATCCGCGCTGCTGAGCGGCAGCGAACGGGCGGCGCGTGAAGGCGACGTCGACACGGCAACCACGTTGTTCGAAGCGTTGAGCGAACTGGAACCCGACAACCCGCAACTGGAGTCGGCCGCTGAGTCGATCAAGATGGCCCGCGTCCGCGCACTGGCGGAAACGCCGGTGTCGCCGCGAGACCTGACGCGCCGGAACCGGGTTGCGCCCGTCTATCCCCGCGCCGCGGAACGCCGTCGTATTAGCGGCTGGGTCGACATGGCGTTTACGGTGACGAACGAAGGCAGCACGACGGATATCGAGATCCTGAACTCGGAACCACCGCAGGTGTTCGAACAGGCCGTCATTCAGGCAGCCAGTCAGTGGTTGTTCGAGCCACCGGTCATCGAGGGGATTTCGGTCAACCGCCGCGTCATGACCCGCATCGTTTTCGAAATTCCCGATTAGACCGCGTCTCGACGTGGGGCGCGGATCGCTCGCCAGCCGCAAGAAAACACGCCGTAGCTAGCGCAAAAAAAAACAGCCTGCACGCCTGGAGAAGACGTGCAGGCTAATGCGGTGTGGCGCAAGAGGTCCGGCGTGCCGGCCACACCGAAGGCACGCACAAACTCAATGTTTGATAGGCGCGGTCCCGGATCAAGTTTATCAATTGCGGGCGCACGCCTGATCGAACACAGTGTTCGTATGATCCGCGTGATACCCGTCACGAGCCACCGACACTGGACGAGATACACTGGGATCGTCTTACAGACTGAAAGTCCGCGACCATGAGTGCGCCTCGGGAGCTTTTGATGCACAGAACCTGCGATGAAGACACGACGATCGTCGAATACATTCCTGAAGAGGAGCGCGGCGAGGACTCGGAGCCCTGCGACGATCCGCTTGCAGAAGCCTGTAAGAGCCACGATACCGACGACGCCGACAGCAGATTCATGCCCGAGCCCGCATCTCCGCTTGGTGCGCCCCTGGTGTTGTAACAGCTGCCGGTACGAAGACCGACCGGAAGGTTACCGACTTATCGCGGCGGGTCGCCGCCGTCGAGGGGATATCGGCCGGATGACTGCAGCGGAGCCCAGCGATCCGTATCGACCAGGCGACCGAGACAGTCGTCGACAAACTCCACGAACACCCTGACCTTCGCCGGCGGCTTCGGCTGCGGATACACCGCAAACACGCCGAGCTCGTGACCGCTTACGCCGTCCAGCTCGATCACCTGGAGTCGTCCGAAACGGACCTCGCTTTCGATAAGCAGCCGAGGCGCGTACAGGATGCCGTGCCCAAGGCAGGCCACGAGAATCAGCGCAAGATCGTTGTTGGCCGCAAACGTCGGCTTCAGCACGATCTCCGACTGCGTGTCGTCGCCCTGAAAAGCCCAGGTCATTCGCGCCTCGGAGCGGAACCCGAGGCCGAGGCACGAATGCCCTGCAAGGTCTTTCACCGTGCGCGGAGTGCCGTTTCGCTTCAGATAGCTGGGTGACGCCGCCAGCACACCCTGCGTCGTTATCAGGCGCCGGGCCGTCAGCCGGGAATCCGGCAGCTTGCGGGCAACCCGAATGACGGCATCGAATCCCTTGCCGACAACATCGACGTGCTGCTCCCGGAAGTCCAGGCTCATCGTCAGCTCGGGCCAGGTTTGCAGAAACTCAGCAACGAGGGCGGGTGTCAGAGCTGCACCGAGGCTGGACGGCATACTCACGCGCAGGCGTCCCATCGGCGTTTGGTCGGCGCCGCGAACGGCCGCCAGCGCGTCTCCGATTTCCAATTCGATCGTTTGCCAGTGTTCGTACAGCGTACGGCCGGCATCCGTAAGACTGATGCGCCGCGTACTGCGATTGAACAACGTGACGCCGAGTTCTTTCTCCAGCCGCCCTATGCGCGTGCTGACGGAGGAACGAGCCATCCGCATTTGCTGCGCCGCCTGCTGAAAACTTTCGGCCTCGGCCACCTGCGCAAAGATGTGAAGGTCCGGCAATTCTGTGAGCATGATCGTTATTCTTGTTGTGTGGGCTTGCGACGAACAAAAGGACGCCTATCTTTCGTATAGGCAGTGGACGAGTCAACGAAAAACACACGCGAGCAGGCTTCGTGACGTCAGTGTTTTGTGAGATGACGGTAATTACATAACTATGTTAAACAATGCCCGCAAGAGTCAGTCTAAAGAAACGCAGTGCTATCGGATGGCCCCACCGTTCGGTGAACGCCGCAGTGCTTGTCGAGGGTTCTGCTCGCCATCACGATCAGCTCCAT
The DNA here is from genome assembly GCA_028289545.1 of Woeseiaceae bacterium. Taxonomy (GTDB): domain Bacteria; phylum Pseudomonadota; class Gammaproteobacteria; order Steroidobacterales; family Woeseiaceae; genus UBA1847. The sequence continues at coordinate 91,474 of JANQPG010000050.1, forward strand.
CGCCGCTGCTTTCTGCTGCAAAGACAGGGCGCAAATTGCGTTCGGCAGCGCACGAGGCGGAACCTGCCGGCCCCAGAGAGACTCACCGACAACTGCCTGGAGCTTCTCATAGAGTACCTGACAGGAGCGCGGCATGTCTTCTGCACGCAACGGCGATAGCGCAATGATGGAAGCGAGCAGGCGATCGGTGGCGTCTCTGTCCAGCTCGGCGAGCTCACGGCACGCGTGGGTAAACCGTTTGCGCGCAAACCGGTACGGCTGGAGATCGTCGTCCTGCATATCGATTCTCTTCTTCTTGCAAAAAGCGCATCTCTTCTTGCGAAAAGCGCACCGATCTGCGCGTGTCGATATTCTCAGTAGTCCTGCAGACAGTCTGGCAAGCGGGGCGCCGATCGTTTCGAACCGGCGTCACACTGTGGGAACGAACACTGTGTATCGTCAGTGCTACGGCCACACAACGGCAAGCTTTTCGAGTGGTCAAAGAGGCCGAAACACGGGTGGAGCGGTTTCAAGGGCCTCACTGCTCGTCGCGCGAGGCAGCGCCGGTACATAGCTGGTCTGCGGGGCACAGCGGTGCAGTCCTGAGGCCGCCTTCGTCGTGCGCACCGAGGTAGCCCGCGTCATTGAGCGCATCCCTCAGTAAGCACCTGGCGTACCCGGCCATCAGAAATTCATGCGTATGCAGCGGAGATTCGAGCAGCCAAGCGATAAACCGCTGCCGCTCGTCCGGGGAACCCGCATCGTCTTCGAGAGCCACCAGCCATTCAGACGTCGATCTGGCGGCAGCGCCTCGCTGAGCCTCGCCTATTCGTTTCATCGTTCCGTCCTCCGCGTCGCTGTATTCCCCCTGTTCGTATGTCGCAATGGCCGACCGGACAGCCTACCGCCGCCGTATTAGCGAAATATTCACCAGAATCTTTCGGTCACGCGGCACGCGATCAAGCACAAGCCGACATCGACGCCGGCGGCATCGATGCCGGCAACCCCGGGATTGCCGAACACCCGGTGACGGCCGCGCGTTGGTCGCCGCAGATGACTCGTGGCCGATTACTCGCCGCCGAGTTCCACAATGGGAAAACCCAGCACTTCGAGATCTTCGAGTATGACCGACTTGTCGCCAACGACCAGCACGATCATGTCATCGAGATTCAGGTGTTTTGCCGCAAGACGCTGCGACTCCTCGACCGTGAAACCCTCGAGGATTTGCACCTGCCGGGCGACAAAACCTTCGTCGAGATCGTAGGTCAGCATCTGCGAAAGCAAACCGAGTTTTTGCCTCGGCGTCTCGTACGCTCTGGCGTCGCGTTGACCAATCGCCGCTTGCGTGAACTCGAGCTCGGCATCGGTCATGCCGTTCGCGGCGAATGTGTTGATCTCGTTGACAAACTCCGTGATCGACGCCGCCGTGACATCGGTACGGACGGCGGCGCTGGCGACAAAACTCCCGGCGTATTGAGTACCGCCAAAACCGGCGCGCGCACCGTATGTGTAGCCTTTGTCCTCACGCAGGTTCTGGTTGATGCGGCTGTTGAAGTTCCCGCCGAGCGGAAACACGGTCAGATTGGCGCGGAAGAATTCGCCGGTAGCATCGTAGGGAATGGCGCGTCGGGCAATGCGGATCTCTGACTGCGCCGCGCCCGGCTTGTCGAGCAGGTAGAGCTTGCCCGTTTCAACCTCGGGGAACGCCGCTACGGACGCCGTTTGCACCGCCGCGGGTCGCCAGGCTTCAAAGCGGCTCAGTTCGGCGAGCAGCGAGTCTTGCGGCAGGTCGGATACGACAATGATCTCGGCAATCGTCGGCGAGTAGTTACTCGCGTAGAAACGCCTTACGTCGTCAACGCTGATCGCCGAGACGGTCTCGATCGTGCCCGCACCCGGATAGGCAAAAGCATTGTCTTCGCCATACAGCAACTGTCTACGGGCCGTGTCGGCAAGCTGGCCGGCGTCCTTGGCGGCATGCCGGATACCCTCGATCGTCTGTGCCTTCAGGCGCTCCAGGTCGGCCGCATCGAAACGCGGTTCGAGCAGCTTTTCGACCGCAATGTCGAGCGTTGGCCTGAGATTGGCGCTCAACGACCGGACGCTGAGGATCGTGTAGTCGTCGCCCGCGGAAACCGACACGGACGAGCCCAGCTTCTGTAACTCGTTGCTCAGTTCCTCGCGCGTCGAAGACGTCGTTTGCTCGTTCAGCATTTCGGCCGTCAACGCGGCGAGACCCAGTTTGTCGAGCGGCTCGTCGCGTTGCCCGGTTGCAATCCGCAGCCGCAGAGTTGTTGTCGGCACCTCGTCGTTGGCGGAGCCGAGAACGGCCACGCCGTTGCTCAACTCACCGCGCCATATCGAAGGCAGGCGCGTTTCTGGATTCGGTCCAGAGGGCGGCACGACACTGCGGTCGAAAACGTCCATCGCAGCCCGATACTGAAGTTCACCCTCCGACACCGGCGGGTACTCGGGTATCGTGCGCTCGTACCGCTGCCAGTTGTCCTCGCGCGCCACGGCACCACCCTGCCCTTCGGGCACGACGCTCAGAATGACCGCCGGCCGGCCCTTGATGTACTGGCGGTAGACGCGCATGACGTCCGCCTCTGTGACCGCTTCATATCGCAGCACCTCCTCCGCCATCAGATTCGGCGTATTGAAAAGGGTTTCGAAATACGCGAGCTGAGAGACCTTGCCGGAGACGCTCTCCAGGCCGTAGATCTGTCCCGACACGATCTGCGCCTTGAGCCGTACGAGATCGTCGTCCTCGACACCACGAGCCTCGAACTCGTCGAAGGTCTCGCGGGCGATACGCTCCAGATCAGCAAGCGTCGTGCCGGGCTTCGGCAATGTCTGCACGGCAAATGTGCAGGCCAGCTCGCGGCAACCGTGACTTGCCTGAGCCTGCACGGCGAGCCCAGCCTTGACCATGTTCTTGTACAGCAGTGAGGTGCTGCCTTGCCCAACGATCGACATCAGCACGTCGAGCGGCGCCTCGTCGGGGTGACGTGCATGAACGGTGGGCCACACCATATACAGCAAAGGCAGAGCAATACGATCCTCGAAGGAAATGTAGCGATCTGCGGGCAGCGACACGGAAACGTATTCCGGCTCGCTCACTTCCGGTCCGCGCGGGATGGGACCGAAGTACTTTACGATCCACCTCAGCGTCTCATCGACGTCAAAATCGCCACCAATCGTGAGCGTCGCGTTGTTGGGGCCGTACCAGCGCAGGAAAAACGCCTTGAGGTCGTTGACGTCGACGCGATTCAGGTCCTCGATATAGCCGATCGTCGACCAGGAATAGGGATGCCCCTCCGGATACAGCGCCTCGCCGACGCGCTCGGAGGCCCGCCCGTACGGCCGATTGTCGACGCGCTCGCCGCGCTCGTTCTTGACGGTCTCACGCTGTACTTCGAACTTTCGCTGCGTCACGGCAGGCAGCAGAAAACCCATACGATCGGCTTCAAGCCAGAGCATGCGCTCGAGCTGATTGTTCGGCGCGGTCTGGAAGTAGTTTGTACGATCGCTGTTGGTCGTGCCGTTCAGCGTGCCGCCCACTTCCGTGATCAGACGAAAATGCTCTTCGTCGGCAACGTTTTCCGAACCGTTGAACATCATGTGCTCGAAGAAGTGTGCAAACCCGGACTTGCCGATATTCTCTCGGCCTGAGCCCACGTGATACGTCACGTCAACGTGCACCAACGGGTCCGAACGGTCCTCGTGAAGGATAACGGTCAACCCATTGTCGAGCCGATACTTCGTGTAGGGAATGACTATCTCGTCAGACTGCCGCTCGACACGCTCGACCAGCGTCACGCCCGCAACCGGAACCGCCGGCGGTGATACGGATTGGCTTCCAGTCGTTGGTTGAGGCGAAACGGTGCATGCGCCCAGCGTGAACGCCGCGAGGCTAAGTAACAAACGGGATTTCATGTGTATCGAGTTCCTTGGATGACGGATTGTCCGGGCATAATTTTGCAGTTCTGCGGTAGAGAGTGCCAGATACGCGAACTCGGCTACCTTGGTAATTGGCTTATAAGCAAGACCACAAATGTCCGCGGGGGTTTCGATGCTCTACAAAAAAAGAGGCCGGCGGCGGTGCGAAACCGCTGCCGGCCAGTCATGAGCGTGCACGCCGGTGCTTGAAGCGTGAACGATCCGGCTTCGAGCCGCATTTGTCGCACCCCACGTCCGACAAGCATCGGCGCACATGTGGGATACGGTTTAAGAGTGACGAGGGGACAGCACCGGTTACCCCGGGCTTTGAGTCTTCGGCTCCTCGGACGATCTGTCGGCCGGACACAGCGCGAGGCAGGCATCCTGAATCGCTGCACGTGCTTCGTCGTCCACAGGCAACCCCAGCTCTTCCAGCGCATGGGCAATACGCGAGCGCGCAATCTCCAGCCGATGCCTGCCGAGTGCCGATAATGACGTGACTTTGAGGCGCATGTCGCCACGGACAATCTTGCAGTCGACCAGGCCCAATTGTTCGAGTTGTGTCAGCCAGCGTGAGACGGTTCCCTTGTGCGCCGCAAGGGCCGTGGCCACGCGGCCCAGGGAGCGCGGCCGTTCGGCCACCACCTCTAATACGAGCCAAAGCTCGGGACGCAGCTGAGTCGCCCTGAGGGCATTCGAAACCAGCCTCGCAAGGCGTCGCGTGCCGCTCAGGAGCAACAGCGCATCGTCCAGCGCAAGCTGGCCGCCGGCAGCGGCGTTCGGCATCTCGATCCGGCTCACGGCATCGCTCCCTGTCTACGCAAGGAGCCGGACGGCATCGCCGTACGGCCCGACCGCCGGGTGGCGGGCAGCATCTTGGTCGTTTCAGGTTTGCGAGCGTTCATCTTGTTCACCGTGCAATCCGCGGAGGTTATCTGCTCCTTAGAGTCGTTACCGCGTCGTTTTGGCTACCCCCAGTGGCTGGACACCGGGGCCGGCAGCGACGGGGGGCGCGCTGGAGGCCAGCCGTGTGGCCGCTACGGAGTGGCGCGTCCACTACGGCGTTTTGTCAAATACGCCAGGTAAACCGATTCTGACGGCGATGCACTAAGAGATCAGGAAAGAGGAATCCGCTATGCCGACAGACGCTTCTAATCGGCGGCGCTTCACCGCCGCAATGCTCGCCGCGATGCTTCTGGCGCTGACCGCCTGTGGCGGTGGCGGCTCGTCGCCGCCTCCCGCCGCGCCGCCCGCGCCGCCTCCACCGCCCCCGACGGTGTCCGAACTCAACGAGGCGTCCCGGTTTGCCGCCAACGCCACTTTCGGACTCGACTACGCGGCCATCGTGCGCGTCGCTGAGGAAGGCCGGGCGGCATGGCTGGAGCGGCAATTCGATCTGCCGGTCACGGCGCACTCGCCACTCGTCAACGAACTCGTCGAGCGTCGCAACAACGGCGAATTCGAAGCCTTCGAGGAGGACATCGAGTATCTCATCATATCGCGCCGCATGGCCTGGTGGCATCACACGGTCACCGCGCCCGACGAACTTCGGCAGCGGGTTGCGTTTGCGCTCAGCGAGATCTTCGTGGTCTCCGACAACGTGGACACGCTGCTCGTTTACCCGGGAGCGCTGAGCAGCTACTACGATATGCTGCTGAACAGAAGCTTCGGAAACTTCCGTGATCTGTTGCGGAGCGTCACGCTGCACCCCGCCATGGGGTTCTACCTGAGCCACTTGAACAACGGTAAGTCGAACCCCGACAACAACACGTTTCCCGACGAAAACTATGCCCGCGAGGTCATGCAGCTTTTCTCGATCGGCTTGTTCGAACTCAACAACGACGGCAGCCGCGTGCTCGACGGCGGCGAGCCCGTGCCAACCTATTCGAACGTCGACATACGCGAGTTTGCAAAGATCTTCACGGGACTCTCCTACGGTGGTCCGAATGCCGTCTTCGGCAACGACACACCGAACTTCGCTGTCCCGATGCGGATGTTCGAGGAAGCTCACGAGCCGGGCCCCAAAAACCTGCTCAACGGTGTTGTCGTACCTGCCGGACAAAGCGGCATGCAGGACATCGAATCCGCCATCGATAACCTGTTCATGCACCCGAACGTCGGACCGTTCATTGGCCGGCAGCTGATCCAGCGGCTCGTGACGTCAAACCCGTCTCCCGCTTACGTGGAGCGCGTCGCCAATGCCTTCAACAACAACGGCAGCGGAGTCCGTGGGGACCTGCGGGCGGTGATCCGCGCCGTGCTTCTGGACCCCGAGGCGACCGCACCGGTGGACAAGACGTCGAATTTCGGCAAATTGCGCGAACCGGCTGTTCGCTACGCTGCAATGCTGCGCCAGCTCGGCGCCGAAAGTGATGACGGCTTCATTTTCAACACGGGTTATCTGCTGCAGGAACTCGGCAAGCAACATCCGTTATCGTCTCCGAGCGTCTTCAATTTCTACCTGCCGGAGCACTCCCCCGCAGGAGACATTGCCGCGGCCGGGCTCGTAGCGCCGGAATTCCAGATCCTGACGAGCAACAGCGTGGTCGGCCTCACCAACCTTGTCGACTTCGCCGTCTCCGCCGACTTCGTAACGGATGCGCCCGAACCGTTCGCAACGGTCACGCTGAGTTACGCCGACTACCGGCCGCTCACGGACAATGCCGCTGCGCTGGTCGAACGTCTCTCTATTGTGTTCACGGCCGGGACTCTCGATGCCGAGACACAGTCCCGCATCGTGTCGATCCTGAACGACATCGACGATGCCGAATTCAGGCTGCGTGCCGCCGTGTACATGGTGCTCGTCTCAGCCGACTACGCGGTCAGGCTTTGAACCCTGAAGAATCCACATCAGGAGAATCATCATGATGACTCGACGTCGATTCCTGAACCACAGTTGCTCCCTCGGTGTTGCCTCGGCGACGATGTGCAGCAGCCTCATGACGCTCGGCCTTAGCCGCACGGCCGCGGCACAGAGTGCGCCGGGGTACCGCGCACTCGTGTGCATATTGCTCGCCGGCGGCAACGACGCCTACAACATGCTCGTCCCGTACGACGACGATCAGTATGAAGAGTACCGCGGCATACGCTCGGATCTTGCTCTGCCGAGGGAGAATCTGCTGCCGCTCCCGGGAACCGCCGCAAACGGCCGGCGTTATGCGCTGCACCCCGGCATGCCCGAGCTCCGCGGCCTGTACGAGCGCGGCGACGCCGCCCTGCTCGCCAACGTCGGCACGCTGCTCGAAGCCTTTGATCCGCTAGCGGTCGAAAACGGTACGGCACGCCTGCCGCTCGGCCTGTTCTCACACGCCGATCAGATCAATCAATGGCAAACCGCCGTCCCGAACGTGCGTATTGCCGAGGGCTGGGGCGGCCGCATTGCCGACCTGATGCGCGACGTCAACCTCGCCAACGGCGTCTCGATGAATATTTCGCTATCCGGCAGCAACGTGTTTCAAAGCGGCAGCGAAATCGGCGAATACAGCATCGAAGCCGTGGGGAACGGTGCACCGGGCGTCAACGCGTATGCCGACGGCACCGATCTGGGTGTATTGCGCCAACGTATGATCGATGACCTGCTCGGCGTCCCTCAGACCAACCTACTGCGCCGCGAGTATTCAGACAGACTGCGCGCGGCCATTGACGCACAGGCTGTGTTCGTCGATGCCATTCAGACGGCACCCGAGCTGACGACGGCGTTCTCCGACAATCTGTTCTCGCAAAGCCTGCGCCAGATTGCCCGGGTGATCGGCTCTCGCAACGCGCTGGGCGCCAACCGGCAGACATTTTTTATAAGCGTCGGCGGTTGGGATCACCACGACGACGTCGTCGAAAAACAGGCCGCCATGCTGCCGATGATCAGCCGTGGCCTCGACGAATTCCGAAGCGCGCTGGGTGAGCTCGACGTGTTCGACGAGGTAACGACGTTCACGAGTTCAGATTTTGGCCGCACCTTGACCTCCAACGGCAAGGGCTCCGACCACGGCTGGGGTGGCCATCATATTGTCATGGGAGGCGCTGTGAACGGCGGCCAGATGTACGGAAGCTACCCCACTCTGTCCGCGACAAATCCACTGGACCTCGGGCGCGGCGTGTACGCGCCCACCACGTCCGTCGACGAGTACTTCGCCGAACTCGCCACCTGGTTCGGTGTGCCGGCGTCGGAACTGGACCGTGTCCTGCCTAACGTGAGATCGTTCTATTCGCCCGGCAGCGCGGCGCCGCCCATTGGCTTCCTGTCCGCATGAGCGGGCCGCGCCGACTGTGCCGGTGACGTACCGCGAAAAAGGCGAGACAGCGCTCGATGAACTGGGAACACGTATCCGACGCCGACCTCGTCAAACACTTCAAAGCGGGCAGCTCCGCTGCGTTCGACGCCATTGTGCTGCGCTTCCAGGATCGCATCTATCGGCTTGCGTCGACAATGCTGACCGATGCACAGCAGGCCGCCGACGCCACCCAGGAAGTGTTCATGCGCAGTCACAAAGGTTTGCGCACCTTCCGCTTCCGAGCCGAGCCGTTTACGTGGCTGTATCGAACGACCCGCCTCGTGTGCCACGAATTCAATCGCCAGAAGCGCGCGAAGACTCTGGCCGGCGAACTTGCGGATACGGGCAATCAACCGGAAGCCCTGGTCGATGAATTCCTGTGCGCGACCAGGATACGTCGAATCGTGTCGGACCTACCGGAACGGCAGCGTGAAGTCGTCATGTTAAGAATATTCGAAGACCTGTCGGTGCGCGATACCGCAAGAGCCATGGGCTGTCGGGAGGGTACGGTCAAAGCGCTGCTGCACAAGGCGACCACAAGACTCGAGGCCAACCTGCACATACAGGGCCTGCGCGGCACGCTGACGGCGTCGGATAAATCCACCGGATAAAGTTATGAACGATGAATTCTCGGAACTCAAGAAACGGTATCGACAAATCGAAGCACCGCCGCATTTGCTGACGCGAATCCGCGCCAACACGGCAGTACCGCCGACGAGGCACCGCGGCTGGCAGCCGGTTGCGGCAACCGCCGTGCTCACGGCGGCAATGCTTGGCCTCCTGCCGGTGCTCTGGCAGTCGTCGTCGCTACCCGAAACCCAGAATACCCGGCCGTCGCTGGCGAAACTGGCTGCCCTGTCGGTGGAGCGGCCGGACGTCCGGCGACCGAGCCTCTCACAACTCAGATCGCTGCCGGCCCCGCGCATGCCTGATAAGCCTGTGCTGAGGAAGCCCGCAGACGTTGATGACTCGACAACAGCAATTTCCAAGGAGAACGACCATGCACATTCTTAAAAACTCGGCGCTGGCGCTGATCGTGACTGCAGGGCTCGGTGCGGCACCTGTCAGCCATGCCCAGAGCCCGGACGATATTGCACTCATGCAGAGTTTCCTCGAACTCATGACGGATTACTTCGGCATCATCGAGGCAACCCACGAGATCAGCTCGGATCCCGAAAAAGCAGCCATCATGCAAATGCAAAAGATTCAGGAGGTCTACGAAGACCGCGGCGACAAGGCGCAGTCGGTGGACGTACTCAAAAAAGTGCTCGAAGACAGCAATAGCCGGACCATTCGCAATGCTGCCTACCTGATGCTGGGCGACACGCTAAAAGATGCCGGACGTGCGAGCGAGGCGCTGGAGTACTTGAAGCGCGGGCTTCAGGAAAACATCGAGGCCGCGGACTGAGTGGACAGGTCACGGAGTCGCGGGCGTCTCAGGTAAAAAAAACCGCGATACGTGGCTCCGTATCGCGGTTCAAGCGGGTCGGGATCGTCTGGCTCCCGGCCCGAATTTGCTGTTAGCCTACTGCCGCTGCGCCAACTGGTACTGCTCCTGCAGCAGTGCGACATCCATCGAATCGGCTGACAGTCCCAGTCGATCCAGACGCGCCGCGCAGTCCGCGGCACAATCGTTGCTGACGGTGTAGTCGTCGACCGTACCGTTGAAACCGTAGTAACCGGAATGGAACGACGTTTCGAGAGCGATCGTGCCGACATACACGGCCTCGTGATCGTCGGAAACCGCAAACGTGAAGCTCGTCTCTGCCTGCTTGTGCTCACCGCGGTTGTCAAAGCCGATGGTGACGACTTCGTAGTTGCCCGATCCGAGCGCCCAGGCGAACTCGCCGCCCTTGCCAACCCGGCCGATGGTCTGTTTGCCGCTGGCCATGTTCACGAGATGCAGCTTGGCGCCGCTCTCAAACACGCCCGAGCCAAGCTGAGCCTCCTCGCCGTTGCGAATCAGTTTCAGCTTGCCGAACACCACGGCATCGCCGGGGACGGCGCGCTTGGAGAGCGCTTCGCCGGACTCGATGCTGGCCGTGGTCGTGCAGCCGGCCATGCCTGCGAGAAGCCCAAGGCCAAACAAAGTGATGAAAGATTTAATGTAAGGACGGTTCATAAATCCGCTCCTAGATCCCAAACGTATATACACTGTACATCAGTTGTTTAGCAAAAGCATACCCTTTTTGAACTTTTTTTTGCATTTTTATTACAGTTTTGTGACAGGCTGATTCTTCCCGAACGCGATCCCCGTTTCCAGCGAAACGACACTTACGACCGAATACCCGGGCGCAGCCAGGCACTCCGAGCGTTTGAGGCCCGACCGCGGGAAAGCTTTAGGTGAAACGCGGACCGGCGGTCCGCAAGAGTCCTGATTGGGGCGGACGCCGTTTAGCGGTCGTCGAGTTCACCCTTGTCGTAGCGCTTCAGAAAGCGCTTGATGTGCCGGCGCACTTCCCTGGCCGCCGTGGTATCGAGGTCTTTGCACGCGCTCACGAACCGGTCCCTGAGCTCCCTGTCCAGGCGGAGGACCAACTGCGCATCCTTGTTTTTTTTCTTGTCTTTGGATTTTGCCGTCACGCTCTCATACCGTTCTAGCGAGGCGCACCTCCCGGGGCGCCGTCCAGGATCAACAAGTGTATATACAGACGATGCCCAGCGTCTATCACGCCAACGTTAAAAATGACGCCCCGAGCGCAATCGCGGACCATCTTATGTGAAAGCCGCGGCGTGACTCCGAGGGCGCCGGGAGGCTTCTCAGCCTCATGCAACAAGCGTCTCGGAACATGCGTAATACTCAACCGCTGAGAACCCAAAGCCCTTTAAGCTAGCCGGCAGTTTACGGAGAACGCCATGTTGCGATTGACGCTATCCCTGCTGCTGGCCTTACTGGTTGGCTGCCAGCCCGCTCCGAGCGAGCGGGTCGAGCCCGACCTGACGGCCACGGGCGCCGACAAGGCCCTGCCAACCGCAACGCCCGAGCTGACCCCGGGCCTCAATCATTTCTATTTCCTGAGTTACCCGGGGCCGGAGATACCCGTGTGGGTCTATTTGCCGCAGAACGTCGATACCTCGAGCGCACCGATCCTGTTTATGATGCACGGTGCCAAACGCGGCGCCGCGCGTTACCTCGCGGAGTGGGATCAGATTGCCGAGGCCGAGGGTTTTATTGTGGTTGCGCCCGAATTCAGCCGGCTTCTGTTTCCGGGCTCCGCCGCCTACAACCGCGGCCGGGTGTTCGATAACGGATCCCTCGATCGTAACGAGCCAACCATCTGGACGTTCTCGGCGATCGAACCCATTTTCGACCTGGTGGTCGACGGTCTCGACGGCGGTCAAACGGAGTACACGCTCTATGGACACTCCGCCGGTTCGCAGTTTACGCATCGCTTTATGTACTTCATGCCCGACGCGCGCGTGAAGCGTTTCCTGCCCGCCAACGCCGGCTGGTACACGATGCCCGACCTGGACATCGACTATCCCTACGGTCTCAAAGGCACGGGTGTCACTGCGGATGAACTCAGGGCGCTTCTTGAGAAAGACGTTGTGGTGCTGCTCGGGGACCAGGACAACGACCCCAGTCACGAAAGCCTCAGGCGCTCACCCGGCGCGGACCTGCAGGGCGCGCATCGGTTTGCGCGCGGACAAACGTTCTACGAGACGGCTAAAGCCTCCGCGGAAAGCCTGGGCGCGGAGTTTGCCTGGCAGATGCGGGTCATTCCCGGTGTCGCACACAAAAACGGCGGCATTGCCGCGGCCTCGGGCGATCTGGTCGAGTAGCGAAAACCTAAACTTCTTCAACGGCCAGCGACGCTACCACGGCATCCGCTTGTTCGGGTGACACGCGTCGCAGCGCGTCCTCGAACGAGAGTTTGTCCCTCGTCATGGCCAGCGCCACCTCCGACGCGGCGCTATAGCCCAGCTGTTTCGCAATCAGCGTTGCTCTCGCGGGGCTGGCGGCCAGGAGCGCTCTGCAGCGATCCGCGTCGACGTCGAGGTCTTTGATGCAATTGTCGACAAGCGTATCCACGGCGGCAATGAGACTGCTGGTCGCCTCGTAGATCGACCAGAGGATGACGGGTTCCATGGCGTTGAGCTGCAGCTGACCGGATTCGGCCGCGAAGGTCACGGTCGTGTCGGCGCCGAACACGCGGTAGCAGGTCTGGTTGACGACCTCGGGAATCACGGGGTTGACCTTGCCGGGCATGATTGAAGATCCCGGTTGTTTTGGCGGCAATCTGAGCTCGCCGATCCCTCCGAACGGCCCGCTCGACAGCAGGCGCAGATCATTCGCGATCTTGCTGAGCTTGGTGGCAAGCCGTTTCAAGAGGCCGCTGTAGAACACGAAAATACCGGTATCCCAGGTCGCCTCTATGCGATTGCCGGCCGCACGGACCGGCAGGCCGGAGACGATAGCCAGCTCGTCGACGATGTGTTCGAGATAATAGTCGCTGACCCCGACAGCCGTGCCGATCGCCGTTCCACCCAGGTTCACTTCGAGGAACAGCGGACGCATTTCCCGGAGTCGATCTACGTCTTCGGCCAGCGAAATCGCAAACGCACTGAGCTCCTGACCCACGGTCATCGGCACTGCATCCTGGAGCTGGGTCCGGCCGAGCTTGTGTACGCCGTTAAATCGTTTTGCCTGCTCTTCGAACGCGTTCAGGCAATTTTCCACCGCGGTGACCAGGCGCTCGTTGAGCTGCACGATCGTTAGGCGGATCGCCGTGGCATAGACGTCGTTGGTCGACTGACAGCGATTCACGTCATCCTTGGGATGAATCACGCCGTAGCTGCCGCGCGGATGGTTCAGTATCTCCAGCGCGCGATTCGCAATGACTTCGTTGGCGTTCATGTTCGTCGACGTGCCGGCACCGCCCTGGATGACGTCCACGACAAACTCCTCGTGATACCGGCCGCTGAGCAGTTCGTCGCAGGCGTCAGTAATGGCCGCTCTGCACACGGCATCGATATCGCCCGCCCGCTCGTTGACGAGCGCAGCCGCTTTCTTGATCCACGCAAGCGCCAGAATGAGTTCCGGCATGGCCGACACGGGCGTGCCGGTAATCTGGAAATTCTCGCAGGCGCGCAGCGTTTCGATACCGAAGTAACGTTCGGCGGGCACTTCGACCGAGCCGAGGAAATCGGTTTCCGTTCGGGTAGTCAATTCGAAGTGGTGCTCCTCACACCTCGGCAGAGAGCCATAGGGCTCCGGTAGGAATGCACCTGCATTGCGTTGTCAGCGCCCGGTCCACGAAACCCTAGGGCGTCTGCACGAGATGCTCGACGCTGTCGCCGCGAACGACGAACTCGTGCAGGCGTGCACCCTCGACGATCGTGTAGCTTCTCGAGAGTCGGCCGTTAACGAACAGCGCCGCCACACCGTCGTCCAGCGCATACGCCGGCAGGGCATTGCGGTCCGTATTGACGAGCGAGCGCAAGACATCACGCCGCTCCTCGCGAGCGTTGTAGTGCGCGCACACGGTGCCGGGGAGCAGACCGATGCCGCGCACGGGCCGGATCTTCGTCCGCACGGAGTCGCTGATGCATTGCTCGAACAGCATGCTGATCCCGGCGCTGGCGCCCGCGATCAGCACGCCGCGCTGATACGCCGCAACCAGCGCGTCGATGGCGTCCCACTCGCGCAGCAGTGCCAGCAGATTGCGCGTGGAGCCGCCGTCGACGTAAATGACGTCGGCGCCGTCGAAGTACGCGGCGGGGTGATCGGTTGTCATGTGAAAAACACGCAACCAGCTCGCAGTACATTCGACGCGCTCACAGAGCGCCTTGAAGTCGATCATCCTGCGGGGATCGTCGCCGCTTGCGGCGCCGACGTAACACACGTTGGGGTGTTGCTTGCGGCTGAGGCGCACCATGAGTTCCATATACTCCGGCGGCTTCCACGCGGGAACAATCACGGACTCCGAATTGCTGAATCCCAGTATGAGCTTGTCCACGTCGATCACGTCGTCGTCAGTCCGCACGCCTTGCGGCGGACACTCGCCGCGTACCGGCAGCGCCGTTACCGATCCGCATCATCTGCCGCTACGGCAGCCGGCCCGTCCGGATCGTCGGCCGCGTTGTCTTCGGCGGGGGGAAGCTCGGGATACACCGGTTCGTAGGACGAACCCAGCGCATGCTGCGCGTACCAGGCCAGCTCCGTATTCATCTTGAACAGCTGAAAAGACGGCTTGGAGTAATTGTGCGGTTGACCCTTCGCCAGATAGAGTTTTGTAGGCGCTCCGGCGGCGCGCACGGCGCGGTGCATGATGATCGATTGAGTCGGCGGAACGCGTACGTCGTTGGCGCCGGAAAAAAACAACGTCGGCGTGCGAACGCGCGCGGCGGACGATAGCGGCGAATCCCTGCGATACTGCTCGACGGGCGGGTTCTCCTGCCAGGGAAAACCGCCGAAGTTCCACTGCCGGGTGTGACGAACGTCGCTCTCGGCGTGCATCGACAGCCAATCGGCCGCTCCTGCGCCCGACGACGCGGCCCCGAAGCGATCAGTCATTGTGATCAGCTTGTTGACCATGTGCCCGCCGGCGCTCCAGCCCATCTTGACGAGCCGGTTGGGGTCGGCAATCCCTCGTTCTATCATGGCGTCGACGCCGGCAAGCACGTCATGGTGCGCGTTACGGAAATAGGCGCCGTACATATCGCGCATGAAAGCGTCGCCGTAACCGGTGCCTCCGCGGTGATTGGGCAGCAAAACCGCGTACCCCTGCCCCGCCAGCACGGCCACGTAGCGCGAGGTGTTCCAGGTACCGAACTGCGAGGACGACCGGGGGCCGCCGTGGGTAATGGTAACGAGCGGATAGCGGCGGCCTTCTTCGTAGCCCACGGGATAGGCCAACAGTCCCTCGATCTCGACGTTGCCCGGGCCGGTCCAGCTCACGGCTTGCTGACGCGGCAAGCGGAAACGCCGGCCCCAATCCGCGTACTCGTCGGACACCCGGACAAAAGTGTCGTCAGTCGAGCGCCTGATATAAACGTCGCCGGGGTTGTGCGGCGTGACAATGCGCGCCACGTGGACGTCGTTCTCTGCATCGTAGGTCCAGTCGTCGAGGACATGATCACCTTCAGTCAGCCGGCGCAACTCGCCGCTCGCAAGAGTCAGGTGATATAGATCGGTGCGTACGCCGGTATTGCCGAGTATGTACAGCCCGTCGCCGCTCTTGTCCCACGCATGGTCGAGCGCCTCCATGGCGGCGTCCGCCAGCAATCGTCGAGGCACGTTTTCCTTGCGGTCCTGGACAAAGACCTTGTCTTCGTAATAGGGCTCGAGCGCCTGATTGACCGTCGCAATGTACGCAACCTTGCGATTGTCGGGAGACAGCCTCGGAGACGACTCCCGGTAGTGATTGTCGGTCCAGCGGCGCTGTTTGCCGCTGGCGACATCGAGTGTCCAGATCTCGCCGTCGTGGGTGGCATCCGGCTCGTGATTCGGCGCGCGGCGATACACGAGCTGCCGGCCATCGCGGCTCAGCGACATCGAGCGCACCGAAAAGTCGCCCGTCACAAGTGGTGCCGTCCTCGACGTCCGCGTGTCCAGGCTCCAGATTTCACGGTTGCGAGACGTGTCGTAGGGCTCTATTACCCAATCCCCGTCGAGTAGCCGGCTTTCCTCGTCGCTCCTCAGGCGCGGAGCCACGAAGTACAGCGTCTGTCCGTCCGGCGACCAGCTGATGCCGGAAATCGAGGCACCGTGATTGGTGAGTTTCTTGAGGCTGCCGTCGTTGAGCGCGTAGAAATAGACCTGATCGTGCTCGTCACCTTCGCGTTCCAGGAGCGTCGCAAATCCCGATCCGTCGGGACGCCACGCAACGTCACCAAACGATTCGTCCGGCCCCTCCGGCTCCGGCACGGGCAGCAGCTCACCGCTCTCGAGATCGAGCAGCCGGTAGCGGCGCACGATCTTGTTCTCGGTCCAGTCCGTCAGCGAGCGCCGGTAGATCAGGTAGCGGCCGTCCGGCGATAGACGCGGCGACGACAGCCTCGGTATTTCGACGTGGTCGACGGCCGACATGGGCCGTGCAGCGTTCTCGGCGTGGACGTTCACCGCGGCGGCCGTCGAGACGGTCAATACGAGAAGAGCGGTCGACGTGCGCGCAAGGGAGCGGCGCAGCCGCCGCGGCAGACAGATGTTGCGCAGACTGGCTTTCATAAGTGCTTTATCGGCTTGGCAGAATCAAAACGGGCAGCCCCGGGCACATCGGGGCTGCCCTGTCGGTACGTGTCGCTTTGTCAGAAGCGTACGCGAATCCCCGCGAAGACTTCGCGCCCAACCACATCGTTCAGGCTGCTGGTGATGTTCCGCGTACCGCCGTTATCGAGACCGGTCGGCAGGAACGGACCGTAGTTGTCGCCAATGTTGTTGACGCCGCCGTAAATGCGGTAACGATCGTTGTCACCAAAGCGGTAAGACAGGAACACACGGTGGAACGTCTCGCCACCCACCTCGAAGAAGCGATCGTCTCCGGGGTTCGGGTCGTTGAGCAGATCGTCCACGCCGCCGCTCTCGTACAACACCGTGTAGGTCAGCCTGAACCCGCCAACGCTGTAACGCAGCCGGGCCCGCCACTCCTCCTCGCCGTCGCCGATCTCACCGAGCGGAGAGGTCGTCAGCACGACGCCACCAATGCCTTCGAAGGAGACCTCCTGATCGAAGTACTGCGAGTAGCGTACGTCCAGGTCGAAGTCCCCCGGAACCGCGGGGAACTCGAACTGGTAGAGCATCGTGACGTCGACACCCGACACGAGCTCTTCGTTGAGGTTCTCCTGGAAGTTGATGACTTCGACCACCTCGCCATTGAACTGACTACGGGTGATCACATCGCAGAAACGGTTATTGGGGAAATCCTCCGCCGAATAGCAAAGATCGACCGTATTCTGCGTCGAGACCGAGGTGATCGCATCCTCGATCTCGATACGATAGTAGTCGGCGATCAACGCGAAGTTGTCGAGAAAGCGCGGCGTGAAAACAAATCCCGCCGTCATCGTATCCGCCGTCTCTTCCTTGAGGCTCAGGTTGCCCGCGTTGGGACCCTGAACGCTGGAATCGAACTCGAAGGGCTCGCCGGCGTTGTCGGGATCGGCGAAGAACGCCTGAATGCCGGGTTCTGACAGGCAATTGGCAGTCAACACGGCCAGGTCGGCGTTCTCACCTCCCGCGCCGTCGGGGTCCGAAAGACCCGTGCCATCGGGCAGCAAACCGTCGCAGGGGTCGCGGAGGTCGTCGCTGTCGGGACGCGCTGGCGAGAACAGCTCGGTCAGGTTCGGTGCGCGCTGCGAGCGTGAATACTGCGCGCGGAACAGGATATCTTCCAGCGGCTGCCAGACCAGGCCGGCGTTGTAACTCGTGATCGCGCCCACCGTGTCGTAGTCGCCCACACGAACCGCGGCCTGCAGGTTCAGCGAGTCCTCGAGGATCGGCACGTCGATCTCCGCGTAGCCTTCGTACACGTAGTAGTCGGCCTTGACGCTCGGGAACGTGGCGAGCGACGTAATGAACACGTCGTCCGTCGACGGATCGCCGTCGATGCCGCCGACAATATCGCCGTCGGGATCGCCGTTGGTTTCCTGCGACTCGCGGCGATACTCGACGCCGGCCGCCAGCTTGACTTCACCGGTCGGCAACGTGAACAGATCGCCGGTAACGTAACCACCGGCCGACACCTGGTCGCGCTCCTGCTCAGCGTAACCGTCGTAGCGGATGTAGTTGGCCGCTTCAGGGCTGATCGAACCCTCACCGAAGAGGTTGAGCGGCACGCAGCCGGCTGCCCGCGCCCCCGCATCGATACACTGGAAGCCGCCATTGCCGTCATCCTCGATATCGAGCGCAAACCGTGCGTTCCGGAAGTTGATCTCACCCGGGTTCTGCTGTTCCTGTTTGAAGTGGCCGTAGGTCGTGTATAGCTCCCAGTCGAAGCCGTTGTCGAAACTGCCCTGGAGATCGGCAATCATGCGCCACGTCGTGCGGTTGCTGATGCGCGCCTGTTCGCCGAGTTCAACCAGCCGGCGATCGAAGGAGACGCTACCGCTGCGGGTCTCTTCGACTTCGGGTGGGATGAACGGGTGGTCGGAGGCCATAGTCCCCAGTTGGAAGACGTCGAGGACGCCGTAGGCGTCGCCGCTGTTGAGCGTCTCGTAACCGCCCCGGGTCTCCGAATCGACTTCCGAGTACATCAGCGTCACGCTGCCTTCCGTCCTGTCGGTGAACTCGAAGCTGGTCGTTGCCGCAATATTCAAGATTTCACGCGAACCCTCGAGCGTTCTGCCGGGCCGGAAGTTGAAGCCGTCGAAATCGCTGAAGAAATCCTGCGTGCCGGTGCGATCGTCGGGCTGCAGGGACTGGTCGTTGAACCATTGCCCGTTGACGAACCATGCATCGCCGCCTTCGAAAACGCCGCCGGGCGTGGATCCGCTGAATGACCCGAGAAAACAGTGCAGGTTTGCATTGGCCGGATCGCAGCCCGGCTGGTTGATTTCGTCGGCAAAGGTATTCGACGACGACGTGGACGGATTGTCGAACTCCAGCGCGAGAATACTCAGCGGCCGCGAAGCGTCCGCAACGATCTCATCTTCGTCCCGCCAGCTCGCGGCAAACAGGGCGTAGCCGCGGCCGTCCGCATACTCCTGGCCGGCACGCAGGTTTAGCCGCGGCTCGTTGCCGCCGTCAGCCTCTGGCGCACTGGTCCGCACGTCGATTTCGTAACCCTCGAAATCGTCCTCGAGAATGAAGTTGGCAACGCCCGCGATCGCGTCGGACCCGTAGATCGCGGATGCGCCGCCGGTCGTGACCTCGGTGCGCTCGACGAAGCCCACGGGAATCGTCGAAAGGCTCACGCGATCCGAGTTGCCGGAGTTCGATACGGCGCGCTTGCCGTTGATCAGTATCAGCGTGCGGTCATCGCCGAGCCGGCGCAGGTTGATGGTCGACAGGCCCGCATTCTGAATACTCAGGTTACTGTTGGTCGGCGAGATCGCCTCTTCGACGCCCGGCAGCTGGGTCAGCGCCTCCGCCAGGTCGGTCGTGCCAATCTCCTCGAGTTCATCCAGGCCAAAGACCTGCAGGGGAATCGAGGACGTCAGATTTGTCCTGCGAATACGTGAACCGGTAACGACAATCTCCTCCAGGGAGTCCGCCGAGTCCTCGTCGTCGCTCGTCTGCTGGGCTGCTACCGGAACCGGTACCAGGCAAACTGATGCGATCGCTACGCCCAGCACGCACAGCGATCGATGGTTGGTCAATTTCATGCTCCCTCCGCCAAAAGGCTTATTGTTGGTTCTCTACCCCACCCCTCAAGGTTGAACCGATGCGACTTGACATGAAAATCGTATTTGGACAGTCTTGATGCAAAAATCGCAAGACGCTGATTGGGAAGCAGATTCTGGACATCAAGTGGTTGGAAGATTTGGTAAGCGTCGTGGAGAAAGGCCATTTCGCTCGTGCGGCCGAGGCGCGCAACATCACTCAGTCCGCGTTTAGCCGGCGAATCAAGTCGCTGGAAATCTGGGCCGGGACCGAACTCATCGATCGCTCCCAGCATCCGGTTTCTCTGACCCCGGCCGGACGGGATTTCCTGCCGCACGCCCGGGAAATGATTCGCATTTCCTACCAGGCACGCGGGGAAGCCAGCGAATATGCGCGCATTGCCAAGTCGGGGGTGACGATCGCCTGCCTGCACACGCTGGCGCTATTCCAGATCCCCTCGCTGGTCGCGCAACTCCGCCGCGATGTCGGGCCTTTCGAAGCCTCGATCATTGCGGAAACCCGCAGTATCGAGGAATACCTCGAGAGCCTGATCAACGGCGGCAGCGATTTTTTTGTGTGCTATCGGCACGAGGCATTTCCGTTCGACATCGACGAAGCCGATTTCCCGCGCATCGACATCGGTACCGATCGGATGCTGCCCTACCTTGCCGCTGACGGCGCGCGCATCGATTTCCAATCGGCCGAAGGCCCTGCCATCCCTTATCTCGAGTACGCCGGTACGTCGTTCCTGTCGCGCGTGGTCCAGCACACGATCAAATCGGTGCCGTTTCGCTCGCGGCTCAGGGGTGTCTACCGCGGTTCGCTGGCGGAAAGCCTGTGCACGGCGGCGGTCAGCGGACTCGGGCTCGCGTGGTTACCGGAAACGGTAGTCGCCTCGAACTCGCGCGCACGGTCGCTCGAGTGCATTAGCGAAGACTGGCAGGCGCCGATGCAGATCTCCGCATTCAGAGCCGCCTCCAACAACCGGGCCGTGGTCAACAAGATCTGGGCGGCTCTGGCAGGCCGCGGCCAAGACCCTTCCGGGCCGGATTAAGCGCCCGCTGACCGAAAGACAGCGCTCCGAGCATCCGTTCGTCAGCCAGCCCCTCCGGAGATCGGCTCCATACCGGCGCTTTCCGGACGCCGGCTACTCGCTGATTTCTATGAAGCTCGCCGTCCCGCAGCCGGTCCCGGCCGGAGTAAACGCACGCACGTTTACGCTTTGCGTCGTATAAGCCGTCAACGCTATCGCAAACATTCGATTGAAGAATCCGTCACTGGGCGACAGCGATCGCGGGAAAATGATCGTCCCGTTTGCGCACGGACCGCTACCACCCTCCACCTCGATGAAGAAATCATCTGACGACCCGTTCGAGGAGCTGGCGAGTCTTATTATCTTCGCGTTGGTCACCAGGTTTCCGGCATAGGTCGCCTGCGGACTCAGTGACAGAACCGCGACAAGCACGCACAGGCAGATCGAAAACAGTTTCTTGAGCATTCGGTTCACCTCCGTAGTTTTCAGCAAAAGTCGACAGTTGATTCCCGACTGGAATCGGGCGGATCAGTTCAAAAAAATCCGAACTTTGTCGTAAGCCGGCTGTTTTCCGCATGCACTGAGCGATAGTGCTCGATCCCGGCCAGCTCCGCCGCAGCTGCCTCGTCCAGGATAAAACTCGCGTTCGGATGCAGCTGCAATGCGGAAGCCGGACACATTGCGGATACGGCCCCCTCGATCGCGGCGCCGACGGCCCTGGCCTTTTCGGTTCCTGTAGCGAGCAACATGGCGTAGCGGCTGTCGAGGATCGTGGCGATGCCCATGGTCATCGCCATGTCGGGCTGGCGTTCGCCTTCACCGAACAGCCGGCTGTTGGCCGCCACGGTGTCGGCCGTCAGCGTCTTGACGCGGGTACGCGACGCAAGACTCGAAGTGGGTTCGTTGAAGCCTATGTGGCCGTTCCTGCCGATGCCGAGCACCTGCAGATCGATGCCGCCCGCATCGCGGATACGGCCCTCGTAATCCGCGCTCGCATCGCGGGGGTCGTCGTGCTCGCCGCAAACCGGCAGGTATGTGTTGCTGACGTCGATGTCCACTTTCGCGAACAGCTCGCGCTGCATGTACGACCGGTAGCTCTGCGGATCATCCGGCGCCACGCCCAGATACTCGTCGAGGTTGAAGGTGCGTACCTCGCGGAAACTGATCTTTGCGGCACGATGCAGTTCGACGAGTTTTGCGTAGAGCCTGAGCGGGGTATTGCCGGTTGCCAGTCCGAGCACGGCAGCCGGCTTTCCGTCGAGCAATTCGCAAACCCTCGCCGCCGCAAAGTCGGCAACCGCGTTCGGGTCAGACAGTACAACAATCTCCATAATGCGCCCTCAGGCAGCCTGCGTGTCGACGCAACGCTTGCCGTCAATCCGGACGCCAACAATACGGTGATGCCGGTCGACGGCGACAACGCGGCCGTCTTCGATGATCAGGCTGCGGTAGCCCGGCACTGTGTCGCCGTCGAAGACCCGCGCGCCTTCTATGACGCTCCGCACGGTGCGCTTCCCGCCAGCCACGGCCAGCCCGGCGACGCTGCGACCCGGCTGCTCACGAAGCGGCGCACGGTCTTCTCTACTCCTCGCCGAGATGCAGCTCGGTGATGAAGGCGTAGCGGTCGCCGCGATAGGCTGAGCGCGTAAACTCGACGGGCGTTCCGTCCGCGCTGAATGTGTTGCGCTCAATACGCAGAATGGCGCTGTTTTCGCTGATCGACAGCAAACCGGCCTCGGTCGGCGTCGCCAGCGCCGCACGCAGTTTTTGTGTGCCGGACACCGGGTGATTACCCGTCTTTCTCAGTACGTCGTACAGCGACTCCTGGACGGCCCCGGGGTCGGGCAGCATCGAGGCCGGCACAACGGCATGTTCGATAGCCAGCGGCTCGTCATTCGACAAACGCACCCGGCCCAGTCTCACGACACTGTCGCTGACGCCGAGTCTCAAGTGCTTCGCTTCATCCTCGGTCGGCGACGAGATGCCGCGCACAAGCCATAAAGACGTGGGCGACTCGCCGCGATCACGAGCATCGTCGGTAAAGCCGGTCAGGTCCTCACCGGACTGCTCGATTTGCTCGGCAATATAGGTGCCCGCACCCTGACGCCGGAACAGCAGCCCCTCCTCGATGAGCTGGTCGATCGCCTTGCGAATCGTCACTCGGGACGTGCCCGTGATTTCAATCAGCTTGCGTTCGGAAGGCAGCGCTTCACCCGCGACAATCTCGCCGTCGACGATGAGTTTGCGTAGATTGTCCGCCATTTGTTTGTAGAGCGGAGCCTCGGCGGACGGGCTTGGTTCGAGTTTCTTGAGCTTGGAACGCATAGCTTTAGTTATCGTTTTGTACGTTGTAGTTTTCGCCACCGCTGGCGGCGTACGACTGACCCACCCCCGGACCGGTCTCTTCGAGAGCACGTCGAAGGTTCCCATTCGCTTTCTCGAGTAAGCGCCGACTATCGGCGGCGGAAAGCCCCCGCGCAATCAGCACAGCCTGCTTTATGTTGCTTCCGGCTGCAATCAGCGATTCCGCCGCGACGTCGACCGTGCAGCCGCTAATGTCGCTGACGATCCGCTCGGCACGATCGCGCAGCTTATTGTTTGACACGATCATATCAACCATCTGTCCTTTGTAGACACGGTCGAGCCGCAGCATGATGGCGGTCGACAGCATACTCAGGAGCGCCTTCTGCGCCGTCCCCGCTTTCATCCGCGTGGAACCGGCCAACAATTCGTTGCCCGTTGCCGCCAGTATCGGGTGGCCTACGCACCGCAGTAGCCTCTCGCCGTCGTTATTCGCAACGCCGACCGTCAAGGCTCCTTCCCGGGCCGCCGCATCCAGCGCCGCGACGGTATACGGCGTCGTGCCGCTTGCCGCCACGCCGATCACGACGTCGCCGGCGCCGATGGCCGCATCGATAACCCCGCTGCGACCGGCCCGGGCATCGTCTTCGGCGCCCTCGACGCTGACCGTCAATGCCTCCGGCCCGCCCGCGACCAGAAACACCAGTCGGTCATTCGGCCAGCCGAAGGTCGGGCCGAGCTCCACGCCGTCAAGCACGGCAATCCGCCCCGACGTCCCTGCCCCGACGTAGACCAGACGGCCTCCGCCTTTGAGTACCGCGGCGGCAGCTTCGGCGGCTTCGGCAAGAGCCGCAATCTGCGAACCCAGTGCAGCCACAGCCGACAACTGACCTTCGTACATGGCGTCGAGCGCTTCCGCTGTCGACCAGCGATCGAGTTCGGCGTACCTTGCGGACAGATTCTCGGTCATGAGCTTGCGTACCTCGGAGCCGAATTCGCGGGCGGAGCGCAACACCGGCGGGCCCGCTTCTTTCCAGAGCGTTTGCGGACCGGGATGAAACAATGGCGCCCGCCCTGCCGGGCGGGCGCCGTCTCGAGCCTAATAGCGAATACGCAACGACGCGCCCAGCGTTACGCCAATGACATCGTAGTCGCTGACCGTACCGAACAGGTTGCCGTTCGAAGCCGGTATAGGGGGCTCTTCGTCGAACAGATTGTCTACGCCGAAGGTCAGCAGATAGCGCTCGCTTGCGTTCCAGGACACGGCAAGATCCACGTAATCCTGTGCCGATATCGTGTCCGTGTCGTCGAGCACGTTGGTCACTTCGCCGATGCGACGCCAGGACAGCTGCACCTGCCAGTCGCCGTTGTACCAGTCGACGTTCGCGCGATGCCGGTAGTCTGCCTGCAGGATGCTGGCGAAGTCGCCCGTACAAGACGTGCCGAAGGTGCCTTTGCAGTCGAGCGGCTCCACGGTCACGTTGTTCTGCCGAAGCTGGTCGACAACGATGTTGCCCTGATAGCTCAACGCAATGCTTTCGCCGAAACCGGCGGGCGCGTCAAACTCGTACCGCAGACCCACGTCAAAGCCGTTCTGCTCGAGTCTCGCGAGGTTGAAGTCGTTGACGAGCGCCTGGCTGATCAGCCCCGTGTTCGGGTCACGCAACACGGCGCCACACAGCGGGTTCCCTTCCACGGGATTGTCGATGTAGCAGTTGGTCAGCGCCGAGATCGGCTGGATCTGGCTGACGGCGTCGGTCACCTCGATCTCGTAGTAGTCCACGGTTGCGGAGAACTCCGGCAGGAACTCCGGCGTCAGCACAAAACCGACGGTCAGTGACTCCGCCTCCTCCGGCCGGATGTCCGGGTTGCCGCCGAACGAATAGATGGCGGCCGAGGTATCGAACGGCGTTCCCGGCGCGGCAGCGCCGAGGCGCTGGCACTGCGCCGCGTCGCCGCGGCCGTCGAGGCAGGGGTCACCGTCGAAGCGGCCACCGAGACGCGGGATGAAACTTGGGCTCGTGGGATCGAACAGCGCGAGCGACAGCTGCGTCTCGGGGCTCGCGAACTCGCCGAAGTTCGGTGCGCGAACCGCCGTCTGCTGAGTGGCGCGGAACCGCAAATTTTCGTTGACCGCCCAGCTCAGACCGAACTTGTAGGTATCGTCGACGTCGGTGTTCGTGTAGTCCGACGTGCGCCATGCCGCCTCGATCGACAGCTCCTGAACCAGCGGCAGGCCGCTCAGCACCGGCACCAGCACCTCCGCGTACACTTCGTCGGAATCGAAGCCCGCGTCGATATCGGGAATCCCGCCGAGACCAAACGCAAGCCCTTCCCTGAGCGCCGTGCCGGGACGCTGCACCGCGTCCTCTTCGCGACGCTCGAAACCAATGGCGAAGCCGACGGGGCCCGCGGGGAGTTCGAAAACATCGCCGGAGTCGCCCGAGAGCGTCACGGCGGCCACCACCTGTTCACGCTGACGCTCGGAGTGTAAGAGCGGTGCGCTGAGCGAACTGAGATCGGCGCCCGGCCCGAAGATATCGACGGTGTTGGCAATAGCGCCAAAACGGCTGTTGCCGCTGCCGTCGTTGCGGATCGCATTGTTGAACACGGTTGCGCGACCGTCGGTGCGGCCGTACTGACCGTAGAGGTCCCAGCCGATGTGCGGCGTAAGATCGCCACGCAGACCCAGCATGAGCTGCATCGTATTGCGCACGGTCTCGGTCTCCTGCAGACCCAGACCGAGATTGCGCTCGACGTTGACCACCGCTTCGCCGTTGCCGTCGAAGGTCAGCAGCGCGGCAGCTTCCGCGGGCAGGAACGGATTGTCGTCGGTGATGGTCACTTCCTCGTTGACCACCAGCGGCGTCTGCCCCGTCGAGCCGGCACCCGTGATCCGTACCTGCGTGTAGGTGGAGCGCGCGTACAGTTCGACCGAATCCTCGAACAGGTCGTAGTTCACGAACACGCCACCGGAAATGCGCTCCAGTGGCTGTATCAGATAGCGCTCCGGCGTCACGTCGACCGTTTGCCGCTCGGTCGTAAATGCGCCATTGTCGTCAAACGCAAAGAAGTTTCCGGACGCAACGTCGGTGAAGTTGCCGCCCTCGCCCGCAATCACGGTGGGCGTTGCTGCCGTAAACGCCCGGTCACCCGCCAACAACCCTTCGCGCTCCGCCCAGCCGATGTAGCCGGTCACGTGGCCGCGGCCGTCCTGGAACTCGGTGCCGAAAATGGCGTCGAGGTTCAGAAGCTCGCCGCCGTCCTCGGGGAATTCGTAGCTCAAACCCAGTTCGAGACCTTCGAAATCGTCGTCAAGGACAAAGTTGACGACGCCCGCAACGGCGTCGGCACCGTATACGGCTGCAGCACCCCCGGTCAGCACTTCGACGCTCTCGATAAGCCCCGCGGGAATCGAGTTAACGTCGACCGCGTTGCGGAAACTGAACGGCACCGCGCGTTTGCCGTCGATGAGCACCAGCGCGCGGTTCTGGCCCAACCCACGCAGGTCGAGTGTCGACGAACCCAGCGAGTCGCCCACCGTCGCGCCCGTGCTGTTGGCGCCACCGGCAAGCTGCGGCAGCTTGCGTGCAATGTCCTCGACCGTTACAGCGCGATCGAGCTGAAGCTGCTCTTTGCTGGTCGTGTAAACGGGGCTGCTTTCCGTGAGCTCCGTGCGTGCGATCCTCGAGCCCGTGACCAGGATCTCTTCAATCGTGTCCGCGTCGTCGCCGCTCTGTGCTTCTAGCGGACCGGCGCCGAGCGCCATCACAACGGCGGTGGCCGTTGTGATCCAACGGATATGGCTTTTCATGACTCCCCCTTTTCTGTACAGATGTTTGTCGGTACACGCAGCCGCGGTCGGCGCAACTGGTCTTACAAAAGATATACCATTCGAAAATTGGTATCAAACCCTGCGCATTTGCAATGTCGCCGTCAAGACTGGATCATCGTGCGGGTGGGTTACCCAATAGCCCTGTAAATAAAGGACAGACAACAACGTACGTCGAAGCGTCGCAGAGATGGTGCGGGCCGCTGCCCCGCTCGTGCAGTGGTTTGATACCAATGCAAGACTGCCGGGCTTATGACAAACAAGCGGCCAAAGCCGCGAATATGGATTGGGGGAACAACAGGGAATGACATCGGGATTCGCGCCGGCCGACTGGCTGGTAGTAGGCGGCTACCTGCTGGTGCTCGTGGCTTTCGGCTGGTTCTCCAGGCGTGGCGCACCGCAGGACGCGCGGGACTACTTTCTCGGCGGCAATCAGATGTCGCTATGGGTGGTCGCCGTCTCCGTGCTGGCCACAACACAATCGGCGGCGACGTTCCTCGGCGGGCCGGATCAGGGTTTTCGAGGCAGTTTTTCCTACGTAGCGGCCAATCTCGGCGCGGTCATCGGCGCCGTCTTCGTCGCCCATGTGCTCATTCCGAAGTTCTACGCGATGCGGGCCACAACCGTGTACGAACTCTTGGGACTGCGGTTTGGCCCTACGGCCATGCGGGCAGCCGGCGGCTTCTATCTCATCGGCCGGGTATTCGCGAGCGGCGCGAGACTGTATCTGGCCGCCATCGCCGTTTCGATGATCCTGTACTCGAACATTGCGCCCGCCAGCATCATTGCGGGCTCTTTTGTCATGATGATGTTGGGTTTTGTCATTACGTTCATGGGCGGCATACGCTCCGTGATCTGGAGCGATCTGCTGCAGTTTGTCATCTACACGGCCTCTGCGCTGACGGTCACCTATTTTTTGTTGACCCGGATTCCACTCGACTTCGCCGGCATTACCGCAGCTCTCGAAAATGCGCCCGGCGGCCAGGACAAGACACAGTTCTTCAATCTCGCATGGGACTTCTCCGATCCGTTTGCGCTGATCTCGATACTGACCGGGCTGGTTCTGCTCAACATCGGCAATTTTGGTATGGATCAGGACACCACACAGCGGCTTTTGACCTGCGAAAACCAGCGGAAAGGTGCGCGCGCGTTGATCGTTTCGTCGATCGCCGCCGTGCCCGTCATTTTTGTGTTCGTGTTGATCGGTCAGTTGCTGCACATCTTCTACGAGCGCCCCGACCTGATGGCGGGCGCCGCCGGAAGCGGCGTCACCGCCGACTTTGCGGGCGAGCAGATTACAGTATTCATGCGCTTCATACTCGACGAGATACCGACGGGCATCAAAGGTCTTGTCACGGTCGGCGTCATCGCCGCGTCCGTGTCGACGATCAATTCCGGGCTCAACTCGATGTCGTCGGTCATCGTGCAGGATTTCTATCGTCCCTGGCGCGAATCGACAGGCCATCCCGGCGAACGCCACTACGTACAGGCGGGCCGAGTCAGCATGGGGCTCGTCGGCATTGCGCTGTTCGGCATGTCGGTGCTGTGCTTTTACTGGCAACGCTACACGGACATGCCGCTGCTCGAATTTGCGCTGTCCGTAATGGTGTTCGCCTACTCCGGACTGCTGGGTGTGTTTTTTACGGCGGTTTTCACGCGCCGAGGCTCATCCCGATCAGCCGTGGCCGCCCTGCTGACCGGCTTTTTTGTCACGGTATTGCAGCAAAGCTACGTCGTCGACACGTTCGGTTTGCCGGCGGCGTGGAAAAGCACGGCGTTCTCCTGGCAGCTGTGCATCGGCACGGCGGCTGCGTTCGCGGTTTGTATGCTCGGAAAGACCAACACCGACAGCGCCGCGGAAGTCGGGTCAAACCGATAGAAACAGGCGGCGCCGATACAACTGCCGCAAAACCAGCCACTGCAGGAGCAGCAGCGCTGCCGTAACGGCAATGGCCAGCGGCAGGTTGGACACGGTCCGATCGGTGCCGAGATGCGCAAACACCGGATAGACGAAAAACCGGGCTGCCATGTAGATGCCAATGGCGTTCATGCCGATAGGCACGCAGACCGCCAGCAAGAAGCGGTTGCCGCGAACGTAGCACAACCAGTAAAAGGCGGCGAACAAGAGCAGCGAGTATCCGGCGGCAAGCATTGTAAACGGCACGGTCCAGACTGCTTTGATCACCGGATAGATGCCGGACAAGCCGCTGCCGAGCGACAGCAGGAGCGCCGCCGGAAGCAACAGCAGCAGCACGCGCCGCTGCCGATTGCCGTCGCCAGCCGACAACAACACGCGCCCCGCCACAAGCCCCATGACCGTGACGCTTACGCCGGACAGCATCGACAGGAGACCTTCGGGATCATAGCTGCCGCCGTACAGGCGTCCCGGCAACAACTGGCGGTCGAACCAGCCGTTCGCAACGCCTTCGGGCGTCATGACACCCGCGCCCACACCCGGCACCGGAAACCAGAGCTGCAGATACGCCACAAGCGCATACACACAAACAATCGCGTACAAAGGCAAGCGGATCGACGACGAATAAACCGCAGTCCATGCGGCGGCCCAGTACGCCACACCGATCTGACCCAGCACGCTGGCAACGCGAAACCGCTCCGCGCTCACGTCCCAGCCGAAGTTGTAAACGATGCCGAGAAGGATCAGCAGTACTGCACGACGAGTCGCCTTGACGAGGAACGCCTGCCGCGTGCCGCCGCGCCCGGTATACGCGCGCCACGAAAACGCCAGCGACATGCCCGACACGAACATAAACACCGGGAACACGAGATCGTAAGCGTGCAGACCTTCCCAGGACACGTGCCGCAACTGCTCGGAGATGGCCTCGAACAATCGCCAGCCGCTCCAGTCCGCCAGCAGATGAAACAGCAGGTCGCCGCCCATTATCCACAGCATCGTAAAGCCGCGAAGGGCGTCGAGCGACGTCAGTCTGTCTGTCGTATGCAACGGCCTCCCCCCGGCTGTCCCGGCCGCCGCAAGGACTGCGGTTGCCGTATCCGAATCCAGCGTAATACCACTTTTCCGATCTCCGATCACGTAAACTGCTTGGGAAGACTTCGCGACTCACGTCTAACTGACTGTGTATTCTGCGGATAGACGGAATCACAACCTGCAGGGCTGCGGCCTCGACGACGCCTGTGGTAGGCTCGTGCAAATTGGTCTGATACCTATTCTTCGCCGACCCGGGCAGCCGCCCGCTGCTGCGAGAAGCCGTAAGCGGTCACGAGCCGAGACAACATGAACAACAATCTTTCGAGTTTGAACCGACTCGCCGAAAAACCCGAACGCCTTGTGGTTGGCCTCATGAGCGGGACATCGCTCGACGGGCTCGACGTCGCGCTGTGCAAAATTGGTGGCGCGGGCGGCGGCACAAAGGTCGAGGTGGTCGAATTCGACACCGTGGAGTACGACGACGACTATCGTGAGCGTGTGTTGTCCGTGTTCTCCCGACGCGATGCGGACCTCGAAACGCTGTGCCTGCTCAATGCCTGGATTGGGCTGCGGCACGCCGAAATGGTGTTGGCATGTCTCGACCGCTGGCAACGCTCACCCGCCGACGTCGATCTCGTGGCCAGTCACGGGCAAACCGTTTATCACGCGCCGAGCCACTTCCACCAACGGCCCGAGTACCCGAACGCCACGCTGCAGATCGGCGATGGTGATCACCTGGCCCATCGGACGGGCATCGTGACAATCAGCGATTTCCGCCAGAAGCACCTGGCTGCCGGCGGCGAAGGCGCACCCCTTGCGGCGTACGGCGATTACCTGATCTACAGCGATCTCGAGGAAAGTCGCATCCTGCTCAACATCGGGGGTATCGCAAACCTCACGTGGCTGCCCAGGGGGCAGAACCCTGCCGACGTCATGAGTACGGACGTGGGTCCCGGCAACACGATGATGGATGCGCTCGTGCAGACGCGCTATCCGGGGCGGCGCTATGACCAGGACTCAGCGCTCGCCCGGCGCGGCCGGGTGTCCGACCCTCTGCTCGAGGCGCTGAAGGCGAACCCGTTCTTCGGAATGCCTTTCCCTAAAACAATAGGCCCCGAGTTGTTCAACATGCACTACCTGTCGGCGGCACAGGCCGAGAGCAACACGGCCGACCTGCCCGCCGAGGATCTGCTCGCAACGCTGTGCCGCTTTTCCGCCGACGGCATTGCTGAGGCGATTCGGCGCGTTGCCGGAAGCCAGCCTGACGTCACCGTTTACGCCAGCGGTGGCGGCATCCACAACGGACTCCTGATCGACAACGTCCAGGCGGCGCTTGGTGGCCAGGATATTCACTCCACACAGGAACTGGGTGTCGACCCGGACGCCAAGGAAGCCGTCGTGTTTGCCGTCCTCGCCAACGAGTGCGTCGCCGGAAACGGCATTGGGCTGGGCGCCATGGCGAGCGACAACAGCGCGGTCACGCTCGGCAAACTCAGCTTCCCGTCGTAGATTCGTACTGCACGCGGTCACGCGGACAGGACGTCGGCCCAGGACAGGTATTACGGCATCGTTACGCCGGCCGAAGCGACGCCGCTTTTTTGTTACGACCGCAACTCGACACCGCCCTATTTCTTTGGCGTTGTCTGACCGGGCACCGGAACCGCGTTATGCTGTGCGCTTTGACTCGGAGAGCACAGCGTATGTCCGGCGCAGAGTCCTTGCCGTCAGGAGAAGTCACCCGCCTGCTCCGGCACTATGCGGAAGGGGACGACGAGTCGCTCGGCCGCGTCATTCCCATCGTTTACGAGGAACTCAAGTCGCTGGCCCACTCACAACTCCGTAAATCCGGCATCCGCGGACAGATGCAGACCACCATGCTCGTGCACGAGGCGTACGAGAAACTGGCCGCCGGGCAGACTCAGGACTTCGCGGGCCGAAGGCATTTTTTTGCCATTGCGTCGCGTGCCATGCGACAGATTGTTGTTGACACTTATCGACGGCAAATGTCGGCCAAGCGCGGCGGCGGCGTGGCCGTCGAAGAACTCAATACACGGCACCTCGCCGAGTTTGTCGACCCGGAACGCCTGCTGCGTCTCGATCAGGCGCTCGACACGCTCGGCAAGGAAAGCGGCGAACTTGCGGAGATCGTCGATCTCGCCTGCTTCGGCGGTTTCTCAACCGCTGAGATTGCGGATATCAGGGACGAAGACGTGCGAACCGTGCAGCGCAAGCTCAAGCGCGCCAAAGCCTGGCTGGGACAGCTGCTCGACGGAGAGAGTTGAGCGCGTTCCCATTGTGAGCAGCACGCCCTGCGGTTTGCGCCGCCGAGAGATGGTATCGATCAAACCATTCGAGGATCTGTTCGATTGAGCGACACCCAACCCATGAAGCTTGACGGTTTCAGCGAGCTCGACGCGCTGCTCGACCGTGCACTCGAACTCGAGGGCGACGCGCAACGACGTTTCCTCGAGACCCTGGACGACAAACAGCGGCCCCGGATTGCGGCGTTACTGGAACGCGCATTGTCGACCGACGTTGACGCGATCGCGGGCAACGCAACGCGATCGGCGCTGGCGGCGGATACCCCCGACGAACAAGGTGGAATCGCCAACGCCGGGCGCTGGCGACTCAAGCGCGAACTGGGTTCGGGCGGCATGGGTCAGGTGTTTTACGCGGTTCGGGAGGAAGACGACTACGCGCAGCAAGCTGCCGTGAAGATACTCTGGTCGCACCGCGCCGACGCCAGCTTCAAGGCGCGCTTTTATCGTGAGCGGCGGATTCTTGCATCCCTCGAACACCCGGGACTGGCGCGCTTTCTCGACGGCGGCCTGCTGGCCGACGGGCGCCCCTGGTTCGCAATGGAGTACGTCGACGGCCAGAGTATTACCGAAGCGTCCTCAAACCTCGGCGAGGCCGAACGCCTCGAGCTGTTCCTCGCTGTCTGCGACTCCGTGCAGTACGCCCATGAGCGCCTGATCGTACACAGGGACCTGAAACCGCAGAACATATTCGTCGACACGGCGGGACAACCTCGCCTGCTCGATTTTGGCATCGCGACGATACTGGGCGATCTCGACGACGCCGTGAGAACGCGCACGGGCGGCAGCCTCGTCACGCTGCAGTACGCCAGCCCGGAACAGGTCAACGGCTCCGTCATTACGGTCAGCAGCGACGTGTACCAGCTCGGCCTGTTGCTGTACCAGATGCTGACCGGCCGGCCGCCGTTTTCGGTTGCGGATAAGTCGCTGCGCGAAGCCGTCCGACAGATTGGCGAGCAAATGCCGAAACCGCCAAGCGAATGCGACAGCACAATCAGCGCGGACCTCGACGAAGTGGTGTTGTGCGCGCTGCGCAAAGATCCGGCAGAACGCTATCACTCGGTGGCTGCGCTTGCGGACGACGTCCGCCGCTACCGCGACGGCTATCCCGTCCGCGCCCGGCCGCAATCCCGCTGGTACGTGACGAAACGTTTTCTCGCGCGCAACGCCGCTGCCGTAGCGCTGACCGCACTGGTTGCCGTGGCGTTGACGACGGCGACGGTGATATCCGTGCGTATGGCGGACGAAGCCAGAGCCGAAGCCGAGCGCGCCCAGAAAACTCAACAGATTCTCGCGAACGTTTTCCAACAGGCCGATCCTTACGGGAACTCGGGCGCGGACGTGACGCTCGCTGACGCGCTGCTCGCCGCAACACCTTCGATCCACTCCGAATTGGGAGACGATCCCCGGCTCAGCTGGGAGGTCAACAATACGCTCGGCGAGATATTTTCGAGCCTCGGACTCGTTGCCGAAGAACGGACTGCCTACGAGAACGCGCTCGACGCTGCAGAGAGACTGCCCGGCAATAACGAGCGCGAACTCATGACGGCGGTTGCCGGGCTCGGCAACACACTGGTCCGTGAAAACCCCGCCGAGGCCGCCGACTTTTTTGCCGCGGAACTGCCCGCAGAAGTCCGCTCGCAGGAGGCCGCGCGGGCATGGCGATCGGCAAAATACGCCGAAGTCAACGCGCTGACCCGGCTCAGGCAGTTCGAGCGCGCGGATGAGGCGATTGCCCAGATGGCCGCGGCATCCGAGCGCTACGCCATCGAAGACGCGAGAGGGCGCGGCCGCCTGAGCCAGCTTCTGGCCGGCCGCGCGACGCGTGCGGGCGACCTCGAGGCGGCCGACCGGCACTGGCGGGACGCAGTGGCACACATGCGTGACGCGGACAACCCGTTTGCGCTTGCCGTGACTCTCAGCAACCGGGGAATATTCCTGGGGCAAAACGGCCGCTACGACGAATCGGATGCGGCGTTTCAGCAGTCGCTTGCCGTGTTCATGCAGCACGCACCGGACGATCCGACCCATGCAAGCGTCCTGCGCACCTATGCGGGGCTGCTGATTCGCATGGGCAGTGCAGACGCCTCGATACAGCGACTCCATGAAGCGCTCGAGATTCTCGAGGGTGGGGAGGAACACTACACCCGCTACGTCGTGCTGCTGAGCCTGGCCAGCTATGCGCTGACGGCCGATCACACGGAAGACAGCTTCGAAGCCGCGGTCGAAGGCATGCAGCTCGCCGTTCAGGAATTCGGCGCCGAATCGTCGCTGACTCGGCGCATGCTGCCGTTGTTTGCCCGACTGCTCAGCCTGGCCGGCGACCGCGAGACCGCGCTGTCTCTGTTCGAACTCGGCGCGGCGGAAGGCGGCGACGCATCGCTGTTGAGCTTTGCCGAAGCAGCCATCGATAGCGGCAGGCTGGCGCTTGCGGAAAGCGGCCTTGAACAGCTCGAAGACCACAACTCACTGACCGCGCAGCGCATAAGGCTCAGGCTTCACTGTGAACAGGGCGACGAAACAGCCCTGCGCCGTTCGCTCGGCGACACGCCGATCGATGACGAAGACACCAGCAATGCCGCACGCCACTATCGCATCTGGCGTGCGCTGACCGTCGCTACGCTCGACGCCGACGGACCCGACGGCCAGCCGCTGCTGGAAGAGGCCTTGAGGACGTACGCACAGTCACAGCACGTGTTCCTCGACACGCTGGATCGGCAGCGCATGCTCGGTGTGCTGGAACGTCTGGTCCAGCACTCGACTTACCCGCACCCGGCCGCGCATCTCGAGGCGCTCGCGTCGACCCGGACCGCCGCGGCAAGCGCGAGGGAGCTGTTTGCCGATCGCTACGAGGCGCCCGTCGCCGCGATTCTCGAAGATCTGCCGATCCCGGACACCGGCCTTCGGGAAGGCGGCACGACGAGTGCCCGGCCTTCGACGTGCGGGATCCCGATCCACTAGCCGAACCGCCTGGATCCGTCCAGGAAAAAAATTTCTGGCGCCCGGCTGTCGTTTCCGACCGCGTTTTTCGCTTCTGACAATACCGTTACCCATCAAACGTTGTCAGAAAGGAAAAACTCATGCCTAACAGACTGTCGATATTGCTCGCAGCAGCTACGCTGCTGTTTGCCGGAACCGCCCATGCCGACGCGCCGCTCAAGAGTTCGCTCGGTCTCGACACCGATCAGGCCCGCGAGGTCGCGGCCGTGCAGAAAAGCTATCGGCGCAGCTTCTCGGCCAAGCGCGGAGAACTGAACCGGGAGAACCGCAAGCTCAGGCGCGCCCGCATCGACAACGATTCGGTGCTGATTGCCGAGCAGGAAGCCATCGTGGCCGGCCTCGAAGCTGAACTGAGGGCCATCCGCGAGGCCGAGAATGCCGAGATCCGCACGTTCCTGACGCCCGAGCAGAACCTCAAGTTCGACGAGGTCATCGAGAAACGCCGCGCAATGGTCGGCAGCTCCCGCGATGCGAACATCTTCAAACAGTAAACCCGCACACAGTAAACGGCACCAGGGTTTGATCGTCCCGGCTACGCGCGGGGCACACCGCTCCTTCAAACCTCAAGCCCTTGGCGGCCGACGATGCTCTCCCGTCGTCGGCCTCCCTTTTTCCTGAAGAGGAGACCAACATGAACACTTCAGCCAACACATTGTTCGAGCGCCTCGGCGGCGAAGAGACGCTGCGAACGGCCGTGCGGGCGTTTTATTTCAACGTTTTTCGAGACGACCGGGTGGCCCACCTGTTTGCCGACGTGAATAGCGAACGTTTGCTCAAGCATCAGGAGGATTTCATGGCTTATGCCTTTGGCGGCCCGGGAAGCTACTCCGGCCGTTCGCTGCGCGAGGCACACAGTCACCTCGTGGCGGAACGCGGCCTCGACGATCAGCATTTCGACGCAATTGTCGAAATACTCGCGACCACGCTTCGGGACCTCGACATCGGCACGGATCTGATTGCCGAAGTCTGCAGAATCGTCAACGGCGTGCGCAACGACGTGCTGGGCGGCTCGCAAGCATCTTGATTTGTGTTCAGTCCAGCTGAACGGCCTCGACCCGAAAGCCTGCCGGCGTACTGAAAGATATGGTCTCTCCGCTTCCGCCGATCGTGGTCGTAAGGCCGTGACGGCGATACGCGACGTCTGCGTCTTCGAGGCGCGCTGTCAACGTCACTAGATTATCGGTCGTGTACGACACGTGCAGAATACCGAGCGCTTTGGGCCGAGCACGACCGAAGAGGTTCGAGCCAGTCACACCTTCGTAAGAAACGACTTCGAGACGGCCAAACGGCGCGTCGCTATCGCCCCATACGCTGAAATGCAGGGCCGTACCCTCGGGAAGGCCAATCATCTTTTCAACGTGCGTCCCCTTGAGCACACTTTCCATGACCAGATCCAGCCCCAGCACCTGCCGATAGAAATCGCCCTCGTCACAGACATTGGGGGCAATCGTCACCAGCGGCCCCACGCCTGCAAACCCGCCGGGCGGAAATGCGAGCGTGTTGTCGATCACCTGCAACAGCACGATGTTGAGATCGTCGTGAGCAGGGAGATGAATCTCCCTGACGCGCATGCCGTTGGGCGCCGTGACCTCGCTGAAATGATCGTTCCGGAACTCGTAGCCCCTGCGCTTCAGTTTTTCTACCTGAAGCGTCATGTCGTCGACGTAGATATCAAGGTTTTTCGGGCACGCATCGAACGTGGCCGCGCCCCGCCTGACGGGCGGGTCCGGGTTGTTGAATTCCACAAAATGGAGTCGGCCGAGGCGCTGGCCCGGAGTGCCGACCAGCGCCTGACGTTCAATGTCGGCCGCATCAATTCCCCAAAGCCGGCCCAGCTCTGCATCGGGCCCGCGTTCGCGGGCAACAAGCTCGAGCCCGAAGGTATCGACCCAGAGATCGAGCGCCTGATCGAGGTCGTCGACGCCGACGGTAACTTTTGAGAAAGATTTCATTCGCCTGCCGACGTTGCTTCTGTACCGGTGCCGTGTTCCCTCCGGCTGCGCGGCACCGAAGACCATGTGTGCACATCAGCCTGGAGCTATTGCCCCGAGGTCAACTCCGTTTTCAGGTAGCCGATCAGATCGCGGCGATCTTTGGCGTCGGGAATACCGGCGAATGCCATCTTTGTTCCGGGAAAGAAATCGCTGGGTTGTTCAAGAAAACGGTCGAGCGTTTCACTCGTCCAGACGACCTTCGATTCCGCAGCCGTCTCCGAATACACAAAACCGGCCTTTTTGCCGGCGACAGCACCAAACAGGGCGTTCAAATTCGGGCCGACGAGGTGACCGTCGGCCTCGCTCAGCGAGTGACACGCCCTGCACTGCAGGAACAGGAGCCGGCCACGCCGAACGTCCGCCGCCGCGGTCGCCTCGTCAAGGGATTGCCCAGTGGCGTCTTCGGCCGCAGCCGCATAAGAGATTAGCCAGCAGGCGAGACCCGCAAGGACCGACGTTCTCCATGTATTGGCAAGCAGCATCGACTGCGGCGTTACGGCCATGTAAAGCTCCTTCAGTATTACCTGAGTAGTTCCAGCGGCTGCTGGAACGTGTAACCCTCACGGACACACTCCGCAAGGGCATCGCCGACACTCATTCCCAGCCGTCGCGAGTCGGGATCGCCAACGGCATACCCGAGTGAGCGCCGATCCGCTTCTTTCCTCAACGACAAGAACAGGAAATCGGGCCGGGTGTCGTAGAAAGGGTATTGCTTGTCGCGGAGACGCAGCACGTATTCTTCGCCGGTATCCGCGCGCACCAGGCTTGCCGTGCCGCCCTGACTGTGTAGCTTGAGATCGTCGGCGCGCTGGCTACCGCCGTCGTCGAGGCGGAACGTCAGGCTACAGACAAACGGGTCCGCCCGGCGCAGCTCGGTCGGGTTGTCCTCGGCGTGACCCACGTGCAGTGAGTCGTCAGACACCAACCGTGTGGAATCGACCCGCCAGTACTTGTCCGCGGAAAGCACCATCGTATGAACCGAGTACCGGCGCTTATCACCTTCACCGAACACACAGGCCTTCGGCTTCATTGAACCCTCGAACTGATCCGCTTTACGCTTCCAGAAGACGTCACACTCATCGAGGAAGAACACGTCCTCGGGCTTGAGGTCCGCGAGCTTCTCGGGTTCATGCTGTGCGCCGAGGGCGGCCCCGGTATCCTTGAAAAAGCCCTGTCGCATACGGATGCCGCCACCCAATCCCTCGGACGTGAACAGGACAAAACGCTGGCGCACGAGGTCTTCAGGATCGTTGTTCTTGTATTCCTCGACGTAAAACACGTGTTCTCCGAACGCAGGGAGGTCGAGGCGGCGATGCATGGTGTGTAGCCTTACGTGCCGGTCCTCCTCGGGCGTCGAAGAGCGCCTGTCCGCCTGAAACCAGAGCTGCTCCTCGTTATCGAATTCGCCCTCGAACCAGTTGGTGAGCACGATGAGATCCCTTGCGTAGGGATCGCGAGGCACTTCGTAAAGCGGCTGCTGCGCCGAAGCGGACACGGCAAGGCCAATTCCGGCGACCGCCAGCAAGACACGAGACGACGTTGTGTACATACCTTGATCCTCGCTTCAGCTTCTCAACAGAAGATCCAGCGCCGCGCGTTCGCCGGATTCGAACGCGCCTTCCATCCCACGCTCCATCAACGCCGTGTGTTCCCCGCAGAAGTGAATGTTGCCGTGCGGTTCCCGCATGTGCGCCGCATAGGCGGTGACCTGACCCGGTCGCCAGAAAACCCAGTCGCCCGCACCGTGCACGTCCCGAT
This sequence comes from Woeseiaceae bacterium, assembly GCA_028289545.1. GTDB lineage: Bacteria > Pseudomonadota > Gammaproteobacteria > Steroidobacterales > Woeseiaceae > UBA1847. The sequence continues at coordinate 130,103 of JANQPG010000050.1, forward strand.
GACATGATTGAACGACGATGGGTTCCAGTGCGCCTTCGATGGATGGCCGAACCTTTGCGAGTTCGCGCAACGTAAACTCGGCAACCTGGCGGTCCGTCATCAGGTTGTACTTGTACGCTTCGTTGCCGTTGATGAAGGCAATAGCGGACGACGGTGCACCGCCCTCGCCGCGTCCGAGCACGGCGAAGCGCTCAAAAGGGGCGTCGCTCCAGATACTGGAAGGCAAACCGTCCTCTTCCCAGAAGTTGCGCTTGATCAGGAAGTGCACCTGTATCGATATCCCGTAGTCGATTTCGTCGACGGCGCTCGCCATGCGTGCGGGCAGCCGTGGCCAGAACTTGATGTCTCGCAATACCGGATAAGGCATCGAGCATACGACCTGCTTCGCTCGATAGACCGAGCCATCGACGCAGCGCACAGCAACTTCGCTGCCGTCGTCGTCGAAGGCGTAAACGCTCTTGTTCAGCAAAACCCCGTTCTTGAGACTGTTCGCCATTGCCTGCGGCAGCAGTGAGTTGCCGCCTTTGACTTGCAGCGAGCGGGGTTTGTCGGGCTGCGCCAGCGCGACGGACCGGTTGAACTCGCCGACGGCGTAGCGGCGGCACTCGTGCAGCGCCGACGTATTGGCCATATGGTCCGTGTGCACGGTGACGTTCATGAGCCGAATCGTCTCGTCGTTGAAGCCCAGATATTCCTTCAGGTAGCGGTCCTGTGGGATGTCGTACTTCTGGAACTCCGGCCGAATCCAGGCATCGAGCGGCTGTCCGGACAACGGGTTGTTCCGATGCGACAAGGTGAACAGCATACGATCCGGCAGGATCGTCCGGTCGTCGCCGCTCAGCGGGTTGAGTTCGTGCTCCGGCCACTCCTCCGCTGTGAAACTCTGCCCGCGAATGTGGTAGTAGCGGCCCGCCGCAGCGGCCAGCGGCTGCGGCTCGACGAGCTCGACGCCAAGGCGCCGCGCCGCACTGATCATGCGAGCGTAGTTCGCGCCCATGAGTTCGCCCGCCGCCTCGGGTTTGCCGGGGACGTCCATGAGTGTGTACACCCGCCCGCCGAGACGATTGCGTCCCTCGAGAGTCAGTACCTTCAAACCCTGTTCTTCCAGCAACATGGCGGCGTGCAGTCCGGAGAGCCCGGCGCCGACGACAATGGCGTCGTAGCGAGCGTTCGCCGATGCCAGGCCCGGAACAAAAGCGGCGGCGAGAGAACCGACGCCTGCGCCTAATACGTGTCGCCGGGTGATCTTCGATCGAGTAGCGGTCGACGTCGAACTGGCCGTTTCCCTCTGGCCGTCTCCGTTGCTGATTTTGCTCATTCCTCGTATACCCCCGAAGCCTGGATCGGCTATGGATTAGCGCGTGCGTGCTGAATGAACACTCACATATGAGCGCAGATCATACATGAATGTAATTGACTGGGTATCAATTCTTGAAATCTTCTGTGCAGATATGTGCACAATCACGATTAGTATGGGAGTATTGCCTGCACGGGCGCCCTCACTCGAGCACCCGCGCTCCACGGCCGCCGCCGCGGGGACGAGCATACTGGAGACAGCTCACATGACCGAAAAAGTGGTCAAATCCGTCGGCCGAGTCTTTGCCATCCTCGAACTGTTCGATCGGGAGCGCCGGCCGATGAGCGCTATCGATATTGCCCGCCACCTCGGTTTCCCGCACACCTCCACGCTCGCCATTCTCAAGAGCATGCAGCATCTCGGCTATCTGAACCATGACCGTCAGCAGCGAGCGTTCATGCCGGCCTCCTCGCTCACCCAGGTTGTCGAATGGGTTGTCAGTTCGGTCAATGAAGAAACGGCCATTCTTGCCGTCATGCAGGATCTCCACGACGCCATCGACGAGACCGTGAATCTCAGCCGGCAGACGGGCGATTTTGTCAAAATTGTCCACGGTATCGAGAGCACCAAGCTGCTCGGCATCCGCGTGAGTCCGGGGGTTGTCATGCCGCTGCTGTCTTCGCACACCGGTATGGTTGCGCTTGCCACCTACCCGGACGACGAAGTGGAACGCATCGTCCGCGACCTTGGGAAACGCAACCACCCGGACAGCGAAACGGTCTCGGTCAAGGACGCGCTCAGCAAAGTCCACGAGATCCGCGAGCAAAAACTCTCGCCGGGCTACGACGTATACATCGAAGGCATTGGCATCATTTGCTTCCCGCTCTGCTCGCAGAACGGCGCGCGGCCGTTTGTTGTCGCCGTAGCCGGTCCGACTGAGCGAATCCGGCGGAACGAGGCCAAGATCCTAAGCATTACCAGGAAAGCCATTAACCGGCATAAAACGCGACTCGCCTACCCGGTCTGACCTCAAGCCACCCGCTAAATCCCGCCCGGCGTTTGCCCATCACGCGAACGCTCGCTTCGCCCGTCTTGCGTCCGCTGTAGCCTCCATAATCTGCACATATGTGCATGAAAACGGCGAAATATGAATTTTTCATTGACTGCATAGTTTCCCGGCGGGAGTATCGGGAGAGGGACATCTGGGAGACCGTCGGACAGGAGCCATCCTGTCCGACCGGGGAACACTATCAGGGGGAAATCCAATGAAGACTTATCGCTTCGTGAACGCCGGGGCGCTGCTCGTGACCCTGGGCGCTCTATTCACAGCACCTGCCGCTACGGTCCATGCACAGGAGAGCGCAGACGACGCGCCGCTCGACATGATTGTCGTGACCGCGAGGAAACGCGGCGAGGAGTCGATCCTCGACGTACCGCTGTCGGTAACGGCGCTGAGTGCCGACTACATTGAAAACGCAGGCTTCGAGAACATCCTCGACGTTGCGCAGGCCACGCCCGGCTTCTTTTTCGAGAGCTTCAACTCTCTGCCCGGCCGCTACGATAGCGTGCCCTACATTCGCGGCGTCGTATTCGACACTTCGAACGCCACACAACAAACCGTTTCGGTATTCGTCGATGGAGTTTTCGTATCGGGTGGCACGCAAACCATCGGCGTCGAGGACGTCGAGCGTATCGAGGTCATCAAAGGACCGCAGTCCGCAACCTTCGGGCGCACGACGTTTGCCGGTGCTATCAACTACGTGACGGCGGACCCGGGCGACGAATTCCGGCTCAAACTGTCGGGCACCGCGGCATCGCGCAACGAATACGAAGCAAACTTCCTGCTCGACGGCCCAATCGTTGCCGATGTTGTCTCCGGGCGACTGAGCGGCCGCTTTGCCGACAAGGAGGGGCACTTCGACAACCAGCTCGTACCCGGCCAGACACTGGGCGACGAAGAGACCTGGTCGATCGGCGGCACACTGCTGTTCACCCCGTCGGATAACTTCCGCACCAAAGTACGCTACTTCTACTCCGAGATGGACGACGGGCACCCGGCGGTGACGCTGATCGACTCGACGTTCAACAACTTCGGCCCGCTGCCAAACGTCATCCCCGACCCGGACGAGCCGGACGGCTTTGCGGACGGCGAAGCCATCTTCCAGGGCACCCTGCCAATACCGGCGTTCGACCAGATTGGGCTCAACACGTCAGCCGCGGACTTTCAGAACTTTGTCGACGCAGCGGCAGAGGATGAAATCCAGTTCCTCGGCGGTAGCCTGGGGCTCGACCGTTTTGGCCTCGCGCGCGAGGCTTCGAGGTTCAGCATACAGAGCAGCTACGACATCGATAGCCTGGGTATTACGATCGACGGCCTGTTCGGCTACAACACGGAAGACGTCATTACGCTGCTGGACACCGACACCACGGCCGACAACACCTTCCTTCTGTTCGGCGCGCGCGATTTCGAGGATACCAACTTCGAGCTTCGTGTCTCGGGCAGCGCCATGGACGAGCGGCTCACCTTGTCCGGCGGCGTCAGCCTGTACAACCTCGAGCTGTTGACCAACGGCGAGTTCTTCACTCCCGCTTTCTTCAACACCTTCTTCGGCAACGGCGCACCGACCGAAACGAAGATCGACACCCGCGGCGTTTTCGTACAGCTCGGCTACAACGTGACCGAGCGGTTCAACATCAGCCTCGAGGCCCGCTACCAGGTCGACGAGATCGACGAGATTGACGCAACGGGCAGCTCGGTCGAGGGCTCACCGGAAGAGTTCCGGAATTTCCTGCCGCGCCTCACGGCCTACTATCAACCCGCCGACGACACGCTGCTGTATGCCAGTTATTCCAAGGGCAACCGGCCCGGCGGCTTCAACTCCAACTTCTTCGAGATAACCGAGGCGCAGCGGGCGGAACTCGCTGAGGATTTTCCCAGCGTGTCGGGCACGTTCGACGAAGAAGAACTCAACAGCTTCGAGATCGGCTGGAAACAGTCGCTGTTGGACAATCGCCTGAGCTTTGCACTCGCCGGTTTCTACATGGACCGTCAGGACCAGACGGCCATCGTGGTGGCTCAGCTGACGGGGGATCCGACGCTGGGAGAACCCGCTGTCATTACGGACAACTTCACGGTCAACGCCGCCACGTCCGATATCTATGGCAGCGAGATCGAGGCGTTCTGGACACCAACCGACAACTGGTCTTTTCGCGGCAGCCTCGCGTACGTAAAGGCCGAGATCGATAGCTTCCCGGACGGCGGCGACGCCGGCGATTTCACCGATGTGTTCGGACCGGCGGCCGACTTCAGCGGCATCGAAGCCGAACGTTATCCGACCTGGCAGGGGGCGTTCTCCGGCACGTATGAGAAAGAGACAAGCAACGCGTTCGCGAATTTGTTCGGCGCGAACCCCTCGTGGTACGTAAGGGCCGATCTGTTCCTGGCCAGCGAGTACTTCCTCGAAAACACGAACCTCGGCGAGGCGCCCAGCGTTACGGACCTGCGGCTCAGGACCGGAATCCGCTCGGACAACATGATGATCGAACTGTTCGCAACCAACGTCCTCGACGAAGATGCGCCAGTGGCCGCCAACAACTACATCGACCTGAGCAGCGCAACGCCGCTGTTCGCCTTCACCGTGGAAGCCACACAATTCGCGTTTCGGGACCGTCGACAGGTCGGCATCAGGCTTTCCTACGAGTTCTAGAGGAATCGCACAAAAGGCGGCGCACGCTCCTCAGCCGAGCGTGCGGCGCCGAACCTGAGGATCTCTAACTCGAAACCCGGAGAGTGACCCATGCCCGCTGACGTTGCCATCGCGAGACACTTCGACGTAGACGAGCTCTTCAGTGCGGAAGAACTGGGCTCACTACAACCTGCCGCACCCTTGCCGCTCTATCATCAGCTTTACGGCATCCTGAAAGCTCACATTCTGTCAGGTCGTCCGGCATGTGGAGACGTCCTGCCCGGCGAGGCCAAGATGGCGGATGCCTGGCAGGTATCGCGGATTACGGTGCAGAAAGCGCTGCGCATGTTGACAGCCGAAAAGCTGATTCGGCGGCAGCGCGGCATAGGCAGCTACGTTGTCTACCGGAAAGCACGGGGCACCGCAGCAGGCTCTGACGCCGGCGACCCCGATCGTGACGACAAAAACGCGGTTGCCGCGGGCTGCCCTCGAGTGCTGGAAAGGCAGTGGGTGAACCCCGCCGACTCACCGCTAACTATTGCTTGCGACACCCGTAGCCGTTGCGCCTTGCTGTACGTTTGCTCTCTCACCGCTCAGACCCCGCAGTCACCCGCCACACTTCGAGAGAGCTGGGTATTGCCGTTCGGCGGCAATGCCGCGGATAGGGATCTGGCCCGGCAATCCAGCATGGCGCAACTGCACGGGCTCGGTCCGGCCGCTGAGCGGACGCAGCGAAGTGTTAGCGTCGAGCCCGCTTCCGACCGTGCGATAAAGCTGCTGGGGCTTTTGCCGGGCAACCCATTGATGACCGTGTCCGATCTGTACTTCGACGCGAAGGGCACGCCGGTTGGCCTCGTGGAATGCCGATACAATCCGCTCGGCTTCCGGTTCGACCTGGGCACGCGCAGCGAAACCGAAGCAATGTCTGCGATGTCGATTACGGCCGCCTCGCCGAAGCTGCGCCGTAACGACAGCGCGACAGACATGCTGCGCTAGCGATCAGCGTCTAGACGCAACTCTCCGCCGCGCGCTGTCACCGGAAAACGGGTTGCGCTCGGGCATCGACCTCGTCGAATATCCCGGCAAGCGCCGCTGTGCCCATTGTGCGCCCGCCATCCCCAATACAGTATCGGAAGCCCGCATGAACGCTGATGAACCAGAAGCGCAGGAAACGTCCATTCCCGCACGTGACGGCTTTCCGCTCGCAGCCAGGATCTATCGGAACCGGCCTGATGCACGCCGGGTTGTCATCATCAACAGCGCAACGGCCGCGCCGCAGCGCTTCTACCGCCACTATGCAGCTGCTCTGGCCGACGCCGGCTACACCGTCGTTACTTACGACTATCGCGGCATTGGCGGTTCACGGCCCGCGTCGCTATCCGGCTTTCCGGCCAGGATGCGCGACTGGGCCTTCCTCGACATGGCGGCCGTCCTTGACTGGACCCAATCCCGCTTTTCTCCCGAGCGCACGTTCATGATCGGCCACAGCGTTGGCGGTCAGGTCGCCGGTTTGCTCGACAATACCCGGCATATCGACGCAATGATGACGCTCTCCGCGCAGAGCGGTCACTGGCGGTTGCAGGGCGGTCTGCAGAAACCGGCGGTTGCGCTGCACGTATACGTCACGCTACCGCTGCTGTCCCACGTGCTCGGCTACATGCCCTGGAGCTGGGTCGGTTCGGGCGAGGACCTGCCCAAACACGTTGCGCTGGAGTGGTCCGGATGGTGCCGCAGCCGCAAGTACCTGCTGGACGACAACACGCTGCCGCTGGATCGGTACCGGAGCTTCGACGCGCCGGTGCTGGCCTACAGCTTCGACGACGACAACTGGGGCACCGCGCAAGCGGTGGACGCCATGATGTCGGCCTACCCGAACGTCGAGCGGCGTCACGCGGCGCCGGCTGACTACGGCCTCGAAACCATTGGCCATTTCGGCTATTTCCGTCGTCAGTCGAAAGCACTGTGGGCGGAAGGCTTCGAGTGGCTCGGAGCCTTCGACTAAACGACACTATCGGGATACGGTCAACAAGGGACCGCCGGCAAAGTACGGCTAACCGATCTTGAAAAACACGAACGCAACGTGCGCATCGGTACTCGCCGCCCCGCCGGACCAGGCGGCTTTGTTGAGGTAGCCGAACTGCAGCGCGGAACGCGCTCGCAGCGGCAACTCGACACCCAACGTGAGGCGGGTCTGCGCAACGGCGGTCGACGAGCTCGTTCGCGACGGCGACACGTTGACGAACGGTTCCAGATAGGCAAACCAGCTCGCTCTGCCGAGGCTCTGCTCCCGGCTTTTGTAGCCTAACCTGAAACGCAGCCGGTAGCGGGTATCGACGCCACCGGAGAAATTGCGGCTCTCCAGTCGCATACGCAGGCTGCAAGAGCCCTCCCCGCAAAGCGATGGACGCCATTCAGCCTGTTGCCACAGACGATGCTCCTTCCGTAACGAATCCCGCGAGTGCCTGCTGAGTATTCGCGAATACCCGGTGCTCAAACGCAGATCGGACGAGAGATCGAACCCGACAACCGCCAGCAAGTGCCTCTCCGTCCCAAGCGATCCCGAAAACGCCGAGCGGTGTTCGCCCACCAGGGAGTACCGCCAGCGTCCCGGTTCGCCCCTCGAAAAGAGTGCGTCCGTGAAGCTCACTTTGGTCCATATCTCGCCGTCGTCGCCGGAGGCGAACACCGCCGTGCCAGGCAATAGCCACAAAAAACAGGCGATCAGGGGTACAGCCGGAGCCCAGTGGCCCCGTTTGAGCGGTGTCAGAGCCATATCGTTCGCTAAGCGAGGTGGGTTTTAAGAATCTTCCGGAGCTTGATTCGGTACTTCGGTTTCTTGGTCCAGAATCGATTGGCCAGAAATCGAAGAACGTCAACCAGCAAGCCGCAAAAGCCGGCAATGATCAGTGTGGTGACAACCACCCGTAACCAGTAGGCCCCGTCCACACCGGCAGCGCCTCCGGCAGATAGCGACACGAACATCATGATGAACAGCTCGATACCCAGGGTACCCAGTAGAAACGCCAGCGTGACCGAAAAGCTTCTTGTGCCCAAAGCTATGTAATTCACATCAAATACCTATACAAAGTATAGGCGTTAAATATACCTTCGAGTTTCCGGTTTTTCTAATAAATCCGTAACATTTTCGTAAAATAGACAAAAAAATGATTGATAAACAATATTGTAGACGGCGGCCTGGCGACCCAAAAACAGGCACATTATGTTAAAAAGACCCGTCGCCCCGTGACCGGGGCCTGTTTTTGTCGGGAACGGCTACCAGGCTGGAGTCCCCGTCTTTGCCCCCTCCCCGCAGCAGTGAATCCCGCCGTGCCGCGAGCGCCTCCAACTGCCGTTCCCCCAGAACGTCGCCCAGGGCGCGCCGCAGTCGATCGTCACCCAGATTTCGCAGCAGCGTTTGCCACTCGATGTCGAGTACGTCCCGGCCACCCGGTACCTCGGCATCCGGCGTATCTCCGAACGCACGACGGTGATCGACGAGCATTAGCCGCCAGTCATCGTCCGCGTAGAGCATCGACCCGGTACTTCGATGGGCATTGTCGATGAGTGCGTCGAACACGCGCATCGCGTCGATCTGCTTGTCGACGGGACATACCTGACTGTCGTCGGCGTAGTTGGCGACGCGCTCGGACTCGGTGATAGGGTCCGCGGCAACCCACTGCAGCGTCCCTTCGTAGCCGTCGATTTGCCGCCGCACGGTGACGGGCACCATGTCGAGGCCCAGCAGGCGGTCCAGCTTGTAGGCCGCCAGCTCCGGCTCGCGTCCACTGCCCGGCGCGGAACGATCGAACACGGCCGACAACGTTTTACCGCCGGCCTCGACACGCACCCGGCTGCGCTCCGCCGAGCGGGCGAGCGGATCCAGCACGGCGCCGGTCGCCAACAGCACCGCAAGCTCCCGATCGTCCGTGTGGCGCGAAACTCCGGCACGACGCGCAGGCGCCGGAATGGGTGCAAGACGGGTCTCGCCTTGCTCGCTGGTGACCGACAGCTTGCCGTATTCAATGACGAGAGCCTGACCGCTGCCGCCGTAGCTCGATTTCAACATGCCGGTATTGATCGCTATGACGCGGCCGTTGAGGCGCGTCTCGACCTGCCGGCTCCAGGTCGTGGTGTGACCAATAACGACGCGACTGGCGTCGAGTTTGGTGAGCGCCGCCCGCAGCAGCGCACCTTCGACCGGACCGCTGCAGACCGCGCTGCCCCGGTACCACAAGGGACCTTCCGGTCCGTGCAACGGCGATTCCTTAAGCGCAATCACGGTGTTCACAAGCTCTGACTGCGCCGGATTCAGACGTCCGGCACTCTGTTCCGTCAGCAATATGTCACCGTGTTCCCTGAACCCGTCGACGGGACTCAACACTCCGCGCTCCTCCAGCTGCTCTCGAGCGGCGAGGTAATTGACGAGGTCCGTTTTCAGCCTGCGATTGACGCCTGCCAAACCCGCTTCCGTCACGTACGGGGGCAAGCCACCGTGAACAAACGCCGTATCGTTAATCACGATCAGGAACGGCTTTTCGAGCAACCAGCGGCCGTATTTGCCGTCCATCCCGAATGCGCGGCGATGCGCAAAAAAGCCCGGCGGAGCGCGTTCGATAAACTCTGCCCGAAGAGTCTCCTCGCTGAAGGCGTCCGCCGCGCCGGCCGAACGGCTTCGTGCGCGCACGAAGTGCCCGAACCAGAACTCGCGTTCGTCGGCGCGCTCCTCGGCGGCAAACGCCGCATACTCGCCGCGCACCACGTAACGCAGGTCGCCGATCATATTCATGACGTCGTGATTGCCGAGCAGCATGTGCACGCGGCCTCCGGCGCGAACGGCCTCTTTCTCGAGGCGCATCAGCAAATCGAGCACACGTCGCGAGTGAGCGCCGCGATCCAGCAGATCGCCGGTGATCACGAGATGGGTGTCCTTACCGCTCCAGGCGAGTTTCTCGTCGATGACCGACGCGCTCTTGAGCGTTGCCGCCATAGCGTCGTATGCACCGTGTACGTCGCTAATGACAACGACACGTCTTACATCGTCGAAGCGCCATTCCCCGGCCTGGACCGCCGCGGAGACGGCCAGCGCCAGCACAGCCGCGAGCAGGGCGGCCCCGCGCCTTGCCGCGCCCTGCCCACGGCGCCCCGCTTTACGTTCCCGCATGGGGCTGAAGGAACGTGGGACGGCTAATTGCCAAAGCGGAGTTCGGCGCCGAGGTAATAGTAACGCCCGATACCGCCGTTGAATTTGCTGTCGTAGTTGCCAATGCCGTTTTCGGCGTTGTCGCCGGACCGCGGAACAAACGGATCGTCGTCGAAGATGTTGCGCACGCCGGCCGACAGGCGCATGTCGATGCCGTTGCTCACTTCGGTCGAATACGCCACCGACAAGTGATGCCGGAACGTCGAGGGGTAGAACAGGAAGTCCGGCACTTCCGGGTTTGTGACGCAGGAGGCCGCACCGGCTGCACAATCATCCACGTTTTCGGCCAACCGCTCTTCCCACTCCTCGACACGATCCAGACGGTCGAGAATCGGCCCTTGCCAGGTCGTGCGCCAACGCACTCGCCAGTTGTCTTTCCGCCAGGTCAATGAAGCCCTCGCAACATCCTTGAAAATGCCGAAGTCGAGCTGGTTGTTGAAATCCTGGGCTTCCGGACCGTCGACGCCGGGAATGATCGCCTCGTGCTCGTTGATGCGCGTGTAGTTGCCGGACAACTCCAGCTCACCGTAGCGACCCACGTCGAACGCATACTCCAGCGTCACGTCGTAACCCCGGGTGCTGACCTCGTCGAGATTGAAATCCCGTTGGAGAATTTCGCGAATCTGGCCCTCGTTATCCCGCGTCACGGAGTCGCAGAACGGGTTCGCATCGCCGAACGCAATGGAAGAGTTGTAGCACTGCGCGAGGATGACCTCGTTGTCGATCTGGTCGATCGCATCGTCGATCGTAATGTCGTAGTAGTCGACGGCAAGCCTCAGGCCTTCGAGGAACCCGGACGGCGTTATGCTGAAACCCACCGAAAACGTGTGGGCGGTTTCCTCAAACAGCTCCGGGTTGCCGGCATTCGGCGAGTAACCGTTGTTGTCGTCGTCGAACTCGCCTTCGGCCGCAATGGCGGCAGCGACTAGCGGATCCAGTCGGCAGTTGTCGTGACCCGGGTCCGTCGACGTGGCCGTGGCGCCGTCGCAGATGTCATCGAAGCTGTCGAAGTCGCCGCGCGGCGGCGAGCCCAGTTCCTCGATCGTCGGTGCCCGCTGGGCGCGGGCAAAGTTCGCCCGCAGGCTGTAGCCGTCGATCGGCTCCCAGATGAGCCCCGTCGAGTAACTGAACACCGTGCTGATGCCGGGCGGGCTGTAGTCGGCGACGCGCAGGCCCGCCTCGGCGGACAGTCGTTCCAGCAACGGAAGCCGCGCCTCGGCGAACACCTCCGACACGTCAATGTCGCCGGAGAATGCCGGTACAATGTTGAACGTAATGCCGCCGTTCTGATGACCTTCGTCGGTCCTCAAGTCCAGCGTGTCCCGGCGAAACTCCGCACCGAGCACCACGCCGACGGGTCCGGCCGGCAGCTCGAAGAGATCGCCGCTGACGTAGCCGATCGCCGTGAACTGTTCGAGCCGGGTGCTGATCGTCGGTGTGGCGCGAATCCAGTCCGCCATTTCCGGCGTTATCGAATCGATACCGAAGAGATTGAGCGGCACGCAGCCCGCCGCGCGGGCGTCCGGATCGGCACACTGTATCGTGACGCCGTCGGGCGCCAATTCAGCATCCAGCGCCTGCGCCACCCGAATGACGTTCAGTTCGTTGGAGCGAATCTGTTCCTGCTCGAACTCACCGTAGCCGAGCGACACGTCCCAGAGCCACCGGTCATCGGAAAAGCTGCCCTGTAGGCCGGCCCAGGTCCGGATCGTCTCACGCGTATTGTCGGTTGTAATGTTGCCAACCTCGAAGAAGCGCCGGTCCCAGTCCAGCTCGCCCTCGGCAATCACCGCCGGGTCGTTGGCAATCTCGGCGGGCACAAACGGATTGGTCAATTCGATGTGACCCGGCCGGACTTCGCCGGGCTCGCCCGTTACGGGGTCGAAGAACGCGACGTCGGAGCTTTCGCTGTCGTCTTCCGGGGACTTGAAGTTGAAGGAGGTGTTGCGGCTGTACTGAACCTGGAAATAGCCGCGCGTGGCTTCCGTGAACTCGTAGTCGAGCTTCGCCGCAACGGCCGTGGTCTCGCTGGGAATCTTGATCATGTCGTAGATCCGGCTGAAGAAACCGTCACGTTCCTCCTGCCAGCCGGTCTGCAGACCGTCCTCGTTGTACCAGAAATCGCCGTCACGCTCGGAGAACACGCCGCCCGCCGTTCCGTCGCTGCGGTCCCGCCAGTCAGCCGGCGTAATGTCGCGCGCGCACTCGTCACCGTTGGCGGTCTGGAACGTATTGCACATCAGGTCGTCATCGTACCCGTACACGGCTTCGAGACGGGCCCGATCGCGATCGGTGTGTTCGATGCCCTGCTCCTCCTCGTAGCTGGCGCCGATGAAGAAATAGCCGCGATCGTTCGCGAAGCGCGTACCGAAGTCCGCGTCGATCGAGTACTCCTCGCCGCCGCCTTCGTCGGTCGTCCCGCCGCGCGTCTCGACGCCAAAACCGGTTTTGTTCCGCTCGGTGATGATGTTCACGACGCCGGCGACGGCGTCGGATCCGTAGGTTGCAGACGATCCGCCGGTAATAATCTCGACGCTCTCGACCATCGACGACGGGATAGTGCTCAGGCTCACTGCCGTGCCGCTGTAGCTGTTCGGAACGACGCGCCGCCCGTCGATCAAGGTTAGCGTTCGGTTGCTGCCGAGACGTCGCAGGTTGACCGTCGACAGGCCGGTTTGCGACACGCTGGATTGCGAGTTCGTGTTGCTGGTGGATTCGTAGAGCGAAGGCACCTCGTCGATCAGGATTTCGGCCAGCGAGCCGATACCCGAATCCACAATGGCATCGCCGTCGACCTGCACCAGCGGCATCGGTACGTTGAAGCTGTCCCGGCGAAGGCGGGACCCCGTTACGACAATCTCCTCGAGATCGTCTGCTTCCCGGTTGTCGTCACCGGTTTGCTGTGCCCAGGCTGTTGACGTTCCGGCTCCCGCTATCGCGAGCCCGCAGAAAAAGGACGATAATAATCTCGCGGCGCCCATGGTATCTCCCCCGAAAACTGTGATTGCCGGAGGCTGTTGTAGGGCTGCCAGTGGGGTACGGGCAACAAGCTTGCGCTCTAATTTCCCTCTTTTCTCGCTCTATGCGAATAGAGATGGCGAATATTCAGCAACACAGTGGGAAATCCGGGCTATTCGGCCCACGCGTCGCGGAGCTGGGCGGACTAGTTGTCGGCTATACCGTAGGTCAACGGATCCGGCGCCATCCAGATATCGATTTGTTGCGGTTCCATGTGGGTGAAGAACAGCAGGCCGAGTTCTTCGGCATAGCTGATCATCCCGAAGCGGTGGATAGTCCTGCCCGGGTGCCTGAGCATGACTTCACGCGCTCCCGTGGCCAGGTGATAACGAACAATCTCGGAACGGCCGTCCTTGCGGCGCGCGTACAGGATCGTCTCCGGGCCGGAGAACACCCAGTTGCCGAACCCGGACGACACAATGTCATCGATGACCAACGAGTCGGCGCCGCCGGCTACCGGCATGCGAAACAGACCGCGCCGGTCTGCTCTGTTGAAGTAGATATGCTCTCCATCGAGAGACTCACGCCCGAACTTGACGCCGGCGGTGGTAATACGTGTCAGCTGGCTGCCGTCGATGGCGACGCGCCACAGATCCACGACCTTGCCCTGCCAGACGGGCACTATCAGGGACTGGCCGTCCGCGGCCCACGTCGGAAACCCGAGGTCACCGAAACCGGTTGCCAGCGGTTCGATCCGGCCCGTCGCAAAGTCGTATAAATGAATGACCAGCGATCCGGTACTGGCGTCTCGGGCCAAAAACGACAGCGTCGTTCCGTCCGGAGACCAGCTCGGGTCGATGGCGCTTGCCTCAAGCTGAGTGATCTGACGACGGCTGCCCCCGTCGACGTCCGCTGTCCAGATCTCGTTGTAACCGCTGATGTTCGAGTAGTAGGCCAGTCGATTGCGCGCCGCCGAATACGCGGGACTGCGCTCGGCGCCCGAGGTCTGGATGATCGGGCTTGGAAAGCTCTGAGCCGAATCTTCGGTGTCGAGCGGCACTGACGCCACATACGAATTGGCCCGGCGGCGATAGAACATGATGGCGTCGTAGTCCGGCAGATACGCCGGGAAGCCCGCACCTTCGTGGCCCAACTCCCGCTTATTACCGGTCGCTATATCGACAGCCCATATGCGCCGATCGAGTGAATGCTTGTCGGACACGTACAGGAGACGGCTACCGTCCCGGTTCCACACGTGTCCTTCGATGCTGGGTTCCCCGTCCGTCAGGCGGCGATATTGCCAAACCTCGATATCGAAGAGGTAAACGTCTTCGGATATGCGGTTCTTCGTTCGCGTCACGGCAAGCGTCTTGCTATCCGGCGACCAGCTCACCTCTCTGTCGTCCAGCGGACAGTCCACGCAGCTGATGCGGCGTCCGATCAACTCCTCGTTGGGCAGGAAATCGGCGCTCATCGCCGTCAGGTACAGCCCGGAACCCAGCTCCGCATCGTCCTTGCGATACACGAGCCAGCGCCCGTCGGGCGACCAGCTCAGGGTCCGCTGCGACTGGTCGACACACTCATCGGCAACCTGTTCTGTACCTTCCAGCGTGTCGCGAATAACCACTTCACAGTCTGCGTCGCCGCCACCGAGACGGAGATAAGCAAGGTGCCGGCCGTCGGGCGCCCACGTTGGCGAATAGTGGCTTGCGTCGCCCGACGTCAGCTGCTCGGGTTCTGCTCCCCCGTCATGCAGCGATTGCAGGTAGATATGCTGTTCGCCGGCGGGGCCGACGTGCATGAAGGCAAACCGCGCACCGTCGGGCGAGGGTGCGGCGTACAGCTCGCGGCCCGGAAGTTGTGTTACCAGTTCGGCCGGCCCGATGCCGGTCTGCGATGGCTGACCCAATACCCAGACCACGACAATGCCGACCGCAGCAACCACCATCGTCGCCGTTGGCAACAGCCAACCTGGACGGGCCGTTCGCCTTCCCCCGACCGCGTCGGCGACGTCCGTTTCGAGAAATGCAGGTTCCGGCACAAGCTGGTAGCCGGTCTTGGGAACCGTCTTTATCGGCTCGTCGTCCCCACCGGATTCACCGAGTATCTGCCGTACACGCCAGATAGCGTTGTTGAGTGCATTCTCGCCGACGTACTCGTTGCCGTCCCAGACGATATCGATCAGCTCACTTCGGGTGACGAGCCGACCGTGATTCTCAGCGAGGACAACCAGCACGGCCATCACTTTCGGAGGTATTGCCGTTTCTCGCGAGCCGTCATTGACGGTATGCGCAAGCGAATCGAACCGCAGCGCGCCAATTTCGAACACGAGATGTTTAAGCGTCGACATCAGGATCTACCCCGAGGCGCGCCAGCACCGCGTAACCACATCGTGAATCCACTGACCGACGCCCTCCTGGCGGTCGCACGGCAAGCCCAGGCAACGTTCGACAATGTACTAACGGAGTTACTCTTGGCGCAACAGGGTCCTGCGCATTCTTTGGATTTCGGCAAGCGGTTGCCGCTTTTGGTAAAGCGCGCTTTATCGGATGCGAGCCGCCTGGTCTTCCGGCCCGAAAGCGCTGAAACTCGATATCTCCGCAACGACGCCCGAACAGGTCACGCGAAACGTCCGCGCTGCAAGGTCGATGTGCAGCTCAGCCCAGTCCGATCCGGCTTCCCGGCGGATGCTCAAGACCGAATCGTCGCTCGGCAGGCAGCGAAACGAGCCGCCGAAAGCCGGGTGGCTGTTGCGAAACCGGATCATATTGCACAGATTGCGGACCACCGGCCGCTCGAGGGCGGCGGCAACGTCGGACTCGCTGAAATACCCGCGATTGATCTCGCGGCCGTTGACGCGGTCTTCGAACAACGGCTCGTCGTTCTCTCCCGCAAGCAAACCGACGTAGTAGACCTGGGGGATACCCGGCGCAAAAAACTGGATGAGTCGGGCCAGCAGGTAATCAGTGTCGTTGCCGCCCAGCGCTGAATAGAACGCGCAGTTGACCTGGTACAGGTCGAGATTACCGACGTCCGACCGCGAAGCCCGCCGGCTCGCGCCACCGCTATTCGAGTGTATGGTCTCGACCATCGAATCGATGTAGCGCGGCTCGAGCAGGCCGGGAACGCGACGATCCTGCTCATCGGTACCGACGTCCATTACGCCAATACCGTCGTGGGTGTCGAGAACCGTAATGACGTTTTCCGGGCAAATCGAAAACCAGTGCTTGAGCGCACCAGCGCTGTTTTCAAACAGGCTGTGCAGCACCAGCGGGGGCAGCGCAAAGTCGTAGACCCAATCGACGTACTTCGCCGTCTCGAGCTGTCGTCCGTAGTGCGTGTGGGTCTCCGCGAGCACCTGCATGCCGAGTTCGTGACACCAGCCCGTAATCTCCTCGATAAAGGCGTAGGTCTCCGGCGTCATGAAGCAGCTCGTGCCGCGGGTTTTTACGGCGTAGCCTACGGCGTCGAGGCGCACGAGTTTCACACCGTTGTCGGCAAGCGTGACAAGGATCGTCCGGAGATAGCGGGCCGTTCCGGGGTCGTGAATGTCGAGGTCGATCTGTTGGCTCGTAAACGTCGTCCAGAATCTCTGTTGTGTGCCGTCGGCAAGGTTTAGCGTCGTGTACGGCGGCGTCGGTCTCGGGCGGTACACCCGGTCGAGCTCCTCCCGCGTGGCGCCGCCTTCGAACACCGAATCGAGCTTCAGAAACATCCCGTCGTATTCGGAGGCCGGACCGCGGCTGAGATAATCCTGGAACTGGCGCGAATCCGCCGATATGTGATTGACGATAAGGTCCGCGCACAAATCGAGCTCAGTCGACAACGCGCGGACGTCACTCCAATCGCCGAGCCGTGCATCGACGGCGGAGTGATCCACGGGGTCAAAGCCGGCATCCGAACCGTCGATCGGATCAAAAAACGGCAGCAGGTGAACGCCACCGAACAGCCCCGACAGCGGTCCGCGGAACAGGCGGCCGAGGCCCTCGAGGTCGCCGCGACCCAGGCGGTCGACATAGGTAATGAGCTGAACCTGATTGTTCATCTGTACTAGAGCGATGGCTTGAGGCTGTGCCTGCCGACGGTCGTCATGCGCTAGAAACTACCGTATACAGCATGGGCTTGCAACCGATTGCAAAGATTGTAGAATTCTACCTGAAACCCCGCGAAAATCTATGAAAATACGGCACTTGCACCGGCGTATCATGAGCGCCGTGGAAACACCTTGAGAGCCCACGATTGACTGCAGTCAGCCACAAAGTGATCTGCGTCGGCGAGATCCTCTGGGACGTGCTCCCGGAAGGGCGTTATCCGGGCGGGGCGCCGCTCAACGTCGCTTATCATTTGCGACAGCTGGGTGTCGCCTCCTCGGTACTGAGCGCCGTCGGCGACGACCCGCCGGGCAAGGCGCTGCTGCGTCAGATCCGGGACTGGGGAGTGGGCGCGGATCTTGTCGCGAGCGATCCGCTCCGACCCACTGGTTCGGTAGAGGTTCGCCTTGCCGCCGGCATCCCCGAGTACACGATCGCCGAAGACGTTGCCTGGGATCGGCTGCCGATTTCCGAAGAACTGCCGTCGCGGTTCGAGACCTTGGATGCCATCGTGTTCGGCAGCCTCGCGCAAAGGCGCCCGCACAACCGCCGGCGGTTGCTGGCGCTACTGGATGCCTGCCCTGCTCCGCTCAGGGTTTTCGACGTCAATCTGCGCCCGCCTTATGACGATAAGGCAGCGCTTCGGCAGCTTGCGGAACGCGCCGACCTCATCAAGCTCAACGACGAGGAGGCGGCCTTCCTGCTGGAGACGCCGACAGCCGGCGAGGATCTCGAAAACGCGGCCAGGCAGATTGCCGAGTCTACCGTCACCGACCACGTGTGCATTACAGCGGGTGCCAGCGGCGCGGGTTTGCTGTTTGCCGGTGACTGGCACTGGGTTGACGGCCAGCCCGTCGCCGTGAAAGATACCGTCGGGGCTGGAGATTCGTTCCTCGCGGCGTTGATCAACGGGATGCTCGTTCAACCGGATCGCGTGCAGTACAACCTCGAGGCCGCCGCACGCCTTGCGGCCTTTGTGGCATCTCGGGACGGCGCGACGCCGCGTTACAAGATCATGCCCGACGGCGCCGTTCGGCCAACCGTTTAGCCACGGACCAGGCCCCGTCGAGATCACAAGTCTGGCCTCGCGGCACGCGGACGGATTACTCTACCCCTTTCCAGCAATCATGGGTCGCGGATGAGCACGGGTAAAAGCGTCGTCGACATGCAGCAACTCGCCGATCTCGCACAGGTGTCGAGATCTACCGTGTCGCGCGCGCTTGCCGACAGCCCGCTGGTCAACGCAAAAACCAAGCAGCGCATCCAGGCGCTCGCGGCGGAGCACAACTACGTACTGAACGAAGCCGCGAGAAACTTCCGCCTCAAGAAAACGCGCATCGTCAGCGTTGTGCTGATGATCGATCCGGACTCCGAACAGCGCACGTCCGATCCGTTTTTTCTCGAGATGCTCGGCAGCATAGCCGACAGTCTCGTCGATGCCGGCTACGACATGCTGCTGTCACACACGGCGATTCAGACGGCGGCGGAATTCAGAAAAACGCGGGCCTATCGCCAGTCGGAAGGTATCCTGTTCGTCGGCCAGGGCAAAGTGCACGATGAGCTGAACATGCTCGCCGCGGGCGAGCGTCCTATTGTCGTGTGGGGCGCCGAAATCGACGACTCGCAATACTGTGTCATCGGCAGCGACAATCGTCAGGGCGGATTCGGCGCCACCCGGCACCTCATCGATTGCGGCCGGCGATCCCTCGCCTTCTTTGGCGACCGGCGGCTGCCGGAGCCACGGCTTCGCTTCGACGGGTTCCTGCGCGCGATCGATGCGGGCGCGCTGAACTTCGACGCCGCCAACGAACTGGCCGTGCCTTTCGAACACCAGCGCGCGGAAACCATGATTCAGAACTACCTCGATACGAACCCCGCCATCGACGGTATCGTCTGCTGCAGCGATGTCATTGCGTTGACGGCCATTACGCAACTCAATCAGCGCGGGCTCAGGGTGCCCGACGATATCTCGGTGACGGGCTACGACAATATCGGCATTGCCTCGCGGTTAAACCCGCCGCTAACGACCGTCGATCAGCACATCCGCGATGCCGGCCGCATTATGGTCGAACGTCTGCTCGATCTGATCGAGGGCAGGCCCGCATCGAACCACACGCTCGACACGAGCCTCGTCGAACGCGGTTCCAGCCGTCCCAGCTGACGACGTTTACTCCCTTTTGGCAAGCCCCCTGTCGTCAGGCAACAGCGTTTTGGCCGACAGCAGCAGGAACAGGCCTGCGAATACCGCCATACCGAGATACGTGTTCGCGAAGCCGATCTCGTCATAGAAGTGCCCGGCGAGCGGCGCAAACAGGATTGTCGTGGACTGCGTGACAAACGCAAAACCGATCAGGTACAGAGTAGAAGACAGCCGGGCATCGAAGTGCAGGTTCAGGTATTTGAACACCGACACCATCAGCACGGGCAGCTCAATGGCGTGCAATAGCTTGATCACCGAGATCAATACGGTCGACTCGACGAGCGCAGACCCCAGTATGCGCGTCAGCATGATGGCGCCTGCGAGCAGCAATCCGTTCTTGGTGCCGATGCGGCTCACGATGAACGGCGCAACGAAGAAAAACCCGGCTTCGAGGAATATCTGCGCCGAGTTCAGGTACCCGTACATCTCGTTGCCGAGTTCGACGCTCGAATACATCGAGGCAAAGAACACCGGGAACTGCTGGTCGTAAATGACGTAGATGCCGGACACGCCAAACGTAAAGACCGCGAGATAACGAAAATCCCTGATGCGCAATACCTGAAGCACGTCGCTGAATCGCACCTTGTCGGTCCTTTCGAACGCGGCAACGGCTTTTTCGGATACCGGTATCCGGACGAACAGGAGAATGCACAGCGGCACCAGCGCAAAACCGCTGGCGAACCAGAAGTTCAGGTCCGGGTTGATGTTGATCAGTATCCCGGTGAAGAACGACGCCGCCGCCCAGCCGAGCGACCCCCAGGTTCGGACCTGACCGAACTCCAGTTCGTTGAACCGCGAAATGCGTTCGATGTAGGTTTCGACGGCCCCGGCAATCGCCAGGAATACCATGGCGATGAACACGGCGCCTACCGCGGCTCCCACCGCGAAGTTGCTCATCAACAGCGGCTTGTAGACAAACACCATAAACGGCGCCGTCGCCATGAGCGTTGCGACGTTGAGCCACAAGAGGTGCTGGCCGGCCTTGATCCGGTCCTGAATAAACCCCAGGAGCGGCTGGATGCTGATCGCCGCCGCGGCGTTGACCGAAAAAAGGATCCCGATCTGCCGGCCCGAGAGTGCCGCCGCCTGGCTGAGCCAGATCGCGTACATTGCGTAAACAAACGCGTAGCAAATAAACAGCGAGAACAGAAAGCCGCTGAGTATCCAGTAGTCCCTGGAGTGTGGTTTAGTCATTGTTATGCGTCGCCTTGCTGATCAGCGGCCAGAATCGAAGGTCTCTGATTTGAAACGGCGAACCCGGCGCCGTCAGCCGTACGGAGTCCGCCCCTTCCGGAGGAAACACGAGGCTGCTGAAGACGACCCGGCCTTCATCGACGAAGACCTCGAGCGTGGAACGGTCGACAAGCAGGCGAATTTTCCTGCCGTCGGGAGATCGCGGTAGCGGCGCGGATACCCACCGTGCGAAACGCTCGTCGAACGACTCTCCGGCGCTGCGCCGATCCAGCGACACGGTGCCGGCGTCGGCGTCGATCAGCACGTGAGTTGCGAAAGCATCGTCGGCGAGCACGCTGATACGGAGGGAACCCGCCGCGCTCTTCAGCACAAGCGCAAGCTCGAAGCACGTTCCCTTGATGCCATGGTCGTCGAGTGTCAGGCTGCCCTCGACGCTCATGTCGCCGAGATGGACTTCCTTGCCGCGACACTCGTCGAGTTCACGAACGGGTTGTTGCCGCAGCCGAAACCCCTCTTGATCACGGCCGAGCAGGAGTTCTCTCGGCAGGACATGACAGCCGCGCCAGCCCACCGTGGGCGTGACGGGCGCGTAGTCGCGATTCGACATCCACGCCGACATGACGACTCGGCGCTGATCCGACGGCACGTCGCTCCAGCTCTGAGCGGCGTAGAAATCCGGACCTCGGTCCACCCAACGGATACCCGCACCGGGCTCGCTCGTTGAAAACCGCGTGCCGTCGAAGTCTCCGACAAAATACTGCACGCCCGAACCGCCGGAAGGCAGCCCTTCGGCGACGGACACAAACAGTACGTGCTTCGTTTCCCCGCCCTCACCCACCGGGAATTCGACCAGGTCCGAACATTCCCACTCGCCTTCGTCGCAACCGTCGTCGCCGTAAACGCTCAACGGATGCCATTCGATGAGGTTGGCTGAACCGTAAAAGCCCACTTCATGACGATCGGCATGCACGAGCGTCATGACCCAGCGGCAAGTCTCCTCGTGCCAGAACACCTTCGGATCGCGTATATCGAAGCGCGGGCTCGGTAGCACCGGATTTGCCGGGTGCTTGGTCCAGGTGGCGCCGCCGTCACTGCTGTACGCCAGGTTCTGGTGCTGGTCGACGTAGTTGTCGTGTCTGGCGCCCGTGTACAGGGCAACCAGCGGTCCGCGCCCGCCGTCACCCAGGCCGCTCGTATTGTGCCGATCGTTTACGATGCAGCCGGAGAAGCTCGCCTCCTCGGGCGTATCGGGTATTGCGACGCCGTGATCGCGCCAACGGATGTAGTCGTCACCCGAGGCATGCCCCCAGGAGATGTTGCCCCAGTCGGTGCCGTGCGGATTGATCTGATAGAACAGGTGCACAACGCCGTCGTGCACGATCAGTCCGTTGGGGTCGTTGATCCAGTGGCCGGGAGCGGTGAAGTGCAGCTGCGGTTGCCAGCGATCGTCGGAATTCATTGTTCGAGTTTTCCGGGCACGGACGACAGCCTATCGTCGTGCTGCCGCCTGGACAATCATCTGAAGAATCGCGCAGGCGGTCGCCGGGGAGCAGGATACTGTGCCGGGGCGGCGCCCGAGCAGCCGGTCACACCGCCTTCGAAGACGGCGTGACCGGCAGGACTGTCGAAGAGACAGTGGGGGGTTCAAAAATCGTAGCGCAGCTGCAGGCTCGAGGAGCGGCCGGCGATGGACCGCGCGCGGATCACGTCGAAACCGTTGATCGTCTGCGGATCGCCTCCCTCGGCTTCGGTCAAACCGATTTCGTCCGTCAGGTTGTTGATCGCCAGGCGAAGGCCGAGGCGATCGCTTAGCCGATAGTTGACGAATGCGTTGAACGCCGTGTAGCCATCCAGCTTGAGCGTGTTGTCGTCGCCAATGAACGAATCGTCGCGGCCGTAGAAACTGATGCCGAACACGTGTTCGTTCAGGTTATAGGCCACGGTCGAGGAATACACGAGGTCCGGCTGCCGACGCGGTGTGTTGCCGATGATGCCGGGATCGTTCGAGCCGACGATCTCCGCGTCGGTAAACGTCAGGCCACCGAAGATCGAAACATCGCCGATATCCGCAACGACCTCGACTTCGAAGCCCGAGGACTCGAACTCACGCACCCTTGCGGGCGTCTCCAACCCTCGCGCCGCTTCGGAGTTGACGTCCTCCGTCTCGACATAGAATGCCGTGGCGAAGATGCCGTACCAGTCGCTTTCGTGCTTGACGCCAACTTCGAAGGTCCGCAGCGAGTTCTCGACGGAATTCGGCTGCGCCTGGCCTTCAATGATGAAGCCGCCGTCGGCAAGGCGATCGAAGTTGGCGCGGCCGCCCTCGCTGAAGTTGCCGAACACGGCCCAGCTGTCGTTGATGATCCAGTTGCCGCCCAGCGCAAACGACACGTAGTCCCAGTCGTAGCTGAACGAACGCCCTACCCGGTCGGCCACGGTAATGGTCTCCGCGTTGCTCTCGGCAAACGTGATCACGCCGTCGCCGTCGAGATCGATGGCGGCGGGCGAACCCTGCACCCAGCTGCCGCGTCCTTCACCTTCGTCGTAGCGCAGGCTCGCGTTCAGGCTCAGGTTGTCGGACGGTGTCCAGTTGAAGGCCGCGTACACGGCGTCGACGTCGGCTTCGAGTTCCGTGTCGCGCGTGCAGCAGTTACCCCAGACCGGAGCGCCAAACGCCAGCTGGCCGTTCGACGTCAGCCGTTCGGTGCCGCTGAAGACGTCGATCAGGCGGGGCTCGTCGCTGACATCGGCCAGATGGGTCTGCCAGTACCAGTCGATGTCGAGCTCCTGAGTCGACGTGTAGTAGCCCACCGTCAGATCGGCGTTGTCGAACAGGAAGGTCATGCTCAGATCGTTGCTGAAGTTGTCCAGGCTGTTGATGTCGTTGTCGAACGTACGGATTTCCTGAATCAGGCCGTTACCGTTCAGATTGGCCAGTTCCGTCGCCGACAGCGGCTCGGTGGCGTTGAGGCCCGATGCAAAACCGAAGCCCAGCGGCTCCGAAGGATTCACGAGGTACTGTTCGGTGATCGGGTTCTGGAACGGCCCGTCCACGCCGAAGAAGCCGGCCGGATCCGCGGCGTCGGCCACCCTGACGCTAAAGGCGCCGAAGAACTTGCCGGAATTGCGCGAAACCCGGAAACGATCGTTAAGCAGCAAATTGTCGCGGATCTCGAGTTTGATCTCGCCGCCGAACACGTTCGACTGCGTGCCGTTGCCGTCCCGGATGCTGGAACGGCGAATACCGCCGTCGCCCGAGTTGCTGACGTTGGCAATGAGGTCTGCGGGTATGTTCGACGCAAATCGCGGGTCGAGCCCCGGCAACGCACCGTTTTGCGCGGTCACGGGCATCGGCAGGATCGTAGCGGTCTGATCGTCCAGCACCTTGCCGTACAGCCGCACGCTGCCTTCTTCGAAATCCTTCGTCACACTCAGGCGGATCTGGCCGCCGTCTTCGGACGTAAAGCCGGTCGGCCGCACGCCCTCGCCGCTGCGGTAGAAGCCGCCGACGTGGAAACTCCAGTCGTTGCCGAACGGTTGGCCGTAGGCGAAGTCGACGCGATTGCTGTCGTAGTCGAGACCGGTCGTAAATGCAAAGCTGCCGCCTTCGTTGGCGCCGGTCTTTGTAATGAAGTTGATGACGCCCGACGGCGAGTTGCTCGCGAGCGTTGCGGCGGTGCCGCCCTTGACGGCCTCGACGCGATCGATCGTGAAATCGTAGGCCATGTAGTTGTCGGCGTTACCGACAATGATGTCGCCAAACTCGAGGATCGGCAGCCCGTCTTCGTGCAGCTGCAGGAATTTGGAACCGCCGCCTCCGAGCGGCACGCCGCGCACGGTAATGTTGCCGTTGCTGTCGCCGCCCGACGACTCCGCGCGTATGCCGGGTATCGACCGTAAGACGTCGACGGCGCCCTGCGGTACAAAGTTTTCGGCGCGGTCCGCCGACACGGTGGTAATCGACAGGCTGGTATCCATCTTGGAGACACCGCGCGGCGTCGCGGTGACGATGACCTCTTCGAGGAAGCCCTGCTCCTCTTCCTGTGCCAGGACGAGCCCGGGCAACGTACAAACCGTGGCCAGCGCCAACGTCAGACCGCAACTAAAAGGTTTCGCCCGGCCCCGGGCCTCACTTGGCGACCGCCGTGCAGATAGTCTGCTCATATCCCCCTCCAAAACGATGTGAACGTTATTCGAGGCCGCTGGCCACTGCCGCGCCTTGCAGCCACGGATCTAAACTACCTTTACTTGCAATCGATTGCAAACTATTCTGCAATCGATTGTTTCCTTGATCGATTTAGCTGATACTGATTGGATCGGCGGGTTTCGCGGCCTCCGCTGCCGCCGCAGGGTGGCGCACTCGGCTGACAGGCTTGGCAATGAATGAAGATGACGACACGCTCAGAACTCAAGCTTAGCGAGAAGCTGGGCTACGGCCTCGGCGACATGGCGTCGAACTTCTACATGGGGTTCTTCGCCATCTTCCTCCTGTACTACTACACGGACATCTACGGCCTTGCGCCGGCGGCCGTCGGCACGATGTTCCTCGTCACCAAGATCATTGATGCCGTCAGTGACCCGGCCATGGGTCTCATCGCCGATCGCACCGAGTCGCGCTTCGGCAAATACCGCCCCTATCTGCTTTGGATGGCGATTCCCTACGGACTGCTCGGTTACGCGCTGTTTCTCGGGCCCGAGTTGAGCGAGACCGGCAAACTCGTCTACGCCTACGTGACCTACTCTGCCGTCATGCTCGCGTATACAGCCATCAACGTGCCCTACTCGGCGCTGCTCGCCGTCATCTCACCGCTCGCCGAAGAACGCACAAAAGCCACAACCTTCCGCTTCATGCTGGCGTCGCTCGGAACGCTGTCGGTTGCGGCGTTTGCGACTCCGCTGACCCGCTGGCTCGGCGGCGGCGACGAGCTGCTCGGCTTTCGTCTTACGATGGCGGTGTTTGCGGTCGGCTCCGTGGCGTTGTTCTGGATAACGTTTGCATCCACCAAAGAACGTATACGGCCGCGGGTCAGCAATTCGAGTGTTCGCGAAGACTTCGCCGCGCTCAAAAAGAACGTGTCGTGGATCGTGCTTGCGATCGCCGGCATTCTGATCGTGACCGGGCTCATTACGCGAATGTCGTCGATTGCGTTTTACGTCAAGTATTACCTGACCGACGACGGCGAACTCGTGTTCCTGATCTTCGACCGCATGGCGGTGTTCACGTCCTGCGGACTCATAGGCCAGCTCATCGGCGCTTTTCTGACCACCCGCCTGTCGCAGCACTTCGACAAACACCGGCTGGTGCTCGCCATGTCCGTCCTGCACGCTGCGCTGCTGGCTGTTTGTTTCGTGCTGCCGCCCGACAACTACTGGCTTGCGGTTGCTGTGCACTCACTCGGCATGCTGACTTTCGGCGTCACGATTACGCTGTTATTTGCGATGTACACCGACTGCGCGGAGTTCGGCGAGTGGCAAAGCGGCCGACGAACGTCCGGGCTGATCGTCTCGGCGTCGATGTTCTCGCTCAAGTTCGGCTCCGCCGTCGGCGGCGCCATCCCGGGGTTCTTCCTCGCAGGGTTCGGCTTCGTGGCGAACACGGTGCAAACCGCCGAATCCACGCTCGGTATCCGCATCATGTTCAACCTCGTCCCCGCGGCGCTCATGGTCGGGGGCGGCCTGCTGATGCTGCTCTATCGCATCGATCGAACCACGCTCGGCCGTATCGAGTCGGAACTGATTGCGCGCCGCGCCTCCGCGCCCGTTTAGAGATAGACTGTTCGGCAACAGGCCGAGCAAGCAAAGACCGAAGTGTCGCGTCCGCTTCGGGGACGACTCATAACGGAGCAAAACCTTGAATCCAGCGAAGCGAACAACAGCCGCTGCAGCGGCCTGCCTTGCCGCGACCGCGTCACTCACTGCGGTAGCGGACGTCAATACCGTCACGGTGCGCCAGGGGTCCGGCGACTTCGCGTTGCAGGAGGGGATTGCACAACCGGATCGGCCAATCCGCGTTTACTACCACAAGCCGGCCAGTTTCGACGAACACTCGCCAATCCTCCTGGTCCTGCCGGGCGCGGGACGCAACGCGTGGGACTATCGCGATGCCTGGATCGAGGCATCCGAGACACACGGCGTACTGATACTGTCGCCCAGCTACCCTGAAGAGCTGTACGACTTTGCCGGCTATCACATGGGCGGCGTCATTCAGGATCTCGAACTCGAGAACATGGAGGTCGACACCGAGAGCGGATCCACGCGATACAGAATCGCCGATGAGGATATCCGCTTTACGCGTCGCCACAACCCGGAGCAATGGATATTCGGCGACTTCGACCTGATCTTTCGTCGAGCGGTCGAAGCGACAGATTCCGCTCGGAACAGCTACGATCTGTTTGGTCATTCCGCGGGCGGTCAGATACTGCATCGCCTCGCAATTTTCAGCCCCGCTCTGAAGGTGGACCGCATCGTCGCGGCCAACTCGGGCAGCTACACGCTGCCGACTCACGACGTGCCCATGCCTTTCGGGCTGGGCGGCACGCAACTGTCGGAGCAGGATCTCCGGCTCGCCTTTGCGGCGAAACTGACGCTGCTGCTCGGGGCAAACGACAACGTGCACGAAACCCGCGGCAGCATGCTGCACACTCCGACCGCCGACCGACAGGGACTCGGGCGCTACTCCAGAGGCCGGTTCTTCTATCGCAAGAGCAAGGAAGCGGCCCGCTTGCTCGACACAGGCTTTAACTGGCGCCTCGAAGTCGTCGAGGATGTCGGACACGACTTTCGCCGTATGAGTCAGGCGGCGGCAGACTTCCTGTACGCCGCGCCCGACGAAAGCTGAGTGCGCAATCGGCCGTGCGGTTTACTGTCGTTGAGCCGCTTTTGTCCCCAACAGAACGGCGGCGGCAATCAGGCTCGTGCCGGCGGCACGCTCGATCCACACGCGGTAGCGTTGTCGTATCCGCGCTGCTATCCAGCTTGCGCCTTTGCCGTACAGAGCGAGAAAACAGCCGTCGATCACGAGGTAGGTGCCACCAAGCACGGCGAGTTGCAGAGCCAGCGGCTCGGCCGGGTTCAGGAACTGGGGAAACAGCGCCGCAAAAAACACAACGGCTTTGGGGTTGGCGGCCGAGGTCACGAAACCGCGGAACCACAGGCTACGGATCGAAGCCCGCCCGGCGCGGCCGGTATCCGCTTTTGTGCGGAACGACGCGACGATCTGCCGTACGCCGATCCAGACGAGATACGCCACGCCGGCCCACTTGATGACGGCAAAGCCGTGACGTGAAGCGGCGACGGCGGCGGCAAGCCCCAACCCCGCAAGCACCATCTGCAACGCGTTCGCGGACAGGTCCCCGGCCGCTGTGGCCAGCGAGCGCCCAAAGCCGTTGGACATACTTACCGACAACATCAGCAAGTGACTGGGCCCGGGCGTACTCATGAAGATGAGCACCGTGCCGACGTACAGCAGCCAGGCTTCGATACTCACCGCCGCTGCCTGCCGCTGCACACCGTTCTGATGGTTTTCGAGGCTTTCATTCGGAAAGTCTATCGCATTCGCCGACGCAATCGTTCAGAGAAGCTGCGCTGACCCGAGTGCGCAACCGACACGCGGCGACGTCATTCCGAACGAAGCACATCCGAGGGCAGCTGCCGCGCCGCACTGTAGGCCTGCCCGCCTGCCGCCAGCCAGGACAGCAGCACGCAGCCGACGACGGCGATCAGCCACGGAAGTACCGAGACGTCGATGGCATCGATGAAACCGGAAAGGTAGGCCTGCGTTGCCCAGTAGGCGAACGGCAACGACAACAGGCAACCGGCGACAACCGGAATGCTGAAGTCGCGCAGTATCAGCACGGCCACCTGATAGCTCGAGGCGCCCATCGTCTTGCGCACTCCGATTTCATGCCGTCGACGATGGGTCTTGAAGATAGCCATACCGACGAGCCCCAACACCGCAATGGCAATGGCCAATACCGAAAGCAGCCTGACCGCCTTGGTAAACCGGTCGACCGGTGCAAACCCTCGCCCGAACGCTTCATCGAACAGCTCATAGCGGACCATGGCATTGGGCCGCCGCGACTGCACAGCCTCGGAGACGGCGCGCACCGCGGCCGGGCTGCCCCCGTCTGCAAGCTTCACAACCGGATAGAAGTAAGGCGCATCGTTCAGCAGATACAGGTTCGCACGGGTTCCGCTCGCCGACAGAACGAGCGGCCGGGTCTCTACAACGCCAACGATAGTCATGACCGGATTCATGTCCAGCGTCTGTCTGAACTCCCGGCTCAGGTACAGATCGGCGCCCAGTGCGTCCTCCGCGGTGTCGAAACCCAACAACCTGATGAGAGTCAGGTCAACGACAATCTCAACAGGGTCGCCGATCGCCGCAGCGTCGGACAGGCTCGATGTCTCGGTATCGCCACGTTCCTCGCTAAATGTTCTGCCAGCCAGGAGCTGAGTGCCGAACGTCGAGAAGTACCGGTAGCCCACCTGGTTCAGGAACACTTGCTGCACGCCGTCCACACCCGTCTCTTCCCTCGACACGCGCAGGAAATTCTCGTGATTGGACCAGGGCAGGAAGTCCATGCTTGTCGCACCTTCGACCCGCCGTTCCTCGCGTAGTGCTTCGGCAATGCTCTTGTAGCCCAGAGCGCGCGAATCGTCGTCGGTCAGGATCAGCAGCGAGCGCGGATCCGAACCCAGCGCCGAACTCTGCACGTGGTTGTTCTGTAGCTGCACGACGATCAGCAGGGTCACGAGCGTGCACGTAACCGCAAACTGAAACACGACGAGCCCGGAGGCGACGAACCGCGAAAACGGCGCGACGGCGCCGTGGCGCAACGCCTGTATCGGCTCGATCTGCATCATGCGCACCGCCGGCAGAAGACAGCTCAGCGTCGCCACGACAACAACGATGACCAGGAACAGCGGCCAGTGCGTCAGCCGCTCCGAGAGTCCCAGCAGCAGATCGATACCGGTCTCACGCTGCACGGCCGGCGCGAGCAGCAGCAGCGCACAAACGGCGAGCACGGCGGCGACAACCGATTGCGCCAACGACTCGACCCAGTATTGCTGGAACACCTGCAGGCGCGTTGCACCCAGCACCTTGCGCATGCCCATTTGCTTGATGCCGAGCGCCGCCTGGGCTGTTGCAAGGTTTGCGTAGTTCAGTCCGGCGACCGCCAGCACCATGACTCCCAGAAGATTGAGTATCCAGGTAATCGACAGGCTGTCGGCGCGCGACTCGAACAGCGCCAGATCGAGCGTGCGGGTCGGCAGCTGACTGAGCGGAATGAGATCAAGCTGCGTCACGGCCATGTTTGCCTGATCCGGTGGCAGGTGCCGGGCCATGAAAGCGTCCAGCTCCGAGCGCAGTATCTCCGGTGTCATACTCGAGACGGTCGGGTCGAAGCGAACGTAAGTAACGGGACCGATGCTGAGCCACCACTCGGGTTGCCCCGATTCATCCGGCCACGCGTACAGGAAGTCGAAATAGCCGGACGCCTCCTCGTCCGGGCCGAAGTGCGTGGGCCCGTCGGGCAGCGCGACGACCGCGCGAACGACGGGTGAGAAGTCTTCGCCCACGAGAATATTGAGACCAATGGGATTGCGGTCGCCGAACAGCCTTTTGGCCGCCCGGCTGGTCATGACGACGTTGTCCGGACCGGCCAGCGCCGTTTCCAGGTTTCCGGCCACAACATCGAAGTCGAATACGTCGACCAGAGCCGCATCGGCGCGGGCGCCCGTCAGGTGCAGCTTTTGGCTGCCCCAGGTTACGGTCCAGCGGCGCTTGTTGCCGACACGGGCAACCGCCGCGAGCGTCGGGAAATCGCTCTGGAGGTAACGTGCAATCGGTGCCGTCACGCGCGGGCGAAAACCCGTGCGCTGCGAGCCTTCACCGTACTCCTGGGTCAGCACGTAGATGGATTTGCTGCCGTCGAGCACGCTGTCGCTCAGGGACCAGTAGGCATTCACGGCTATGGCGGCAAAAAAACACGTGAAGCCCAGCGCGAGCGACACGATGTTCATCTCGGCCGTAAACGGCGATCGTTTGAGCTGCCGCCCGGCGTTACGCAGATAGTGCAGATACACGTCAGGACTCCGTGCTCGCGGGGGCTTGCCGATCGGTCTGCACCCGGCCATCTTTCATCGCGATCACTCGGCCGGCCAGCGCGGCCTCCTCGGTCGAGTGCGTGACCATCAGAATCGTTGCGCCGTCCTGGTTCAGGAGCGTTAACAGATTCATCACTTCGGCGCCGTTCGCCGAATCCAGGTTGCCCGTCGGCTCGTCGGCAAGAATCAACTTGGGATCGGCAATGACGGCTCTCGCCACCGCAACACGCTGCTGCTGGCCGCCGGAAAGCTGCGTCGGGCGGTGCCGCCCGCGGCCGACCAGACCCACGAGTTCCAGCGCCTCGCGCACGCGGGATTTCCGCTGTTTCCTGGCGATACCCCGATACAACAGCGGCAGCGCAATGTTTTCCTCGACGCTCATCTCGTCGATCAGGTTGAAGTTCTGGAACACGAAGCCAAGACTCTTTTTCCTGAACTCGACAAGTTCCTTTTCCGTAAAACGGCTGACGTCGTTGTCTTCGAAACGGTACTGGCCTGCGGTCGGCCGGTCGATCATCCCCAGTATGTTCATGAGAGTCGACTTACCGCAGCCCGAGGGCCCCATGACGGCGACGAACTCGCCCGTCGCTATGCCAAGCGATACGTCTCTTAGCGCCCGCGTTTCCGTTTCCTCGGTCATGTAGGTTTTGCTGATACTGTCTAGCTCGATCATTCTCAGGTTTTCCTCGTTACGCATCGCTCGGCGAAGTCTGTTCAGCGAAGGCGAATGGTGTCCCGGCTACCGAGGCCGGCATAACTCGATACGATGACCGTCTCGTCAGCACGCAGCCCGGAAACGATCTCGATACCCTGGCTCGTGCGCCGGCCCGCCGTAATGTCGCGGCGCGACGCTTTCCGCCCGTCGGGCGAGACGACAAACACCCAGCGGCCGCCGGTATCTTCGATGTAGGCGCCGCGAGGAATGACAATGGCGTTTTCCTGCCTGCCGAGTTCCAGCATGACGGGTACGGTCTGTCCCAGACGCAGCAGTTCAGCTACCGGGTTTTGAAAGCGCAGCTCAACCTCGAACTGGCGGTTCTCGACCTGCGGAAACACTTTATCGAGGCTTACCGCCACCGGCCGGCCCTCGAGCGTCGCCCTGCCCTCGACAGCCCTGTCGATCTGATTCAGATAAAACTCGTCGACGCGAGCCGAGAGTTTGAGATCCTCGGTGCGATCGATGCGCCCGAGCCGGGTTGCCGCTGACGCAACGGCACCCACTTCGACCAGCAGCTCGGAGAGCTGTCCGGCGATGGGCGCAATGACGGTCAAGGCGTCGATTTCGGCTCTGACGACGGCGAGGCTCGACTCCATTCGCGTGAGCGACTGTCGGAGCTGCGACAGGTTGGCCTCGCTGTGTTCGAGACTGGTGTTCTTCGCCGCAACCGTCCTCGCGATCGAGTTTTGCAAGTGTTCGACCTCGCGCTCGAGATCCACAACGTCGATCTCCGGCACGGCGTTGCCGCGGTAAGGGCGCAGCTTCTCGAGCAGAGTGTTTGCCTCGCTGAGCTCAAACGACAGCTGATCGATCTGCTCGCGGTAATCGGTTTGTGAGCGATCGAGTTCGAGCCGCGCGCGCGTCAGGTTGCTGAGCTGCTCGGCGTAAGTGCCCTCCTGGCGTATGAGCGCCAGCTCGAGGTCGGTATTCTCGATCCTCAGGATCGCCTGGCCCGCACCCACCGTTTCCCCCTGGTCGACGAACACTTCGGCGACGCGCCCCCCCGACACCGTGTCGAGATAGACCGTCTTGTCCGGGATAACTCGCGCATCGACCGGCAGATCGAGGGTCAGGTCCTGTTGGGTCACGGCAGCCAACATCAGGCCGTCTGCGTTGACGGAGCGCCATTCGGCGACGGCGTACAGAGAGACGGCAACAAGACCGACCAATGTCACTGCCATCAAGCCTCCCCGACGGATCGCGCGACGGCGACGAACGTCATCGGGAATGCGCGTGTCCATCCCCGTCGAGGCCTCGTCGGCTCCCGTTTCACCGGCGGACGTTATGATCCTGGTGGATTCTTCGGGAACCGAAGCGTCGTTGGCCGGCCGGCGTGATTTTGACGGTAGGGGTTTGAGCATGTCGTCACCCTGTGTACATGTAGACAGGTACAGTTGTACACATATAGTGTGGTATCGTCAAGCTTGCCGGCAAACGCTCAGCCGGATGCTGACGTCAATTCGCGAGATTTCGAGTTAATTCAATGAGTTCAGAGTGGCGAGCCGACATCCCGATTTACCGGCAAATTGTCGACAAACTGCTGGAGGGCATACTCGACGGCACTTACGACGAAGGCTCGCTGCTGCCGTCCGTGCGTCAGATCGCGGAAATTTTCGACGTCAGCGCCATCACCGGGGCCAAGGTGGTCCAGGAAATGGACAAGGAAAACGTTACGGTCAAGAAACGCGGCGTCGGCACCCACGTTAAAGCCGGCGCGCGCGACGCGCTACTCGCGAGAGAGCGCAAGCGCTTCTGGAACGAAGAGTGGCCGGCCTTCCGTGACCGGATCGAACAGCTGGACATCCCGCCGGGCGAGCTTGTTGCGCTGCTGCAAGAAAGCTAGCGTCTTAACCGCAGACGGCCTCAACGGCGCGCTCGGTTTTCCGCAAAGACTGATTGGCTTGTGAACATGGAATCAGTAGAGGCGTCTTGACGCCAACAAAGCCGTATCCCAACATACGCATCGCAGCCAGCCTTCGAGAAGCTCAGCGGTTCGACTCAGATTGAACCCGTGAGATCTCTGGGGATACCCCGGGGAGAAGCCATTGCCAACACACTTCAACTCCGGCACTCCGCTGCGCTTCGCGCAGATGTGTACCGGAAATACGAGAATGGTCGAAGGCTGGTTGCGGCTTGACCAGTAAAGCCACGCAGGCCAGATGGCTCGCACTGTCCATCCTGTCGGGGCGCTGGGACCAGGCAGCCGTCGCCGAACGTCTTTCTCGAGCGTTGCCCCCGGAGTCTACCGACCTCGAAAAACTCGGCGCGAGGCTTAGTTTTCACTTCGACGAATCTTCACCGCCTGGCGTCGACAGACTGGCGGGGTTGCTTCTTGAGGAGCCGCTCCTCGAGGCGGTTTTCAAAGCCGGAGCCATAAAAGGGCCGCTGCTCGATCCACCGGTAATGGGGACGACACCCGGAGACCTGAAGACGCTACGTCTGCCGCAGCTCACTACCTGGTCGGACGTCTCAGACTGGTTGGGGCTGTCCGATCAGGAAACCGCCTGGTTTGCCGATTCGAGATCACAGCAGGCCAGCAACACCGAGAAGAAACTGCATCATTACAACTACTTCTGGGTGCCCAAGCGATCCGGATCGCAGCGTCTTGTCGAAGCGCCCAAGTATCGCCTGAAAACGATGCAACAGAAGATACTGCGAGAAATCCTCGACAGCGTACCGCCGCACCCAAGCTCGCACGGTTTTGTCCGGGGCAGGTCGACAAAGACATTTGCTGCGCCGCACACTGGCCAGGAAGCCATACTGCGCCTCGACCTGAAAGACTTTTTTCATTCCGTGCCGATGGCGCGCATTGGCGCGCTGTTTCGTACGCTCGGCTACCCCAGGACGGTAGCCTGGCTGTTACAGGGTCTCTGCACCACGTCCGTGTCGCCCACACTCGCGGGTCACGCTTTCAAAGATCTGCCATGGACCAAACGCAAGCGTCTGCAAGCGAAACACCTTGCACAGGGGGCACCTACGTCGGCGCAGCTAGCGAACCTTTGCGCCTGGCGGCTCGATTGCCGGCTGCAAGGCCTTGCTAATCGTTTCGGTTTTGAATACACACGCTATGCAGACGACATGGTCTTCTCCGGCTCATACCGGCTCGCCAAAGTGTCGGAATTCATGGAAGCGCTGACCGGAGCAGTCGCTATCGACGAGGGTTTTCAGCTTAACCATCGCAAGACCCGGCTTCGGCTCAAATCTCAGCGGCAGTGTATTGCAGGCGTTGTCGTCAACGAGAAACCGAATTGCCGCCGTGCGGAATGGGATCGGTTGAAAGCGATTTTGTACAACTGCGGGCGATTCGGGCCCGAGAGCCAGAATCATGACGGACATCGAGACTTTCAGGCACACTTGCGCGGAAGAGTGGCTTACTTGTCCTGGCTGAACCCATCGCGCGGTGAAAAACTGATGCGTTTGTGGAAAAACATTGAGTGGGAGGGATGAGCAGCGAATGAAAACGCTCGCCAACTCAAACCTGAGCACAACCCTTGTCACGCCCGACGAGGTTGTCGCACTCGATACCGGCCGACGACACTCATGAATAAACTCCGGCAGAACAGCGTACAGCTGATCATCGTCACGGACCTGAGCCAAACGCTGCGATCCACACTGGAGATCGGCGCTGTCATTGCGATCCTGATAGCAATCACTGGACTGGCCGCCAGCGACGCCGACCGGCATTTCGCCAAATCGCAAATCGCGGAGGCGCTGATCATTACGAGCACGACGCGTTACGACATCATTGCTTACCGCGCGGAACACGGCGAGTGGCCGAAGATCGGGGCCGACGAGTCGAAACCTCTGACCGACACCGCCAAAAATTTCGGACGTTACGTCTCGCACCTCGAACTCGGCGCAGAAGGCAAGCTCACGGCGGTGTTTGACGGCGACCGATCCATCGAAGCTTTACGCGGACAAAGACTCACTCTTCGCCCCGTCGTCGTAACCGCCAACCCGAGCGCGCCCGTTTCCTGGGTATGCGGCCAGCACCCGGTTGGCGACGGGCGGAATGCCGGTAGCAACGACGACACAACCGTGGACCCACATCTCCTGCCATCCATCTGCAGAGGCCATTAACCGACTATGTTCAGTTCGAAATCGACAGAACAACTTGCATTCGTTAGCAGACAGCTTTCCCAGCTGCTGGAACGAAGTCCGCTACCCGCCGCACTCCAGACGCTGTCGGATGCCAGCCCGAACCACTACTCAAGAGATATAGAGTACCTGCGGCGGCTGCTGGAAGGTTCCGCGGAACGGCGACCCGGCAAAGATCCGTATCACGCCATCCAGAAACTGCTGCCGGCGGTTGGCAACTCGAGAGACACGCTGTTTCGCGAATTTGTCGCCTACGTACGGCAAAGCCGAATCGTTTTCGAGACCTACTCGGCCGGCGTCGTCAGCCTGGTTGGCTATCTCGCGGCGATCGCTTCGGTCGCGTTTGTCGTTGCGATGATCTTTGCAATCTACGTGATCCCGACATTCGAAGAGATGTTTGCCGAGCACCGCGCCAACCTGCCGGAATTCACCCAGCTCGTGTTTGCGCTCGGCGGCGCCGGCGTGCCGGTGTTCGCCTCCTTGCTGGCCCTGACCGTCATAGCCGTCGTGCTTTTCGTGAGGCTGTTTCATCAGCGCATACAGCAGATGAAACCGCTCCCCCGTTGGCCACGGTGGGCGCCGATGCTGGGTCGAATCGCCGAGACCTACAACTTCGGCCTGTTCCTCAACTACGCACGAATCCTGGGAAGCTGCGGCGTCGAACCGGACAGAGCCGTAGCGGAAGCTGCGGCGCTCACAAACCAGCCGGACACGCTGTCGCTGGACGGGTTGCGGAACAAGGCGAGCAGCCGTGAACAGCTCCCGGCCCTGACCGAGCTGAGTGTCGCCACACGGCTCGGCCATTTCGACGCGGAAGTCTCGCATCAATGCGAACAGCACGTGGGCGAACTGACACTTGCCCTTGTCGAGACTCGTGACCGTGTCTCGGCCGTTCTGAAGGTTGCCCTCTATGTGTTCGTTGGAGGGCTGGTGGTAGCAATGTATCTGCCCATCTTCAGGATGGGCTCCGTCATATAGGTAACCGTATGAAACAAGCAGGCTTCACTCTGATTGAACTCATGATCGTCGTTGCGATCATCGGCATCCTGGCGTCGATTGCAATCCCCGCGTATCAGGACTACACAATACGTGCACAGGTTGCCGAGTCTTTCTCGATTACCAACGAACTGAAACTGTCGATCAGGGATTTTTACAAGAACCGCGGCCGCTTCCCCGTCGACAATGAGGAAGCCGGCGTTCCCGCCCCCGAACACCTGATCGGCAATTACGTCACCCGCGTCGACGTCGTCGACGGCGCCATGCACGTGAGTTTCGGCCACTACGTCAACGCGCAGCTCGACGGACAGACGATCACGATCCGACCGATCTTCGTCAGCGCAAGCCCTACGAGTCCGATATCCTGGACCTGCGGCTACCGCGAGCCGCCCGCGGGTATGAAGGGCGCCGGCGAGGACAGGACCAGCCTCGAGGGCAAACACATGCCAGGCGTTTGTCGGTAGCGGCGGGACGCGCTTGCGGGGCACTCGACCGATGCGAGAGTTGTCGCCTTACGTTGTCCTCGCCGTACTCGGCGCAGTCATTGCAACCTGTCTGGTGTCGCTCATGGTGGTCTTCATGGGCGGTCCGGAGGGCGCAAACGATTTCCGCTCGCTGCTGGCACTGCAGCTTGCCGCCATTCCGTTGGCGCTGCTCGCTGCGGCCGTTGCTCTCACAGTGGTCGCAACACGGGAAGGCATTGGCCCGGCCATGACATCGATATGGCGGGCACTGCCGCAATGGATGTTGCTCGGCTTCCTGGTCCTGAACTCGCTGTGTGTATTCGGTGAGGTGTCGCTGCTGATCGTCGCCTACGCAACCGAAGTCGCCGTGCCGTGGCAGCAGCACGTTCCGCTGATCGCCATGTTCTGCTGCTCGATCGCTTTTATGATCGTGTACGCACATGCCCGGCTGAAGCGGACCCGCGAGCCGGCCCGATCGGGTAGGTGGTGAGGCGCGGCTGCGTAGAGAACGTCCGCTAGCGGGCCCAGCTCTCCGCTGGACTAGACAGCCGGAGGCGTCGTCGAGCGCAGGGCGCCGGTCTTCATCCAGACCCGCGCGCCGCCGTCGCCGGCTCTCGCAACGCAGTGGGCGTCAGCCGGCACTCGCAGCCACGAGTGGCGCACGAGTGTGTCGCCGCCCTCTTCCACGGTGCCATCGAGCACGAGAATTTCCAGACCGCCCGCGGTGTCGAGCTGCACGTCGATGCCCGGCGCCAGGACGTCCATGGTGACCGTTTCCCGTGCGTCGCGATGGAGTAACAACGTGCTCCGCCCGACCTGCGTGGCGTGCGGCCGCGCATCCCGCTCGCTCATGTCCGAAACCACCGTTGTACGATCCGACCTATCGAACTGCCACAGCTTGACAAAAATAGTGCAGCCCGGCTCGGAACCCGGGGTGTGCCTGGACTCCGGAGGATTGCGCACGTAGGTGCCCGGCGGATAGTCGCCGTGTTCGTCCTGAAAAACGCCCTCGAGGACGACAAACTCTTCCCCGCCCGTATGCACGTGCGGCGAGAAGTGGCTGCCCGGCGCGTAGCGAACGATCGAGGTCGCCCGCGCAATCTCGTCGCCGATGCGATCCAGCATGCGGCGTTCGACGCCGGCCATCGGCGAGGCCTGCCAGTCGAGCTGCTCGCTGTGCACGAGTACCCGCTCGTCGAAGTTGGCGTTCAGCTGCATCCGATATCCTCTTCCGGACGATTCCGTCTCATCTGTGCGCCCATCTGCGCGTTGCCGGACAGTATTGCACAACCGTCTGAAATTCCAGAGGTTTCACGGCAATCACAAGTTTATCCGCATTCGGTCAGGTTTCGGTCAGGACTCGAACAAAGCCGTTCGGCAAGGTACGCCTGAATTCGCGCGCTGCGCATCACTCACAAACGGAGTTCAGGAAACATGCGAGACCTAACCATGACGCCGGCCGGTACGGTAAAGAGCGTTCTAAAGAGCTGCTTGGCCGCCATTGCCACCTCTTGTGCCCTTGCGCAGGCCGCGCCGGCACTGGCCGGCGAACCGGTCTTCGAACTGCTGACCGACGTTGCCGACGAACGCCGGCAGGTCGAGATGCTGTGGCAGACGCCCGACGCAGGCAGCGGACCCCGGGCCGCTGTGCTTTTTGTCCACGGTTTTCAGCCGCGCGAAGAGGATATGCCGTTTGCGCCCGGCGCCAAGGCGATGCTCGAAGTACCGCCGAGGTATCCGCTCTACGAGATGTTTCGGCAGAAAGGCTTCCTCGTGGCCGCGGTTTCACAATCCGGCTACGGCAACACGGATGGGCCACTCGATTTTTGCGGACCGTTCAGTCAACAGGCCATTGCCACGGCGGTCGCCGCACTCAAGCAGCGTCCGGACGTCGACCCCGATCGGGTCTTCCTGCATGGCAGGAGCCGCGGCGCCGTTGCGTCCAGCATGGTTGCGCTGGAAGACATCGGGTTGGCCGGGGTCATTCTCGAGAGCGGCGTTTACGACATGAAATCGGAGTACGAAAACCTGCTGACGAAGAACACGGACCCGTACATCTACATTGCAGCAAACATCGAACTGGAGGCCGGCAAAACCGATGAAGTCTTCGTTGAACGCTCAGTGCTCTTGAGCGACCGGAGCATCCCGGTGCCGGCGCTGATCATTCACGGTACGGAAGACCCCAACACGCCGGTGACGCAGGCCATACGTCTCGAAGAACACCTGAGGACACGCGGCAGCGACGTCCAGCTGGCGATTTTCGACGGCGGGCCACACCACGTGCCGGCGGAGCAAACAGCGCCCGTCATCGAGGCGTTTATTGCGCGCGTCACCGGTGAGGTTTCAACGGTATCGAGCCGGAAAGCCGGCAAAGCGAACAACAGCCATTAGATCACCGCGAGGGCGGCGGCGGTTCGCACCGGTCGCCGCCCACGGTGCGCTACACCTCGGAAACGTTCACCTCCGATGAACGGGCGATAACCTTCGCTTCGTCGATGTCGATCCCAATGCCCGGTGAGTCCGGTACCGTAATGTAGCCGTCGCGAATATCGAGGTAATCCTTGACGACGCCGATCTGCTCGGGGAAGCGGTCTCGATCCGGATACTCGAAGAACGGTCCGACCGTCGGCGAGGACGCGGCCAGCTGCAAGGTAGCGGCCGTCGAGATCGTCGGCCGCGTGTTGTGGAAGATCAGCGGTTTCTGGCGCATCTGCGACAACGCTGCGATCTTCTTCATGACGGTAATGCCGCCCGCCTTGATGACGTCGGGATTGAGGTAATCCGGATTGGCGTAGGTAATCAGCTCATCGAGCTGAAACAGCGTGTATTCCTTCTCCCCGGCAATGATGCCAAGGTCCAGCGCTTCCACGACCCTGGCCGTTTCGATGTGGTTCTGATCGGAGCACGGCTCCTCGAAGAAGCGGTGGCCGTATTTGTCCTGGAGTATGCGCCCGATCTGGATCGCGCGTGCCGCGCTGTAGCCGTTGTTGATATCGACAAACAGCTCGGCGTCGCGACCGATCTCTTTCTCGATGGCGTCGACGTATTCGATTGTCTGGTCGTTGACCGGGTTCAGATGATCCTCGCGAATCTGCATACGGCACTTCACGGTTTGGAAGCCGTCGCGAACGAACTTCACGGCCTGGGCGACGGCCTCGCGTTTGTCGAGACGCGCCCAGCGCCCGGTGCCGTAGCTACCGTAGATCGGCATCCGTCTGCGGTACAGGCCGCCCAACAAGCGGTACAGCGGGACGTCCAGCAGCCGCGCTTTCAAGTCCCATAGCGCAATATCGATACCGGCGATGGAGTTCGACAACGCACCGCCCGGACCGAAGTCATGTGCCCGGTAAAGCATGTCGTCGTAGATCGGCTCGTTGTCGAACGGGTCGCTGCCGAGAACGTGCCGCGCATGTTCGGAGTGGATGAAAGCATCCATCACGTCATTGCTGCCCGCGTCACATTCGCCCCAGCCGGAAACACCGGAATCGGTCGTTACGCGAACAAAAATGCCGTCGTCCATCAGGTAGGTCTTGACCTCGGCAATGCGCAAATCCGACTCGCCGGGCGCCGCAAAGGCCTCTGCGACACCGCCCAGCACGCCCGTGGCCGACGCCACTGCTGCCCCCGAAAGCCCTTTCAGCACGCGGCGGCGCGCCTGGAAATCGTCATGACGATGCTGATCAACCATAGTTCCCCCTTGATTGATTGGATGAGTGATCGGGTCTTGCACTTTTTGCAAACCCGGTTGTTCTGATTGCCCGGTTCTTGCTTATGGGCTCATGCAGAGACGTTCATGCCGGTTCCGGACTGCCGCGACGCCTCACCGAGCCGGGTTTAGACATCGTGATCGGCCTGCCACGGGATTACGCGCTGTTTGTCCATTGCGTCAATCGCCATCTGCACCTGGATCGACGCCTTTGCGCCAACACGAACGTCGGAAGCTGGCTGGCGGCCGTCAAGGATTGCCGTGCGGAAATCGCGAAGCGCATCCGCGGTCGGATCGCTGTCGGGCGCATCGATGCGCCATGCCGCCTGGTCCGCTGACCGTCGCCAGTTCGACTGCGAGCCGTCCGCCATCGAAGCGCCGGAGACGAGGTCCAGACCGTTTTCGAGTGTCGGCCCCTCACCCTCCGGGACCAGCCAGCCCTGGCGAGTCGTCAGGATGATGGAACCACGGCTGCCAAGCACAGCGATACGGTAGCTGTCCATACTGTTTGCGGTCAGGCTGGTAAACGTGGCCGTAACCCCCGACCGGTAGCGGCAAACGACGTGCGTGTTGTCGTAAGTCTCACGGCCGTCTTTCCAGTAGTCGATACCGCCGGAGCCCTGTATCGTCTCGATCTTGTCGCCGAGCAGGGTATTGCAGAAGTCCATCTGGTGCGCCGACAGCTCGGCCACGAGACCGCTCGAATAGTCCCGGTACATACGCCAGTTGATCTGCCGTTCGTATTGCGGATCCGGCACGGGGCGGCGCCAGTCGCCGTTGCGATTCCACTGGCAATTCACGGCGACAAGCTCGCCGATGTCGCCCCGCCCGATGATCTCGGCAGCGCGCCGATAGAGCGGCGAGCTGTGATACTGAAAGCCCGCCTGAAATATCTGCCCGGACCTTTTCCGGGCTTTTGCGACGAGCGCAAGCGCCGGGTCGATACCCTTGACGACGGTCTTCTCGCAGTAGACGTGCTTGCCGGCGTCCAGTGCGTCGAGCGCAATGTGATTGTGTTCGCTGAAGG
Source organism: Woeseiaceae bacterium (assembly GCA_028289545.1). Lineage (GTDB taxonomy): Bacteria > Pseudomonadota > Gammaproteobacteria > Steroidobacterales > Woeseiaceae > UBA1847. The sequence goes on from JANQPG010000050.1 coordinate 171,848, forward strand.
TCGTCGCAATGATCACGGCGTCGACGGCTTTGTCGTCGAGAACCCGCCGATAATCGGCCACGGCGGACGACCCGGGTGCGTCGGATCGCGCCTCATCCAGCCGGAACGGCAGGACGTCGCAGAGCGCCGCAATGCGGAAGCCCGGTAGCTCGTTCAGGAAATCCATGAGTTGCCGGCCGCGCGCACCGGTACCGATGACCCCGATCCGAACGGCGTCAACACCGGCCCCGGCCCTCGCAAGCGCCGGTGACAGACCCGCTACGGCGATGGCGCTGCCAGCGCCCAGGAACTGGCGACGGTTCATGCCCTGTCGCCTTTGGTGCCGTTTTTTGTGTCGGCTGGAGTAATGCTGGTCACAATACGAGCCCCCCTCAATTGCGGACCTCGTAGTTTATACCTTGGGCTCCCATCCGGGCGCGTACTCGCGGCGCCACAGCTGCATGGCCTTGCGGTTGTCCTTGATTCGCCCCGTGGCCGGATCGATATCGAGCGCGCCGCCGTTCACCTGCGCAATGTTGCCCAGGTGGCACATCAACGTGCTGATACGGCCTTCGTCGATGGGCGAATTCAGCTCTGCACCATCGCGTATGGCGGCGAAGAAGTTGTCGAGATGCAGGTTGGTCAGCGCACCGCCGCCCACGAGGTCCGTCGTGCCGGATTCGGCACGTTCGTTGACCTGCTTGATGAGCGCGCCGCCATGGTCGTACAGGCTGTAGCCGTTGCGATCGAGCATCACGGTGCCGTCGGTTCCGTGAATGGTTGCGCCCCGGCCGCGGCCGAAGAACGGGTGGCCATTGCAGCTGCGCCCCTCCCAGGCGATCTGCTTGCCGTCCTCGTATTCGTAGCAGGCGGTCTGGGTATCGAAAAACTCCCAGTCGTCGTCGAAGTGGTAACGCCCCCCCGAGGAGGTGACGCGGTTCGGGATGTCGACGCCGAGCGCCCAGCGACAGATGTCCATTTCGTGCAAGGCGTTGTTGTTGATCTCGCCGGTGCCCCAGTGCCAGAACCAGTGCCAGTTGTAGTGCACGAGGTTGTCCCGGTAATCGACTCTCGGCACGGGGCCCTGCCACAGGTCCCAGTCCAGCCAGTCGGGAACGTCGACGACCTTGCCCTTGCCGATACTGCCGCGCGTATTCGCATACCACGCCTTGCCCATATACGGTTTGCCGATCAAACCGTCGTGTATGTCTTTCACGGCCTCGATCGATGTCGGTGACGAGCGCTGCTGATTGCCCATCTGCACAACCCGGCCATAGCGGTCTTTCGCCTTCGCGAGTAACTCGCCTTCGTGCGGATTGTGGCTGCAGGGCTTCTCGAGATACACGTCCTGGCCCGCTTCCATCGAGTAAATGGCAAACGGCGCGTGCGTATGATCCGGCGTCGCAATGACGACCGCATCCACCTCCCGATCCTCGACAACCTGTCTGTAATCCATGACGGCCTTGGGCGCGCTGCCCGTCGCTTCCGCGACAGCAGCCGAAATCTCAGCCAGCACGTTGCGATCGACGTCGCACAGGCTGTGCACGTTGACCGAATCGCCGCCGACTGCAACAGCTGAGTCGATCAGCGCTTTGCCGCGGCTGCGGACACCTGCGAACGCAAGGTTCAGGCGGTCGTTGGCGCCCAGTATTCTTCCGTAGCTTGCGGCGCTGGACATCGCAAGCGAAGCGCCGGCGCCGATCGCCGCGGAAGCACGAAGAAAATCGCGACGCGTGTGCTGTGAAGTCTTCTCGTCTGAGTTACTCATATCACCCCCACGTTCAATTACAGTTCGCGTATCTTGATGCTGCGAAAGCTCACGGTATCGCCGTGATCCTGCAGCAGGATGCGGCCTTCCGGCCATTGGCCAAACCCGGGCCAGACGCGGTATTTGCTGTACGCAACCAGCGCACGGAACATCTGGCTGTGGCGGTTGTACTCGATGACCTTTTCGTTGTTGAGCCAGTGCTCTACCCGGCCGTTTATCGAGACGATGCGGCCCTGGTTCCACGCGCCGATGCCTTTGAACTGCTTCGCGCGCCCCGCCGTCGACAGGTTCTCGGCCGTCATCAGGTCGTACAGTGAACCGAGCGTTCGGTTGCCCTCGACGCCCTGTTTTGCGTCAGGATGGCGCTTGTCGTCGAGGATCTGGAATTCGGCGCCAATCGCGGAACCCGGCCCGCGATTCAGAGAGGGATCCACGAAGTATTTGACGCCGCTGTTCGCGCCTTCGGTCATCCGGAATTCGAACTCGAGTTCGAAGTTGCTGAAGCTGTCGAGCGTAACGATGTCGCCCGGCCCGGTCGACTCGCCGCCATCGGTTGCCTCGACGGTCAGCACACCGTCGTCGATTGTCCAACCCGACTCGGGAAAATTGTCGAGCTTCGCGCCACGCCAGCCGGCGGTGGATTCGCCGTCCCACAACAGCCGCCAGCCGTGTCGCTTTTCGTGTTCCGTCAGCCGGTTGACGAGGAAACTGATCTGCGGCACTTCCGGATCGCGTTGCATCCGTTCCTGCTCGAGATCGTCGGTCAGGATACGAATGTTCCGCCAGCGTACGATTCGGCCGACCTGTTCCGGCTGCTTGATACTGTGCACCTGCAGACCAATAAACCCTTCAGCCGTCATGTCGTCGACGAGGTCGGCCGTCTGCACGCCGTTCAACCACACGCGAATGGAATCGCCGATCGCCTCGACCCGGAACTGGTTCCATTGTCCGTTCCGCAACGCACGGCGGCCCTTCTCGTTTCGCGACAACGGGTACATCCAGCGTCTGCGCTGTTCGTCGTAGATGCCGCCCGAAAACGCACGCGGCGTCGGGTCGAGCTCCACCTGATAGCCGTTAACCACCCGCCGCTCGTTCAGATTGCTGCGAATCTGCACGCCGGAATTCAGCAGCGGATCGACGAAGACCTCGTATTCCAGGATGAAATCGTCGTAATTCCGCCGCGTGATCAGGAAACTGTTCGGCGAGTCGGGCACCGATACGCCGACAATCTCGCCGCCTTCGACCCGATACTCGGCCTGTCCACCGACCTGCCGCCAACCGCTCAGATTGTTGCCGTTGAAAAGCTCCCGCCACTCCGCCGCGCTTGCGGAGCCCGCCGCAGCCACGAACAGCAGGGCCACCAGGAATCGTTTAGCCATGTCGATGATCCGCTTGAGAATTATCAGGGGCGTGATGATGGCACGCAATTTTGGTCTTGCCAATTATGATTACGTATCCAACCAATCCGGAGCCGCTGCGATGGCAGGAAAAGAGCTCGCTAAACCCCTTTTTTTAGACCTTTTTTAACTTCTAATTCAATAAGTTAAGAAAAATATAGTGCAGCGGGACTCTCTCGTGACATCCGTAAATGCGACAATCCGAAAATCGGCTTTGCCACACTGGACTGACCGATTAGCGGAAATTTTGCGACGCGCGGCTGTTCGGCGCCGCGTGCTCGAGTTCGTCCAGTACACCTTGCAGCAGCGTATCGCCAAACGCCTCGGTTGACGCATCGCCGCCGACGTCCGGCGTGCGCGGGCCATCACCCGCCAGCGCACGCTCGATTCCGGCCAGCACGGCCACCGCAGCTTCGGTCTGGCCCAGATGCTCGAGCATCATTGCGCCGGCCCAGACGGTGCCGACCGGGTTGGCGATGTTTCGGCCCGCAATATCCGGCGCCGAACCGTGCACGGGCTCGAACATCGACGGGTAGGTCTTTTCAGGGTTGAGATTGGCGCTCGGCGCAACTCCGATACTGCCCGTCGTCGCAGGCCCCAGATCGGACAAGATGTCGCCAAACAGGTTGCTGCCGACAACCACGTCGAACTGTTTTGGCCGCTGCACGAAGTGCGCGGCCAGGATGTCGATATGGTAGGACTCGACCCGAACGTCGGGATAGTCTCTGCCGATGTCTGCGACGCGCTCGTCCCAGTACGGCATCGTGTGCATGATTCCGTTGGACTTCGTGGCGCTGGTCATCACGCGGCGACGCGAACGCGCGAGTTCGAAAGCAAAACGCAAAATGCGGTCCGTTCCCGTGCGCGTCAGTACGGTCTCCTGCACCACCATTTCCCGATCGGTGCCGGCAAACATGCGGCCCCCAATGCTGGAATACTCACCTTCGGTATTCTCGCGCACGACGCAATAGTCGATGTCGCCCGCGCCTATTCCCGCAAGCGGTGATTGAATTCCCGGCAGCATCCGGCAGGGACGCAAATTGACGTACTGGTCGAAGCGGCGGCGTATCGGTATCAGGAGCCCCCACAACGACACCTGATCGGGCACACCCGGATAGCCCACGGCGCCGAGGTATACAGCATCAAAATCGGCCAGCTGCTCAATGCCGTCGGCCGGCATCATCTCACCGCTGTTCGCGTAACGCTCACAGCTCCAGTCGAAGCTTTGCCAGCCTATGTCGAAACCGCGTTTGTGAGCGACGGCATCGAGAATACGCATGCCGACCGGCATGACTTCCTTGCCGATGCCGTCACCGGGAATGACCGCAATTCGGTAGCGATGACGATGGCCGTCAGGCAATGCAGTACCCGGCGAAACGTTCGTCCGATGCCCGAACTATCACGCCTTATCGGCGTCCAGCTTGAGCTGCATGGCTGCTTCGGGCGCGCCTGAGAAGCTGCGGCTGCGCGAACGTGCGCTTGCGCCGATTTTGTTGCGGACTTCGTTCAGCACGATCTCGGCGGAACACAGCGCCGCCGAGAGACTGGGCGAATCCGCCGTAACGCAGTTGTCCGCCAGCACAATGTGCTTCGCGTACTCAGCCACCGGCGACTGTTCGAAATCGGTGAAGCAGACGACCGTCGCCTTGTTGTCGAACGCAAGCCTCGCAAACGACGTTGCGGTCGAATCGTAGGGTTTGAAATCGAACAGGATCACCAGATCGGATCGACCGACGTCCATCAAGCGCTCCGCGCGCTCTACCGGATTGGTGCTGACGAGTTCGACGTTTCGCCGGAGCCTCAGTAGATGCGCGTGAAAGATCATGGCCAGCGCGTGGCTTACCCGCCCACCCAGGCAGAGGACACTGGACTTGGTGCGCGCGATTGTCGTCGCGAGACCGGCAACGTCGGAATCGAGTGTTTTTTGCACGGTCTTGCGAATGCTCTGAGTGTAGGCGAGCTCCGTATCCGATGATTCTACCCGCGGAGCAGCCGCCGGCGTCTTGCTCGAGAAGTATTCGAAGCTGGCTTGAATCTCGTCGTGCAGCTCACGTTGAAACTCGGGATAGCTGCTGAAACCGAGCTTTTTGACGAAGCGGATGACCGACGGCGCGCTAACGCCCGCTTTGGCGGCAAGTTCCGCCAGTGTCTTGAGGCCCGCTGACGGATACTCCGAAAGCAGGCGCCGCGCGACCACGCGATCGCTCTTGGTTAGCGACGACCAGCGATCGCGCACCGTGTTGGCGATCTCAGACTCAACCATTGGGGGGCCTCCCGGCAACAGAAATATTGAATTCAAATCCTGCAAACTCTCCCACATTTGTAACATACATTACAGAATCTCGCCAGCGGGCGGCTATCAGTGCACCAGCAGCAAAACGGCCGCCGAGACCACAAACGCGCCGATGATATTCAGGACAAAACCTTCGCGAACCATTTGCGCAACGGTCAGCCGCCCCGAACCGAAAATAACGGCGTTGGGTCCCGTCGCCACGGGCAACATGAATGCAAAACTCGCACTCATGGCGGCCGGCACCATGATCAGTCGGGGATCGACCCCGGCAGCGACGGCGCCTGCCGCCAGGATCGGCATCAAGAGCGCCGTGGTGGCGGTATTGCTGGTGATTTCCGTCAGGAAACTGACGGACAGACAAATCGCGATCGTCACGAGAATCAGCGGCAGATCGCTGATTCCGACCAGTCCGTCACCTACCAGCGCGCTGAGCCCGGACTGAGCGAAAGCCTTGGCGATTGCGATGCCGCCCCCGAACAGGATCAGGACGCCCCAGGGGATAGAGCCCGCCGTCTCCCAATCCAGCAAACGTTCGCCCTTGCCGTTTGGGATCAGGAACATCGCCACGACGGCCAGCAACGCGACGCTGGCGTCGTTGGCGGACTCGAGACCAAGCATTGTGCTCCAGCCGCCGAACGGCTCCTTACGGGTGATCCACAGCAGGGCGGTCACGAGAAATACAGCCAGCGTCCGGATTTCCTCCGTTCGCCACGGGCCCGTCTCCGGCAACTCGATCTTTTCGCCTTTGGGCAACCCACGCGAGAGCCATAGCGCGGCTATCGGCACCATTACGATCACAACCGGCAGCGCCCAGCCCATCCACTCCGTAAAGGTGGGCTCGTAGCCCGTCGTCTCGCTAAACACGCGCATGAAGATCAGGTTCGGCGGCGTACCGATCGGTGTGCCGACACCGCCGATGCTGCAGCCGTACATGATGCCGAGCAGCAGCGCGACAACCATACGGGGGTTTTTGAGCTTGTCGCAGACGGCGAGCGCAATAGGCAGCATCATGAGCGACGTTGCGACGTTGGATATCCACATGCTCAACACCGCCGACGCCACCATGAAGCCGAGTACGAGCTGAGTCCCGGAGTGGCCGCCAAACAGCGCCACCATCATGAGCGCCAGACGGCGATGCACGCCGCTGCGCGCCATGGCCGTGGACAGCATGAAACCGCCCATCATGAGCAGTATGAGCGGGCTGCCGTAGGCCGCGCCCACTTCGTTTGCCGTCAGGATGCCGAACAGCGGAAACGCCGCCAGCGGCAGGAGTGACGTAGCCGGAATGGGAATCGCCTCGAAAATCCACCAGACCGCACATACCACCGTAACGGCTGCCGTCCAGGCCATCGCAGTCGGTAAGCCGGCTGACGTCATTGCCGACCATACGATCGCCGCAATGACCGGCCCGCTCAGCAGAGCGACACGCTTTATCACCATATTGATTAGTCCGTCTTCTTGTTTGCGTTTCGGGGGATGAGTCCGCGGATAACAATCTCGTCGCCGGCCACGTCGAACTCGGTGCCGCCGTGAGCGTTGACCGAACGTAGATAGCCGAGCAACTCGCGGCCTTTGTCGCTGTTTGGCGAATGCAGCCGCACGAGGTTCGATTTGTCGCGCCAGGCCGGCACGAGGGAGATGCCGGCCACCTGCCTGTCGCGAACCAGCAGCCGCACGAGCAGACCTTCTTCGTGTTTGCCGAGACGCAGGCGGTCGTCGAAAACAAATTGTCCGATGCTGTGAAAAATCGGCCGCCCGCGATGCATTTCAATCTCCTGGTACGTGTGCGGCCCGTGCCCCATCACGACGTCGGCGCCGGCATCGATGGCGGCACGCCCGACGACACGCTGATAGTCGACAACGTCCGTCGAGTTCGATATGCCCCAGTGGTACGACGCAACAACAACATCCGCGTCGCTGGCCAGCGATTCGATGTCCGCGCGCATCCGGGCCAGTGATGTCTCATCCACCTGCGTGATCACGATCGGCGGCTGACCGGGCTTGTCGAGATTCGGCGGAGGCCGATAGGACGTCGACACTCTGATCGCCGCAATCCCGGGGCGTGTATCGCTCGCTGCGTGATTGAACGGAAACACCGTGGCGGCGTATTGAATAAAGCCAACCCGAGTCCCGTTGGCCTCCACAATGACCGGCTCCCGGGCCGCGTCGCTGTTGAGCCCACCGCCCGTATGCGCAATGCCGGCATCGTCAAGGACCGCAATGCTCTTGAGCATCGCCTGCCAGGGATAGTTGACGTTGTTCGCAACGCCCACTGCGCTCATTCGAACCGACTGGAGCGCCGCCACCTGATCCGGCTCGGAATGTATCCAGCGCTTGTGCGGAATATCGTCGATCAGCGGGTCTTTCGAGCTGCCGGCGAGCGCACATTCCAGATTTGCGAACCGCACGTCGGCAGCAAGCAACGTGTCGCGGACGTAGCGATACGCCTCGGCCGGGTCTTCTCTGCCCTGGAGATTTGTATCGCCCATCAGCAAAACCGACACGTCGTTGGCGCCGCTGCCGTCGTCGACCCACGGCCACGGATCCGCATGCAAGGTGCTGGCGTATGCCGGCACCATGGCGATGTAGATGATCAACAACGGTGCACGATTCCACATGGCGCTCTCCCCGGCCTAAAGCAAAACGAGGCTCATGGCCCAAACAGCAGCAGCGGCCGCGAGCCCCTGCACGAGCGTGCCCAGTGTTTGCAGCCGGTAACCCTGGTTGACCGTCATGCCGGAGAACTGGGTCACTACCCAGAAGTACGAATCGTTGGCGTGCGAAACGACCATGGACCCGGCGCCAATGGCAACCACCGTCATGGCCCGCGCAATTTCGCTGTCCAGCCCGAGCGCACCCAGCATAGGCGCAACGATGCCCGCGGTCGTAATCATCGCCACGGTCGACGAGCCCTGCGCGGTCTTGATCGCGGCGGCGACGAGAAACGGCAGCAGAACGCCGCCAAAGCGCACCACGGTTTCAGCGCCCAGGTCTTCCGCAACGCCCGAAACCTGCAGCACCCGGCCAAAGCCGCCCCCGGCGCCCGTAATCACGATAATGGTCGCCGCGGACTTGATCGCCTCACCGAACAGGCCCGACGTTGCGAGCATGCGCGTTTCGAAACGCTCCGGTAAGGTCAGCGCGAGCGCCGCGCCAATACAAAGCGCAATCGCGGGCTCTCCCAGGAATTTGAGCGAGATCGCGAACGTGCCGCTGCCGAAGGGCGCGGAAGGCAGGTCGGCAACGGTACGGCCGACAATCAGCAGCATCGGCAGCACAATCGGCAGCAACGATTGGGCAACGGACGGACCCTTTTCTTCCGTCTCCTCGACAACGTCGGCAGCCAGCGGCAGGGATTCGGACTCGATGTTGATCCGTGACGCATAGCGATACGCGAATATCAGTCCGGCGGTCAGAGAAACCAGGCTCACGATCACGCCAATTCCAATCACTACGCCAAGATCGGCGCCGATGATCCCGGCCGCCGCCACGGGCCCCGGCGTGGGCGGCACCATCGTATGCGTTGCCAGCAGGCCGAGGCTCAGCGCTACGGTGCAAGCGGCAAGCGACACTCCGGCGCGCGCCGCCAGCGCGCGATTGATGGACGACAGCAGCACAAACCCGGAGTCGCAGAACACGGGCATGGACACCACGTAACCCACGGCGCCCATTGCGACCGGCACTCGCGGGCGACCGGCGAGACGCGCAAATCCGCTGGCCAGCCGCATGGCGGCGCCGGAGTGATTGAGCAAGGTGCCAATGATCGACCCGGCAATGATGACGATGCCGATGGCGCCGACCGTTTCACCGAAGCCTTCGTTGATCGCCGCGACGATGTCGAGCGGCATAAGCCCGTCGAGCGTGCCGAAAAAGAACGCGGCGAAGAGCAATGCAACAAATGGGTGGAGCCGGAATTGCGTCGTCACCAGCACGATGAGCGCTATGGACGCCGCCAGCAACATTATCGACCACACTGTCCGCTTCCCCCCAGCAGCGAGTTCTTGGATACTGTCCTAAATATTACAGAGAATCAATTCTTGTTCAGTCTTGGAATTTTTTTGACATGTTTGCCGTAAAATCCAAAGCTCTTTGGGTATTCCTGACCGCGATGTCGCCCCTGGTTCCCGTGGCGGCCGCAGCCGAACCGGCACACGGCAGCGTTGCAGAATTTGTCGCACGCTACCCGGAGCGCGCGGCCGCACTTTGCGTCACGCTGGACCTCGAGAGGCCCACGATGACGTCCGTCAGGGATGCCTGTCAATCCGGCGATTGGATCGATGCAGGCCAACACCTGCTCGACTACTACCGCCGATCCGCTAACGGTCGCTGGCTTCGCGACCGCCTTGGCGTTCACGACCCCGGCGGTTTCGACGCGGCGCTCGAAAGCCTCGCCGACGACACCGTCAACGACATTTATCTGCTGCAGGGAGTGCGCGGCAGCGCCCGCCGCAATAGCAGCGGCAAGCTGGACTGGATGTATCGCGGCCCCAACGGCGACCGGGAATGGACGCTGTTCACGAACCGCCACTTTGTAATGCTTGGCCTCAAGAAGGCCTATGCCGAGCATGAGAAGCCTGAATACATGGCCTATATGAACGCCTTCCTGACCGACTGGATCGAGGCGAACATGCCGGCGCCGGAAGGCCCCGACGAATACGCCATGCCCGAACCGTGGCAGCCGATGTCGACCGCCAGCCGGCTGCTGCAGGTCTGGCCGCAACTCTTTTACTATTTTCTGCACGAGCCTTTGTTCGACGACTCGACCCGGCTTTTGATGCTGTCCACCGTGCACGCGCAGGCGGAACACCTCAAGCGCTACCATCGCCAGAAACACAATCACGCCGTCAAGGAAATGGCCGGCCTGGGGCACGCGGCGGCGGCATGGCCGGAGTTCAGCAACGCAGCCGATTGGTCCGCGTATTCGATCGCCACGCTGCAAGCGGAGATCGAGCGACAGGTGTACCCCACCGGCGTACAGAAAGAGCTCTCCAGTCACTACCAGCGCACCGTGCTCGAATACGTCGCTCAGTACATTGCGTTCTCCGATTCCGCCGGCGTCGACTTGCCCGGCGACTTCGTGGCGCTGGCGGAAGCCATGGCGGACTACCTGGCGCGCACGATGAAACCGGACGGCCACGTGATCGTGAACAACGACGCGGATGCGGACTTCGTTCGCGACAAGCTGCTTGCGTTTGCGGAGCAGTTCGACCGCGAAGACTGGCGCCATATTGCCTCGGCGGGCTCTACCGGCCTGGCGCCTCCGGGGCTGCCTTCGAGCTACTATCCCTACGCCGGACAGCTCATATCGCGCAGTGGCTGGGCCGACACCGCACAGTGGAGTTTTTTCGACGCCGGTCCGTGGGGCATTTCCCATCAGCATAACGACCGCCTGCACGTGTCCCTGTCGGTTGGCCAGCGCAATCTGCTTGTCGACACGGGACGCGTCAACTACATAAAAGACAATCCCCTGCGCCGCCACATCATAAGCTCGGCCGCGCACAACGTCGTTCTGATCGACGGTACCGGGCAGGGACCGCAGCTGCCCGAACGCGAGCAGCCGGCCGTCGACTCCGCCGTTGTTGCGCCGGACTACGATTTCGCCGTGGCGTCAACGGGAGACAACTTCCCGGCTATCGAAGGCGCTGCGGCGCATGCCCGGGCTTTCCTGTACCTGCGCGACCGCTACTGGCTCGTCGTGGACCGCATCGAGACCGACCGGCCGCGCCGAATCGATGTGCTCTGGCATTTTCACCCCGACGTAACGCTTGCGCATGCCGAAGGCGGCGGCGTCAGGAGCACGGACCCGGGCGTCGCTAACCTGCGCATTGCACCGCTCGGCAACGAACCCTGGTCCACCGAGATTGTTGCCGGGCGAACTACCCCCGAGCCGCAAGGCTGGTACAGCCCCGTTTACAACACGGTTGTTCCCGCACCTACCGCCGTCATGACCGCCGAGATTGACGGCAGCCGCATTTTTGCATGGCTGTTGACGACGGCGGTGGGTGACGTTGAAGCGCCGGCCGCCGAGGTCGAGGATATCGCGGCCGATACGTCAATCCGTATTGCGGTCGGCGCCGGCGAATGCCGTTACGATCGCATCGAAGTCCGGTTGCCGGTATCAACTGCCGCGGGCGACACAATGACGTGGCCCGCGCGGGAATCGCTTCGCCGACTGGAAACGGGTGTCGACTGCAAAGACTGAACGTCGCGGCAAAAAACAAGGCCGGCCATCACATGCTGTGACAGCCGGCCCCGGGGGATAACGACCCTCTCGCGTTGCTGCTACTGTGACCAGCGAACGCCGAGGTTGTAGCTGCGGCCTCGGAACTCGAGTTCCGTGAACCGCCGCAGGCTCTCCGAGCCGAGGAAGAAATTACGCGAGTCTTCTTCGGTGAGGTTCTGCACATCGAAGAACACGGTCAAGAGTCCTTCTCCGATCGGTCGACGATACTGCAGCGCCAGATCCCAGGTTTCCTCGACGTCGATACCGAGATCGTCGTCGGGATCGTCATCCAGTGCACCGTCGCCGCCGAGCGAGAGCCCAATCGAGCGATAGGTCACGCCGCTGCGGTTGTACGCCAGCCGCGCCGTGAACGATTCGGTTTCGTAGAACAGCTGGAAGTTCGAAGCGTCTTCGAACTGACCCACAACGAAGTCGCGCGTTATGCCTTCCGTAATGTCGGAATCACCATCGACCGTCGTGTAGTTCGCGAATATCCCAAAACCGTCCCACGGCGCCGGCAGCATCGTGAACTGCTGCTGGAAGTTGAGCTCGAAACCGAGAATTTCAGCGGTGTCGCCATTGACGGGGCGCGCAAAGTTGAACCGCGTCAGCGTGTTCAGGTTCGCCGGGATAGTCGGATCGTTTTCGCGTGCATCGGCAATCGCCTCATTGGCAATATCCTGCAGGAAACCCGGCAGCGAGCTGATGGTGACGTTGGTTTCCTCGAGCTGCTCGTTGAACTCGAAGTTCTCGATCTCTTTGTAGAACGCGCCGACCGAGAAAACGCCGTTGTTGTTGGTGTAGTACTCGTAGGACAGATCGAAATTGACGGACTCGAACGGCTCAAGATCCGGGTTGCCGCCGTTGACGAACAACTCAGCCTCGGTCAGATCCGCATCCCAATCAAACTCATCGTCGAACAGCGGCCGGAGATCGTCAAAATCCGGGCGCGACAGACTGTTGGTCCACGCGGCGCGCACGATCTGATTGTCGTCGATCTGGAAGCGCGTAATGACGGCGGGCAGAACGTTGTTGTAGTCGTTGTTTACGGTGGTGCCGTCGCTCGCCACGATGTCCGCGTCCGTATCCTCGAAGCGCGCGCCGAACACCGTCGTCCAGCGGCCACTCCTGAGCGTTGCCTGCAGGTAAGCCGCATGGATTTTCTCTTCGACGTCGTAAGAGTTCTCGAGGTTGTCGCCGTCGAAACTGAACTGGCTGGGATTGTCGCGGAAGTACTGGTCCATCGTGAACGCATCGTTCCACAGCCCCATGTCGTAGCCGAACGGCTGCCAGGCGATGTTCGGATCGTCGGGGCCGATGACCTGCGACATCAGTACCGGGTTGTCCTCGTCGCCTTCGAACTCGAAGATGCTGTAGTTCGTGTCGCGCTCGCGGAAGCGGCCCTTGTAGCCGAACTCGAGTTCGAGTTCGTTGTCGTTGGCAAGCTCGAAGCGTTTCGTGATGTCGAAACGAACCGCGTCGATCTCGTCGTCCGAGTTCTCGTTACGCCACTGCTGGAAGTCGCCTCGATTGCCCACTTCGAGGATATCGAGATCCTGCGACCAGCCAGGCTGGGTGTATCGCACAACCCGACCCGTACCGTTGGTAAACGTCCAGTCGGCCACGCCGTCTTCGCACAGATCGATGTCGCAGCCCCGTGCCTCGAAACGAGCGCGAGTGCGATTGACCGCCGTGTCGGAGAAGCTGCGCGACACGCGCCAGTTGAAGTCCCAGTCGATGAACGGGGAATGCTCACCTTCGATGAAGTAGTTATAGGACGAACGCTCGTTGGTGCCTTCTCGTGTGCGGCGGCGCACGCGACCGCCGTCGGTCGAGCCGCTGACGGCAATGTTGTCGTCGTTGAACACGGTATCGGTCGTAAAATCGGCGCTTGCGCCCGGGCGCATCTGCAAGCGGCGGCGCAGCTCGTCATCTTCGAAATCGGACAGCCAGCCGCCGAACTTGATGAGATTGTTGCCGCTCTGGTAGTCGAAAGTCAGGTTGAGACCCTGCCGCGTCCGCGTGAATCCGCGCCAGATGACGTCATAGGTCTCGATGACGTTGCCTTCTTCGGCGAGGTCGACAAACTGACAGCTGTCCTCGACACCGGGGATGCAAGTCGACAGGTCCATGAGTTCGTCCACGGTATCCCACTCAGCCTGCAGGCCCGAAATACCGCGCTCGTCCTCTTCCCACGAAAGCGTACCGATGACACCCCAGTTTCCACCTCGGCCCAACCGGGTGCCCCAGGTGATCTCGCCGGACAACAGGTCGCCCTCGTTGAGGTCGTTGTATCCATAGCGTCCGGTGAACTCGAGAAAACCTTCGTCCAGTTCCGTGGCCGTCTTGGTCTTGATGTTGACCGCGCCGCCGATGGAGTCCGCGTCTTGACTGGGCGGAACGGCTTTCCACACCTCGATCTGGCTGATCAGCGTGGCCGGCACCGTGTTAAGCGAGGCCGAGCGGGCACCTCGGAAGCCGCCGCTGGCCAGTGTACTTTCGGGCGACGGCAGACGATCGCCGTTCATGCTGACGGCATTCAGCCGCGCATCGGCGCCGCGGATGGTAATGGCCTGCGCCTCGCCGCGATCGCGCTGGATCGATACGCCCGGAAGGCGCGACAGCGCCTCGCCCACGCTTTGCTCGGGGATCGTCTCGAGCGTTTCTTCGGACACAATCGTAACGATCGTGTCTGAATTTTTTTGCTGCTGAATCGCGCGGGCGGCGCCATAGGCCACACCCTTGACGACAATTTCGTCGAGGATCGGCTCTTCGTCTTCGTCCTCATCGGACGTCTGCGCAAACGCGCTCGTGAACAACGTGCAGGATAAAGCGATAAACGCCAGCCGCAAAACGCGGAACCGGCGAACAGGATTCGCAAAGCCCATAGTCCTTCCCCCCTTTGAACTGCGATACAGGTGCAGATCGGCAAAGCCGGCTGCTTTTTTGCAGACGCCGCACGTGTAGCGATCGACGCGCCGGAGAGCTGCCCGGTTTGCAGGTTCCGACGATCAACCGGGAAACGTGCGCAGCCCGGTAATTTTTTTGTCATTCTGTACTATTCATTACAAAGGTACGGCTGGCCTGTCCAATTGTCAACGCCAAAATGGGGCTGGTCTGTCCAATCAACAGCCGCTGCGCGATATCGGTGCGCTGCCCGCGCCGAGCGGCGCCGATGTTGATGTAGAGGTGCTTGTGACGCGAAATACTGAGGTAACGGTAAGTGTCGGAAAGCTCGATGATTGCCGTAATCGGCGCGATCCCCCGAGCGCGCCGGGTAATCGGCCAAACCACATGACAGTACCGCGTCGAGTGGGGTACGGTTGCGTCGCCCAAACGCTCAACTGTTATTTTTTTTTCAAAATGGCGTACCCGGGGTCGCTCGGGACGCGTTTTTCCGGAAACCATCGTCTGAGGACATCGTGAACGCTTCTGAAACCCAGAGCCCGCAGCCAGCCATGCGCGCGGCCGGAATGAGTGTGTGCAAACTTGCGGTGCTGGCTGCGCTGCCCGCCCTGTTCTGTGCAGGAAACGTCCTCGGCAACGAGTCGCTCCCGGGCGAGTCTGCGCCCCCCGTGCTCGACCTCGCTCCGGGTTTCGAGGCTCAGGTCGTGTTCGAAGGCACGGGCGAGAGCCGCGAGCTCTTCATCCGGGAAGACGGGGATCTGTTTGTCAGTTTGTCGGGCATTCGAGACGACAACACCGTACTGGGCCTTCGCGACGAGGACGGCGATCACGTCATTGACACCGTTCGGCCCTTTTTCCAGGTAACGACACCCGACGAACAGAAGGTGCCGCGCGTGCATATTGCGTACGCGGACGACTATCTCTACGCGGTGACGAACGAGCAGGTTGTGCGCATGCTTTTGCCGCGCGGCAAACTCGAACCCGTCTCGAACCCGGAGCCTGTCGTCGCCGAAATCCCCTACCAGTCCAGCCATCGCGGCCGCACGCTGTCGGTCGACGACAACGGTTGGATCTACGTCAATATCGGTGCGCCCTCCAATGCCTGTCAGGCTCAGTCGAAAACCATGGGCTCGCCCGGACTCGACCCCTGTCCGGAACTCGAGGCGCACGCGGGTATCTGGCGCTGGCGCCTGGACCGCCTGAATCAGTCGCGTGGTGACGGCGAGAAATACGCGGGCGGCATCCGCAACTCCATTGCGCAAACCTGGGACCCGGTTTACGGCGGGTTGTACGTTGGCCAGATGGGCCGGGACCGGCTCGACTCGCTGTGGCCCGAGTTGTTTACTCCTGAGCAGAACGCGGACCTGCCCGCCGAGGAATTTTTCCGCGTCGAGCAGGGACGGGAGTACGGCTGGCCGTATTGTTATTTCGACGCCGCACAGGGCAAACAGGTGCTGGCGCCGGAGTATGGCGGCAACGGCAGCACCGTTGGCCGCTGCGCGGATGTGCCGCCACCTCAGGTTTCCTTCCCGGCCCACTACTCGCCGTCTTCGATCGCCTTTTATCACGCGGAACAGTTCCCGGCGCACTACCGGGGCGGCGCATTTGTTGCGCTCAAGGGCTCCTGGAACCGGGCGCCGCTGCCGCAGGACGGCTACCTCGTTGCGTTTGTGCCGTTCGTGGACGGCGTGCCGACGGGCGCCTGGGAAAACTTCGCGGACGGTTTCAAGGGTTTCGACGTACTCTACGATCGCGGCAACGCGGTGTACCGCCCGCAGAGCGTCGCCGTTCATCCCGACGGTTCGCTGTACATACTCGACAACAACGAGGGCCGCATATGGCGGGTCCGCTACACGGGCAAAACGCAGACGCAAACGGTGCGGCCCGCGGAACCGCGCAGCGACCGGGACCTGATCGTTGCCGCCAATCAGGATCGCGGCGGCGAACTCTACCGTCAGTTCTGCGCCGCGTGCCACCAGCTCTCGGGCGGCGGCGTCCCCGACGAGTTCCCGCCCCTGACCGGTACGGACTGGGTAAGTGGCGACAAGGGGCGGCTGATCCGCGCGGTGCTGCACGGCATGCACGGCCCGCTAACGGTCAACGGCAATCAGTACGACGAAGTCATGCCCGGACATGCGTTCCTGAGCGACAAAGATATTGCGGCGCTGCTGACGTACGTGCGCGCTGCGTTCGGCGGCGGCGCCGGGCCCGTGCTCGGATCCGAGGTGCTGCTCGTGCGTAACGCCGAGCAACGCAGCACACCCTGGCCAGCCGCCGTTCTCGAGACTCGAACCGGCCTTACAGCGGGCGAGCCCAACACCGATGAACCCAACTCAAGCGGAGCCAAACCATGATCAGCCGTCGTCAGTTGCTGCAACTCTTACCTGCCGGAGCCGCCGCGCTCACGGCCACCACCGCAATGGGCAAACCGGACGCCGGGGTGTTGCGCGCCCGACTGCGCGAGGCGCGCAGCCGCCCGGTTCTGGACCGGAAGCCGCTCACGACGCCGATCATTATCGAGCGCATCGACATGCTGCGCCGCGACGGTCAGTACTTTGTCCGCGCTACCTGCACCGAGGGTGTATCGGGCTGGGCGTTGTGCAATCCACAGCGCATGCCGTCCGCGTTTGCCATTCTGCCGAGGCGCGTCGCCCCGTTTCTGATTGGCAAGGACGCGCGAAATCTCGACACGTTGGTCGACGGCGTGTTTCTGCACAAGAGCAACTACAAGTGGCAGGGCCTGGCGTTCTGGATCACGGTCGCGCGCACTGAACTCGCGATTCTGGATCTCATTGGTCAACGCAGCGGCCTGCCCGTGCATGCCCTGCTCGGCGGCAAGGTGCGGGATTCGGTGGGCGTGTATTACGCCAACGGCGATCGCGAGCATTCCGCGGAATGGGTGGTCGATCGGCTCAAGGCGTCGGTCGCCGAATCCGGCGCCAGGGCCGTCAAATTCAAGCTCGGCGCGCGCATGCGCACAACGGCAAAATCGACCGCGCGCGATTTCGAACTCGTGCCGATGGTTCGCAAGGCATTTGGCGACGACATGACCATCTACGCCGACGCGAATGGTTCCTACGACGTGACCACGGCCGTCCGCGTCGGCCGCCTGATGCAGGAACACGATTACGGCTTTTTCGAGGAGCCCGTGCCGTTCGACTATCTAGAGGAAACCCGGGAGGTCGCCGACGCACTGTCGATACCCATCGCCGGCGGCGAACAGGAATCGAGCCAGTGGCGTTTCGAATGGATGATCGCAAACCGGGCCGTGCAGATTGCCCAGCCGGACCTGATTTACTTCGGCGGCCTGCTGCGCTCGAAGCGCGTCGCGGCGATGGCAAGTGAGGCGGGTATTGACGTTGTCCCGCACATTTCACCGCAAGGACTGGGTGCGCTCTACATGACACACTTCGCGTGCACGATTCCAAACACGACGGACTTCCAGGAGTACAAGGGCGATCCGGACGACGTGCCTTACGAGATCGCCGGCACGGGCGAGCGATTCCGCGCCGTCGACGGCCGGCTGACGGTGCCCGACGCGCCCGGTTTTGGGGTGCGCTTCGATCCGGATTATCTCCGCAGGCTCGAGCTTGTAACGGCCTGACCGGCGGCGTGCGTCACTTCAGCGCGTGTTGTCCGTTGTCCTCGAGCAGCGGACCGGCAACGTCCAGCACGTGCACGGCGAGCAAACCCATAACGCCGATTGCAGTCAGGTAGTACAGCGTGGGCAGTAGCGTGCGTCTCAGCGTGCGCCCCTCCTGGCCGAGCAAACCGACGGTCGCCGACGCAGCGACGACGTTGTGAATTGCAATCATGTTGCCGGCTGCGGCGCCAACGGCCTGCAGGGCAACGACGAGCACCGTCGAAATCCCGAGGTTTTGCGCAACGCCAAATTGAAACAGCACAAACATGAGGTTGCTGACCGTATTGCTGCCGGCGATGAACGCGCCGAGCGCGCCAATGGTCGGCGCAAACAGCGGCCAAACCGTGCCTACGTTTGCCGACACCCACTGCGCCATGACGATTGGCATACTGCCGATCTCGCTGCCCGTGTCCGAGTTGATGTAAATCCGGACCATCGGCACCGTGAAGATCAGCACAAAACCGGCGCCCAGCAACATACGCGACGATTCCGTAAACGCGCGGCGGAATTGCGCGCCCGGCATACGATGCAGAAACACCGTCAGGCAAGCCACGACAATCAGGATGGACGCCGGCAGGTACAAAGGCGTCGTGGCGGCGGAGATGCCCGTATCGAAGATACCGTTCCACTGCAGCCGGACCGATTTCAGCCAATCACCAAACGGCAGTTCCCGAACCCGCGTCAGCACCAGGAGTGCCGCGACCAGCAGGTAAGGCAGCCACGCTTTCCACAAAGGTATCGACGCGCCGCCGGCGCCGTTGGCGCCGTGGCCGTCCAGGTCGATGTGCAGACGCCCCATCCAACCCTCGGGCCAGCTGTCCGCCGGTGCAAAATCCCAGCTGTTTTTCGGCACGAGAAACCCGGCCCTGGCCGCCGTCGTGACAACGCCCATACCGATCAACGCGCCGAGAATCGAAGGGAACTCGGGTCCTAAAAACACACCGGCAAGGTAGTACGGCACGGTGAACGCAAGGCCGCCGAAGATCGCAAACGGCAATATCGCAAGACCTTCGCGCCAGGAACGGTTCGCGCCGAAAAAGCGCGTCATCATGACCACCATAAACAGCGGCATGACCGTGCCCGCAATCGCGTGCAGCGTCACGACGTTGACAGTGACCAGCTGCAGGTACTCCGACGGTTCGAGCCCGCTCGCACTCAGAGCGGCGAGCACTTCGGGGCTGTCGAGACCGTTCTGCACGCCAACCAGAATCGGCGTGCCGACAGCGCCGAAGGTCACGGGTGTGCTTTGCACCATCATCCCCAGCATCACTGCGGCAATCGCGGGGAAGCCCAGAGCAACGAGCAGCGGAGCGACGATGGCGGCCGGGGTACCAAAACCCGAAGCGCCTTCGATGAAGCAACCGAACATCCAGGCAATGATCACAACCTGCACGCGCCGGTCCGGACTGACTTCCGAGAAACCGTGACGGATGACCCCCAACGCGCCCGAATACTTGAGGGTATTCAGCAGCAGGATCGCGCCGAAGATGATCATCAGGATGTCAAAAGTGACGAACAGACCCTGCACCGTCGCAGCGGCCAGCGCTGATGCCGGCATGTTCCAGACGGTTGCGCCGATGACTGCCGTCAACACAAAAATCACCGGCATAGCGGTTCGCGCCGGCAAGCGGAAGCCGACGATGAGCACTCCCGCGAGAACGATTGGCGCGGCTGCGAGAGCCGCAAGTAGCCCCAACGACACGGCTCCCCCTGCTTGTATTATTTTTTACAGTAATTCTATTCTT
>JANQPG010000006.1 GCA_028289545.1 Woeseiaceae bacterium
CCGTGACCGATACGGCAGATCCGGAGACACGACGTCCATGTTACACAGTATGACCGGTTTCGCGCGAGAAGCGCTGGAGACCGATTTCGGCACGCTCACGTGGGAAATCAAAGCCGTCAATCATCGCTACCTCGACGTGCAGTTTCGCCTGCCCGAGGAGCTCAAGGCGGAGGAACAGGCGTTTCGCCAGCTGGCGAGCCAGGCGCTCAAGCGCGGCAAGGTCGAGTGCGGACTGTATTTCCGGCGCGCCGAGGCCAGCCAAACGGACCTGCTGCTCAATCGGGAGCTCGTCAGCGTGCTGACGACCCGCGTAGAGGAGCTTCGCGCCGCGAGCCACGACTACGGGGCGGTCAATCCCGTCGACATATTGCGCTGGCCCGGCGTGCTGCAGCCGCGCGAAATCGATCTGGACCCCCTGTTCGCAAAAGCCGGCGAACTCCTTGCCAGCGCACTCGAGTCGATTAACGGCATGCGGCGCAGCGAAGGCGAACGCATACACGCCATGCTCGACTCGCGCGTGAGCGACGTGCTGGCCATTGCCCAATCGGTGCGCAAACGCATGCCCGAGGTACTCGAGGCCGTGCGCGTGCGGCAGCGGGAACGGATCGACAAGCTCGACGTGGCCGCCGACCCGGCGCGTCTCGAGGTGGAACTTGCGCTGATTGCCCAGAAACTCGACGTCGAGGAAGAGCTGGACCGGCTCGAAAGCCACGTCACCGAAATCCGGGATACGCTCGACCGCAAGGAGGCCGTTGGCCGCCGGCTCGACTTCCTGATGCAGGAACTGAACCGCGAGGCCAACACGCTGGCCTCCAAATCGGCGGACGCGGAGACGACCCGGGCGGCCGTCGAACTCAAAGTACTCATCGAGCAAATGCGCGAGCAGATCCAGAATGTCGAATGACCCCATGTCGAATGACCTAGCGTCGAATGGCGATAGCCCGGCCGGGCCGGCCCTGTACGTGCTTGCGGCGCCCTCGGGAGCGGGCAAGACCACGCTGGTACACGCGCTGACACGCAACAATCCCGAGCTGCGTTTCTCGATCTCCTACACGACGCGCCCGCAGCGTCGTAACGAAGCCAACGGCGTCGACTACCTGTTCGTCGACGAAGCCGAATTCCTCGCACTCAAGGAGAAAGGCGAACTGCTGGAATCCGCGCTGGTGTTCGACAATCACTACGGCACGTCGCGCGCGCAGGTGGAGCAGCACCTGGCCGAGCGCCACAACGTCATTCTCGAGATCGACTGGCAGGGCGCCCGGCAGGTTCGGGAATCGATGCCGCGCAGCCGCTCGATATTTATCCTGCCGCCGTCGCGACAGGAGCTCGAGAAACGCCTGCGCGATCGCCGCACCGACAGCGACGCCGTCATCGAGCGGCGTTTGCGCGATGCCGTGTCGGACATGTCGCACTGGGACGAATTCGACTACGTGATCGTCAACGACGACCTGGACCGCGCTGTCGCCGATCTCGAGTCGGTGCTGGCCGGCAGCGGCGCGGCACACGCGACGGACAACCCGGCCCTCAAGGACCGAATAGCCGATATTGTCGGCTTATAACAATTTGGAATAAGGGCTTGGCGGCACAGGGGGCAGCCGCTTAGAGTGCTGTCCTCAACGGCCGCTGCCATTGCCGTAACCGGGCAATGCGGCGCCGACCCTGTACTCGAAGAACCGGACCCGGAACAGACATGGCTCGAATTACCGTAGAAGACTGCCTCGACAACATCGACAACATTTTCGAAATGGTGCTGGTCGCCGCCAAGCGTGCGCGGCGCATTGCGCACGGCGCCGAACCGATGGTCGAACTCGAGAACGACAAACCCACCGTCATCGCCCTTCGGGAAATCGCCGAGGGCCACGTCACGCCGGCCATCCTCGACGAAATCGAGCAGCCTGCAGCCGAAGACCTCCTGGCCGCGGAAAGCGGCACGCACGGCGAAGACATTCTGCCGCCGCTGCGCGGCATTTCGATCGGCGACTGATTGGCCGACAGATCGGCTGACCGGCCGGCCTAAGACCACTCGCGAACCCCTATACCCGACAGCCGCTTGAAAACCAGGGCAAGAGCCCAACCGTAGTTAAAAAGCGAGGTTTGTCTGGTTTGCGGGGCGGGTTTCGTGGTTATTATTGGAACCTGTCTCGAACGAGCCGCCGGCCGCAACGCGGGCGTGCGGCGCGCGATAGTGGGTTCTTATGGGATATGCCGCAACATTGTTGTCGAAACTGCCGCCGGCCCTCGGCGGCGACAACGGTTTGCGCGCGCTCCTGACCGATCTCGAGTCTTACCTCCCCCCGAAACAGATCGACACGGTAGCCCGCGCCTATCAGTTCGGCGCCGACGCGCACGACGGCCAGACGCGCAAAACCGGTGAGCCTTACATAACCCACCCGGTCGCCGTCGCCCAGCAGCTCGGCCGCATGCATCTCGACGTCGAAGCCATTGTGGCGGCGCTCCTGCACGACGTCGTCGAAGACACCGACGCAACGCTCGAGGACCTGACAGAGCGCTTCGGCGCCGAGGTCGCGGCGCTTGTCGACGGCGTCAGCAAACTCGACCAGATTCAGTTCAGAAGCCGCGCGGAAGCGCAGGCGGAATCGTTCCGCAAGATGATGCTGGCAATGATCGAGGACATCCGCGTCATTCTCGTCAAACTGGCCGACCGTCTGCACAACATGCAGACCATGTCGGCCATGCCCACCGAAAAGCAGCGCCGCATCGCGCGGGAAACGCTCGACATTTACGCGCCGATCGCGAACCGCCTCGGCATCAACAGCATGAAGGTCGACCTGGAGGATCTGGGCTTTCGCTATCTGTACCCGATGCGTTACCGGGTGCTGGACAAGGCACTCCGGCGCAGTAAGGGCAGCCAGCGACAGATCGTGCGGAAGATATCGGAGGAACTCGGCCGCGCGCTGGCCAGCGAGGGCATCGCCGGAGACGTCATTGGCCGGGAGAAGCACCTCTACAGCATCTACCGGAAGATGTCGGAAAAAAAGCGCACGCTGTCCGACGTGGTCGACGTGTACGGCTTCCGGATCATTGTCGACGACGTGACCAGCTGTTATCAGGTGCTCGGCCTGGTGCACGGACTCTATAAACCGATGCCGGGGCGTTTCAAGGACTACATCGCCATCCCGCGGGTGAACGGCTACCAGTCCCTGCACACGACGCTGTTCGGGCCGAAGGGCCTGCCGCTCGAAGTGCAGATCCGCACACGCGAGATGGACCGGGTGGCGGAGTCCGGCGTGGCTTCACACTGGCAGTACAAGGCGGAAGATCGCGCCGACGCGACGCCGCAGCGGCGCGCGCGCGAATGGCTGTCGAAGCTCGAGGAACTGCAGGCGGAAGACTCCTCGGAGGAGTTTCTCGAAACCGTCAAGGTGGATCTGTTCCCGGACAAGATTTACGTGTTCACGCCCAAGGGTGACATCATGCCGCTGCCCAAGGGTGCGACGACCGTCGATTTTGCCTATGCGGTGCACACGGACATTGGCGACCGCTGCGTGGCCGCCAAGATCGACCGAACGCTGGTGCCCTTGAGAACGGCGCTGGAGAACGGCCAGACCGTCGAGATTGTCACGGCCCGGGGCGCCAAACCCAATCCCAACTGGCTAACCTTCGTCCGCTCCGCCAAAGCACGCACGGCCATTCGCCATCACATGCGCAACCTGCGCTCGAACGAGTCCATCGACCTCGGCAAACGGCTGCTCGACCGGTCGCTCAAGGACCTGAATTCGTCGCTGCGGAAAATCGGCAAGGTCCGGATGAAGGAGGCGCTCGACGAACTCGGACTCAACAACACCTCCGAGCTGTTCGAGCAGCTCGGACTCGGTGAGCGGCTCGCGCCCCTCACGGCGCGCATGCTGCTCGGCAAGAGTGAAAACAGCGCCGAGAATTCGGAACCGGCCAACCTCGTCATTGCCGGCACCGAAGGTATGGTCGTCAGCTACGCCAAATGCTGCTACCCCATTCCCGGAGACGCGGTCATGGGTTACCTGAGTTCCGGTCGGGGCATCGTCATCCACCGCACTTGCTGCGGCAACCTGATCAACTTCCGCAAGCAGCCCGAAAAGTGGATCGCCGTAAGCTGGGAGCCGGAGGTAAAACGCGAATTCCACAGCCAGATACAGACGGACACGCAGAACAAACCCGGTGTGCTCGCCGAGGTGGCGGCAACCATCGGCGACTGCGGCTCGAACATCGAGCAGGTGGAAGTGCTCGGCCGTCATGACGACTGCTCGGTGCTGTCGTTTCTGCTGCTGGTACGCGATCGCACCCACCTTGCGCGTATCATGCGCAACGTACGCAACATGCCGAACGTCATTCGCGTCAATCGCGACTGCGCCTGACCCGGCGAAACAGCGACGAACAAGAGCAAAGAATCGCGCCGTATTTTCAGGTCCTACACCCGGAGCTTCGATGAAAACACCCATTCACAGCGACGACGCGCCCGCCGCGATCGGCACCTATTCGCAGGCCATAAAGAGCGGCGAGCTGGTTTTCCTGTCGGGCCAGATCCCGCTCGACCCCGCCACGATGGACATTGTCGGCGGCGATTTCGAGGCGCGCGCACGGCAGGTTTTCGATAACCTCGCCGCCGTCGCAGCGGCCGCTGGCGGCAATCTGAACGACGCCGTCAAGCTGACCGTATTCCTGACCGATCTCGACAACTTCGCCACGGTCAACAAGGTCATGGAAGACTATTTCGAGGCGCCGTATCCCGCGCGCGCCGCGGTCGGCGTGGCCGCGCTGCCGAAAGGTGTGGACGTCGAAGCCGACGCCATACTGAGCTTGTGATGCACACCTTGGGAGTCGCTTCGATGAGCGTCTGCAGACGCTCCTGACCAGCGCCGCGCCAATGACCTCCGAGTCGGACGCGCTACGCGCCCCGCTGACGGCGCTGTCGGGCGTCGGACCTGCGCTCGCCGAAAAGCTCGAGAGGCTGGGGCTTTACGAGATCGAAGATCTCCTGTTCCTGCTGCCCCTTCGCTATGAGGACCGGACCCAGCTCGTGCGCCTGGGTGCGCTCACAACGGGGACGCGCAGTCTTGTCTCCGGCGAAGTGCTGCTGGCGGAGACGGTGTATCGCGGGCGGCGCTCGCTCCTGGTCCGCATTGGTGACGGCAGCGGCCAGCTGACCCTCAGGTTTTTTTACTTCTCGCGAGCGCAGGCTGCACAGTTCAAGGCCGGGGTACGGATCAGCTGTTTCGGCGAGGTACGCCGCGGGCCCGCGGGGCTCGAGATGATCCATCCGGAATACCGATTGCTCAGGAGCGGCGAGGACCCCGTGCGCTCGGATGCGCTAACCCCTTACTACCCGGCAACCGAGGGTGTGCAGCAGGGCCGGCTGCGCAACCTGACCGATCAGGCGCTGCGCCGCCTCGAACGGCAGGCGCCCGAGGAACTCCTGCCGGAGGACATTCTCTCCGACATGGCGCTGCCCGGCCTCGCCGATGCCATTCGGTACCTCCATCGACCGCCCGGCGACGCGGACGTCTCCGAGCTCGGCAAAGGCACACACCCGTGTCAGCAACGGCTGGCGTTCGAGGAGCTGCTCGCCCATTACCTGAGCCTGCGCCGGGTCCGCGTTGCGGCAAGGACCGACGCGGCCATCCCGTTTGAAGGCGGTGACGACGCCATTGCGGCGTTCATCGAGGCACTGCCGTTTACGCTGACGGGCGCCCAGACCCGCGTCGTCAACGAAATCCTTGGCGACCTCGCGGTACCGCATCCAATGATGCGCCTGATCCAGGGCGACGTCGGCTCGGGCAAAACCGTCGTCGCCGCCATTGCCTGTCTGAAGGCGCTGGCAAACGACGTGCAGGCCGCCGTCATGGCGCCCACGGAACTGCTCGCCGAACAGCATTACCGCAGTTTTTCGGACTGGCTGACCCCACTGGGCGTGCAGCCGGCGTGGCTATCGGGAAGCCAGCGTGCCCAGGCCCGGCGCGATGCGCTGGGGGCCATTCGCTCGGGCAATGCCGGGCTTGTCGTCGGCACGCACGCGCTGTTCCAGGAGGGTGTCGAATTCCGCCGTCTGGGCCTCGTCGTCATCGACGAGCAGCATCGCTTTGGCGTGGACCAGCGCCTTGCGCTGCGCAACAAAGGCGCCGCGGACGGGGGATACCCGCACCAGCTGGTCATGACGGCCACGCCGATACCGCGGACCCTTGCAATGGCCGCTTACGCCGACCTCGACACGTCGGTGATCGACGAACTGCCGCCGGGGCGGGAACCAGTCGGCACGATTGCGGTGCCCGAGAGCCGCCGTGACGAAGTGGTCGAGCGGGTGCGCCGCGCCTGCGCCGACGGCCAGCAAGCTTATTGGGTATGCCCGCTGATCGAGGAATCGGAGACCCTCGATCACGAAGCGGCCGAGGCGCGCTATGAACGTTTGACCGAGGCGTTGCCGGAAGTCCGCGTGGGGCTCGTGCACGGCCGCATGAAAACAGCCGAGAAAGAGCGCGGCATGCGCGCGTTCAAAGACGGTCGGATTCAGCTGCTGGTTGCCACGACGGTTATCGAGGTGGGTGTGGACGTGCCCAACGCGAGCCTTATGATTATCGAAAACGCCGAGCGCATGGGCCTGTCGCAGCTGCACCAGCTTCGCGGGCGGGTTGGCCGCGGCGAGCAGAAAAGTCATTGCGTGCTGCTGTACCGGTCGCCGTTGGGACGGCTTGCAAAAGAGCGACTCGCCGTGCTGCGCGACACCAACGACGGCTTCCTCGTAGCGCAGCGCGATCTCGAGCTTCGCGGCCCGGGCGATCTGATGGGCACGCGGCAAACCGGTCTCCCGGAATACCGGGTGGCCAACCTGGTCCGCGACGCCTTTCTGATGCCCAAGGTGCAGATTGCGGCTGAGACATTGCTGAGAAGCGAGCCCGAGCGCGCCAACGCCATCGTTCGCCGCTGGCTCAGTCAGGCGGGGCTCTATACGCGAGTCTGATTCGGTGCCCGGATTTGTTACCGTAGACCCGTGAGAAGCGCCGCCAGCCAATCCATACGTGCCGAGGTCCTGCTGCAGCTCAAGCAGTACGGCCGTCTGATGCGCATCGACAAGCCGATCGGTTTCTGGCTCTTGTTGTGGCCGACGCTATGGGCGCTCTGGCTGGCCGGCACGGGCCACCCGGACCAGGGGCTGTTTATCGTGTTTGTGCTGGGCGTGCTGGTCATGCGCTCCGCGGGCTGTGTGCTCAACGATTTTGCCGATCGCAAAATCGATCCCTACGTCGAGCGCACCCGATCGCGCCCGATCGCGAGCGGCGCCGTTCACCCGCTCGAAGCGCTGGTGCTGTTTGTCGCACTGGGGCTGGTTGCCATTGGCCTGGCCAGCATGCTCAACCGCCAGGCGCAGGTCATCGCTGCCGCGGCTGCGCTGCTGACGATCGTCTACCCGTTCATCAAGCGCTTTGTTTCGGTCCCGCAGTTTGTGCTGGGCGCTGCGTTCGGCTGCGCCGTGCCGATGGCGTTTGCGGCACAGACGGGCGGCACGCCGGAGCTTGCCTGGCTGACGTTTGCGACGGCGTTGATATGGGCCGTCATCTACGACACGTTCTACGCGATGGTCGACCGCGAGGACGATCTCAAAATTGGTGTCAAATCCACGGCGATCCTGTTCGGTGACATGGATCTGTTTGTCATTGGCGCCCTGCAGGGCATCATGCTGCTTGCGCTAATACTCATCGGTGCGCGCGCCGAGCTGGGTCCGTGGTACTACGCATCGGTACTCCTGGCGGCTCTCCTGATGGCCCGGCACTTATGGCTGGCGCGCGGTCGCGACCGGGACGGCTGCTTCAGGGCCTTCCTCGAAAACCACGTCATTGGGCTCGTCGTCTTCCTGGGAATTGTTCTGCACTACACGTTCACGCCGGTCGGCAGCGCCTGACGCAACGGCGGCCGACCGTCGGGCGGCGGCCAGCACACTCACGCGCGCAATCCCCGAGCGCCGGAGGCAAGTGGCCAGTTCCCGCACGGTCGCACCTGTCGTCATGACGTCGTCGACGATGAGCGCGTGCGCGAAATCGAACCGACGCCCGATCCGAAAAGCGCCCTCGAGATTTCGCCGTCGCGCATTGGCGTCGA
Organism: Woeseiaceae bacterium; assembly: GCA_028289545.1. Taxonomy (GTDB): domain Bacteria; phylum Pseudomonadota; class Gammaproteobacteria; order Steroidobacterales; family Woeseiaceae; genus UBA1847. The sequence goes on from JANQPG010000006.1 coordinate 8,086, forward strand.
GGCCCGACTGCGGGCGAGTGCGGCGCGCCCTCGACACGCCGGGGAGGATCGGCAGACCAAGAGCCCGCGCAATGGGCCGGGCCAGTTCCTGTGCCTGATTGAAACCTCGGCTCGCATGCCGGTTCGCGTGCAGCGGTACAGCCACGATCGCATCGCAGTCGAGCTCCGCGCGACGATACGCCGCGACCATGAGCGGCACAAAAGCCGGCGCGACTTCGAGACGGCGGTGAAACTTGAGGGCACGAAGCGCTGCGTTGACCGGAAACTCGTAGCGGAGCGGCGCGACGGCGCGAAACCACGGTGGCGGCCGCTCCCGGCACGGCGCACAGACTTCGCCCGTCGGCGTCGCCGCGGCGCAGCGGCGACAAGAAGCCGTATTCCTCGGCAGATCGTCTCGGCAGGGTGCGCATAGCGCCCGCTCGGCTATCCGGGTCGCAACACCGCAGTAAACGCAGCGCGGCGGCAGGAGGAAGCGCTCGAGGCGGCGCCAGCACCGGAACCAGTAACGCCAGTGACGGTTAGAAGTCATGAACCCAAGTCTGTCGCGTCCGATTGAAACGCGCGACAGCGAAACCCGGCCGATTTGTCCGGTTTGGTCTGTAATTCGAGAGCGGTTCCGGAAACCGTGCTACCTTCGGCGCCCATTTTGGGATCGGGACAGGCTCCAGGCCGTGAACGGCAAACGCGTGCAAAAACACCTGAGGCGGCGCCTCGACCGCGCGGCCGGGGATTTTGCGGAACACGACTTCGTCCACGCGCACACGCGCGAAGGCTTGTTCGAGCGCCTCACGCCGATGACCGTGGAGGCGCGGCGGGTGCTGGATCTCGGCACGGCGACGGGCGCCGCCATGAAGCCGCTCGCGGCCAGGTTTCCGAAAGCCGTTGTTGTCGGTCTCGATCTCGCGTTCGAAATGCTTGCCGAACAACCGCGCTCGTGGTTCAGGCGGCCGGCGCTCGTGCAGGCCGACGCTCTGGCGCTGCCGTTCGCGGACGCGAGTTTCGACGTCGTTTACGCCAACCTGTCGCTGTCGTTCATCGACGATCTGCCGCGCGCCGCGGCGGAGGTTGCGCGGATACTGCGCCCCGAGGGCCTGTTTGTATTCGCCTGCCTCGGCCCGGACAGCTTTGGCGAATTGCGCGATGCCTGGGCGGGCATCGACGACAATGCGCATGTCGCCAGCTTCCCGGACATGCACGACCTTGGCGACGCGCTCGTCAGGGCGGGTCTCGGCGACCCTGTGCTGGACGTCGACCGGCTCGGGATCCAGTACCGGAGTCAGGCGTCGTTGTTCCGCGACCTGACGGCGGTTGGCGCTCGCAACTCCCTGACCGGGAGAGCGGCCGGACTCGCCGGCCGCGACAAGCTCAATACTTTCAATGAGCGCCTTTTTGCGGGCGGCGCCGCGCTCGAGCTGCAGCTCGAACTGGTCTACGGACACGCGTTCGGCACGGCGCCGCGAGGGCCTGGCGGGGCTGTAACGATCGATGCCGCATCAATTGGCCGGCGACGCCGCTGAGCGGTTTTTTTCGGTTCGCATCGCTGACTCTTCGCGGCGCACCCCGGGGATTCGATTGCGTAGACGGTTTTGAATGTAAGCAACTGTTTTAGGTATGTTTTTCTTTTTCTAATAGCGGTACTACAGCATTGCCTGCCTGAACGCTTTTGAGTAAACTGCGCGTGTCTTCAACCGGGGGAGGCGAGTCTATACGGACAAGACGCGGCATGGCCGAGTATTGTCCGCTACAGCACGCCGGCTCCCGGTTCTGTTACCTTCTTCATTGGATTCGTCTGGTCTCGCCGCAGCGGCGTTGCCCAAGCTTTTCCGCGACAGAAATCGGCCGCGACGCGCGCGTCGAACGGGTAGCTCAAAGACGACAGTCAACCTAGATGACGGGCCACGATGAAGGCCCGCTGGAAACCGAAGCCCATGCTACGACAACTCGTACTCATCCTGACCAGCCTCGCGGCCACGACGAGCACCGCTCGCGCCGACTGGGGACTCAACATGCCCGAGGGCGTCACTGAGCTCAGCAAGGAAACCTACGACCTGCACATGCTGATCTTCTGGGTCTGCGTGTGGATCGGCGTCGTCGTTTTCGGGGTCATGATCTACTCGATCTTCGCGCACCGGAAATCCCGCGGCGTCACGCCCGCCAATTTCTCCCACAGCACGATGGCGGAGGTGCTGTGGACGGCGGTGCCGGTCGTCATTCTGCTCGCGCTGGCCGTGCCGACCGCCAAGACCCTGGTCAGGCTCGAAGACTCGCGCGATCCGGACCTGACGATCGTTGCAACGGGTTATCAATGGAAATGGCACTACCGCTACCAGGACGAAGACATGGGCTTCTACTCGACGCTGTCGCTGGACAGCCTCGAGGCGCGGCGCAAGCAATCCGGTATCGACCCGTTCACGGTGGAGAACTACCTGCTCGACGTCGATAACCCCGTGGTGGTGCCGGTCGGCAAGAAAGTGCGCCTGCTGCTGACGTCGAACGACGTCCTGCATGCCTGGTGGGTACCGGATCTGGCCATCAAGAAAGACGCCATCCCGGGCATCATCAACGAGACCTGGTTCAAGGCGGAACAGGTCGGCACGTATCGCGGCCAGTGCGCCGAACTCTGCGGCAAGGATCACGGCTACATGCCGATTGTCGTCGAAGTCGTCGACGAAGACGCCTATCGGGCGTGGGTCGATACCCGTAAGGCGGACGACCCGCAGTTCGCGGCGCGCTAAAACAGAATCAGGAATGACGGGCGCTCCCTCGAGGCGCACGCTTTGGAGACACCATGAGCACAATCGCAGCAGAAGTTAACGACCACGCGCACGACGATCACGGCCCGGCCAAGGGCATCAAGCGCTGGCTGTTTGCGACGAACCACAAAGACATCGGTACGATGTACCTGATCTTCAGCTTCGCCATGTTCCTGGTTGGCGGGCTGATGGCGCTGGTCATCCGTACCGAGCTGTTCCAGCCGGGCCTGCAGTTCGTGCACCCCGAGTTTTTCAACCAGATGACCACAATGCACGCGCTGATCATGGTCTTCGGCGCGGTCATGCCGGCTTTTGTCGGACTCGCCAACTGGATGATCCCAATGATGGTCGGCGCGCCGGACATGGCGCTGCCGCGCATGAATAACTGGTCGTTCTGGATTCTGCCGGTGGCCTTCGGCATCCTGATATCGACCTTGTGGATGGACGGCGGCGCCCCGGCGAGCGGCTGGACCATGTACCCGCCACTCGTGCTGCAAACCGGCGACGCGTTTCCGTTCCTGATTTTCTCGGTTCACTTGATGGGTATCTCGTCCATCATGGGCGCCATCAACATCATCGTCACGATCATGAACATGCGCGCGCCGAGCATGTCGCTGTTGCGCATGCCGATTTTCGTGTGGACCTGGTTGATTACGGCCTACCTGCTGATTGCGGTCATGCCGGTACTCGCGGGCGCCGTCACCATGCTCCTGACGGACCAGTTCTTCGGCACGAGCTTCTTCCTCGCGGCCGGCGGCGGCGATCCCGTCATGTTCCAGCATATCTTCTGGTTCTTCGGGCACCCCGAGGTCTACATCATGATCCTGCCGGCGTTCGGCGTGGTCTCCGAAATCATCCCGACCTTCGCCCGCAAACCGCTGTTCGGTCGTGACTCGATGATTTATGCGGCGTCGTGTATTGCGTTCCTGTCGTTCATCGTCTGGGCGCACCACATGTTTACCGTGGGCATGCCGCTGTCCGGCCAGCTGTTCTTCATGTTCGCGACCATGCTCATCGCCGTTCCGACCGGCGTGAAAGTGTTCAACTGGGTGGCGACCATGTGGAAAGGCGCCATGACCTTCGAGACGCCCATGCTGTTTGCGCTGGCGTTCGTGTTCCTGTTTACGATCGGCGGTTTCTCGGGGCTCATGCTCGCGATCACACCCGCTGACATCCAGTACCACGACTCTTACTTCGTGGTCGCGCACTTCCACTACGTGCTCGTGCCGGGTTCGGTGTTTGCCATCATGGCGGGCGTGTACTACTGGCTGCCGAAGTGGACCGGCTACATGTACAACGAATCGCTCGGCAAGCTGCACTTCTGGCTGTCGACGATCTTCGTCAACCTGACGTTCTTCCCGATGCATTTCCTCGGGCTGGCCGGCATGCCACGGCGTATTCCCGACTATTCGACGCAGTTTGCCGACTTCAACATGATTGCCAGTGTCGGCGCCTTCGGCTTTGGTCTTTCGCAGCTCATACTGATCTACGTGCTGCTGACCGCGAAGAAAGGCGTACCGGCAACGGACGCCGTGTGGGACAACCCGGAAGGACTCGAATGGACCGTGCCTTCGCCAGCACCGTTCCACACCTTCGATACGCCGCCTGAGGTGCTGCCGCCGCTCAAACAAGAGCAGCACGCATGAGTGTCGACGTGAGCCAGGACGACGGGCGGGAAGACCGCAAGGTCGGCGTGCGCCGCACGGCGCTGGTGCTGGCCGGCGTGGCCCTCATGGTCTATGCGGCCTTCATCATCGCCAGCGTGCTGCGGTCCTGATCGCATGGGAAACGCGCAATGAAAAACGACACGCCCTCGCCGCTCAACAACCTCAAGCTCATTGGCGGGCTGCTCGTGCTGGTCGTCGGCATGTTCGGTTTCGGCTTTGCGCTCGTTCCGCTTTACGACGTGTTCTGCGAGATCACGGGCTTCGGCGGCCGCACGAACACGGAAACCGTTGCGGTCGAAGAGGCGCCGGACCTGAACCGCGAGATCCGCGTGGAATTTGTGACCACGCTCAACAGCTACGCGCAGTTCGAATTTGCGGCCGACGTGCCGAGCATGGTCGTTAACCCTGGCAAAATGTACTACGCCACATTTACGGCGAAAAACCTGACGGGCGGCACAACGATTGCGCAGGCCGTGCCGAGCGTCGCGCCCACGGCCGCGGCGAGCCACTTCATCAAGATCGAGTGTTTTTGTTTCGAGAACCAGGAATTCCTCGTCGACGAACAGCGGCCGCTGCCGCTGCAGTTCTACGTCGACCCCGAATTGCCGGAATACGTCGACACGATTACATTGCAGTACACATTTTTTGATAACGTCCGCGCCGCCAACAACGTGCGCTAAAACACAGAACTGGATTTAAGCATGGGATCACACGCAGACGATCGCTACTACGTTCCTCACGAAAGCCACTGGCCCGTTGTGGGCTCGGCCGGCCTCCTGTTCATGATGGTGGGCGTTTCCATATGGCTTAACGGCAGCGATCCGGGCTTCTGGGTCATGCTAGCCGGCGTCGCGATCGTTATCTTTATGGTCACGGGCTGGTTCCGCGACGTCATTACCGAAAGCGTCGGCAGCATGTACAACGCGCAGGTCGACAAGTCTTTCCGGATGGGGATGTTGTGGTTCATCTTCTCCGAAGTCATGTTCTTCGCCGCTTTTTTCGGCGCGCTGTTCTACGCCCGCAACATGGCCGTGCCGTGGCTCGGCGGCGACAGCAACAACTTCTTTACGAATTTTGTGCTCTGGTCGGGCTACGAAAGCACGTGGCCTACCAACGGGCCGGGCGAAGTCGGTGGCGACTTTACCGTCATGGGGCCCATGGGCCTGCCGCTCATTAACACGGTTATCCTGCTGACCAGCAGCGTTACCATCACGATTGCGCACCATGCCCTGATCGCCGGCAAGCGCGGCATACTGTCGACCTTCCTCGCCGCCACGTTCATCCTGGGCTTCATCTTCATTGGCCTGCAGGCTTATGAGTATGTGCACGCCTACAACGATCTGAACCTGCGCCTCACGACCGGTATTTACGGATCGACGTTCTTCATGCTGACGGGCTTCCACGGACTGCACGTCACGCTGGGGGCTATCATCCTGCTGGTCATCTGGTTCAGAGTGCTAAAAGGTCACTTCTCGAAAGACAAACACTTTGCCTTCGAGGCCGCCGCCTGGTACTGGCACTTCGTCGATGTCGTCTGGGTAGGCTTGTATATATTCGTTTACTGGCTGTAGGCAAACCGTCGCCTGCATCGCAATACGGGCGCCTCGGCGCCCGTATTGTTATCTGCCTACGCCACAGCGTGCGCTAATCGACGGGGATAAAGCCTAGAAAGAACGCGCCGACCAGGAACGCAACCAGCAGTACCGACAGCGCAACTCGAATCTTCAGCGCCGTCAGCACGCGCGCCGAACTGTTTTCATCCTGGCGCGTGAGGAAGAACAGACCGGACATCAGGCTGCCGACGATGGCGGCAAGCATGATCAGGACAACAATTTTCATTTCAACCCCGACCGGTGGTTTAACCGGCAACTTCAGACACTCAGTATACCGTGAACCCCGATACGACACAGAAGAAAGCCAGCCTATGGCCGTTTGTGGTCGGCGGCGCCGTGACGCTGTTAATGCTGCTGGCCTGCTTCTGGCAGCTCGAACGAGCCGCCGAGAAACGTGCCGACAGGGCGGCTTTTGCGGCTGAACAGAACCACACTGTGTTCACGGACGGCGATGCCGTCGCGCCCTACGCGGCGCTCGAGGTCCGCGGCAACTGGCTATCGGACCGGCAAATCCTGCTCGACAACACGATTGTGGACAGCCGTCTCGGCTACTACGTGCTGACACCGTTCGAGACCGGCGCGAACGAGCCGCTGCTCCTCGTCAACCGCGGCTTTCTCGAGGCCGGAGAAGACGGTGTCGATATCGAGCAGCTCGCCGTCGGCGTGGAAACGCGCAGAGTCAGGGGTCGAGCGGGACGGCTGCCGCGCGCGGCGTTCCGGATGGGCGACGCCATACCGGACACAAGCCGGCAGCCGATACACGCGCTGTACCCCGGCTACGCGGACGTGGCGCTTGCGCTGGATCGTGACGTGCAACCCTTTGTGTTGCTGCTGGATGCCGACGAACCTCAAGGGTTTCTGCGCGGCTGGCAGCCGGACGGTATCGCCCCTGGACGACATACGGCCTACGCCGTCCAGTGGTTCCTGATGGCCATTGTATTGACCGGCCTCCTGATCTGGCACGGCCGCAAACGGAGTTTCGAAAAATGACGGATTCGACGGCCAAAAAGCGCCGTGGACAATGGCAGCTGCTGCTCATCGCGGCTGTGTTTCTCGGGCCGCTCGCGGCGGCCACCTGGCTTTACTACGGCGATGCGTCGAGGCACCCCGAGGGGCGCGTGAATCACGGCGTGCTGCTGGAGCCGATTGTGAACCTGCGTGAGGCGCTGCCCGATTCGGCATTCAACCGCTCCGACGAACCGCACTGGCAGCTGACTTACGTCTACACCGGCAATTGCGACGAAGAATGCCGAAACGGGCTGTATCTGTCGCGCCAGGTGCGGCTCATGCTGGGCCGCGAAATGGACCGCGTGGAGCGGGTTTTCTTGCACGGCGACGCTCCGCTGGATACCCTTTTCCTTGAGGCTGAGCACGAAGGCCTCGTTGCACTCGGGGAGACGCCGCTAGCCGAGTTTCTGACCGGCAAGCGGCCGGCGGGAGCGCCGCAAAACGGCTACTATCTGGTCGATCCCCTCGGCAACCTCGTTTTGTATTTCCCGCCGGACGTCGAACCGCGGGATATGGTCACCGATCTTAAACGGCTGCTGCGCTTGTCGCGCATCGGCTGAGCGAGCGCACTGTGAGCACGAATGTAGAGCTTCGTTACGCCGACTGGCGCGACTATTACGAACTGACCAAACCGCGTGTGGTCATGCTCATCGTCTTTACGGCGGTGGTCGGCATGTTCCTCGCCGTGCCCGGCTGGCCCGGCCTCAATCCGCTGTTTTTCGGCACTCTCGGCATTGGCCTTGCGGCCTCGTCGGCGGCGGTGTTCAACCACGTGCTCGACGCTCGCATCGATATTCACATGCTGCGCACGAAAGCCAGGCCGCTCCCGCAAGGCCGGCTCAGTGAAGCCGCCGCGCTGCGGTTCGCGACGGTACTCTGCATCGTTTCGATGCTGATGCTGTGGTATCTCGTCAACCCGCTGACGGCGGTCCTGACCTTTTTCACGCTGATCGGCTACGCCGTGATCTACACGGTGTATCTGAAGCGCGCCACCCCGCAGAACATCGTGATCGGCGGCGCCGCGGGTGCCGCGCCGCCGGCGCTTGGCTGGGTTGCCGTCACCGGAGAACTGCACAGCAACGCGTTGCTCCTGTTCCTGATTATTTTTGTCTGGACGCCGCCGCACTTCTGGGCGCTGGCGATCGCGCGCAAAGACGAATACGCGAAGGTCGGCATCCCGATGCTGCCCGTCACGCACGGCGAAGGTTTTACCCGACTTAATATCCTGCTCTACACGATCCTGCTCGTTGTGGTCACGATACTGCCGTACCTGACCGGTATGAGCGGACTGATCTATCTCGTGACGGCACTCGCCGCCGGCGGCTGGTTCCTCTACCTCAGCACAGCCATGTGGAAGAATCCCGACAACACCGGGCTGCCGATGCGAACCTTCAAGTACTCGATTACCTACCTCGCCGCCCTGTTCGGCGCCCTGCTGGTCGACCACTACCTGATCATTCGCCTGAGCTTCGAGATCGTCAGCTGAGGACACGCGCTCGCGCCCCGATGCCCGGTCGCTTTCCCGGAGCGATCCGCTCGATACCGAACGGCCGGGCTTGAGCTAGACTGGGTTCGACAAACGACCCTTTGAGGTTGTTCGACGGACTGAGGGGTCCTTACGCCCGGTTCCAGCGCCCGATGTCTCGGGCCCGGGTCGCGAGATGGCATGGGGGATTTCATGAAAATTGCCAAAAGAATAGGCACGAGCGGACTGGTGCTTTGGGGGCTGTACGGTGTGTTCGCCGTCGTCGCGGTATCGACGGGCCTTGAGGAAACCACGTTTCGATTTGATGGACCGCTGGGTGGCGCCAAGGCTTTCGTCTGGGTCGCACTGCTGGCCTTCCTGGCTTACAGCGTCTACTGCAACGTTCAGGAGAACTTCTTTAGAACCTTGAGAACAATGGTGGGATTACACTGGGGCCGGCAGATCGGTACGGACCTGTACCTCGGCCTGGCTCTTGCGCTGTTCATCATTTTCCTGAATGACGGCATATGGACTGCGCTCGTCTGGCTTGTGCCCGTACTGATTTACGCGAATCTCGCCGTACTGCTCTACGTCGCGATTCATTTCGACAGCATCGTTACGAAGCTGCTCGGACTCTAGGCCACGACCTACTTCTTGGGTGTTCCCGGTCCGATGAAGAACCATACGATCAGGCCCAGCAGAGGGAACACGAGTACGATCAACAACCAGATGATCTTTTTTTGTCGTTATTGACAGCTATGGGATGATTTTGGAGGTTCGAATGGTCGATTGACCATCGCTACATCCGGTCCGGGCTGGGCGCAATACGGGAAAAGGTGAAGAGACGGAATGACGAGAATATTTAGAACTCTGGTAATTTTGAACCTGGGCCTGTACCTATTGTGGTTCCATTTTCCGTATGTCGACCCGTTTCTTTTCGACGAGACTAGCGTCGAACTCTGGGCGTTGTCCGGGATCGACGCAAAATTCGATTTTCCGACCTGGTACGGCTATCTCTGGGTCTTGTACTGGATACTCGTCGCGGTGGGTCTTTTTCAGTTCTACCGCTGGTCGCGAGATGCCCTCATCATTGGCTACGTACTCGGCTTCCTGCTTGCACCGATCTATGGAACTGTCCTTGAGTCACCCGCCTCGACGGCGCTGGGAGACTTGAATACCCTTCTCGATGGGATAGTACTTGGGATGGCCTACTTCAGTCCGCTTGCGGACAAGTTCGGCAAAGTTCGGAGCTCGAACTCCGGTACGGGCAGCCCGAAAACCGCAGCGTAGCCCGTCAACGATTGTGGGCCACAGAGCATCAGTTGTAACGATTGATTGGTTGGACGTGGACAAAGCCAGCTACAAAGGTGTTGTTAAGGCGCTGCTCGGACCGGATGCCATACGACATGACAAAACCCTTTCGTTGGAACATAAAGAAGCGCGAGCAGCTTGGTCGTCTGGTGGTTGACGCGCCGGAAGACCGGCTCGGAACTGACCTGATCGCCAGCCTGCGCATCGCGTCCTCGCGAGTTGTTGCTCAGGCAAGTGATGCTGCTCTTGTGTTCATAGGCCGAACTCCGGAAAACTTTTTCGACTATCTTTCCGGGATATTCGACGGAATCGATCGTGCGCCACGGCTGCATCTTCTTCAGTTTTCCCTCAGATTCGGCGGCCAGCACGGCCTTCAAAGCCTGGGCCACACCAAGCTGAAAGGTTTCTTTGACTACCTACTTGCTGAGGGACTGGACCCTGACTCCATCGCTACATCGCCCTCGCCCTTAGCCCTCGTCGATTTCATCGCGGAGGGCGGAACGATGGAGAACCTGGTCAGGCTGCTGAAGCTCAATGCCGAACGGGACAGCGTTGACTGGAACGCCGTGCAGCGACGACTGCGCATCGTCGGACTTCGAGAAAGAACCAAGAACAGCCCGAATACTTGGCGGTGGGAGCAACATCAAGACTGGTTCGACCTGATCCCGAACGCAAGAATATCCAACGTATCTATGCCGCGTGAACACGTTTTCTATATCGCCAACTACCAGCCCAAGGTCACCGACTCGCATCAACCGGTGTATTGGGATCGATTCGATAGTAAGCGCAGCCAGCCACCAACAGATGACCAACGACAAGCATTGAGTTTTGCGCTGTACCTTTACGACCTGGGCAGGTCCCGTGAAGAGCGAAAGCGGTTCGCTGAATCGATGGCCAAACTACCTCAAATGCGACAGGCTGCAACCCGCGCGCTGGTGGTAGCACTCAATCGCTAGTGACCACAATGACGTTGTTCACGCCGCGCGAAACGCCGCGTTGGCGACTGGTGGCTGAGTACTACTTCTTGGGTGTTCCCGGCCCGATGAAGAACCATACGATCAGGCCCAGCAGAGGGAACACCAGCACGATCAGAACCCAAATGATCTTTTTCAGTATGGAGGCGCTGCTGCCCAGAATCTGAACGGCGGCGTAGACGACCAGCACCAGATGCAGGAGTGGCCAGAATCCGAATTCACCCATAGCTTTGTCCTGATAATTGTTGTGGCAGCTATAGATGTATTCTACGGATTTATAAAGCCCTTTGGCCATGGCCGCATCCGACCGCAACGACACTTGGGCCATACTCGGCGCCGAACACGTCGCTTCGCTGTTCGCGGATGCGTCGGTCCCCTGGTGGATCGCCGGCGGCCCGCTCAGCGTCAATCGACCCGATTTGAGCTAGACTGGGAGTCAACACACGAAGCTTCCGGAGGTAGCGCGGTACCCGATGTCGATGACACGAGAAAAGCTGACCTTTTTTCTCGGCCTGGGGTTGTTGCTGGCCCTCTTCTACGCCTCGGTACTGAGACCGCAGGAGCTATCGGGCTACGGGTACGCCGTCCTGGTGTCGCTGACGCTTGCGGCGCTGGCATTCGACTATCTGAAAGTCAGCCAGTTTCTGACCGTCGCGAAGGCCCGCGAAAAGGCTCGGAACTCGCATGAGTCGGCGCTGGAAACAGCGCTGATAACAACACTGAAATCGCCGCTGCTCGTAAGGTACTTGAGGACCGAACTGCTGACCTTGTACTACGCGTTCTTCGCCGACTTCGAACGCAGCAATACCGTCAACAAACCCACGCAATTCGGCTATGCCAAGTCGAGCAACGCGCACGACGTCTTTTTGTTCGTTGCCCTGTCGCAGCTGCCGTTCCTGCCGTTCATCCACGCCATACTCGAACATAAGAAAGGACCGGGACCCGCATGGGCGATTACGCTGCTTACGCTATGGTCCGTTATCTGGTTCCTTGCGCAGGTCGAAGCCGTCAAGTTTCGACCCATAGAATTGACGAACACCCTTCTGAAATACAGGTTTGGCCTACTGTGGCGGGCAGACATTCCGCTTGGCAAGATCAAGTCTGCGCGAGGCATCGACGTGGCCGAAACGCTCGATGGGACCGATCTGTTCATGTCTCCTGTGGGCTCGACGAAAAACGTACTTCTGGAGTTCGAGTCTCCGATTCGCTTCTCCGGACCTTACTGGGTGAAGCGGAGTGAGAGAAAGGCCGCGATCTCTTTGGACAATCCCTCGGATTTTCTTCGCCAACTGGCGCAGAAAGGCGTTCCAACGAGCCAGGCGACAAGTCTACGCGGCTCGTGAACCCAACCTGGCTGTCTTCAGCTGTCGGCGCCGATCGGATTTGATGCTGTACTGACGAGACGACATCTCTCGAAGCATGCGTTTCAGCGTTCGCAATCCCTGGAGTGAACAGTGAAAGTCGAGATCGATGGCCCGGAGGCATTGTTTGGCGAAACTCACATCGAATCTATTAGTCAGATCGGGGGCACCGAAAAGGAATCCCCGGCTGTAGAGGCAACACCGACAGCCAACGCCGCGTACAGGATGAATGCAGTGCTTCGGACGAAAGAGGCGGTTTGTGTCATGGCGAACTCCTTGAATCGTGTGCAGATTGGCGATTCAACGACCGGATCGGCGGATTCGCACTCTTTTTTCTGATGCTGTAAGCGCTGGCGCGGCATTCGAATTACTGCTGACTCGTTACGCCCGGCCAACGGAGAGCATGGCTCGACGGTGAGGCGCTGGACGGTTCCGTACACGGCATCAGGAAATGGCCGGGAAACGGCCGCGACGACCGTCACGCATCGTATGCTGAGTGCACCCGGGCGCAAGGCCGGGTCGAAACCGAAGGAAGCGGTGGCTAGGGAATGGAGCCCGACCGAAACTCAATGCTACGGAGATACTCAGCTGCCGGCTTGGCAGCGTCTCTGGTAACGCTGGCCATGTTGTTCGTGATGACGCAGCTGATATCACCCGTCGGCGGCGATCCGGTCGTCAGGGAAATGCTGCTTCAGCTCGAGCTTCAACGAAGCTCTCCTCCGGATACGGAGAGCGGAATTCGAGTTTTCGAGCTCCCGCCGAGACCGGGCATTCTGAACACACCTGACGCTTCGTCCGAAGTGAACCGTCGCCCGGAACGGCCGACGAGGGATGAATACGGCGACGACCCGGACGAAAACGAACGGAGCCGGATCATCGACTGGTGGGTGGAGGCGCGAGCGGTCATCAAAGACGTCGGCGACGCAGAGTTCGAGGACTGGCTGGAGACGCAAGGCTCGAGGAAAACTGTGTCGATCATGCGGGGGGCAATGCCAACCGGCGGCGATCGGGCAGCCCGTTCGGCGCAAGATACCGCGGGACGCGGTTACCAGAACATGTACGGCGATGTGGAAATCGCGATTAGCGAGAACTGTGTGCTGCAAATGCGACCGAGGCATTTCGATTCGTCAGATTTTGCTCGAAACATCCCGCCGCTGGTCGTCTGCAAAACCGGCCCGGGGAAGAACCTGTCCGGGCTGCAGGACTATCTGGACAATCGGTCGAAACGATGATCTTCCGCGGAGTCTCCCGGAGTCTTCGCTTGCTAAATGATATGTTATAACATCTAGGTTTCTCGCTTGGACAACCTTGAGATCCGTAGCTTATGCACGCAGAAAAGATTGACATGCTTCCCGTCACCGTCCTGTCGGGCTTCCTCGGCGCCGGAAAAACCACGGTGTTGAGCCACGTGCTCAATAACCGGGAAGGCAAGAGAGTCGCCGTGATCGTCAACGACATGAGCGAAATCAATATCGACTCCGCCATTGTCCAGAACGAAGTCTCGTTAAATCGCAGTGAAGAGAAGCTCGTGGAAATGAGCAACGGCTGTATTTGCTGCACCTTGCGCGAAGACCTGCTGGAAGAGGTCACCAAGCTTGCGCAGGACGGGCGTTTTGACTACCTGCTCATCGAGTCGACCGGCATATCCGAACCGCTGCCCGTCGCCGAGACCTTCACGTTTGCCGACGAGGACGGCGTTTCGCTGTCCGACGTGGCCAATCTGGACACAATGGTGACCGTGGTCGACGCGGTGAATTTCCTGAAGGATTACGACGCGGCGAAGTCCCTGCAGGAAACCGGCGAATCCCTGGGCGAGGAGGACGAACGTACGGTCTCCGATCTGCTCGTTGATCAGGTGGAGTTCGCCGACGTCATCCTCATCAGCAAGACGGACCTGGCGGAGGCCGCCGATATCGAGCGCCTGACCGCCATTCTGCGGACGCTCAACACCGATGCCAGGATAATCCCGATCGCCAACGGTCAGGTGGACATCGACTCGATTCTGAACACGGGGCTGTTCGATTTTGAGCGCGCGCAGCAGGCACCGGGCTGGCTCAAGGAGATGCGCGGCGAGCACGTACCGGAGACGGAGGAATACGGCATCAGCAGCTTCAGCTACCTCGCGCGTCGCCCCTTCCATCCGAAGAAGTTTTATCAGTTTCTGCACGGCACCGAGCACCACGGCAAGTTGCTTCGCTCAAAGGGCTACTTCTGGCTGGCCACGCGCCCCGAGTTCGCCGGTCAATGGAGCCAGGCCGGCGGTATTGCTCGCTACGGGTTCGCTGGCATGTTCTGGAAAGCCGTCCCCAAGTCGAACTGGCCCGACGACGAAGAGTATCTTGCGATGATCGAGAGGCAGTGGGAGGAACCCTTTGGCGACATGCGGCAGGAGCTGGTGTTTATTGGACAGGGTTTGGATGAGGCCCAGATTACCCGGGCCCTCGACGACTGTCTGTTAAGCGAAGACGAGGTGCTTCGCGGTAAGGCTTATTGGAAAACGCTGGAGGACCCCTTTCCCGCCTGGGAGCCGGTTCAGTGATCGGCGCCAGCGAAATTCGGGAGCCGGAATCCAACGTCGTTCCGTTCGACCGTCGAAAGAAACGAATCGACTCGCGAGGTGACGAGCCCGCGGTCCTCGCCGACGTTTACCGGGAAGAGGTGAATATTGTCGTCTGGGAGCGTCAGCTGTCTGCCGGAATCAAGAACTCCGTCGATAGCCTGCTGGCTTCGAACGACAAATTCGAGGCCGCAATGACGGTCACTCCGCAAAGCGTGCTTGCCAGCATTGGCGAAGCGCTGGGGACCGACTCTTCGGTTGAACTCGGCGAAGACATTGCCGGGCTTGTCGACATGTTTTGCTGCCTGCTCGGACTCAAGCGCGCGGGCTTGCGGTTGGCGACGCTGAATCGCGCAATGTGCCCGAGGTTCCACGTCGACCGGGTACCCTGCCGATTGGTCACCACGTATCAAGGTGTCGCTACGGAATGGCTGCCGCATCAATCGGTCGATCGCTCGAAACTCGGCCCCGGGTGGAACGGGCAGTCGGACTTTGGATCCGGTCTTTATCAGCAAGAAGGTGACGTCCGGCAACTCGGCCTCGGCGACGTTGCACTACTGAAAGGTGAGCTTTGGGAAGGCAACGAGGATGCCGGTCTGGTGCATCGTTCGCCTGCGGTGCCAACCGGAGAAAACCGGCTGTTGCTGACTCTCGATGTCAGCAGTTGATCCCTTTTTCCGGCGGGCGACACCGAGTACGGGCAGGTTTTTTTGCGAGCTATCTTGTAGACGGAGTGTGTCGCTCAGGCCGCGGCAGACAGCGGTTTCGCGTCTCTGCGTCGTATGAAGGCGCGCGCCTTGCTCGCCATCGGCAGCCAGCGATAGATCAGATGGCCGTACTTGGAATGTGAATAGGTTTCCCAGACGACCAGCTCGAATCCCGTGAGACCCAGCAGGGTTTCAAACGCACCGCGACAGTATTCGTTGCAATGACCCGGCCGCCAGTCAATAGCCCGACATGGGAAATGTCACGGCAAATCGAAAAGGAAATCCATTTTTTGCGAAGTACCGGCTTGCAAGCCGAGATTTTCTCCCTAGACTGCCTCGAATTGGGTCTGGAGCCTGCAAACAGGCGTTTTTTGTCCTCGGAGACACATGAACCGTTTTCGGGAGAGGTTACGACCATGACAGCACAAACATTCGCGAGGGTACTGGCGCTCACCGTGGCTGGCTTGAGCCTGGCCGCGCCCGTTTCGGGGGCCGAGCTCGAGGATCTCGAGGTCACGATGGAGGTTGTGGACGGCCCCGCGGAACTGGGTGAAATCCTCGCCGAGCTTCGCGCACCGAGGGCCGAGCGCGTTGTCGAGACAAGCGCCGAGGGCACAGAAGCTGCCGAACGGGGCTCCGCGGACGTACGCGAGGAACGAAGGGATCCGTTCGGCGAAGACCGGTTCCGCGAATTCGACGACGACTTCCTGAACGAAAGCACCGAAGCCGACTTCGAGCACGAAGACAGCTTCGAGGAAGGCGAAATTGTCGACGAAGATATATTCGACGAACTGCCGATGGACGACATGGGAGGCAATCCGTAGCGGATTGCAGAACGGCGGTCACTGACGGCGCCGGTCGTCAGGTCCGGCGGTAGATACTCATCACAACGCCGTTTGAGCAGCTGCCGGATTTTGTGAGTTCGAAGCGCCCGGGCACCGCCCCGTCGGCGAACAGCCGTTTGCCTTCGCCAACAACGACTGGGAAGGTCCAGAGCCGCAATTCATCGACGACTCCCGCTTCGAAAAGACGCTGGAGAAGCTGCCAGCTGCCGTGAATTTGCAGGAGCGGGCCGTCCGTTTGCTTCAATGCCGACACCGACTCGGCCGGTTCGCCGGCGACGACCTGGGCGCCGCTCCACTCGAGTTCGTCGAGGGTCGAGGTCACGACGTATTTCCTGGCGCGGTTCAGAATCTCTGCAACCGGATTGCTGTCCCCCTGAGCGGGCCAGTGCGCCGCAAAACCCTCGTAGGTCTTGCGGCCGAACAGCCCGTCGTAGGGTTTGTCCATCGCCTCCGCAAGCACCTGCTCCATGACGGGACCCCAGTATTCCGCGGCCCAGCCGCCGGAGGAAAAGCCACCAGAGGTGTCTTCATCGGGGGCGCCGGGCGCCTGCATTACGCCGTCGACACTCTGAAAAATCAAAGCGGCAAGCTCTCTCATTCGATCAGTTCCTCCCTCCTGGAGCCCAAAACGCCGCAGAACCCGCGATCAGGCCGGGTGGGCAAATTTTTTGGGGTATTTCTTGCGCTGTTTCATAGTTTTGACCGCGCTTTTGGGTCATCTTTCGATTCTACATAAGACTCAAGGCTAGTCCCGCCCATCATGCCCCGACGCCTAAAGACTGCGCTCTCCGCTGCCAGTGCCTTTGCCTGCCTGCTCGCCTGCCTGGTTCCGGGCCCGACACCGCTATACGCGATGACCGTCGACGAGGCATTTATGGACGGCAACCGCCTGTTTCGGGACGATCTCTACTGGGCGGCCCTGCTGCGGTATCGGCAGGCCCGCGAGGGCGGGCTGAACTCGCCGGCGCTGGCCTACAACATGGGCGTTGCGCATTACCGCGCCGGACAACACATCCGCGCGCGCGAAGCGCTGCTCGAAGCCGTCACCGACCCGGCCTTCCGGATTGCCGCGCAATACAACCTCGGTCTTAACGCACTGGCGTTGGGCGACAACGCGGAAGCGCTTCGCTGGCTGACTCTCGCGCGCGATCAACAATCGAACGCCATGCTGTCGCGTTACGCCAGCGCCGCAATCGCGCGAATCGACGTCGAGGAAACGATTACCGTTGAGGACATGGAGGAACGGGCAGCCACGGTCAGAAAAACACGCCGCTTTGCGCATCTCAAGCTTCGCGCCCAGGTGGGTTTCGGCACCGACGACAATCCGTTCCTGACACCGAGCCAGAGCTACGTCGATCTGGCCGACCCGGCGGAACCGACGGTGACGCCACAGGAATCCAACGGCGCTTTTGTGCCCGTCAGCTTCAGTGCGAGGTACCTCGTCAACGCACTCAAGGACGAAGGCTTTTACCTGGACTACCGGCTTTCGGGGCGCTACTACCAGGACAAGAATCTCGAGAACGCCAATGAATATGTCCACGAGGGCGGGTTTGGCAACGAGTATCGCCGCACGGTCGACGGCCGGACGCGCGAGGTGTTTTCCTCGTTCCGCTTCGCGCAGTCGGACGAAACCTATTACGACCCGGACGACGGCACGATCCGCAGCGTCGAAGACGAGGACATTGCGGATCGCCTCAACTACACGCGCTACGGACCCGAACTGATCTTCCGCCAGAACGGCGAGCGCCTGGGGCTAGGGTTATCCATCAAGGGCCAGCTCTGGGACTACGAAGACGTCGAGCTCGTACCGTCCTACGACCACGAGTATTTCCATTTCGAAGGCAGTGCGCAGTACAAGCTGGCGCCTACCTCGCTGGTCCGGTTCACGGTGGGCCGCCACAGCCGCCGCTTCAGCGACCGTCCGTCGTTCGACGCTGACGGCAACCAGTTTATTACCAACGCGTCCGTGCGCTACGACTATCTGGACCTGGGGGTTACGGCCCGTCAGCGGGTCGGGCGATGGCTGTGGTTCGGTGCAAACTACGTCCGCAGCGAACGAACGGATCGCTTCGTCGGCTACAACGACTACCTGCGCGACGCCTTCGGTGTCGATTTCCAATGGTCCATCGGCAAGCGATTCCAGATCGAGGGTTCCGGCTGGTACCGGCTGTACGACTACCCGAGTGCGTTTGCCTTCAACAACCCGGCCGCCGGCCGTAAGACCCGCGAGGATGCCGTTGGCAGCCTCATCGTCAGCTATCGGCTGACCAGAAGCCTGACCTTGCGCGGCGAGGCGAGAATCGAGGAGGTGGTCTCCAACGACACCCGGATCGCCTACGAGCGCAGCCAGTTTGTTCTCGGCGTCCGCTGGGAGCCGGCCCGCCGCTAGGCAACGCCTCCGCGGGCGGCTTTTTTGTCCTTTTTTCCGTCATTGCCGACGGCCAGGTTTGCTACCATGCGGGTAGTTGTTTCTATGTCGCCGGCATGGACGTCACCCGCATACTCGAAAACCTGAACGACGCTCAGCGCGAGGCCGTTACCGCGCCCGCCGAGCCCACTCTCGTCATTGCCGGCGCCGGCAGCGGCAAGACGCGCGTACTCGTGCACCGCGCCGCCTGGCTGATCGACGTCGAGAAATTGTCCGCACAGAGCCTCCTTGCCGTCACGTTCACGAACAAGGCGGCTGCCGAAATGCGCGCCCGGATCGAGTCGCTGCTGAAGGTCCCCGTGCAGCACCTGTGGATCGGCACGTTTCACGGGCTGGCTCATCGGCTGCTGCGCCGCCACTGGCGCGAGGCGGACCTGCCGCAGAGCTTCCAGATCATCGACGCCGACGACCAGCAGCGCATCATCAAGCGGCTGATTCGCAGCCTGGACATCGACGACGGTCGCTTCCCGCCGCGCGAGGTCCAGTACTTCATCAATGCGCAGAAAGACGAAGGCCTGCGCCCTCAGCACCTGGACGACGACAACGACCCCGATCGCCGCCAGAAGATTGCGCTATACGAGGCTTATGAGGAAGTCTGCCGGCGCGGCGGGCTCGTCGATTTTGCGGAGCTGCTGTTGCGTGCGCACGAGCTGTGGCGCGATAACGAGGACCTGCTCGCTCACTACCGGCGCCGCTTCCGGCATCTGCTTGTGGACGAATTCCAGGACACCAACGCCATACAATACGCCTGGCTCCGGCTCCTGGCCGGCCCGGAAGGCATTCCGTTTGCGGTCGGGGACGACGACCAGTCCATTTATCGCTGGCGCGGCGCGCGAGTGGAACACATCCAGCAATTCCAGAAGGACTTTCCCGGCGCGCGCGTCGTCAAGCTCGAGCAGAACTACCGCTCCACGGCCACGATCCTGAACGCTGCCAACGCCGTCATTGCGCACAACAACGAGCGCATGGGCAAGAATCTCTGGACCGAAGGCGCCGCCGGCGAGCCCATACGCGTGTACGCGGCGTATAACGAGCGCGACGAGGCCGATTTTATCGTCGCGCGCCTGCGCGACTGGAGCGCGCAGGGCAACGCGCGGCAGGACGCCGCGGTGCTGTATCGATCCAACGCACAATCCCGGGTGCTCGAGGAAGGGCTGATCAACGCTCAGATACCGTATCGCGTGTACGGCGGCTTGCGGTTCTTCGAACGGCAGGAGATCAAGGATGCGCTGGCCTATCTGCGACTGATATCGAATCGCGACGACGATGCCTCGTTCGAGCGTATCGTCAACCGGCCCACGCGCGGCATCGGCGCCCGCACGGTCGAGATGCTGCGCAGCTACGCGCGGGCCAACGCCTGTTCCCTGTGGCGTGCGGCGGGTGCTATCGCCAGCGACCCGATCGGGGGCCGCGCCGCGAGCAGCGTCAACGCCTTCATGTCGCTGATCGAGCGTCTGGCGCGCGAGACTCAGGGCCTCTCGCTCGAGAACCAGGTCGATCACGTCATCGGCATGAGCGGATTGATCGAATTCTTCCGCAAGGAAAAGGGCGAAAAAGGCGTCACCCGAGTCGAGAACCTTGAGGAGCTGGTCAGCGCCGCCAAGAGCTTCGAGCCGGACCCGGCGGGCGAGATGGCGCCGATCGACGAATTCCTTGCCCACGCGGCGCTCGAAGCCGGCGAGGGCCAGGCTGATGCCTGGGACGATTGTGTCCAGCTGATGACCATGCACTCCGCAAAAGGACTCGAGTTTCCGCTGGTGTTTCTCGCTGGCATGGAAGACGGCCTGTTTCCGCATCAGCGCTCCGCGGCGGATCCCGCGGGTCTCGAAGAAGAACGCCGTCTGTGCTACGTCGGCATTACGCGCGCCATGCAGTCGCTGTACATAACCCACGCGGAACAACGCCGCCTGCACGGCAGCGACAGCTACTCGCTGCCGTCGCGCTTCATCCGCGAGATCCCCGACGAGTGCATCGAGGAAATCCGGCCAAAGGTCCACGTATCGCGCCCGCTCCGCGCTCCCGAGCGGCGGCCGGCGGCACGCGCCCCCGAACCCGAGACGGGCATTCGCCTTGGCCAGCACGTGCGGCACGGAAAATTTGGCGAGGGAGTGGTCCTGAACTGCGAGGGTCAGGGCGCCCACGCGCGCGTGGAGGTCAACTTTGAGACGGCCGGCACAAAATGGCTGGTCCTGTCTTATGCCAACCTGGATCTGATGTAAACTTGAGGCCGGTGAATACTGCCGGAACTCGCGTGGCCAGCTCCCGGGCTCGACAACAACAATGAAAATTCTGATTCTTGGCGCGGGCCAGGTAGGTTCCTCGGCGGCGTATCACCTGTCTCGCGAAGAAGCCAACGAAGTCACGGTCGTCGACGTGCGCGCCGAGGTCCTGAGAGACCTGCAGGATCGGCTCGACATTCGCACGGTGGTCGGCCACGCCGCCTACCCCGAGGTGCTCGAACGCGCGGGCGCCAACGACGCCGACATTGTCGTGGCGTTGACCGATACCGACGAAACCAACATGGTGGCCTGCCAGGTTGCCTATACGCAGTTCCATACGCCGACCAAGATTGCCCGCATTCGCGCGGCCGAATACATGAACGCGCGCAAGCTGTTCACGCAGGACGCCATACCCATCGACGTTCGCGTCAGCCCCGAGCAGCTCGTTTGCGAGTACATTGCGCAGCTCATCCTGTTTCCCGGTGCGTCGCAGGTGCTCGATTTTGCGGACGGCCGGGTACGGCTGGTCGGCGTTATCGCGGATCGCGACGGCCTGCTCGTCGGCCAGAAGATCGCAAACCTCAAAGAGCACATACCGAACACCGAAGGACGCATTGCCGCAATCTACCGTCGCGGCAAAGCCACGCTGCCCACCGGCGATACGGTCATCCAGGAAGGCGACGAGGTATTTTTTATCGCCGACCGCAAGGACATTCGCGTGTTCATGAGCGAAATCCGCCGGCTGGAGGACCCGGTGCGGCGGGTCGTGATCGCGGGCGGCGGCAACATTGGCGTACGCCTCGCCCTGGCTCTCGAACAGACCAATCAGGTCAAGATTATCGAACGCGACCCGAATCGCGCCCGCGTCATCTCGGAACAGGTTTCGAAGGCCATTGTGCTCGTGGGCGACGCCGCCGACGAAGAGCTGTTGCTCGAGGAGAACGTCGATAACGTGGATGTTTTCTGCGCACTGACGAACTCCGAAGAGGCGAACATCCTGAGCTCGATGCTGGCCAAGCGCCTGGGCGCGCACAAGGTGATGGCTCTGATCAATCGCCCCTCCTACGTCGACCTCGTGGAGTCCGGCAGTATCGACATAGCCATCTCGCCGCAGCAGGTGACGATTGGCTCGCTGCTGGCGCACGTCCGGCGTGGCGATGTCGTCAAGGTGCACTCGCTTCGGCGCGGCGCGGCCGAGGCCATCGAGGCCGTTGCACACGGCAGCGCCGACGAATCACACGTGGTCGGACGGACCATCGAGGAAATTGATCTGCCGCCCGGTTCCGCCATCGTAGCGATGGTGCGCGACGATCAGGTCATCATTGCGCATCACGATACCGTGATCGAGGCGGACGACCACGTCATCCTGTTCATGACCGACCGGCGCAAGATTGAACGCATCGAACAACTGTTCCAGGTTGGCGTATCTTTCATCTGAATGAACTTAACCGTCGTACAACGCATTCTCGGGCTTTTGCTGATGATCTTCAGCCTGACGATGCTGCCGCCGGTGCTCGTCAGCCTGCTGTTCAGCGACGGCGAGTGGCTGTCTTTTCTCGAAGGCTTCGGGCTAACGCTGCTGGCCGGCCTTTTGTTCTGGCTTCCGGTGCGCCGCGTACGCAAGGAACTCAGGCTGCGCGACGGCTTCCTCGTAGTGGCCTCGTTCTGGACTGTACTCGGCACCGCCGGCGCCGCGCCGCTGTACTTTGTCGACGTGCTCGATCTCTCGTTCACGGACGCTGTGTTCGAATCCATGTCCGGGCTGACGACCACCGGGGCCACCGTGATCAGCAGCCTCGACGGCCTGCCGCAGTCGGTGCTGTATTACCGCCAGCAGCTACAGTGGCTCGGCGGCATGGGTATTATCGTGCTGGCCGTCGCCGTGCTGCCGATGCTGGGGGTCGGCGGTATGCAGCTGTACCGGGCGGAGACGCCCGGCCCGGTCAAGGACACCAAGCTCACGCCGAGAATCACTGAGACGGCGAAAGCGCTCTGGTACGTCTATCTCGCGTTCACGCTGTCCTGCATGTTTGCCTACCGGCTCGCCGGCATGAGCTGGTTCGACGCCCTGTGCCACGCCTTCTCCACGGTCGCCATTGGCGGATTCTCCACGCACGACGCCAGCATTGGCTACTTCGACTCGACCGCGATCGACGTTGTAGCCATCGTGTTCATGTTCCTGGCTGGTATCAACTTTTCGCTGCACTTCTTCGCCTGGCGTTACGTGTCCGTCAAACATTACTTCGAGGACTCCGAGTTTCGCGCCTATACGGCTTTCCTGTTCGCGATATCCGCCGTAGTGGTGGTTACGCTGCTGTATTCGGGAGAGACGTTCTCGACATCGGTGATCGACGGCACGTTCCAGGCCGTCTCGATCGCAACGACGACCGGTTTTACGACGGCGGACTTCTCCGCCTGGCCGCTCAGCCTGCCGGCGCTCCTGATACTGGCGAGCTTTGTCGGCGGCTCCGCGGGTTCGACGGCCGGCGGCATCAAGGTGATACGCTGGCTCCTGATCTACAAGCAGGGCGTGCGCGAGATCATGCGGCTCGTCCATCCGAGTGCCGAAATACCCGTCAAGATCGGCAACAAGGCCGTGCCACATCGTGTCGTCGACGCGGTCTGGGGCTTTTTCTCGGTGTACATCGTCGTATTCGGCATCATGATGCTCGCCATGATGTTTACGGGCCTGGATCAGGTCACCGCGTTTTCAGCCGTGGCCGCAACCCTGAACAACCTGGGCCCCGGACTAGGCGACGTCTCGTCGGGTTTCATGAGCTTGAGCGACACGGCCAAATGGATCTCGGTCGCGGGCATGCTGCTGGGGCGGCTGGAAATCTTCACCTTGCTCGTGCTGATTACGCCGATGTTCTGGCGGCCGTAGGCCACTGATTACGAGGATACGGCCCTGGCCCAGCAGAGAGACACGAGCAACTTCATCGATCGGTTCAATCGCTTCAGCGGCCGCATCGTGGCCTGGCTTACGCTGTTCATGGTGCTCGTCACGTTTCTTGTGGTTGTTCTCCGTTACGTATTTGACCTCGGCTACATCTGGCTTCAGGAAACCGTCACCTGGATGCATGCTGCCGTGTTCATGCTGGGCGCGGCCTATACGCTGCTCGGTGACGAACACGTACGGGTCGACGTGTTTTACCGGGAGTTCAGCCCGCGCCGCAAAGCCATAGTCGATACGGCAGGCGTGCTGCTGTTCCTGCTGCCGCTGTGTGCTTTCATGATCTGGTCCGCGTGGGACTTCGTGGCGGCCTCCTGGGCCATCAAGGAAGCTTCGCGCGAGTCCGGCGGCCTGCCGTATCCCATGGTGCCGCTCCTCAAATCGGTGCTGCTCCTGATGCCTGCAATGCTCGCCATGCAGGGTGTGAGCCTGTTGTTGAAGAGCGTCGCAGCGCTGCGACGGAGCGGTTCGTAATGGAATGGATCGCCGCACTTCTGTTTATAACCGTCATCCTTGCGCTACTCGCCGGCTTCCCGGTGGCCTTCACCCTGGGCGGCACGGCACTGATCTTCGCAGGAGTCGGCGTTGCCGCTGGGGTCTTCAATGAGGCGCTGCTAAGCGGTCTGCCGAACCGCATCTTCGGCATCATGAGCAACGAAACGCTCATTGCCGTGCCGCTGTTCGTCTTCATGGGGGTGACGCTCGAACGGGCGCGCATTGCCGAAGAACTCCTCGATACGCTGTCGCGCCTGTTCGGCACCTTACGCGGCGGCCTCGGTATCTCCGTCACGCTCGTGGGCATGCTGCTGGCGGCAAGCACGGGCATAGTAGGAGCGACGGTCGTGACCATGGGGCTCCTGTCGCTGCCGACCATGCTGCGTCGCGGCTACGCACCGGAAATCTCCGCCGGCACCATTTGCGCATCGGGCACACTTGGACAGATCATCCCGCCTTCGATTGTGCTGGTCATGCTTGGCGACGTGCTGACCTCCGCCTACCAGCAGGCGCAGCTGTCCATGGGGATTTTTTCGCCCAAGACCGTCTCCGTCGGCGATCTTTTCGCGGGTGCGCTCATACCCGGACTCATGCTGGTGCTGCTGTATGTCGGCTACCTCGTGATAGCGGCGTTGTTCAAGCCGTCGCTCATGCCCTCGCATGAGCGAGACGCGGAAGACACGGTGACGATTGGCGCGATCGTCAAAGCGCTGCTGCCGCCTCTTGGGCTCATCATGGCCGTCCTCGGTTCGATACTGGCGGGCCTCGCCACGCCGACCGAGGCCGCGGGCGTCGGCGGTATGGGTGCGTTGGTGCTGGCGTTTGCCCGCGGGCAGCTCAACCGGCCGCGGCTTGCCGAGATCATGCGCTCCACGCTCAGGATCAGCAGCATGGTATTCATGATTCTGATCGGCGCGTCGGTATTCTCGCTGGTGTTTCGCGGCTATGGCGGCGACGACGCCGTGCATGAGCTGTTGTCCGGACTACCGGGCGGGGTGTTCGGGGCCGTTGTCGTGGTCATGCTTGTCATGTTCCTGCTCGGTTTTGTTTTGGACTTCATCGAGATTACGTTTGTCGTGGTGCCCATCGTCGGTCCGGTGCTGCTGGCCATGGGTCTCGACCCCGTATGGCTCGGCGTCATGATTGCGATCAACCTGCAGACGTCGTTCCTGACCCCGCCGTTCGGTTTTGCGCTGTTTTACTTGCGCGGCGTCGCGCCGCCCGAAGTGCCGACCGGTGCAATTTATCGAGGAGTCATGCCGTTTGTGGCCATACAGGTGCTCGCGCTGGTCCTGATCGCGGCGTTTCCGGCGCTGGCGACCTGGTTGCCGGAGCAAATTTACGGGTCTCGGTGAGGTGAGTCTGCTGCACGGGCTGACCGTCTGGTGCGTAATTCCGGGTTCGGTGGAACGGTCGTTTTAGCTCGGTGCCGGGGCCTCGGACGCGATGCCCGGTCACCGGAATGGCTCGCTTCGCTGCGCTTGATTTCCGGTGCCCGGTCCTCACGTCCGGGCTGACGGTCTGGGACATAACTCTGGGTTCAGTGGAACGGTTGTTTTAGCTTGGCGCGGGGCCTCGGGCGCGATGCCCGATTGCCGGAATGGCTCGCTACGCTGCGCTTGATTTCCGGCAATCGTTCCTCACGCCCGGGCTGAACGTTAGGCACGTAGTTGGACACGCATGGGGTCAGGCTTCGCGCCAAACACAAGCTGAAACTCAACCCAGCGCCCGGCACTCCTCGTAGCGAAAGCAGCTCGTCAGGTGATCGTTGACCATTCCCGTTGCCTGCATGTGCGCGTAAATGATCGTGCTGCCTACAAACTTGAAACCGCGTTGCTTGAGATCCTTGCTAATCGCGTCCGAGATCGGTGAGGTGGCCGGTACTTCGCTGTCTTTCCGGAAGCTGTTCTGGATGGGTTTGCCGTCGACAAACCGCCAGATGTAATCGCTGAAACTACCGAATTCGTCCCGGACTTCGAGGAACGCCCGTGCGTTGGTTACGGCGGACCGCACCTTGAGACGGTTTCTGATGATGCCCGGGTCCTCCAGCATTCGGTCGACACGTTTGTCCGAAAAGCCGGCCACTTTGTCGGGGTCGAAGTCCGCAAACAGCCTGCGATAGCCATCGCGTTTGTTGAGCACGGTCGACCAGGAGAGTCCCGCCTGCGCGCCCTCGAGGATAAGGAACTCGAACTGTCCGCGGTCTTCACGCACGGGGACGCCCCACTCGCGGTCGTGGTAGTCGAGATAGTTCTGGGCACCACCGTCGGCCCAGGTGCAGCGTGTAACGGAGGGATTCGTGTGTTGGGTGGGCATGGCGACAAAGTAGCAAGCTGGGGTTCTGCTGCCAATGCATGAATGTCGATGAATTGCCGCCATTCGTGAAACCCGTCGCTCGCGGGAGATTTGCTGCTCGCTTGAAGGCTGCCGGCGACGGCAGGATTCGTCCGGCGCGAGCGACAACTCATTCACGGACGGGAGACAATGATGACGGTTCGATGGCCTATCGGTTTTGCAGGCAGCGTGTTTCTGCTGGGTATTGTACTGGGCGCGAGCGACGCCCTCGGGGGTGAGGGTGGCTTTCGCGAACCGCCCCGGCTCGGCAGCGAAAGGGCGATAGAGCAGCACCTGGCCGACGGCAAGGAGTTCACGCTGAACACGCTCGATCTGATCGAGCACGGCCGGCAGCTCTTCGAAGCACAGTGGACACGTCAGGACGGCGCCGGCAGGCCGTGGACAACGGGCACGGGCAAAGCGCTTGCGGATCGATCTTCGCCGCTGGTTTTTCCACGAAACTTCAACCGGATTTCCGGCCCGGACGCCAACTCCTGCGCGGGCTGCCATAATCAGCCGCGAACGGGCGGGGCCGGCGATCAGGTGGCGAACGTCTTTGTGCTCGGGCAGCGCTTCGACTTTGCGAGCTTCGACCCTCACGACCTGATAGCGCTGCGCGGCAGCCGCGACGAACGCGGCGTCCCGACAACGCTCGACAAGATTGCCAACGAACGTAACACGGTGGGTCTGTTTGGTGCCGGCTTCATCGAGATGCTTGCACGGCAGATGACCGCGCGCCTGCAGTCTCTCAGGGACACGCTCGCGCCCGGCGATAGCGTGCGGCTCAGAGCGAAGGGTGTTGAGTTCGGCACACTCTCGAGGCACGCGGACGGACGCTGGGACAGCTCGGAGATCGATGCACTCGCGCCTGCCAGTCTCGCCAGTGGCGGAGCGGACGACCCTCCGTCTCTGGTCATCCGGCCGTTTCATCAGGCCGGTGCGGTCGTATCCCTGCGAGAGTTTTCGAACAACGCCTTCAACCATCACCACGGCATTCAGACAACCGAACGTTTCGGTC
Organism: Woeseiaceae bacterium; assembly: GCA_028289545.1. Classification (GTDB taxonomy): domain Bacteria; phylum Pseudomonadota; class Gammaproteobacteria; order Steroidobacterales; family Woeseiaceae; genus UBA1847. The sequence continues at coordinate 35,794 of JANQPG010000006.1, forward strand.
CGAGCGACCCGGACGGAGACGGCTACAGCGCCGAGATGACGCGTGCCGACGTTACCGCGGTCTCTGTGTATCAAGCCACATTGGCAGTGCCGGGGCGCGTCATTCCGCGTGATCCGGTGATCGAAGCCGCCGTACAAAAAGGAGAGGTTGTCTTCGAGCGTATTGGCTGTGCGGACTGTCACGTGCCCGCGCTGCGACTCAGACAGAAGGGCTGGGTGTATTCGGAACCCGGGCCCTACAATCCACCGGGCAACCTGCGTCCCGGTGATGCTCCGGAGCTTGCCGTCGACCTGCTGGATCCGCAGCTAGCCTTACCTCGGCTACGCCGACGCGGCAAGGTTGTGGAGGTTCCGGCATACACGGACTTTCGGCTGCACAACATTACATCCGGTCCGGACGATCCCAACTGCGAGCCGCTCGACATGCAATTTGCGCCGGGTTCTGAAGATTTTTTTTCCGGCAACTGCCGATTCCTGACAAGCCGCCTTTGGGGCGTCGCCAGCTCGGCGCCGTATTTTCATCACGGTCGATACACAACCTTACGCGAGGCCATCGAGGCGCACCGGGGTGCCGCGGCCTATACGCATCGACACTGGCGTGCCCTCGGGGCTTTTGAGCGCGACGCCGTCATCGAGTTTCTGAAGACACTCCAGGTGCTGCCCGCGGGCACCCGACATCGCGTCGTCGACGAGCACTTTCGGCCCCGGCCCTGGCCCCCTGGATAGTGCGCGCAATAAAAAAGGCCCGGGCGTTGCCACCCGGGCCTTCTGTCTCGTCAAAGACGATTCAGGTATCAAGCCTCTTTAGACGGAACCGCCGCAAGAGCCTTCGCCGCAGGAGCCTTCGCCACCTTTGTCTTTCTCGCCGCCGCAAGAACCTTCACCGCAGGAGCCTTCGCCACCTTTGTCTTTCTCGCCGCCGCAGGAGCCTTCACCGCACGAGCCTTCGCCACCTTTGTCTTTCTCACCGCCGCAGGAGCCTTCACCGCACGAGCCTTCACCACAAGAGCCTTCACCGCCCTTATCTTTCTTATCACCTTCGCCCAGCATGTAGCCGGCGCTCAAGCTCGACATTTCGAACGGGTTGTCAACCGAGTCGGCGGTGGCAACACCGGTCAGGGCAAACGTGCTAGCCAGGGCTGCGCCAACGGCCAATGCAACGGGTTTGATCACTTTCTTGTCAGACATCTCTCTCTCCTAATCAGGAATTAGCCCAAGACCGGGCGCTTCACTTTAAGCGGTAACTGGAAGATCAAGTACTCCAGGTCACCGAATTCACAACACTATCTCGAATGTTACCGAGTTCCTCATCTTTTTCGCCGATAATAGCAATGCTGCCATTACCAACGGGAATAAGCATTCCGTTTATTCCCTCACCATCCAGGACCTCTGCTTCTAAGACCCGTTCATCCGGCAAAAGTATTACAGTGACAGGACCTTTTTTTCCCTGAATGACGAGATGCGGGACGGTATTGCCGTTAATCTCGCAGTTTCTCGCGTAGGTAATAAGACCTGCATCGTGATTCATGTTCGCCATATTTGCGGGCACGATCCGCTCGAGGCGCGCGTCGCTGACGGGTCTGTCGGTCACGCGTAAAGCCTGAGGTTCGTGGTCGAGGTGCGCCACGATCTCTTCGGCAAGGGACGAAAATTCGCCATGACCATGGCCTTCGAACATCCGAACACCCAGCATTGCGACAAGCGCAACGCTGGCCGCCAGGGCAAACCATGCGGGAGTAGTCACGCGGGCACGCGGTTTGATCGCCACGACGTTTGTGCGGTCGGCGTTGTCTACGTTTTCCCCGCTGCTTTCGATAGCCGGCAGCTCGGGCATTTTGAGTGGCGGCACGGGGATACGGAGAGCCGCTTCGATGCGACCCTCGAAACCCAGGAATGACGCACGAAACGCCTGGCACTCTTTACACTCGGCAAGATGTGCCTTACCGCCCGAGAACGTCGGGTCCTCGGTTAATGCCTGTCTGTACTCTTCGCAATTCATGGTCGTTTGTCTTCGCCGATATCTTTGCTGATTAATGCGGCGTCCTTCTCAATCTGATCCTTCAGCTTGTGCCGAGCTCTGTGTAGCCGGGTCAAAACGGCTCCCTGCTTGATGTCCATGAGCTCTGCTATTTCATTGGTGCTGTATCCCATTAACACCTGCAGCACGAGCGGTTCACGATAGTCGTCGTCCAACCGGTAGATCGCCTCGCGCATTTCGTCCACGGCCTCGTTCGGGCGCTCCGCAAGCAAAGCCTCCTGCGAAGGCGTCAGGTCATCGACGTCGACGGTATCGAGCCGTCGACGTTCGAACCAGCGCGCGTTCTCGCGTCGGACAATGGTCAGCAGCCACTGCTTGGCCGCCGCTTCGTCGCGAAGCGCATCGAGCGATTTCCAGGCCCTGAGCAACGCCTCCTGAACCACGTCCTCGGCAATGGCCTTGTCGCGGCTGAGCCAAGCGGCATAGCGATACATGTCCTGGTGGTAGACGGAAACGAGCTGATCGAAACGCCGGCGTCGTGCCGCTTCCGTCTTGCTGCTATCCATTCAAGATGACCTGTCCCATGGTCGAATTATTACGCTGCTTGTAAAAAACTTCGGTTCAAGCATGGAATCCACGGTAAATATATGGAAAATCAGCGATTATTCTTGGTTTTTCGAGTTTTTTATGGGCACTTACCAGCAGCCTGGATTCCCCCGCGCCCGCCTTCGTCGCACCCGCCGAACGGCGAGTCTACGCCGTCTCGTCGACGAGACGATACTGTCGGCCGACGACCTAATTTACCCTGTTTTTGTCCTCGAGGGTCAACAACGAGCCGAAGACGTGCCCTCCATGCCCGGCATCCAACGGCGCTCGCTGGACCTTTTGCTGGAACATCTCGCGACGGTAGAGGAGCTGGACATTCCGGCAATAGCCCTGTTTCCGGTGGTGGATGGCAGCCGAAAATCGCTCGACGGCGCGGAATGCGCCAACCCGGACGGGCTTGCCCAGACCGCCGTTTGCACCATAAAGGAGCAATTCCCGGATCTGACCGTCATTACGGACGTTGCCCTCGATCCCTACACGACACACGGACAGGACGGCATCATCGACGACACCGGCTACGTCCTGAACGACGAAACAGTCGCCATGCTGGTCCGGCAGGCACTGTCGCACGCCGCCGCCGGGGCTGACGTAGTGGCGCCTTCGGACATGATGGACGGACGGGTGGGCGCACTGCGCGATGCGCTCGAAACGGCCGGACATGTCAATACGGTCATCTTGAGCTATTCCGCGAAGTACGCATCGAGCTTCTACGGTCCTTTCCGCGATGCGGTCGGCTCAGCGGCGAACCTCGCGGGCGGTGACAAGTACACCTATCAAATGAGTCCGGCGAACTCGGACGAGGCACTTCGGGAAGCGCGCCTGGATCTCGACGAAGGCGCCGACATCGTGATGGTCAAACCGGCCCTTCCTTACCTCGATATTGTCCGCCGCGTGCGCGAAGAACTCGGCGTTCCCTGTTTCGCCTATCATGTCAGCGGCGAATACGCGATGCTGAAGGCGGCGGCACAGAACGGCTGGCTCGACGAACGGCAGACGGTACTGGAGGCGCTGCTGTCGATTCGACGCGCCGGGGCTTCAGGTATTCTGACCTACTACGCTATCGAGGCCGCACAGTGGCTTCGCAAAGGTAATGCATAGGCAGGTATAAAGAGTACACGTGGTCAGACTAGCGGTTATACTGGTTCCGCAAGATTGACGCACACCAAGAACAACAATCAAGAACAATAATATTGAAATCAAAGGAGGCGTCCGGCTTTGGGGACACAACAAAGCCACGGAGCGATTTTTAGGAGGTGGTCTTGAGCTCTGAGCCCACCGCCGCCGACCGCTACGGAGTCATGGGATATCCGGTCGCGCACAGCAGATCGCCCGTTATCCATCGACTATTCGCCCATCAGACCGGGCAGAACATTCAGTACGAGCTGCTCAAGGTTGCGCCCGATAAACTCGAGCAGGCGGTCCGGCAGTTCCAGCGCACGGGCGGCAAAGGGCTCAACATCACGACGCCGCACAAGACGGAAGTCTGCAAGCTCGCCGATCAGCTCAGCGAGCGAGCCAGCACGGCAGGTGCCGTAAACACGCTGGCTTTCCAGGACGGCGAGATATTTGGTGACAACACCGACGGAATTGGTCTCCTGCGCGATCTGGTCGTCAACCGCGGCCTGTCGATCGAAAATGCGAATATCCTTGTTCTGGGCGCCGGCGGCGCAACGCGCGGGATAGTCGGTCCACTCCTGGAGATGCAGCCGGCACTGCTCCTGATTGCGAATCGCACGCCTGAAAAAGCCACAATCATTGCGGATCACTTCGCGCGCCACGGATCGATTGCCGCGTGCGCGTTCGACGATATCGAAGACCGCGACTGGCAGCTGATCGTCAACGCAACCTCGGCGGGCTTCAAAGGCGAAAAACTGCCGTATCCTGCGTCGGCAATCGGCACGTCGACGTTGTGCTACGACCTGTCCTACGGGCTCAAGGCCACACCGTTTTGTGAATGGGCAAAAGCGCATGGCGCCGAACAGGCCGTCATGGGTTGGGGCATGCTGGTCGAGCAGGCCGCAGAGTCGTTCCACATCTGGCGGGGCGTCAGGCCGGACACCAAACCTGTACTCAAACAACTCCGGCTCAACGCATAGTCACGAGCTCTTCGGCGCTGGTCGGGTGTATGGCGACCGTGTCGTCGAAATCCCGCTTGCGCGCACCCATCTTGATGGCCACCGCAAAACCCTGCAGCATCTCGTCCGCGCCGTCGCCAATGATATGGCAACCGAGTATCCGCTCGTCGTCACCCTCAACGATGAGTTTCATGTGCGTTCGGCTCTTCTTCTCGCCAAGGGCGTAGTACATAGCGACGAACGACGACGTATAGACCTTGACGGAACCGCCGTAGCGCTCGCGCGCCTCCGGTTCCGTCATGCCGACCGTGCCCATCGGCGGGTGACTGAAGATCACGGTGGGAATGCCGCTGTAGTCGAGGTGGCGGCCGTCCATGCCCCCGTAAAGGCGGTCTGCAAGTCGTCGACCCGCCGCAATGGCCACGGGCGTCAGGGCGACGGCGCCCGTCACGTCGCCCAGAGCAAAAACGTTCTCGACGTTGGTCGTCTGATACTTGTCGACCGGTATGAAACCGTAGCCGTCGGTCTCGACACCGGCCTTATCCAGACAAAGCGCCTCGATGTTCGGCGCGCGCCCGACCGCCCACAGAAAACAGTCGACGGGCTCGAAACGGCGACCGTCTTCGCTGGTCATGACAATGCCGTCGCCGGTCCGCTCGAGCCGAGCGGGATGGACGCCCGTGTCGACGCTGATTCCATCTTCGCGCATTGCGCGCAGCAGCTCGCCACCGAGCATCGGGTCGAAGCTGCGGACAACGCCGTCCTTGCGGACGACAATGTGTACTTTGCTTCCCAGACCGTGGAAAACGCCGCCAAGCTCGACGCTAATGTAACCGCTGCCCGCGATCATGACCCGCTCCGGACGCTCTTCGAGCTCAAAGAAATCGTCCGAGGTAATACCCAGGTCGGCGCCCGGGATGCGCGGCACGATGGGCCGGCCACCGGTCGCGATCACAATGTTGTTCGTCGTGTAGTGCTCGTCACCCACCGCCACGGTGTTGGCGTCGACGAGGCGGCCCTGTCCCGAAACCCAGTGCACGCCCTTGTTGTTCAGATTGTTTGCGTAGATACCGTTGAGGCGCTCGATGTAGGCGTCGCGGGAACGCTTGAGCTTCGCCCAATCGTGACCGTTGACGTCGATATCGAAACCGTAGTCGGGAGCATGATTGAAATGGTGTCGATGCGACGCTGTATACCACATGACCTTTTTTGGCACGCAGCCCACGTTGACGCAGGTACCGCCGAGACGCCCCGACTCGACAACCAGGGCTTTTGCGCCGTATTCTGCTGCTCGCTGGGCGTGTGCAAGACCGCCGCTGCCGCCACCGATTACCACCAGATCGTACTGTTCGTTCAATGCATTACTCCCTTGAACCTCCCTGTTGGATGGACATTAATGACCATATAATGTGGTACAATTGCAACGCTATCCAGCGATACCACCCGAGCACACTGTCCGTTCACCGTAAGCCATTCCACGGCCGGCTACCGGCCGAGCTTTAGGAACATCCAGCCAGGACGACCATGACCAACCCGCTTCTCGACACCGCCTCGCTGCCGCGTTTCGACGATATCTCTCCGGACGACGTAATCCCGGCGCTGGAGGAGCTTATCTCAAGCAATCGAAATAAGCTCGAAGCGCTGCTTCTGAACGAAGACCCCGATTTCGACTCGGTCGTGGCGCCGCTCGAGGCGATGGAACACGAGCTTGCGAGAGTGTGGTCGCCCGTTACCCACCTGCAGGGTGTGCTGGGATCGCGGGGTTGGCGCGAAGCCTACAACAAAGGGCTGCCGCTCCTGACCGAGTACGGCACGGAACTGTCACAGGATACGCGTCTCCAGCAGGCGTACTCGGAGGTAGCGAACGGGCTCGGCGGAGATGCCGCCACGCCGCAACGCTCAACGGTTGCGCAGGCACTTCGAGACTTCAAGCTGTCGGGCGTCGATCTGCCGCCGGCCGAAAAGGCGCGCTTCAAGGAAATCATGCAGGAGCTTGCCGCCACGCAGGCGCGCTTCGAGCAGAACGTACAGGATGCGTCCGACGCCTGGGAACTTCGCATCGAGGACAAAGACAAGCTGGGCGGTCTGCCGCGTCAGGCCGTCGAACGCGCGCGCCGGGACGCTGCGGACTCCGAAGTCGACGGCTGGCTGCTCAAACTCGATTACCCCACTTACGATGCTGTCATGCGTTTTGCCGACAACCGCGAGCTGCGCGAATCACTGTATCGAGCCTGGGTAACTCGAGCCTCGGACCAGGGTGAGAACACGGAGTGGGACAACAGCGGCAACATCCGGCGCATCGTTGCACTGCGCGAGGAGGCTGCCCGACTGGTCGGTTTCGACAACTACGCGGAATACTCGCTGGCCACCAAGATGGCGGCCACGACGGAAGAGGTCCTCGCATTCCTTCGTGAACTCGCCGGTCGTTCGCGCAGCGCCGGAGAGAACGAGCTCGAGGAACTTCGCGCTCTGGCGGGCGAGCGCATCGAGCCATGGGATGTCGCTTACTGGCTGGAAAAGCTCAAGCAGCAAAAATATGCGATTTCCGACGAAGAGCTGCGCCAGTACTTCCAGGCGCGGCGGGTTGTCGCAGGACTATTCGATCTCGCGAGCAAGCTGTATGGACTCTGCATCGAGGCAGTGCCGAACGTCGCGCGCTGGCACGACACGGTGGTCTACTATCGGGTCAGCCGGAGCGACGGCACGCCGATCGGCGGCTTTTACGCCGACCTGTACGCCCGCACCGGAAAAAGGGCGGGCGCCTGGGTGGCCGATCTCGTCAACCGTATGCAGATCAACGGCCGGGCCGTGCTGCCCGAAGGGTTTCTGGTATGCAACTTCCCGCCGCCGGACGCCGACGGGCGCTCGCTCCTGGGTCACGACGACGTGGTGACCCTGTTTCACGAGTTCGGCCATATGCTGCACCACCTGCTGACACGCGTGGACTACCCGAGTATTGCGGGCATCAACGGCGTGCCGTGGGACGCGGTGGAACTGCCCAGCCAGTTCATGGAGAACTTTGCCTGGCACTACGACGTTCTGAAACAGTGTTCGGCACACTGCGAAAGCGGCGATGCACTGCCGCGCGAGATGTTCGAACGCCTTGAAGCCAGCCGGCATGCAGGCGCGGCGCTCGGTATGCTGCGTCAGCTCGAGTTTGCGCTGTTCGATTTCCGCCTGCACTCGGAGTTTGATCCGAACGGCGAACAAAGCGTACTCGAGCTACTCGACGACGTGCGCGCCGAAATGGCGCTGCTCGACCCCCCGGCATACAACCGCCTGCCGCACAGCTTCGGTCACATTTTTGCGGGCGGCTACGCCGCGGGCTATTACAGCTACAAGTGGGCCGAAGTGCTGGCCGCCGACGCATTTGCCGCTTTTGAAGAAGCCGGCGTCTTCGACGCAGAGACCGCCGGTCGTTTCCTGCGCGAAATACTCGAAGTAGGCGGCAGTCGCGACTTCATGGACGCCTACGTCGCCTTCCGGGGCCGCAAACCCAGCCTCGAACCGCTGTTACGGCAACACGGTATTTCATGAAAATAGCAACCTGGAACGTCAACTCGCTCAAAGTGCGCCTCGGTCATGTACTCGATTGGCTGGATGCGCACCGCCCGGACGTGTTGGTGCTGCAGGAGATCAAACAGGTGACCGAGGCATTCCCCGCGGACGAGTTGAGCGCCGCGGGCTATGCGTCGATCGCGAGCGGTCAGAAGACCTACAACGGCGTGGCCGTCATTGCCCGCGAAGAGCCGGCCGATCCCGTGACGGACTTTCCGGGCTTCGACGACCCGCAGCGCCGGATACTGGCCTCCGGGATCGGCGATGTCCGCGTCATTAATCTGTACGTGCCAAACGGCTCGGAAGTCGGTTCGGAAAAATACGACTACAAGCTGAAGTGGCTTGCCGCACTCAAGGATTTTCTCGAGGACGAAATGTCGCGTCACGACAAACTCGTCGTGTTGGGCGATTTCAACATTGCCCCCGCGGACGAAGACGTTTACGACGCCGAAAAGTGGGGAGAAGCCATTCTCTGCAGCCCGAAAGAACGCGAAGCGCTGCGAGCGCTCGTCGACCTGGGTCTGACTGACGTATTCCGAAACTTCGAGCAGCCTGAAAAGACCTTCAGCTGGTGGGATTACCGGGCAGCCGGTTTTCGCCGCAACGCCGGCTTGAGGATCGACCTGATACTGGCCAGCAACGCCATGAACAACGCCTGTGTTGCGAGCTACGTCGACAAAGAGCCGCGCGCCCTCGAGCGGCCCTCGGACCATGCGCCGGTCGTTGCCGAATTCGAGCTTTAGCCGACGTCTGCAGAAGCCTTGAACGCCGTTTCAGACGATATTGCCCGGGGCCGGCGCGGACGCGGCGGGATGTGGTCGAGAATCGCCTGAAAGCCACGGCTGTCGCGACTTTGCGACGATTTGGCGGCACCGACGAGTGTGCCTTGCTTGTTACATAACGCGGTTTTTTGCGCTGCCGTCAACGCAGCTGCAAGGTATCATTCCGTTCCATGCACAGGCAAAGCAGTCAGCATCAGCCTCACATGGGGAGCCGCTCTTGAGCGGCGTCGGGCGACAGTCCGGTCCGGGCAAAACCGCTGCGGTGTCCCAGGACAGACGCAACGATTACGACGTGACCAACACGGTGCAGGTCAGCAGCCCCGCCGCCGTGCGCAACGCGGTGCACGAACTGTTCTCTGAGACTTTCCCGGGCGCTGCACTCGACAAACTCTGGCTGGCATTCTACGACTTCGAGCGACTGTTCACGGGCCGTTTTCCGGGTTACCTCGGATGCGACACGACCTACCACGACATGCAGCACACACTCGACATGACGCTGGCTCTTGCGCGTCTGGTTGCCGGTTATGAGCAAAGCGTCGAACCACGCGAACGGCTGGGTGCGGAGCGGGCCATGCTGGCCGTCGTGACCTCGCTGTTTCACGACTCTGGCTATATACGTCACGAAGAACGCGACGCCGACTATGCCAACGGCGCCGAATTTACGATGTATCACGTCTCCCGGAGTGCCGACTTCCTGCGCCGCTACCTCCCGACTCTCGGCATGTCGCAGGATGTGGGCGTCGCGAGCATGATCGTACATTTCACAGGTTACGAACTCGATCTCGACAACATTGAGCTCGACGATCCCCGGGACGTGATTTGCGGCCACCTCATCGGCACGGCGGACATGATCGCGCAAATGGCCGATCGCTGTTATCTCGAGAAGTGCCGTGACCGGCTGTACAACGAGTTTGTGGTTGGCGGCGTAGCGATCGAAAACGCCAAACCGGGCGAATACATGGTCCGCTACCGCTCAGGCCAGGATCTGCTGCAGAAGACTCCGCTGTTCTACCAGCAGGTCATGCGCGAGCGCTTGAACCGCAAATTCAATCACGCCTACCGTTACATCGAAGTACTCTACGACGGCAAGAACCCCTACATCGAGGCCATTGCGGGCAACATTCGGCACCTCGTGAAGATCATCGAAACGGGCAACTGGAGCCTGCTCAGGCGCAATCCGCCGTACTTCTTAGGGATAGGTAACGCCGTCAAGGAGATCGATCAGCTTGTCTCAAAGCAGCTGGCATCGTTTACGGGCGACGCCATCGATGCCGACGAGCCGCTGTTGATGCCGGTGTAAAGACGGAGCGCGCGGCAAAACTGCCAGAGCTCAGCCGCCTGCAGCCCGGTTGCGATCCTGCCAGGCCCGTAGCGCATAATACTGACGCCGAGTCAGGCGACGGGTTGCAAAATAGGCCGCCATACCCGCGCTGAACAGCGCGTACACGTAGTCGGCCCCCGTCATTACCTCGTCGAAAAACACGGGCCAGGTCATCGACGTCGTACGACTCAACACGGTCGCGATCCCCGCCTCCAGTTCGGACGCCGTGTAGGCCGCGGAGATTACAACGTTGCCGATGACCGTGCCCAGCGCGGCAAACGACGCAGCAACGGCGGGGAATCGCCAGTCGAGCCCCTTCCCGGCGAGGCGAACGGCAAACCCCAGTGGCGGCCCCAGCAGCAGCGCAAACCACGGGAAGACGCGGCCACCGACGGACGTCAGCAAAAGCCACAGCAGCGTAAACACGATCAGCACGATCATGCTGACCGTCACGGCGTTGCGCAACGACTGGGCTGCTTCCAGGCGCCGGCCGAACTCCGGGTCCGGTTTCTCGGCGATCGGCGACGCATGCCTTTTGGGCAGACGCAATGCCTGATTGTTGGGGTCGTAGGCCATTCAAGTGTAGTCGCCGGGGCGCGGCGGACGAGCCGAACCCATCGGAGATTCCGAGAACTGTGGAAGCACTCTACCGGAGCCCCTGTGGCGAGCCAACCGCAGGGTGCAGTCGCCGCATCCCCGCTAAGCTGTGGAACCCGCGCTTCGAGCCGACATGTATCGGTTACAGTGACCCGCCGGCAATCACGGTAGAATGTGCCGCTCGACGTCCACCGAGCGATCCGCATGAAATTCCCAACTCGCGCGATTCACGTGCCCGGCATCCGCCATGAAGGCCACATTGCCCCATCCATTCATTTGTCGACGACGTTCGAACACGGCCCCGCCAACGAGAAGCTTGCCGACTATGAATACGTCCGCTACGGCAATGCCAACATCAACGAACTCGAAGCCCGTCTCGCCAGCCTGGAAGGTGGAGTAGAAGCTATCACCTACGCTTCGGGCATGGCCACAATCACTGCGCTCTTCGGCAGCCTGCCGAGTGGCTCGGAGATACTGATACATCGGGACTGCTACTTCGATACGCGCATACTCGCAGAAGACGTTCTCAAAGACCGGGGGATCTCGCACCGGGTTGTGGATCTTGCCGACCGCGACCAGCTGGAGCAGGCGCTCTCACCCGCCACGGCGTTAATATGGTTCGAGACACCCTCGAACCCGCGCATCGACGTACTGGATATCGAAGCGATCGCGGAACTCGCACACGCAAACGGCGCAAAGGTTGGGGTCGACGGCACGTTTGCCAGTCCGGCTGCCCAACAGCCCCTCTCGCTCGGCGCAGATTACGTCATGCACTCCATGACCAAGTACATGGGCGGGCACAGCGACGTGCTCGGCGGCGCGCTCGTGTTCCGCGACGACACTGAGCTCGCCGCAAAGCTCAGAACGCAGCGCTCCCTGACGGGCGCGGTGTTGTCGCCGTTCAACGCCTGGCTCATCGGGCGCGGCCTGATGACGCTCGAATGCCGTGTCGAAAAACACTCCGAAAACGCACTGGTGCTGGCCCGAATGCTCGACTCGCATCCTGCCGTGGAACGCTGCAATTACCCGTTCCTCGAGTCCTCACCCGGATACGCAACGGCCCGCAAACAAATGCGCCTCGGCGGCGGCATGCTGTCGATCGAGCTTGCGGGCGGCAGAGACGCGGCGCTCCGCGTTGCCTCGCGCATGCGCCTGTTTGTCAACGCAACCAGCCTTGGAGGCGTCGAAAGCCTTGTCGAACACCGCGCGTCCATCGAAGGAGAACACTCGAATGCACCGGACAACCTGCTCAGGCTCTCGGTGGGCCTCGAGCACAAGGACGATTTGCTCGCTGACTTAAGCGCCGCGCTCGGCTGAGCCGGCCTGCCGCAACAGACTCTCACTCAACGGATTGACAGCATGGCAGTAAAGGCCGATACGACGTTTTCGCTGGCGGACGATCTTTTTAACGCCGCCAAAGTGCAAAAACTCGCGCGAGCGCTCAAGAAAGCACACCCGCCGTTTGCTGCAAAACGCTATGAGGCCGAAGCGCTCGCACGCTTCCCCGAGCTGGCCTTGAAAGAGCGCATTGCACATCTCGTCGGGCTGCTCGGCGAACACCTCCCGGATCAATTCGAAAAGGCGGCGGACATTCTCGAGAAGGCGTTGCCCCCGCCGCTGGATCCGACCCTCGAAGACGACGACTTTGGCGAATTCATCTGGGTGGTGCCCGGCGAGTACGTCGCTCGTCACGGACTCGATGAGGAACACCTCGAACGCTCGCTGCACCTGCTGCGCGAGGCGACCAAGCGGTTTTCTTCGGAGATTGCCATCCGGCCGTTTCTGAAGAAGTATCCACGAGAGACGCTCGAGTTTGTGCGCGCGTGCGCGGAGGACAAAAACTATCACGTTCGCCGGCTGGCCTCGGAAGGTATTCGCCCTCTGCTGCCCTGGGCGCCTCGGGTGACGCTCGACCTGAAGGACACCGTCAGCGTGCTGGATCGTCTATACGCCGATCCGACACGTTACGTCGTGCGCTCAGTCGCAAACACGCTGAACGACATTGCCAAAATCGAACCGGCGCTGGTAACGGAGACTCTGTCTCGATGGTCCAGGCGACCCGCAGCCGACCCCGCGGAGTTCCAGTGGCTCGTCAAGCACGCACTGCGGACGCTCATCAAGCAGGACAACCTGGCGGCGTTCAAGCTACTGGGCTACACGGACAAGCCGCGTTTTCGGGTATCGGGGGTGGTGGCGTCGGACACCGTCAGGATTGGCCAGAACTTCGAGTGGCGCGGCTTGTTGACGTCACTGGGTAAACAACGCCTCCGCGTTATGCTCAACGTTCACTTCCTGAAAGCGAACGGTAAACACTCAGCGAAGCGCTTCCTGATCAGGGATGGAGACTTTGCTGAAGGAGAAAAACTGACGATCGAAAAACGCCAGGCGTTTCGCCCGATGACAACCCGTGTCCTGTACCCGGGCACACACTACGCCGAGCTGATCGTCAACGGCGTAACGCGCGGCCGCTGCCAGTTCGAGCTTCTGCAAGAATAAAAAGCGGTCTCGAGACACTTCGAGACCGCTTCCAGGCGGGACGACGCCGTTCAGCGAACGGCGCCGTTGTCGATCCAGGTGCGAATGACGTTGATGTCCGCGTCGGCCAGTGGCGGTCTGCCGAACGGCATCTGTGCACCGTTGCTCGGCATCGGGCCAAGTTTTTCGATCAGATAGCTATTCGCGGAATCGTTTGCGATCACGCGGATGCGCGCCGCGTCCACGCTGCTCGGCACGCCAACCAGGTTCATATGACTCGCATCGGCGCTGCTGAGATCCAGCAGACCCGCGTTGCTGACGCTGTTGTGGCAACCGGCCGTTGCGCACGTGGGTCCGAAGATGATGGACTGTATCGAGTCCAGGTTGGGTTCGAGCACCACCGGCGCAGCCACCGTGAAGTCGGCCTCGAAGTTGCCGCCCGCCACCGTGTTGCCCGAAGGGAACCCGCCGTTGAACTCGCCGTCGAGCGCCAGCCCGTCAAGGTCGAGTATCACCGAAGCGCCGCTGCCGAAGAGGCGAACGCGATAGGCGTCGTCAGCCAGGTTTACGCCCGTCAGATCGAAGACGGCGCTACGGGGATTCGCCGCGGGCACGGAGATGCTGGTGGCCGTGATCGTTACTTCGTTGCCGTTGGTGAACATGCTGTCTCCGCCCGCGCCGATCAGCTGAAACGTCATGGCGTTGACCGTGGACGCATCCAGCTCTTTCGTGAAACCGACCGTAATGTTGGCCGGGCCGGCGGTCAGCGGGGCATTGGGCGCGGGATTCATCGACGTCACCTGCACCGGCGTCGGCGGCTGCACCGTATCGTCGACGGCACCGTCGAGTATCCACTGCCGGATGTTGGCAATGTCGGCGGCAGGCACGGGGGCGCCGGGCGGGTGCGGATCAGCGGCGTCTTCGAGTTTCTGTATCAGGTAACTGTTGTTTGCGTTACCGGGCACAACGCGTTGGATGTTCGGATCAAAATCGCTCGCCACACCCACGAGCATCATGTAGCTGTTGGCCGCCTCGAGGTTCAGGTTGCCGGTGGGCGCGCCACCCGAGTGGCAGCCCGCCGTTGCGCAGTTCGGCGTAAACAGGGCCGACTGTATCTCCGAGAACACCGGACCAAACGACGCACCCGGCGGAGGTGGGGGTGGCGGAGGCGGTGGCGGCGGAGGCGGTGGCCCCGGCGGCGGTGGACTGCCACCACCCTGCGAGTTGTTGTTGAACTCGGCAACCGCATCGTCGTAAGTACGAATGTCGCACGCGGAAACGCTGACAACGGCGCACAGCGCCGCTGTGATGATCTTGAGGAATTTTGGCATGATCCCCATCCCCGGTTTTTACCCATGCATCGTGTGTGCGTTCGATGGTAGCGCGCGAGGTTTGCCAAAACCCGACCGACTTCACAGTAAACCTGAAATACCGGCGTTCTGTCGCCATCGGGCGACAGAATCCGGCGTCGAAACAGCTCCATTTGCTATAGTTTTGTCTGGCATTGGGCAAATCACCGATTTCCCATCACGCAACGCGCCGGCCGGCAGCCAACGCAGTTCGGACAAGCACGCGGACACCAAGAACAACAACGGGTCACTATGTCGTCGAAAACCTCTGGCACTTTTCTCTTTTTGTTGATGATGTTCCTTGCCGGCGTTGCGACGGCTGACGAGGCAAAATTCGAGACTCCCGATATTCTCCTCACCGGCGTCGGCTTCGATGTTGAGGCGACGGTGCCGGACGACGCGAACCAAGTGGAGATCAGACTCGGCGAGCGCGTACTGGCGACATCGAGTGAGTCGACGATCTCCGTGACGGACATCGAGCTCGACGACACCGGCACGGCAACGCTTACGCTGTTGGCCGACGGCACTGTGGTTGCCGAGCGCACGCTCGACGTCATCCCGGGCTGGGTGTCGCTGTTCCCGCCGCTGTTTGCGATTCTGCTCGCGTTTCTGGTGCGCGCCGTCATACCCGCCCTGTTTGCAGGGATACTCGTGGGCGCGTGGGCAATCAACGGTCTGACCTTGCCGGGCTTTTTTGAAGGTTTTTTCGAAACCGCTACGGTCTATATTCTCAACGCCGCAACCGACCCCGATCACATGTCGATCATGCTGTTTACGCTCATGATCGGCGGCATGGTCGGGATCATCTCACGCAATGGCGGCATGGTCGGCGCGGTCAACAAAATCATGCCGCTTGCCAGCACGCCAAAACGCGCGCAGGGAGTGGTTGCCGCATTGGGGCTCGGCATTTTTTTCGACGACTACGCCAACACGATGATTGTCGGCAACGCAACCCGACCGATGACCGATCGCCTTCGGATCTCGCGCGAGAAGCTCGCTTATCTCGTCGACTCGACGGCTGCGCCGGTCGCCACGATTGCGATCATTACGACATGGATCGGTTTCCAGCTTGGTCTCGTCGACACGGCAATTGCCGACATCCCGGCCATCGAGCAGTCAGCCTATGCGCTGTTCCTGAACTCCATTCCGTACAGTTTTTATCCGATCCTCGCGATCTTCTTCGTGTTTCTCGTCGTGTATACGGGCAAAGACTTCGGCCCGATGTACACGGCGGAGCGTCGCGCACGTGAAACGGGCGCCGTGAAGCGCGCGGATGCAGCGGCCGTGCATGACACGTCGGCTAGCGAATTCTCTGAAAAAGACGGCATCCCGTGTCGAGCGATCAACGCAATCTTGCCAATACTGACGATGGTCGGGACGGTTGTTGGCGGTCTCTTCGTCAGCGGTGAAGGCGATACGTTAACGGACGTTATCGGCAGCGCAAATGCATACGTCGTGCTCATCTGGGCATCGCTGCTCGCGTGTTTTGTTGCCGCCGGCCTGACGCTCGGTCAACGCCTCCTGTCGCTTCATGAAACCGTCGAGGCGTTTATCGCGGGAGCCCGCTTCATGCTGATGGGCCTCATCCTGCTGGTCCTGGCCTGGGCGGTCGCGGACGTCGCCAAAGTCCTGCAGGCGGCGCCGTACCTCATCTCGATACTCGGCGATTCCCTGTCGCCGTACATGTTGCCGACGGTCGTTTTCCTCCTTGCGGGCGCCACGGCGTTTGCCACGGGAACAAGCTGGGGCGTCATGGCGATACTGATGCCGCTCGTGATCCCGCTGTGCTGGGCTGTGCTCGAGCTCAACGGCATGGCAACGCCGGAGCACATGCACATACTGTATTCCTGCATTGCCTGTGTGCTGACCGGCGCCGTGTGGGCGGATCATTGCTCGCCGATCTCCGACACGACCGTGCTGTCGTCGCTCGCCACCAACTGTGATCACATGGATCACGTGACAACGCAGATTCCGTACGCGCTGATCGGAGGTCTGGTTGCCATCTTCGTCGGCATTCTGCCGGCCGGCTACGGACTGCCCTGGTTCCTTTTGCTGCCCAGCGCAATGGTGGTGCTGGTCGCCATCCACCGCTTCCTCGGCAAGCCGACGGACGTCTGACGAGCTGTCCCGCGGCCAGGATCAGCGATGCTGGTCGATGAGCACGGGATTGCCGTCCGGATCGACGACCACACAGCTGGCCGGCCCGCTTCCGGATTCGTCCGCTTCCTGAACGAGTTCCACGCCCGCCGCTTTCAGCTGTCTCTGAATATCACGGACGTCGTCGTATGGCTCGATCTCGCCGCACTGCTGATTCCAGCCCGGATTGAAGGTCAGCGTGTTCTTCTCGAACATCCCCTGGAACAGGCCAATGACGTGTTCCCTGTTTCTCAATATGAGCCAGTTCTGCTCGATGTCGCCGCCGATTTCCTCGAAGCCGAGCTTTGTGTAGAAGTCGCGTGATGCCTTGATGTCGCTGACACTCAGGCTCACCGAAAAAGCGCCTAGATTCATGGTATGTCCCCCGTTGAAAATGCTGTGAAGATGCGACGGCCCAACGGCAATTCGTTTGGCGAAGCTTCTCGACCCTTACGCAGCCATTGCTCTACCAAACCTGGAACCTGTTGACGGCCACAGCACAGCTTGGGCTCGCCTGGTCGAAGTTCAGTCTGATATTCTTCCCGCTATGGAATGCGGCCAACAGCACACTGGCTAACACATCGTAATTTGGGTGGCTCATGGCAATCATGAATCGTGTGCTGTTATCGCAGGTACTCTGAGGATGCGAGTATTCCGTCATAAAAGCCAGCGCGTCTGAAGTCGGATAAACCGCCGTGATTTTGGTCGCACCGCTCCAGATTTCTGCCGCTTTTACGCTGACCGGCATGCACAGGACCAAGAAGAGAATTGCCGCCAAGCTGATCTGGGTTTTGCGTTTTTGATTGTGCATCACTGTTCTCCTCGCTGTTACACTGATTTGAAGAATAAGGGACCAACGAGAACAGTTAACCGCGCTCGAGGCGAATAACACGCCCATTTGCCTCGTCGGTCAGTAGATACAGGGAACCGCCCGGTCCCTCCTCGATCTTCCTGAAGCGCATGGGCGTCGCTTCGAACAACTTCTCGACAACGTGCGGCTCGCCGTTTTTCAACTCGATGCGCCAAAGGTTGCCGCCCGACAGCCCGGCCACAAAAAGATGGCCCTCCCACTCCGGAAACGTGTTGCCCGTATGGAAAGCCAGCCCGGTCGGGGCAACGGTATCCTCCCAGTAGTACACCGGCTCGGTGAAATCCGCTTCGATAGCCGGCGCCCGATAGTCGCCGTTGCGGTATGTTCCCGTCGTTCGTACCGGCCAGCCGTAATTCGCGCCAGCCGTTAGACGGTTGAGTTCGTCTCCCTGCGTCGGGCCGTGCTCGGAAAACCAGATGCCGCCGGACGCCGGGTCCCGGGTAATGCCCTGCGACGCGCGGATGCCTAATGCATAAATGCCGGGCACGGCGGAGGGCCCGAAATCCGGGTTATCCGCGGGTATCGAGCCGTCAGCGTTGATTCGAAAGATCTTGCCGAGCGCCTGCGTTGCGTCTTGCGCTACGGGCAGCGCCGCCTGGTCACCCTCGTCGAAGACCCGTTCGCCGACCGTAATGTGCAGCCGGCGCTCGTCGTCGAATACGAGCCCACCGCCATAGTGGAAGCGATCAGTCGACAGGGGCCGGGCCCTGAAGATCTCTTCGACGTCGACCAGAGCATTGCCGGCGCCCATGCGAGCACGAATGACGGTGAGCGCCGTACCGTTGGCGTCGCCGGCGGAATACGCCACATAGATCCAGCCGTTGTTCGCGTAGTCGGGGTCGAGCTCCAGGCCGAACAGACCGGAGTTGTCCCGAGGGTCGTCGCGCCTCACGTTGTCGAGATCGTCTGGAAACCCGGCGACAGCCTCATGCTCTCCGGTAACCAGGTTCACGCGCTTGAGCTGACCGTCCTTTTCGGTGACCAGCGCTACCTCCGCCGACAGGAACGCCATGTCCCAGGGATGCAGCAACCCTTCCGCAACGACAACCTGCCGCGGCGACGGGGTATCGTGGGTCGCTTCGCAGCCGACAACAAGTGCGGCTACGGTCAATAGGGCAACGGGAATCCTGCGCATCGAAGCTCTCCTTTTTCGCTGCACCCATCGTGTGCACGCGGTTTGCGGAATCGCTGGCGCGTCGCAACGATAGTGTAACAACACTCATCTACCTGGAGCGCAAGTAAGTGACGGTCAGTAGCAGCAGGTGCGCAAAGGGCAATACGACGATCACGAGGACAAAGACTTCCGGCAGTGCAAGAGCGGGTAAGGCGATGAGCAGACGATACCGGTAGGTAGTGACGACATCGATGTACAGGAAGCCGTAGACGGCGAAAATGAGGGGGCCGAGAACCAGGAACAACGAAAACAGCGCAACCTCTTCGAGCAGACTACTTCCGCTTTCCACGTCGATCAGGACGCCGGCCACGACGCTCCCGAGCAGAACCGCCCACAGGAAAGCGAGATACCAGACGACGTTTGCTGGACTTACGGGCTGTATTCTCCTGCGCATGGCTAATCCCCATGGTTGCGCACGCCGCACTTCCCACGGCCCAGCTCTACGGAATGTCGTCCCAGACATCGTCGATCCCGGCCTCGCGGTGCGCCGGCAAGCTTTTCCCGTACAGAATACGCCGAAGCGGCCAACCGAGCGGCAGCTTGTTGACGAGTACGGGTATGTGATGACTCGCCGCGTGCAAGACGAGCAACGCGCCCAGTATGGGTACGCCCATATTCAGTACGACGAGCGCGGCTTTTTGAGCGCTCGATACGGTGGTGTCACAGGCTATGGCGATCATAGCCAACACGATCATGTAAGCCGCGTACACCGCGACGGCCGCAAAGATGAGCAGGAGGGCGAGTTCCAGGTATCCAGAGCCCATCTAGGCGGAGGCCAGCTCGACCATTTTGGCGATTGTATTCATATTACGGGTCGTTCCGTGCTTTGCGGCCGGAATCCTGAGCTTTGAGCGGCCCATACCGCTTCCGTAATAGACGTAGATTTCCTTCTCGCCTATCGACATCTCCTCGTCCAGTTGGCCCGTCGCGTTTTCCAACGCGTCGCCCGGCGGCTTCTTGTCGAGGAAGATCGCCACGGAGAACTTTGGATCTCGGTTGGCAAAGGGATTGTTGTCCAGAACGGATTCGAGCTCGCCCGGGGTTCGTACGACTACGCCGACCGGCTTTCCGGCGTAATCGGCGAGCCGCTTTTCGAGACTCGCCTTCACGGCGGTCCTTGACGCCTTGCTCGTAAACAGCAGGTTGCCGCTCGCGATGTAAGTTTTGACGCCCGAAAACCCGAGCTCGGCGCACATGGCTCGCAGCTCGGCCATCGGCAGTTTGCCGGTACCGCCGACGTTGACGGCTCTCAGGAATGCAATGTATCTCGCCATACACTTTCGCTCCGGCAGCGGGTACTGCGTCATCGGGAACAGGAAGAGCGGGTCCTCGTTGCGAGGACCCGCTTCTGCCTTGCTACCGGTTTATTCAGCCTTCGGTGAAGCGTCCGTTGACCCTGCATCCCTCAAAGCGGCCGTGAGTCCGTTCAGATCCTTGCCGTCCATGCCGATTTCGTTCAACAGTGAATCGACGACCGGCGCCTGCGCGCGATAGGCCAGGGCGCTCGAGATGAGCTGCTCGGCCATGTTGCCGCCGCCCGACGCAACGCCTTCGCCACCACTGCCGCCGCCGTTGCCGCCGGCGGGCGTTCCGCCGGTCAGACCGTCGACCTGGATGATCTTGATGTCGTCGATCTGCTGCATGGGCTTGGCGCTTTCTTCGATGATACGCGGCAGCTGCTCAAGCATCTCGAGCTTCAGCCGCATCTCGATGATGGCCTGGTTCAGCGTATTGGCCGCTTCGTTGAGCGCCATTTCGCCCTCGGCGTTGACCGCGTAGGTCCTCGCGGCCGCATCGGCTTTCAGGATTTCCGCATCAGCCTCACCTTTCGCCTCGATCCGATCTTTTTCGGCCTCGGCCTCGGCCAAGGTACGAACCGCAACGGCTTTGTCTTCCGCCGCCTGCTTTTCTGTCTCGGCCGCCACGGTAATGGAGATGGCGTCCTTCTCGGCCGCTTTGCGCGCCTCGACGAGTTCGACCTGTTTTTCTCGCTCGGCCATCTCGACCTGGCGCACGGTCCGTACCGCCTCTTCCTCTTTGACGGCAAGCGCCCGGGCCTTGTCGGCCAGAGCCTGCGCCTCGGACTCCGCCTTGGACTTCTCGGCAACCGCAATGGCCTTGTCCTGCTCGGCAATTTCGACGGCCCGTACGCGATCGATGTCCTTCTCCTTCAGAAGACGCTCTTTTTCGATGCGCTCTTCCTCGACGGCGCGTTCGGCGTGGATACCGGCCATGTCGACCTCACGCTTCGACTGAATACGCGCCTCCTCGGCTTCGCGTTCCTTTTCAGCCTGCTCGGCGGCAATGGCCGCCGTCTGTGAAGCACGGCGGATTTCGATTTCACGCTCCTGCGCAAGCTTGGCGTATTCCTCTTCACGGCCAATGTCGAGTTTGATCTTCTCCGCCTCGAGGTTCTTGTTCTGAATGGCAACAGCCGTGTCCTGCTCAATATCGTTGCGCTTCTTGCGGCGCGACTCGATCGCCTCGGTAAGCTTGGTCAGGCCTTCGGCGTCAAACGCGTTTTGCGGATTGAAGTGCTCGAAGCCGGTCTGGTCCAGACCGGTCAGCGACACGGACTCGAGTTCGAGACCGTTTTTGGACAGGTCTTCCGATACGACCTGCTGTACTTTTTGAACGAAGTCCACGCGTTTTTCGTGCAGCTCTTCCATCGCCATTTCGGCGGCCACGGCGCGCAGCGCATCGACGAACTTACCTTCGACGAGGCTCTTGAGCTGTTCGGGCTGCATAGTCTTGAGACCCAGTGTCTGCGCAGCTGCCGCAATCGCTTCCTCGGTCGGCTTGGCGCGAACGTAGAACTCCGCGGTAACGTCGACGCGCATCCGGTCCTGGGTAATCAGCGCCTGCTCGTTGGAACGCTTCACCTCGAGGCGCAACGTATTCATGTTGACCGGAATGATCTCGTGCAGTACGGGCAGCACCATGGCGCCGCCGTTGATGATGACGCGCTGGCCGCGAAAACCGGTTCGCACGAACGACACCTCTTTCGAGGCGCGATGATAAAGCCGGGACAGGATCAACCCGATCGTAATCAACGCAATGATGACAACAACCGCAATGGTCAGTACTTCGAGCAATCCCAATCCCATGCTTATTCCTCCCATAGCTTCTTGTAGATCCATTATTCCTCCTTCAGCCCCGGGCTATCGCTAATGATGCCCTTGAAGACGGCGCCCAGATTTTCGGTGATCAACACCGTAGTGCCCTGCTTGAAGGACACGTCTTCGCGGTCGGGCTCGACCATGACGTAGTGCGTGTAGCCGTGTTCGTCGGTGAGTTTGGCCTCTGCCGGCGAGCCGGCACGGGCCTCGCCGAGCGTAATGGTGGCGGTGCGGCCGACAAACGTGTCGGCGGAGACGGCGTCGGTTTCGTCACCCGGCAGGATAATCGCGAGCGCGCCGGCACCCACTCTGACGACCGGCATCGCGAGGATCATGGTCGGCACGACCGCAACCCAGGCGGACATGTAGTAACCCGTCACACCCTTGGCGAGCGACTGCAGTACCAGCCCGATCAGACCGAACGCGGTCAGGAACACGATCAGTATCATCAGTAGCGGCACCTTTCCGATGTGCAGCCAGCCGAGCAGTCGGGTAAACGCCGAGCCTGCATCCGCATTGACGCCAACCTCGATGTCGATGTCGGGCAACAGGGCGTCTACGGCATCCGACAAACCGAAGCCCAGAAGCAGCGCGACGAGTTCTGCAATGGCAATGGCGAACATGACGATGAGCGCCACTGTGAACGGCGCGTTCGCGCCGCTCGACAGGAGATCCAGCATTTACTTGCCGGACCCTTTGATAGCGGCCAGGCGCTCCGCAATCTTGTTCTTCCGGGCAAGCTCATCGAGTTCCGCCAGTTCCGCGGCGGTCTTGCGATCCGTGGCGCCGGACGAACCCGGCAAACCGGTCGCACGATTCACGACCCGGTCGAACGCGTTGGAGGCCCGGTCTACTTTACCTTCCACGTTGCTGCCCGAGGCTTTGCCGCTTTCGGTGGCTGCAGGCGCGTTCTGACTGGCCTTGAAGCTCGACAGCTCCTCCTCCATCTCGCGGCGCTTGCCCTTCAATGCTGCGACGTATTGCTCCAGCTCCTTCTGACGGGTTTTGCCGTCTTCAATCGAAGCCTCGAGCACGGGTATTTGCGCCTCGATATCCATCTGCTGCGCAATTGCGGTTTCCGCGAGATCGTCGCGGCCTTCCCGAACCGCCACTTCGATTTTCTCGCCCAGAGCCGTGTGTTTGTTGGTTTCGTCAGCCAGCCGGTTTGTCGTGTGATGGGTTGCCGCAATGACTTCGCCGAGCTCGGCGCGCACTTCGTCAACCGCTTTGTCGACCTCGCGGATCGCCTCTTCCATTACCGTTGCGGGGCTTGCGTCTTCGACCGCATCGACGAGGGCGTTGAACCCGCCGCTGATCAGTCGACTTACTCTTTTAGCCATTGTTTCTGCCATTGCTGCCTCCTTGAGTGCGATTTTTTTGCACGGATTCGATGACCCGGGCCAGTTCCAGCACGGGTTCGACGGCGTCCGCCAGCGCGTTCTTGTTGTACAGCGGCGCCGTCCTTGTCACCGCAAGTTGCAATACCGAGGTCATCAGCACGATGACGCGCTCCGCCACGGCTGCCTCTATTTCGTGCAGCTGCTTGGCGTCGAGATTCGTATCGCGCCCGTTCGACGCAATCAGGTACGCCATACACTCGGGTACCCAGTCGTTCAGACGCGTTACGAGTTCCGAGTGCAGCCGGTGCTCGTGTTCGCTGTTCTTGATGATCCGCACGGTCGGATCGATCAGGTCCTGCATGAGCTTGAGAGACCCCGGGTAATCCTCCGTGCCCAGGTGGCGCTGCCGCGCCTCGTCAATGATGGCGCGCAGCTTTTCGCTGGGCGTGGCGGCGTTCTCGGCCTTGTACCGCGAGAGGAAGTTGGCTTCCTCGTCGGTCAGACGAACGCCTACCTGCTTCGTCTTGTTCGGCATTGGGTGCCCTGTGATTTCGTATGCAATCAAAACTTTTCGAATGATACCATACGTTAACTATTCAGTCAAAACGATATCGAATGCACGCGAAAGTGCGTAACTAAGCCGTTTTTGGTCGTTTTTGGGTAATTATGTCAAAGGACGGTCAGCGCCTCCGACACTCTGGTCAGGAATCAGCCGGCAGTGCGGGGTTTCGTGCGACGAACAGGTAGAGAATCATTGCCGCGGCGAGAACGTTGATGGCAATAAACGTGGGCACGTCAGCGCCCAAAGCAAATTCGAAACCCAGCTCGAATCCGGCGCTAAAGAACAGGCCGCCGCCGACCTGCACATAGAGACCGAGCAGAGACGGCGGGTTGAAAACGATGCCGCCGAGCTGAAACTGGAGCACCAGTAGCGCCAACACCGCCACGGCAGCCCAATGAGCCCATGCTTTTCCCAGCAGCAGCCCCACGCCGGCCGCCGATGCGCCGCCGGTGAAGAGCAGCGCGACAATCAGCGCCGGCGCCTGCTCCGCCGGCGATAGCCCACCCATGAAGACGGCAACGGCGCACGCCAGAGCGGACAGGAGTAGATACACGGCGATAAGCGGGCGCAGGCGACGCGCAAATCCGATTCTCTCCAGGCGCTTTCGTTCTGCCTTCTCGCGGCTGGATGCGAGGAAGCGCTCGTATTCTCCCGACTTCCTCCTCGCTTCGAGTTCCCGCTTCAGCGCCGCCTCGTTCTCCGGATAACGCCTGCCGTCAACCATGCGCAAGGCTTCCTCGAGTTCCAGGATCGAGTAGTCGCTGTAGTCCTGTCCACTCATATTTTTGCCTCGCCGCGACCAACGCGGCAAACCCGCTGCGGGGGAAAACCGGTGACGACTACTCCTCGAACGATGCTTCGGAGCGCTCGCAGGATTCGACGGCGGACCCTGTACCCGATACCGAGTAGCTCGTTCTCCAGCACTCGTCGAAAACGGAACAATAGCAGGCCTCGAATTCGAACCGATCGAACTCGGTGAGTATGGCTTCCACGAGCGCAGTGTCGTTCAGGTCCATCATGATAATCGTGCGATCGGGAGGGATGGTCCTGCCGTTGATCGTCGACTGTATATAAGAAAGGGACTGCTTACGACCGAGCAACTCACGTATTGCCGCATTCCAGGTCGGCTGCGGCTTGTCGTCGACCGTCACGCGGAAGTCCAGTATCCGGGCAGGACCGATGCCGACATTGGTCGCGTGCAGTTTCAAGCTGGACGTCTCAGCCGTCGGGTTGTTGCGGTCTATGCTGTACGAACGCGCCAATTCGAGCATCGGCATGACCGCCGCCCGCTGTTCTTCGCGCATCAGGCTGGTTTCGTACAGAGAGACGCCGAGCGCACAAAGGCCAATGATCACAGCGGAAACGCCGACGAGCATTTCGGGGTTCAGCTTGCTGCTTGTGGCGTGTTGTTTTTCCAAGGATGAACGTGTTGCGCCGAATCGCGCTCATACTACCGCAAAAGCTCACGGTGTCCTCGGCTGGCCAACAAGCGAATTGCGCCCAACACAAAAAAGGGCGCCACATCATCGTGGCGCCCTTTGGGGTGTGCCGAACGGAGTTTTCAGAGCTTGTCCGCCGGCACGTCGCGGATTGTCGGCCAGTTGCCTTCGGCCTTTACGATGTTGTCAGGAATCGCCTTGCGCCAGGTTTCGTAGACGTCGAGGTTCTTGTTGACATACAGGCGACCTTCGACAACCTGGAACGCCTTGCCGTCGACTTGGAATTTCTTGCCGAACGCCGTGCCGAGCGCGCAGTAACCGCCGTAGGCCGGCGCGTACTTTGCGGGATTCGCGCGGAAGCGGTCACGGTTGCCGGCGCTCGCGAATCGGTACACGGCGCCCTCGTAGACAGCTGTGAACTCGGCGCTGCCCAGGACCGGCCGATCCTCGGTGAAGTAGGCCACGGCGTCGTGTCCCGCGAGGATCACGTCATTGCTGTCCGTTGCCGTGGAGACATCCGCGGAGGCCGAGAAAGCGGTACCGAGGAGGAAAAGGCCGGCTACCAGGCGCCGGGTTATCTGTCGTTTCAGGTTCATCAGGTTCTCCCTCTATTTCTGGAAACAGTCGATTGGCGGGCCGCCAACCGTTGAGGGGCACTGTAGAGGATGCTGAAAGTAGAAAATATGCTATTTTCGGCTTTCAATATGTCAGAAACCGCTAATTATGACGGACGCTCTGAGTCACCTTCTGAGGCGCCTGGGCTTCACGGCCGACGTGTTTTTTCGCGCGGAATACTGCGGCCGCTGGGCTGTCGATACGTCTGGCAGCCGCAACGTGCCGTTTCATCTTGTGGTCTCCGGCGAAGGCTGGCTGCACGACTCCGAAAAGCCGCAGCGGCTACTCGAGGGAGATCTCGTACTGTTTCCAAACGATCAGCCTCATCTGCTTTCCGGTAGCCGTGAAGCACCCGAGAGCACCTTCATCAACCGGGCGCCGTTGCCGCCCGCCGCCGGACCGGCAACCCGGCTGATTTGCGGCTACTTTCAGCTGGACCGGCGGGCCGCCGAACCTCTGCTCGACAGCCTGCCGAGCACGCTGGTCGCAAACCTGCAGTCGAGTGTCGACCCCGAGCTCGCCGAACTCTCACGGCTCTGGATTCGCGAAGCCGCGCGCGACGATATCGGCAGCGATCTCTCCGTGGATCGGCTCGCCGAACTCGTGTTCATTCGCATGCTGCGCGCCGAGGCTTTAGCCGGACGGCTGTCGGGGCTCGTCGCAGCGTTGTCGCACCCTCGGATCGGGCCCGTGCTCGCGCGCATACATCAGGATCCGGGCGGCGATCACAGTGTCCCGAGCATGGCGAGCTACGCAAAGC
This sequence comes from Woeseiaceae bacterium, assembly GCA_028289545.1. Lineage (GTDB taxonomy): Bacteria > Pseudomonadota > Gammaproteobacteria > Steroidobacterales > Woeseiaceae > UBA1847. Next base: position 62,550 of record JANQPG010000006.1, read on the forward strand.
TCAGCGAGAGTGCGTTCGCAACACGTTTCAAGGCCGTGGTTGGCCGGCGCCCCGGCGAGTACGTTCGGCACTGGCGTATGCATGCCGCTGCCGCTCGTCTCAAGGAAACGGACCAACCCATCGAACGTGTGGGTCTCGAGTTCGGTTATGAATCGGATGCCGCTTTCCGAAAGGCGTTTCGCGCTTTTTTTGGGGAGCCGCCGGCACGCTATCGGCGACACAGCCGCGAGCAGGATGCTGCTCCGGAATTGGACGATACGCTACACTCGTAGGGTACGCCGGCAGGTAAACGCTGCCGGCCACAACACGTGAAACGAACGAGGAACGCGCATGTCCGCGGCGAACCCCATCAACGTGACGGGAATCGATCACGTCGTCATACGAGTGAACAACCTCGACACAATGACAGCCTGGTATCGCGACGTACTGGGTCTGAAGCTCGAACGCGGCCCGGGAGAACTCGGGCTGGCGCAGCTGAGAGCGGGACGATCTTTGCTCGACCTCGTCGACGCCGACGGTGAACTGGGTCGGCAAGGCGGAGCGGCGCCCGACCATTCTGCGCCCAACATGGATCATGTGTGTTTCCAGCTCGAGCCCTTCGACACGGATGCCATTCAGGCACAGCTGCGTCGCCACGGCGTCGAGTTCGGCGACACCGCCAAGCGCTATGGCGCGTCGGGCACGGGTCCCTCCATCTATCTCTCGGACCCCGAGGGAAATACGGTCGAATTGAAGGGGCGAAGCGGCTAGGCGCACGCTCGGGATCTGACAATAGCTTGCCGCTGAAATTGCGCCGACGATGCCGTAAAACTGATGGGCGACACTCGGCGCGTTCATGCTGACCAGCTGGGTCGCATCACACCTTGCGCACAGACTCGAATCCGTACCCTTGCAGTATGGCGCCTATGCGCTGCTGGTGGTTGCCCAGGCGCTGATCTTCGCGTCCATGATTCTGCTCGCCATGGCAACGCAGCCTGGCGTTATCGAAGGCCCGGCGACGTTGACGTCGCCGGGCCTTTTTTGTTGCCGTACATGAACGGCCATTGGTCGCTTGCGATTAGTTGCTGGCGATACGCCCACCAATCTCCTGCGCGCGGATGGACTGCTGATACGTCCACGGCAGCACAATCAGGCTCTCGGCCAGGCCAATCAGATAGGTCAGGATCGCAAACACCTCACCCACGCTCAGGCCCGCACGCACAGTAATGACAACCGCACTAATGATCAGCGCGGACAACATCAACTCGGCAATCGCGAAGTTGGTTGCCTCGAGATCGGAAAGGTGGATGCGCCAGCGCGCCAGCCGCGCCAAATGCCGCCAGCGTGAAAACGCCCGCCCCGATTCCAGCATCGTGACCTGCCGCTCAAGCTCGTTGTTCAACAGCTTGTTGAGGTTGAACATGCGGCTGCGGCTGATCGCAAAAACGATGCCGACAGCCAGACCCACGACGATACTCAAGGTGCCAATCGTCGGCAGCAGGTAAATCAACATGCCGAGCGCGCCCACGATACCGACAAGCGCCGCCAGGAGTTCCGGCAATTCCCACTCGAAGAAATCGACGAGTTCTCTCGCCAAACCCAGTCGCGCGGCGCGCCTCGAAACACTAATTTCCGTTTTCTGCGCCGTGCTGTCGGCAATGTCGGTGTAGATGCCCGCGTACACGCGGCTGTCGTACAGGCGCCGACCCGTACCGATGAGCAGCGCCACTACCTCGAGCACAATCAGCCACCATACGCCGCGGAAGCTGCCGGCGATCAGGTCGTTGATCGCGACGCCAAGAACAAAAGGCACAGCCACGCCGAGCATCCGCTCGATCGTGAGCAGACTCAAGGTGCCGGTAATTCTCAGCCGGTAGGTACTCCAGATGCCGGCCAGTGTCGGCCGACCGTTACGTCTCGTTTCCATCATTGCTCTGCCCTCTCAATACTTGCCGGGTTTTTCTTCGGGCAACAAAAAACCCTGATTGGCGAACCAAACAGGGCTTTTAGCGACTGGATGGTTCGATTAAGCCATCCAGCATCGATGTACGGGACAGCTAGTGCACAAACACGCCTTTCTGCAGCAACATCATTGCTGCGCGACGGCGCGATACCGGCGGACGGCCGGCTGCCGGGGAGCCGGCGACGGCGATGCGGGTACGCGTTGTGTGGAAGTTCGTGTTCATTGCGGCGGGGATACTACGCTCAATTTGTTAGAAATGGAACCACGTTGTATGAAACGTCTGTCACCCAGACAGGTTACGCGCACGCAGGCTTTCAGGGAGCAACGACAACGGCACCGCCTTTCATGACGAACTCGACGCGCTCGAGCACCGTTACGTCAGTAAGCGGGTTGCCGGAAACGGCGATCAAGTCCGCGGCTTTGCCGGGCGCGAGTTCACCGAACTGCTCGCTCTTGCCCAGTAACTCAGCAGCCCATAACGTCGCGCTGCGTATGGCGTCAGCGTTACTCATGCCGGACTCGACCATCAGCGCAAACTGCTCTGCGTTGCGCCCGTGCGGATAGATACCGGCGTCGGTGCCAAATGCCATCCGCACCCCGGCCTCATAGGCCTTCCTGAACACTGCCTGGAAGGCGGCGAACTCGGCTTCGTTGCTGTTCTCGAGCCCTTTATCCGAGTAGTCCCTGTTTTCTTCGATCAGATCGAAACGTGCCGCCAGCAGATCCATGACGAGATACGCGCCTGAATCCCGCAGCGCTTCGATACCTTCGTCATCCAGCATCGAGCCATGCTCGATGGAATCAACCCCGGCGGCGAGCGCGTTCCGAATTCCTGCCGCTCCGTGCGCGTGCGCGGCGACACGCAGGCCATGCTTGCGAGCCTCTTCAACGGCGGTTCGCATTTCCGCGACCGTGTACGACGCTGCGCCGGGCAGGCTGTTGGCGGTGCCAAAACCGCCGGTCGCGGCCAGCTTGATGAGATCGACCCGGTTGCGTACGTGAACGCGTACAGCCTTCCTCACCTCGTCCACACCGTCGGCCTGCAAGTGAGCGTTCGTTGAGAGCTGGTGATCCGGAGCCATCCAGTTACCCCAGGTACCGTGTCCGCCGGTCATGGTAATCATTGCGCCGCTGGCGAGAATGCGGGGGCCTTCGACCCAGCCGGCCTCGACGGCGTCGCGCAAGGCGATGTCAGCATAGAACGGAGCGGACACGTCGCGCACGGTTGTAAACCCGGCGCGCAGCGTTTTCCTCGCATTGACCGTGCCGACGATGCCGAAGCTCGCAGCAGGATATATCCAGTGGCCAAACGCCTGACCCATGTAAGAGTTGTCGCAGAGATGCGTGTGCGCGTCGATCAGTCCCGGAGGCACCGTGTATTCGGAAAGATCCAGATAGTCCACGGGCAGTGTTTCCGGATCCGCGTCTTCGACGGAAGCGATGAGTCCGTTGCGTATGCGCAGCGCAACGTCGCTCCTGATGGAGCCGCTCCGGACGTCGACCAGACGGCCGGCGAAGACAGTCAGCTCCTCATCGGCGGCTTCGGCGGCCTGCTGTGGATACAGGCAGGCAAGACTCAGTGCCATGAACAGGCAGTTGGCGGCGATTATTCTCATGATTGCTTACCTACTGTGTTCGAGTCTCTGTGTTGCGGCGAGGCCGCTTGTTCATAGTAACGGGTGAGCCCGGGCCACCTGCACCAACCTATGTAGCGCAAATGCGGGTACGTCACCCTCAAGAGTCGCTCTCCTGCGTCCGCAGCCAACCTACCGCCAGCTCAGAGTAATCTTGCCGCGGGCCGTGCCGCTCTCGATCATGGCGTGCGCCTTGCGCAGGTTTTCGGCGTTGATCGGCACGAGGATCTCGCTCACCGTGGACTTAAGGCTGCCGGCATCAATTTCGTCCGCAACCTGCGACAGGAGCCTGTGCTGCTCGATCATGTCCGGGGTTTCGAACATGGCGCGCGTAAACATGAACTCCCAGATCAGACCGGCCGCCTTTGTTTTCAGCACGTCGAAGGTCAACGGATTCTGGTTTTCGACGATCGAGACGATGCGGCCCTGCGGACGAATGAGGTCGACCGCCGCGTCCCAGTGACCGTCGGTGTCGTTGAAGATGGCAATGTGGTCGACGAATCGGAAACCCAGCTGCTCGATTTGGGGTTTGAGCGGCTCGCGATGGCTGATGATGTGGTCCGCCCCGAGTTCCTCGACCCAGGCGACGGTTTCAGGACGCGACGCCGTTGCGATGACTTGGAGCCCCGCGGCTTTGGCCAGCTGAATGCCGATCGAACCGACACCGCCCGCGCCGCCGATAATCAACAGCGTCTCGCCGCGATTGCCGCCGTTCCTGTCCAGGTCCAGGCGGTCGAAGAACGCCTCCCAGGCCGTAATGGTCGTAAGCGGCAGGCCAGCCGCCTCGGCAAACGACAGCGAGGAAGGTTTGCGGCCGACAATTCGCTCGTCGACAAGCTGGTATTCGGCGTAGGCCCCGGGACGGGTAATGTCGCCGGCGTAGTAAACCTCGTCGCCCGGTTTGAACAGCGAAACGGCGTCGCCGACGGCCTCGACGATGCCGGCTGCGTCCCAGCCGAGTATGCGCGGCTCCGCCTCCACGGTGTCCTTCGGTGCCCGCACCTTCGTGTCGACGGGATTGACGGCGATCGCCTGTACGCGAACGAGCAGATCCCTGCCCGCCGCCTGGGGTTTGTCGACCTCCACGTCGAGCAGCGAGTCCGGGTCCGATATGGGCAGATAGCGGAGCAATCCGACAGCTTTCACAGTTGATCTCCTCGACGTTCAGGTATGGCCGGACGGCATTAACCGGGTGTCGTCAAGATTGTCGAAAGAGTGTCCGAGGAAAGCAAACAAAAAAAGAACCGGCGCGGTGAGCCGTGCCGGTTCAAGTGGAGCGTCACTGTCGAATAACGACGTGAACACGCAATCGTCAATTCCTGCACTTGTTTCGCGCCCGGGGGTGACGTTGTTCGGCGCGTGCATAAGGGCTTGTTAGACCTGTTGTTGTGGTCTTCTTTTACCTCCAGCAGCTGCCTGACCAGGCCACCCGATAGAGCTTTACGGGCTACCGCTAGACCTTGAGAAGAATCGGACACGGCCCGTTTGGCTGCTGCTATTTGTATAGACGCATTGGCCGGCATTTCTTCCCTACGATGGTGCGGCCGGGGAGGTACGACTGGCCGTGAGAGATTTACCGTGGCTTACCGGTCGCGGTCAGCCAGGGGTGGTCATCGCCGTCGTTTTCTGACGAGCCAGCCCCTTTCCCTGGCTGCCTTGGTGAAGCTGTCGCTCACCGGCACCGAGTGGCCCGATTGCAGCTTGAGCTGCCAGCGCCGTGCACCGCGTTCCGCCGCGCTCACGGCTCTGTCGGCAACCCACCATGAACGATGTACCTGCGTGCCGAGGCTCTCCGGCATTTCCCGAACGGCGTCCCCGAAGCGGTAGTGGACAAGTTCGCTGCCCTTGCTGCCTTCGCTACCCTCGCTGCCCCGGGAAGAGTGGAAGACACGCACGTAGTGTTCTTCCGCCTGCAGCGCGAGGACTTCGTCGGCCCTGATCCCCGGCACTTTCTCGAGGAAGGGCGGCTGCTCCTCGTCAGCCCCGGCCGTCTGCACGACGTCGCCTTTGCGATCGATGATCAGCCACAACACCAGGTGCAGGGGGACGACGATCGACGCCAGGGTCGCGTACTCGGCGAGATACGCCAGCAGCGGGGAAACGGACCAGAGTTCCTCATCGTCGTACTCGCTGCGCAGCGGAACCCGGCTTTCCACGAACAGCTCTACCATCGCAAACGGCAACAACGCCACGGCCGAGACGATCACCACGGGTTTGAGCCACGCCGGCACGTTCATGCGCGTCGTCAGCCACCGGTTCACGAGGATATCGCTGGCCCACAGCAGCACCACAAACGCGACAAACCGAGTAATCCAATAAAACAGAGACTCGCTCAAGGTGGCATCGACGAGGGGATCCGTCAGCTGATTGACCGTCCCGAACACGGCAACGAGAGCCCACAGCCTCAAATGGCGCGGCGATGCGCGGGGGAACCAGGCTGCAAGGTGACGATTCACGTATCGAAAGTGACGATTCAAGAAGAATCAGGATGTTACATGAAGTTCCGAGGGCGTAACCAGCGACGATTTTCTAGGCTCGCCGTAGCTTTTTAGGTCAGTCAAAGGAAATGAAATGCCTGTACGGAACATCCGGACGATCACTGCGACTCCGGCAACAACCCTGGCAACCACTCTGGCTTTTGCGCTGCTGATGTCCGGCTGTGAGCCGGAAGGGGCGTCCGGAGAAACGCCCTCTCAGCCCTATACGGATTTCTTTACACCCATTCCCGAGAGCGCAGTATTCCCCACGGACAATCCCTTCAGTGAAGAGAAGCGTGTGCTGGGCGAGTTCCTGTTCTGGGACCCGATACTGTCCGGCGGAATGAACGTCTCCTGCGCCAGCTGCCACCATCCCGAGTTCGGCTGGGCTGACGGCCGTGATTTTTCCATTGGCGTGGACGGGATGGGCCTCGGGCCAAACCGCACAGGCGTACTCGAAACACCGTTTCACTCGCCCACGGTCCTGAACACGGCGTTTACGGGTATTGCACGGACCGAGGTGAGTGACGATTTTGTCTCGGGCCCCTACTTCTGGGATCTCAGGGCCGCGACGCTAGAGGACCAGGCGATCGAGCCAATCCGGAGCGAGGTGGAGATGCGCGGCAGCGGGTTCCTCGAGGAGGAGATCATGCCGGAGCTGCTTGCCCGGCTGGCCGCCATTCCACAGTACGCCGATTTGTTCTCGGCGGCTTTCGAAAGTGCCGAGCCGATCACCGAAACCAACCTCGCGCAGGCGCTTGCGACATTTCAGCGTACGCTCAAGACCTCGCCAACGCGTTTCGACCGCTTTCTTGCCGGCGAGGAAACCGCGTTGACGGGCCCCGAGGTTGTCGGGCTCAACAAATTCATCAACGGCGGCTGCACGGATTGCCATTCCGGGCCGCTGCTGTCGGACGTCCTCATTCGTGAAAACCAGCCCGTGCAGGTCGACCGCCCGGCCGTCAGGACAGCAAGCCTGCGCAACGTCGAGCGGACGGCGCCCTACATGCACGATGGTTCGAGGCGCACGTTGAGGGATGCCATTGCGCTCTATGAAGGCCGCGACGATCTGGGCGTGACCCTGGAAGACGACGACTTCGGCGATATCGAGAACTTCCTGCGCACCTTGACGGACGACACGTTCTACCGCGACGTCCCGCCCTCGGTGCCGAGCCAGCTACCGGTCGGCGGCGACATCGGCAATTGAGCCGACGGCTCGGCGAGCGCGTGGGCTATCGACGCCGCGCGCTCGCTCCGTCGAGCATGGACTTCAGGATTTTCTGCAGGAGCGCCTGAAGCTCCGTTGCCTTACGGTCATCGAATTCGGGCACGTCGCTCTCACAATCGCCCTCGCGCATGTAGGCGCGTTGCGCAATCTCGAGCTGTGCCGCGTGTACGTTGCGCTGGGGATCTCCGTAGCGGCGGGTAATGTAGCCACCCTTGAAGCGGCCGTCGAGCACGCTGCTGTAGCGGCTGTCCCGGATGATCGACCAGGCCGCGTTCCGCATCCACGGTGCACAGGAGGTACCGTCAGCCGTACCGAGATTGAGTTCGGGCAGCACACCGTCGAAGAAGCGCGGCACCGCGCTGGGTATCGAATGCGCATCCCACAAACAGGCAACGCCGTGTTGCTCGAGCAGTCGCTCGAGCTCCGCTTCGATGGCCTCGTGGTACGGACGCCAGTACCGGTCGATCCGAGCGCCGACCTCTTCCTGGCTCAGCGCTGTAGCGTTGCGATACAGCGGCGCGTTTGAGAAATCCGTCGTGGGGCACAGCTCAGTTTCGCTCCGGCCGGGATACAGCGGCGCCCCGTCGGGAGGACGATTGAGGTCGACCACGTAGCGCGAATAGTTGGCTTTGATGACTGAGCAGCCCATCGTCTCCGCGAACGCGTACAGACGATCGACGAACCAGTCGGTGTCCGGCAACGTGCGCGCCGTATTCGTCAGTCGCGAAGACAAATCCGACGGCAGTTCCGTACCGCTGTGTGGAATGCTGACGAGTAGAGGCGCGCTACCTTGTTCGAACAAGAAGATCGCCATGCGCCCTCTGCAAACGGGGAGAGTTCAATACAGCCTCTGCAAGCGTTTTATTGCCTAGTGCTGTATAGACAAGGATGGTAGTGTTCGCTCCACGTGTTTGCAAGCAGCCGGAAACGCATCGATGAGTCAGCAACATGACACGCTGTGGACAAACGTCAACGTCTACACGGCAAGCGGAGCCGGGATCATCGAGAATGCCGCCATCGGCGTGCGCGATGGCACTATCGCCTGGGTTGGCCCGTTGCCCGGCGACAGCGGCAAACCCATCGACGCCCGTGAGGTGATCGACGGCCGCTCGCGCTGGGTGCTGCCCGGGCTGGTCGATTGCCACACGCACCTCGTGTTTGCCGGCCAGCGTGCCGGCGAGTTCGAAGCCCGGCTTGCGGGCTCGAGTTACGAGGAGATCTCCCGAGCTGGCGGCGGCATAGCCAGCACCGTCCGCTCGACCCGCGACGCCTCCGAGGAAACGCTGTTCCAGGATGCCGCGGGACGCCTCAGGCAGCTCCTCCGCGACGGCGTAACGACCATCGAAATCAAGTCGGGCTACGGTTTGACGATCGAGTCCGAAGAAAAGATGCTCAAGGTTGCCCGGCGTCTCGGCGAAGCGTTCCCCGTCAGGGTTGTGACGACGTTTCTGGGCGCGCACACCCTGCCGCCCGAGTATGCTGACGATCGCAAAGGCTACTTGCGCCTGATATGCGACGACATGTTGCCTGCCCTGGCCGGCCAGGGTCTGATCGACGCTGTCGACGGTTTTTGTGAGCGCATTGCGTTTACGCCCGAGGAAATGGGACGGGTCTTCGACGTCGCGCGGAGTCTCGGCCTGCCGGTCAAACTGCACGCCGAGCAGCTGTCGGACAGCGGCGGTGCTGCGCTCGCCGCCCGCTACGGCGCACTGTCGGCCGACCACCTGGAATACCTGAGCGAGGACGGCGTTCGCCGGATGGCCGAGAGCGGCACGGTGGCGGTCCTGCTGCCCGGCGCGTTCTACACGCTTCGCGATACACAGCGACCGCCCGTTGGCCTGCTGCGAAAACAGGGAGTGCCAATGGCGGTGTCGACGGATGCCAACCCCGGCAGCTCGCCGACGTTGTCGCTGCGGCTGATGGCCAACATGGCCTGTCAGCTGTTCTCGCTCACCGTTGACGAAGCGCTGCACGGGGTGACGATCAACGCCGCAAAGGCGCTTGGGCTCGACGCAGAAATCGGTTCGATCGAGATTGGGAAACGCGCCGATTTTGTCCTGCTCGACGTTGACGAACCGGCGGAGTTTGCTTACTGGCTGGGCGGCAATATTGTGTCGGAGCTTGTGAGCGGCGGCACGCGACTCGATCTCGCGGCGCTGTAGCGGCGCCGACCGGACGACAATCTAGTCGTCCTGTTCTTCTCGTTGTGAGCGCTCGATAGTTGTTGGCAGCAGTCCGATCAGCTCGGCATAGTACTCACCACTTTGGATCAGCGCGCTGACGAAATCGATGTCCGGCGCGACGAGACGATCCACTTCGTACATCGGCACCTGCGAACGAATTTTCCCGAACGCCGCCTGCAGGGGTTTCGAGGTCGTCAACGGCTTGTGGAACTCGATCGCCTGACAGGCCGCCAGTAACTCGATCGAAACGACGTTGGCGGCGTTGGCGGTCATCGACAGCAGCCGGCGCGCAGCATAGGTTGCCATGCTGACGTGGTCTTCCTGATTGGCGGACGTTGGGATGCTGTCGACGCTCGCCGGATGCGCCAGGGCTTTGTTTTCCGACACGAGTGCAGCCGCCGTAACTTGCGCAATCATGAAGCCGGAGTTGAGACCGCTGTCTTCGACCAGGAAGGCGGGTAAATCGCCGTTCATGTGCGGATCCACCAGGAGTGCAATACGACGCTCGGCGAGCGAACCTATTTCGGCAATTGCGAGCGCCAGCGCATCGGCGGCAAACGCGACGGGCTCCGCGTGAAAATTGCCGCCTGAGAGCACTTCGGGTTCGTGGGTAGAAGGGTCATCGGCAAACACCAGCGGGTTGTCGGTGACGGCATTCGCTTCGCGCTCGAGCACGTTCGCTGCGTGTACGAGCGAGTCGAGACAGGCCCCCATAACCTGAGGCTGACAGCGCAATGAATAGGGGTCCTGAACCTTTCCGCAATCGGCGTGGTCGGTCAGGATCGAACTGCCCTCGAGCAGCTTGCGATAGACCGCCGCCACCTGGCGCTGGCCGTGTTGTCTGCGCAGGCGATGGATGCGGTCGTCGAACGGCGCGACGCTGCCTTTCAGACTGTCGACGGACATTGCGCCTGCGACGACCGCGGCCGCGAACACGTGCTCCGCCTCGAACAGCCCGGCCAACGCCAACGCCGTGGAGACCTGTGTTCCGTTCAACAGCGCCAGCCCTTCCTTCGGGCCCAGCTCGATCGGCTCGATGCCGGCTGCCGACAGGGCGTCCCGTGCACGTACGGTATCGCCGCGATAGCGGACATTGCCTTCGCCGAGCAGTGTTGCGGCAAGATGTGCCAGCGGCGCAAGGTCGCCCGATGCGCCCACGGAGCCTTTAGCGGGGATACACGGAGCAATGTCGTGATGCAGCAGCAGAAGCAGCGCCTCGATGAGCTCGCGCCTGACGCCGGAATATCCCTGCAGCAGGCTCGTGATCTTGAGAAACAGAATCAGACGAGTCACTCGTTCATCGAGATAATCGCCAACGCCTGCGTTGTGCGACAGGACGAGGTTTCGCTGCAGAGCGCCGAGTTGCTCATCGGGAATCCGACACTGAGCGAGCAGGCCGAAGCCCGTATTGATGCCGTAGGCAGGGTCACCTGATGCAACGATGCGCAGAACGGCGTCGCTCGACTCGACAACGCGCGTCCACACGCTGTCGTCCACCTGAATGGACGGTTTTCCGAGGTAGACCTGCCGCAGGCTCGCGAGCGGAACATTGCCGGGATCGCCGATGCGAATGACGCGCTGCTGCGTGCTGGCCGGCACGATACAAACCTCAGCGATTGATCATGGGCAGATGCAGGCCGTGCTCGGTCGCGCAATCGACGGCACTCGGGTAACCCGCATCGGCGTGCCGGCTTACCCCGGAAGCGGGATCGTTCCACAAGACACGGCCCAGTCGCTTCGCGGCGGCGTCCGTGCCGTCGGCAACAATGACGACGCCCGCATGTTGGGAAAAACCCATGCCGACACCGCCGCCATGATGCAGAGACACCCAGGTTGCCCCACTCGCGGTATTGAGCAATGCGTTCAACAGCGGCCAGTCGGACACGGCGTCACTGCCGTCTCGCATCGATTCGGTCTCGCGATTCGGACTGGCGACGGAACCCGAGTCGAGGTGATCGCGGCCGATGACGATGGGCGCCTTGAGCTCGCCGTCAGCCACCATCTGGTTAAAGGCAAGACCAAGCCGATGACGCTGACCGAGCCCCACCCAACAGATACGCGCGGGCAGTCCCTGGAACTGTATGCGCTCGCGCGCCATGTCGAGCCAGTTGTGCAGATGCGGGTCGTCCGGTATCAACTCCTTGACCTTCTGATCGGTCCTGTAGATGTCCTCCGGATCGCCGCTCAGCGCCACCCAGCGAAACGGACCGACGCCGCGACAGAACAACGGCCGGATGTACGCGGGGACAAAGCCTGGAAAATCGAAGGCGTTGCCGACACCCTCTTCTTTTGCCATTTGCCGGATATTGTTGCCGTAGTCGAAGGTTGGAATCCCAAGCTTCTGGAACTCGAGCATAGCCTTGACGTGCACGGCCATCGACCGCTTCGCCTCCCGGGCGACAAGGTTCTTGTCGGATTTTTGCCGCTCCTGCCATTCTTCGACGGTCCAGCCGATCGGCAGGTAGCCGTGCGCGGGATCGTGCGCAGAGGTCTGGTCCGTGACGGCATGCGGCCGGATACCTTTCTCGAGCATCTCGGGGAGTATCTCCGCCGCGTTGCCGAGCAAACCGACGGAAACGGCCTCGCCGGATCGACAATGAGCGTCGATGAGCCGCATTGCCTCGTCGAGCGTCTTGACCTTGTGGTCGACGTAGCCCGTGCGATGCCGGAAATCGATCCGGCTTTCCTGGCACTCGATCGTAAGACTGGAGGCGCCGGCCAGCGATGCAGCCAGCGGTTGCGCACCACCCATCCCGCCCAGACCCGCGGTCAGAATCCATTTGCCGTTGAGGTTGCCCCCGTAGTGCTGACGGCCCATTTCGACGAAGGTCTCATAGGTGCCCTGCACGATGCCCTGCGAGCCTATGTAGATCCAGGAACCGGCCGTCATTTGTCCGTACATCATGAGTCCGGCGCGATCGAGCTCGTTGAAGTGCTCCCAGTTGGCCCACGCCGGGACCAGGTTCGAATTGGCGATGAGCACGCGCGGCGCGTCCTCGTGCGTTTTGGCCACGAACACGGGCTTGCCGCTCTGAATGAGCAGGGTCTCGTCAATCTCGAGATTCTTGAGCGTGTCGATGATCGCGTGGTAGCAGTCCCAGTTGCGGGCCGCCTTGCCGATTCCGCCGTAGACGACAAGGTCTTCCGGTCGTTCGGCCACGTCCGGATGCAGATTGTTCATGAGCATTCGGAGCGGCGCTTCGGTGGTCCAGTGCCGCGCGGTCAACGTCGTGCCACCGGGTATCTCCGTGAAATCTTTGCGAACGGAAGACTCGTTAGCCATATGAGAATCCTCTCCAACAGCCGGGCCCGTGCACATCGGCCAGTAGCTCTGGCGTCGCCGGAATGTGCAGCATGTACGATCTTGTATAGACAAGTATACCGCAAGCGCGAAGGGGGCGAAACAAGGGTCGGACGGGATCTTCAGTCAGCCATATGTCGGCTTCAGTTACGCTCTGGCGAGAACGAATCGGACAACCGGTACTTGTCGCCCGGGTGGTGGAGTTCGACGTAGGAGACTGGCTGCCCTTGCGACCAGGTCTTTCTCTCGAGTATCAGGCACGGGTCGGTCGGGTCCATTTTCAGGCGCTTCCGGACAATGGCCGAGGGCATGGCGGCCCGAACCGTGTGCTCGACGCGCTGCAGGGGCACGTTGGCCAGCAAAAACTCAGCGGGCGTCGAGGTTTCGAGGTCGATCCCGGCGTAAGTCGGCACGCTGCCGACGTTGACAAAGCGGTCCTCGAGCTGGATGGGAATGCCGTCCTCCTTGTGCACGACGACGGTATGAAACGTTTTTGCCTGCGGATGCAGCTCCATCCAGGCCGCAACTTCTCTCGGCGGTTTAGCTTTTTTGTTGACGAGCACATCGTAGCCGTAAGCATGGCCCCGCTCGCGCACCTCGTCGCCAATACTTCGCACCTGCATCAGGTGACCGGTCGTTTGCGTTTGTGCAACGAAAGTGCCGACGCCCGGGACGCGGGTCAAAAGCCCTTCGGCTGTCAGCTCCTTGAGCGCGCGGTTGACGGTCATACGGGATATGCCGAACTCGCGCGTCAGTTCGTGTTCCGACGGCACACGTTGGTTGGGCAGCAACTCGCCCGAGAATATTTTTGCGGAAATATGCGACTTCACCTTCTGGTACAAAGGTGCGACTTCCAGGTTGTCTTTCATAATGCCCTTGAGGTGAGTCTCGACGGCCAACCGTCGTTGGCATTGTATATTGCTGTATATTCAGGTTAAAAGGCGCCCGAGAGCCTATTCCCGGATTCCCTGACCTGAATCGGAACAAACACAGCATCGAATAGAACCCATCGTGTCTTCCTCGGCTGACAAGCCCTCGGGCGCTCGCTCGACTCAACAGTACTGGTGCGATCGGGCGCTGCTCCCCAAAGGCTGGGCGCGCGGCGTGTTACTCACGATCGACAGCGGTTGGATTGTCGATATAGCCGCGGGCACCCAACCCACGAGTCCATCCAGACGCCTTGGCACCGTCCTGCCGGGTATGCCCAACACGCACAGCCATGCGTTCCAGCGCGCCATGGCCGGCCTTACGGAATACCGCGTCAGGGAACGCGATTCGTTCTGGAGCTGGCGAGAAACCATGTACCGGTTTGCCCACCGGATCACGCCGGACGACCAGCGCCATATTGCCGCACGGCTGTATGTCGACATGCTCAAAGCCGGCTACACGACGGTTGCGGAGTTTCACTATCTTCACCACGCGCCTGATGGGGTGCGCTACGACAAAATCAGCGAAATGTCGCAGTCCGTCATCGACGGCGCCGAACTCGCGGGAATCAACGTGACGCATCTGCCGGTGCTGTATATGACGGGCGGTTTCGACGGTCGTGAGCTTGCCGCTGAACAGCGTCGATTCGGCAATACGGTGGAGAGTTACGCCGAGTTGTCGAACGAAGTAGCGGTACGTTGCGCCCGGTCAGAACAGCAGCAATGCGGGCGGGCGCTGCATAGCCTGCGAGCCGTGCCGCCTTCGGCGATGCGCGAGGTGTTGCAGGCCGGAAACGGCAGCCAAACGGCCGCGCCGGTACATGTCCACATTGCGGAACAAACGAAGGAAGTCGACGACTGCCTGGCCGAGCGGGGTTTGCGACCTGTCGAATGGCTGCTCGACAACTTCGCGGTCGACGAGCGCTGGTGCCTCATACACGCCACACACTCGAGCGACAGTGAAATTCGCGACATCGCCCGATCGAAAGCCACGGTTGGACTTTGCCCAAGCACCGAAGCCAATCTCGGAGACGGTGTTTTCCCGCTGCCGGCGTTGCTCGCACAGGGTGGCTCGATCTCCGTCGGCTCGGATAGCAACACGTCCGTCAACCTCATCGAGGAACTGCGCTGGCTCGAATACGCGCAGCGGCTCGCCCTGCGGAGCCGAAACGTGGTTGCCGGCGCCTCCGGCGATCACACGGGGCAAAGGCTGTTCGAGCTGTGCCTGGACGGCGGGCGCCGAGCTACGGGGCAACAAGTTGGCCGCATTGCAACCGGCTACCGGGCAGACTTGCTCGTTGTCGACGACAACGCGATTCCGCATACCCCCGACGATTTTGTGCTGGATCGCATTGTGTTCGGCTGCGATCGATCACCTTTCCGCGACGTCATGGTTGCGGGCCTTTGGAAGGTGCGGAATTTTCGGCACGTTGCCGAAGAGCCGTTAGAGCAGCATTACGACGATACGCTTCGACGCCTGTTAGGCGATCTTTAGAACCGAGAGCATCCGGGCGCTCTGTTTCATGCCGGCTTCTTGGGCGTGCCTGCAATGGCGCCGAAAACACCCGCTACCGCGGCGCCCGAAAAGACGTACAGGGACAGGTAAATCGCGAGTACGGACCACTCCTCGCGCACGGTGTCCAGCAGATCAAAGTAAATCACCGTTGTGACCAGGACCAAAACACCGCCCGCAAGCGCGTGGGCCCAAACGTAGCCGACCCTGAAATACGACAACACCAGATGCGTGGGCACACCAACGATCAGCGTGACGGGATAGGCGATCAGCAGGCCGTAGATCGCAAACAGCGTGTAGTTCTCCAGCACTTCCCAGGCGTCGCGGCCCGAAAAAAGGGCCTCAACCCCAAGCACCACAATGACCACACCAAGCGTCGCCAACGGCGCGACCAGTACCGCTGCAATGATCCTGAGCAATCGCATCCACATAGGCTTGGGGTCGTTATCTCACGCGCCCGCGGTACGCGGACGCTGGAACGCCGCCGCCGCGGCGCCGGATTGAGCCGTTGAATTAGCACCCTTGACAATGCCTGATCGGAAGCCTAAAGTCCTGAGACAACGTTGTCTCAACGTGCTTTTTGCGCACCTACGTCGCTCGGACGGCAAATATCGACACATTACGGGGGTAGTCATGTCGAAGAAACGCAACCCAAAAACCACCAAACGCCCGGTGAATACCGCTTCCGGATCGCCGGTTTTCAAACGTTCGATCGTCGCCTCCGCGGTAGCAGCCGCTCTCTGTGCCGGGCCGTCCACCACATTTGCGCAAGCAGATGATGGCGTGGCCCTCGAAGAAATTGTGGTCACGGGCGTGCGGCGAAGCATCATGGACTCCCTCTCGGCCAAGCGCTTCTCGGACGCTGTCGTCGACGCGATTTCAGCCGAGGACGTCGGCAAGTTTCCGGACAAAAACCTGGCGGAAGCGCTGCAGCGCGTACCCGGCGTCGTCATCAACCGGGAGTTCGGTGAAGGGGAGCGCGTGAATATTCGCGGAACGGCGCCCAACCTGACTCGCACGCTGCTCAACGGGCACGCGCTGGCGACGGCGGACTGGTTCATCCTCGACCAGCTCAACACGACGCGCAGTTTTAACTACCTCATGCTGCCGAGCGACATTATCGGCCAGGTAAGAGTCTACAAAAGCTCGCAAGCCAACCTCGAAGAAGGCGGTATCGGCGGCACGGTCGACGTCATTACCCGCAAGCCGTTCGATCTCGATTCGTTTACGGCGGTCGCCAACCTGCAGCTCGCGCACACGGAGCTCGCCGACGAGACGGATCCCAACGTGTCTGGACTCATCAGCTGGACCAACGACCAGCGAACGTTCGGCGTCATGGCCGCAGCCGTCCGCCAGGAGAGAAACATACGCCGCGACGGCGTCGAGGTGCTGGGTTACTTTACGGCGGACGCAGACCCGGGCCCGGGCACGCAGGATGTCCTGGTTCCTTCGCTCATTGGCTCAGCCCTGTTCGAGCAGGAGCGAATCCGCACCGGCGGTAATTTCAGCGTTCAGTTCAAACCGAACGACCAGGTGGAATTCAATCTCACGGGTCTTTACTCCGAGTTCGAGGCGGACAACATCAACCAGAACTTCCTGACCTGGGGTATTCGCGCTATCGGCAACGGCGGCACGCTGACCAACGCCACCGTTGTCGACGGTACGGCCGTCGCGGGCACGATCGAATCGCTCAACGGCGGCACGGCTGATTTTGGTGTCGTATACGACGCAATTCAGCGCGAAGCGCTGGCGACGACGTCGAACATCGATCTCGTCACCGACATTACGCTCAACGATCTCTGGAGTGCGAGCGTCCGTATCGGTTACACGGAAGCCGAAGGCAACACGGAAAACCAGCCGTTTGTCGAATTCGGCTCCCCCGCATCGTTCAACTACGACCTGCGCGGCGCCACACCTGAAGTGTCGTTCAACAACGTGGATGCCAACGATCCGAACGACCTTCAGTTCATTTTCAGCTCACTGCACGAAATCCTGAACGACGATTCGGAAGGCTATATCTATGCCGATGCCAAGCGGGAACTCGACGGCGAGCTTTTTGATTCGATCGAGTTCGGAGTCAAGGCAACCGACCACGAGCGCGAACTGGTATTCAACGCAACGACCTACGGCGGCTTCCACGTACCGATCAACACAACCGCCGCCAGCGCGTTTGCCGGTCCGCTGACTCCCAGCGATTTCCTGAGTGGCATTAGCGGCGCCGGCACGCTCGACTCCTACTGGCAGATCAATCGCGATGCCACGAGCGAGCTGCTGTTCAACAATCTGGCGAATACCGACCGCATCCTGTACCCGCAGCAGAGCTTTTCGGTGCAGGAAGACACACTGGGCGGCTACGTCATGGCGAACTTCGACAACGATCGCTGGCGCGGCAACGTCGGCGTTCGCGTGGTACGCACCGAGCAGACCTCAAGCGGTAACGTAAGCAGCCCGCAGGGTCAGGTTGCAAACGCCTTCGGCGCGTACGACCCGGTGACCGTCGAGCGCAGCTACACGGACGTGCTTCCGAGCCTGAACCTGGTGTACGAAGCGGGCGACGATCTGCTGTACCGTTTCACGGCGTCTCGGGTCATGACCCGGCCCGACTTCACGGACATCACGCCAAGGGCCAGCCTGAATCCGGGCGCACTGACCGGTACCAGCGGCAACCCGGACCTCGACCCTTTCGAGGCCAACCAGTTCGACGTTACCGTCGAGTGGTACCCGTCGGAGCAATCGGCGTTTGCGGCGGCGCTCTTCTACAAGGACATCGAATCGTTCATTACGGACAACCCGGTTGACCGTATCCTGACCATCCAGGCCAACTCCGCGCCCAATGCTTCCTGCACGGCCGCCGGAACCAACCTGTTCGACTGCCCGTTTGTCATCAACGAGCGCTCCAACGGCGGCGGCGGCGAGTCGATTGGACTCGAACTGGCCGGCACCTGGACCTTCGACAACGGCTTTGGCGTCCAGGGCAACTACACCTACGTCGACGCCGAGGCGGACAGTGGCGATCCGCTGCCGGGCGCGTCCGAGAATCAGTTCAACCTGAGCGGCTTCTACGAGATCGATCAATTCAGCGCGCGGTTATCGTATACGTATCGCTCGGAATTCTTCGTGACCTTCGATCGGTCGACACAGCTCGATCAGGACGCTCTCGAATCGCTGGATGCGTCGCTGCAGTACCGGTTGAACGATCAGATTGCGTTTACGTTCGATGCCGTCAACCTCACCGAGGAAACGATCGAGCAGTTTGCGGGCAACGACAACCGGCCGCGTGCGATCTACGACAACGGCCGGATTTTCTTTGCGGGCGTCAGCGTCAGGTACTAAAAGGAGGCGCAGCGTTCCCCCCGCTGCCCGGCGAGCGGCTGCCGGACCTTCCGCGGCCGCTCGTTCTTTTCTCAGGGGTCAGGTTGGTAGGCGTTCGCGCCCAGCAAAGGCGCCAGACGATCGAAATAAGGTTCCAGCTTGCCGGCGTAGTTGACGAAACGATGGACCGCTTTGGTATTGATCGCTTCGTCCACCGCCGCATAGCTTGGCGTTGGTGAGTAGGCGGTTTTCTCCTGCGGTTTCAGGCAGGCGTCCTCGAAGGGCAGCCCCAGCGCCTCCAGCAGGCGACGGGTTTCCGGTTCCGGCTCAGCAACCAGTCGTTCGTACTGAACGATAACCTCGGCGGTCGCCATTTGCGCGCGATAGTGCTCGTGCACTTCGTGCACCGCAAGCAGGTGATGAACAATGTCCTGAACGGCGTAGGCGCAGTAGAAACCGTGATTCAGTTTGTTGGCGAACATCGAGACGACAATATCCAGAGGGTGCCGCACGAGATGAATGATAGGGCTTTCCGGGAACGCCATGCGTATGAGCGGCAGGTAGCATTCGTTGAAGGGCATCTTGTCGGTAAAGTAAGCTCCGGACGTCTCCAGCAGGCCGCGCTCCCCGGCTTTGGCGAGGTAGTAATCCCGCATAAGGCTGGCTATGTGCCGATGATCGCCAAAACGCGCGAGCCGGAGATTTTCGGGAAACTTGCCGCCGGAAAGCAAACGCTCGGACAGCGGCCGAAAGCCCGCAACAAACGGCAGTTCACCGCCGTCGGCAACGGCGGAGTGACAGCTCAACACACGTTCGAGCAGCGTCGTGCCCGACCGCGGGCTTCCCACAATGAACATCGGCTGGGGTATCGACGGCCGGACCTCAGCGACGGGCAACGCCTCAATGAGCGGACGGGTAAAAAACCGGCTGAGGCGTTCGAAGAACGCTTCGACGGCCGGAGCGTCGTATCGAATGGCCGCATCCTGTTCGCGAAAGCGCTGATTAGCGGCTTCGAAGTCCGCCCATGCACGATCGTACTCCTGCTGGCAGTCATAAAGTCGGCCTCTTTCAAGCAGTGCGTCACCGCTCAGCCCCGTGGCGTTCTCGAGGATGGCGAGGGCCGGCCCGGAATGCCCGCGACGGACGTCGAGGCTGGCTCGCAGCAGGTCGACGTCGCCCGCCGAATTACGCTCCACACGTTCGAGCAGCGCGTCGGCTTGTTCCAGTTCCCCTTCGAGTTCGTACAATTTTACCCAATGTGCGGCGATGCGTACGTCGTCAGGCGAGAGTTTGTTCGCCTCCGCGTAGAGGCTATGGGCTTCCGCGGTACGGCCCTGCTGAGTCAGATTGAGCGCAAGATCGGCGAGTACACCCGGCTGTTTCCGGTCTGCCGCGAGCGACCGGCGCAGATGGAATTCTCCGCCGTAGAGCTCGTTGTTCTCGGAGAGAATCACGCCCATTTGTGCATGCGCCGCGGCGTGTTCGGGGTCGAGCAACAGAGCCTTGCGTATCAGCGCCTCAGCCTGCTGAAGATGCCCCTGGGACAGGTACACGTTGCCGAGGGCAACAAACGCCCACGTGGCCGCGGTATCTCGTTTGATGATTTGGGCAAGCAGAGCCGCGGCTTCGTTCGACTCGCCTTTTGCCAATCTCGCACGCGCGAGCACGGTAAGCGCATCGACATCCCCCGGCTGACGGTGCAGCAGTTGTTCCGAAGCGTTAGCGGCGGCGTCGAAGTCGCCTCGTTCGAGCGCCTGCCGGGCTTCCTCTACACTCGTCGACATAGCCGGCACTATAAACAAACGTACTCAACTTGTCTTGGAAGCCATGCCTTACTCTAGATCACTGATCCTCCTGTTGTTTGCGCTGTCGTTCTCGAGCGCGTGCACACAAAAACCGGCCGAGACCGCGACCGAGGAACACGCGCCCCGCGAGCCTTTCGAGGTCATTGCCTACTACTACGGCAGCGGCGACGACATAGAGCGATTTGCCGTAGAAGAACTCACGCAAATCATTTACAGCTTTGCGCTACTCGACGGAAACTCGCTCGATGTCGAGCCGCACGACGAAGCGCTGCGTACACTCGTCAGCCTCAAGAAACGCCACGCGTCGCTCAGGGTTCTGATCGCCTTCGGCGGCTGGGGCGGTTGCGAGACCTGCTCCGAGGTTTTTTCCGAGGCGGAGAACCGGCAAGCGTTTGCAGAGTCCGTGCTGCGGGTAATACAGGACTACGAACTGGACGGTATCGATCTCGACTGGGAGTTTCCGGCGATACCGGGGTTTCCGGGTCATGCTTTCAAAGCGGAGGACCGGGAAAACTTTACGGCGCTGGTCGAGGTGCTGCGCGATGTGCTCGGAACGGAGTACGAGATCAGCTTCGCGGCGGCCGCCACCCCGGTCTTCATCGAGAGGTCGATAGACTGGGAACAAGTCATGCCCTTGGTCGACCGCGTCAACGTCATGTCTTACGACTTCGTTGCCGGCGGCAGCACGTACACGGGGCACCATACCGCGCTTTATACAGGCCCGGGGAACGTGCACTCAGCAGAGCACGCTGTTCGTCTCCTCAGGGCGATGGGCGTACCACCCCACAAGATTGTCATCGGTGCTGCGTTCTATGCTCGGGTTTGGGCCGACGTTCCGGCGGAACACGGGTTGATACTTGGCCGGTCAGGCAACTTCAAGGAAAGCGTGGCGTTCCGGGATTTTGTGGAGTACTTCGGTGACGGCTGCGAAACCCACTGGGACGAACGCGCGTCGGCGCCTTATCGTTACTGTCCCGATCAGGGCTTGTACGCGACCTACGACGATCGGCGCTCGGTTGCCGCGAAGACCCGTTACGCCCTCGAGCACTCGCTTGGCGGCATCATGTTCTGGCAGCTTGCGCAGGACAGCGAGCAGGACGGTTTGCTGTCGGCAATTGCCGAGGCGCGCGGGCCGGAGACGGAATGACCACACTGCCCGGCTCCCGTGACGATGACCACAAGCGCCGGATCATTCCGACGCCCCGTCACGAGCGCTTCGGCAAGGGATCTTTCCGGTTCGATGCGGACACGAGGCTGTGCGTCCAAACCGAGGCGTTTCGAGAAGTTGTCATCCCCGTTGTCGAGCTGTTCAAGCGTGCGACCGGTTTCGCCTTGCCGGTGGTCGTCGACAACCCGGTGGAGTCCAACTCGATCCGGTTGCTCGAGGACACCGGTTTGTCGGGGCCCAGCGGCTACCGGCTGCGGATTACCGGCAAGGAAATCCTGATTCGCGCTTTCGATTGCGCGGGCGCACTCCACGCCATGCAGAGTCTGAGGCAACTGCTGCCGGCCGAGATCGAAGCACCAGAGCAAATCGAGGACGTCGACTGGACCGCGCCGGAGGTAGAAATCGACGATGCGCCGGCGTTTGCTTATCGTGGCATGCACCTCGACGTCAGCCGCCACTTCTTTTCCGTGGACTTTGTGAAGCGCTATCTCGACTGGATGGCAAAGTACAAACTGAACGTTTTCCACTGGCACCTTACGGACGATCAGGGCTGGCGCATCGAAATTGCCGGCTACCCCCGGCTGACGAGTGTGGCCGCATCGCGACCGACCACGGTCTGCGGGCATACCCTCGATCGCGATGCTGCGCTGGATGACCGCGCTCACGGTGGCTATTACTCACAGGACGAGGTCAGGGAGATTGTCGAATACGCCAGTGCGCGCTGTATCACGATCGTTCCGGAAATTGACCTGCCCGGGCACTGCTCGGCTCTCCTGGCCGCTTACCCGCAGTTCGGGTGTCACGAAGGGCCGTTCAAGGTGGAGACGCACTTTGGCGTATTCCGGGACATCCTCAATCCGTCGGACGAGACGCTCGAGATGGCGAAGGTCGTGCTTGCCGAGGTGGCGGCGCTGTTTCCGGGGCCCTACCTGCACATCGGCGGCGACGAAGTGGACACGTCACAATGGGAAGCCAGTGACGAATGCCTGCATATCGCCCGCGAACGGGGATTCGATTCGACGAAGGCGCTTTATCGCGATTTCATAGCGAGGCTCCGGCGAATCGTAAAGGAGCTCGGCAAAGAACCGGTTGGCTGGGACGACATACTCGATTGCGGCTCCGACGGTCCCGCCACCGTTGCCGTCTGGCGAGGTGACGAAAAACTCGTCTCGGCGATCCGGGATGGACACAACGTAATCCTCGCCCCCGCGGCGTTCTATTTTGATTTTTATCAGTCCGAATCTTTCGACGAGCCATTGGCTGTACACGGCCTGACCACTTTGCGGGACATGTACGAGTACCGGTTGATTCCGGAAGAACTCGATGCGCGGGAGCATGGACAGATCCTTGGCGGCCAGGGGCTGCTCTGGACCGAGTACGTAGCGAGCGAAGAGCACGCGGAATACATGCTGATGCCGCGCCTGTGCGCGCTGGCGGACCGGCTTTGGTGTCCGCCCGCACAGTTGACCTGGAATGTGTTTGCAGCGCGGCTTCGGCATCATTTTGAGCGCTTCGACATCATGGGAATCAACGCGTCGACCAGCGTCTACAACGTGACCGCGCGCACCACGATCGGGCCCGACGGATTGTCCGTCACACTGGACACGGCGGGAGAGCATCACGTTGTTCGCTATACACTTGACGGCAGCGCCGCTCACGCGACGTCGCCGCTTTATGAAGGGCCGCTGGCAATCAATACGCGCACCACGCTGCGAGCCGTTGCGATCGATCCCGAAAACGGTCGGAGCTATGGTGATCTTCGGCTTGAACTCTCGCCGAACGAGGCGTTGGACTGCAAGGTCACGCTCAACACTCCGGCGGAGACCGGCTGGGGCGGTCGTCCCGAACGGCGGCTGGTGGACGGAGTGTTACGACGCGAGGGGTTTTTTCTCCACCATCAGTGGACCGGATTCGACGGCGTGCCACTTGACGCTGTACTCGATCTTGGTCAAGACCGCCAGATAAGCCGGGTTCGTGTCGGATTTGCCGCCAAAAGGCACCGATCCCTGTATGCGCCCTCGGGTATGCGGATCGACGTGTCGGAGGATGCGTCTGACTGGCGGCAGGTTGCTGTGGTCGAGGCTGCCGGTATTGAGCCCAAAGCGCGCTGTATCGATGTAGAATTTGAAGCAGTCCAGACGCGCCACGTCCGCGTCCGCTGTGAAAATGCCGTCAGGGCGTACAGCCATGAAACGAAGCGGGAACAACCCGTCACTATGTATGTTGATCAAATCGAAATCTTTTGACACTCCACCCTACCCGTCCCGGGAAGTTCCAAGCCTTTTACAATCGTCTGAACGGCCGTCAGGGCGCTAGCGGTCATGGCCACGATCAAGGATGTAGCGAAACTCGCCGGCGTGTCGTTCAAGACCGTCTCGCGTGTCATCAACGGCGTTTCGACGGTGGACGCGGACCTGCACGATCGCGTGCAGGCCGCCATCAAGGAACTCGATTACCAGCCCAACCTGTCGGCCCGCCACCTGCGCGGGCGGCCGACGTCGATAGCGTTCATTTACGACAACCCGAATAGCCACTACATCATTGAGTTGCAGAAGGGCATTCTGGAGGCCTGCCGGGAACGCGGCTACGAACTCGTCATACATCCCTGCGATAACGCCAATGCCGACATCTACGAAGAGCTGATGCGGCTCGCCCGGCGGGTCAACGTCGGCGGCCTCATTCTCACGCCGCCGCTGTCGGAACACGAAACGCTTATCGACGCGCTGACTGCCGACAAGACGCCGTTTGTAAGAATCATTTCCGGTTCCGAACCGCCGGACCGACGGTCTCCTTGCGTGTACATCGACGACCGTCACGCAGCCCATGAGATCACCCGTCATCTCATCGAAAACGGTCACCGCCGTATTGCGTTTCTCGGCGGCGACGCCGAGCACCGTTCGTCGGCGGAGCGGCTGGCGGGTTACCGGTCCGCACTCGAGGCAAAGGGTATGGAACTGGACACGGAACTTGTCGTCGACGGCCAGTATTCATTTCAGTCCGGCATTGACAGGACCGAGCGACTGCTGGAAATGCAGGACCGCCCAACCGCCATTTTTGCCTGCAACGATGAAATCGCCGCCGGCACCCTGTTTGCGGCGCGAGTAGCCGGCGTCGAGGTGCCCGGCGAGCTGTCGATAGCGGGGTTCGAGGACAGCCCGTTCTCGCGACAGACCTGGCCGAACATGACAACCGCGCGCCAGTCGAACATAGAACTGGCCGCCACCGCGGCACGCCTCTTGATCGATGCCGTCAACGCTCGTCACGACAAGACCACGGACAGCGGAGAGCCAGCCTCTTTTGGCGTTCGGCCGACACTCATCGTCCGCGGTTCGACGGGCCCAGCCGCCAAAAGCCCGATCCAATAAGTTGTTGTTTAAAAGAAAGTTTCTCTTTTCCTTGAAATGAGACAACGTTGTCTCATAGAATGTCTTCAAGCAAAACGAACGGCTGAATCATTGTGCAGACTTACTTCCTCGGCATAGACGGTGGCGGCAGCAAATGCCGGGCCAGCTTGAGTGCCGAGGACGGGAGTATCATCGGCCGCGGAATTTCCGGGTCGGCCAATCCCTTTCAGAGCATCGACCGCACAATCGAGTCGGTGACGGCATCGGTTGCCGCGGCGCTCGAGGATGCCGGCCTCAATGAGGGCCAACTGAGGTACACGCATGCCGGTGTCGGGCTCGCGGGCGTCAACATGCCCTCTTTCTATCGCAAGATTGCCGACTGGCCGCACGGCTTTGCGTCGATGCACCTCACCACGGATCTCGAAGTGGCCTGTTACGGCGCGCACGGGGGACCACACGGCGCTGTCATGGTGGCCGGCACGGGTTCCGGAGCCTTCGTCAGCGTCAACGGCCAGCGGAGGATCTACGGCGCGCATGGGTTTACCCTCGGAGACACGGCAAGCGGGGCGTGGCTCGGTCACAAAGCGGTTCGCGCCGTACTGCGCGCCGAGGACGGTCTCGGCCCTTCGACGGCGTTGTCAGCGGTGTTTGCGGAGACCGCCGGCAAGCGGGGGGTTAACATTATCGAACGAATGATGACGAGTACTCCCAGGGATTTTGCAACGCTCGCGCCAGCCGTGTTCGACGCCGCCGCCGACGGTGATGCCGTGGCGGGGGATATTGTCGCCGGGGGCGCTTCGTATCTCGACCGGGTGGCAAGGCGCTTGTGGGAATACGATCCGCCGCGTATGTCCTTGCTCGGCGGCTTGCGTGAACGGTATGCGAACCACCTGAGCGGTACTACGCTCGAGCGCCTGTCGCCGCCTGCCGAACAGCCCGAGGTCGGCGCACTGCTGTATGTCCGCAGCAGGATCCGGGGGGACAATCGGCACGATGCCGACGTTTCTGCGGGGTTCTCCGAGTGACGCCATGGATGCAGGCAGGCTAGTGTCCGATAACACACCCCTCGCTTATCTCGACTGGAGCATCATTGCGGTTTTCCTGCTGCTCTCGATAGGCATTGGCCTTGTGTTTCGCAAGCAGGCATCGAAAGGCGGCGTCGAGAGTTTTTTCCTGGCGGGCCGCGACCTGCGCTGGTGGCTTTTGGGCACGTCGATCGTCGCAACAACGTTTGCGTCCGATACGCCGCTGGCGATTACCGGCTGGGTCGCGCAGTACGGTATTGCCGGCAACTGGTTCTGGTGGGGCGGCGTCATCGGCACGGTTGCTATGACCGTATTCTTTGCCCGCAAGTGGCGGCGATCCGGAGTGGTCACCGATGCCGAGATTGCCGAACTGCGCTATGGCGGACGCGCCGCCGCGTCATTGCGCGCGGTAAAGGCTCTCATCAGCTGCGGTTTTGTGAATTTTGTCATTCTGGGCTGGGTGTTCGCCGGGATGGCCAAAATCTCCGAACCGTTCATGGACTGGGAGGCACTCCTGGGCAACGGGCTGTATTCCGTCATTGCGGCTGTCTATCCGTCGTTCCTGATTTTCGACACACTCGACAACACGATTACGATCTGGCTGCTGGTTTCGGTGACCTTGGCCTACTCCGCGTTGGGCGGGCTCAAGGCAGTGATCGTCACCGACCTGATCCAGTTTGTGCTGGCGATGAGCATGTCGGTTGCTGTCGCGTGGTTTGCCGTCCACG
This sequence comes from Woeseiaceae bacterium, assembly GCA_028289545.1. Taxonomy (GTDB): domain Bacteria; phylum Pseudomonadota; class Gammaproteobacteria; order Steroidobacterales; family Woeseiaceae; genus UBA1847. The sequence continues at coordinate 89,136 of JANQPG010000006.1, forward strand.
AAATCGGCGGCCTCAGCGCTATGTGGACCGAGCTCGCGGTGCTGTATCCGGATAACGGCGATGCGGCGGCAAGCACTGGCTATCTCAGTTACTCGGAAGTCGCGTCGTTCATCCCGGCGTTCGACGGCAGCGGCGCAAGCGCGCTGGGCATTCCGTTCTCTGCTTTTGTCCTGACTCTCGGGGTTCTGTGGTGGACCAACGGCAACGTTGACGGCTCGGGCTACATAGCACAGCGTCTGTACACGGCGGCCGACGGCGCGGAAGCGGAGAAAGGCGCGCTATGGTATGCGGTTGCGAACTTTGTCCTGCGCTCCTGGCCATGGATTATCGCCGGCGTTGCGGCACTCGTGCTGTACCCGAGAGCCGAAGTCAACCAGCTCGCGGACGAGCTGACACAGTGCTCGAGCCAGCCGGCCTACTGTTCGGTCGAACAGGCGCTGTGCCTCGAGAATCGCTATGCCTGCGAGATCGATGCTTACGCACTGCTGGTCGCCGATGACTCGACAGGCCCGGACCGCGAACACGTGAGAACGTTCCGTGAAGACCGGGAGCGCGGCTATCCGGCTCTGATCAGGGACATACTGCCGCCAGGTCTGCTCGGTCTGGCGCTGGTCTCGCTAATGGCGGCGTTCATGTCGACAATTTCGACGCACATCAACTGGGGTGCGTCTTACGTCACGAACGATCTCTATTTTCGGTTTGTCGATCCACGGGCAAGCGACGTGACGCTCACGAGAGTCAGTCGTATCGCCACTGTCGCCATTACGCTGCTGAGCGTCTATATCTCCACGCATATCGACAACATCGGCGCCATGTGGGAACTCTGGGCGGGCATGATGGCGGGTCTCGGGCTGCCGCACCTGATGCGCTGGCTGTGGTGGCGGGCAAACGCATGGACAGAAATCAGCGGCATGCTGGTTGGTTTCCTGCTGGCGCTCATCAACTTCACGGTCGGTCGCCTGGGCGGTTTCCCGGAGGGGCAAATGTCGATATTCCCCTCCGCTATCGCCTCGCACCCGATACACGTCATTTGCTGGATATCGCTGGCTGCCGGCATTGCCGCCCTCGCCGCGACCTACCTTACCGCGCCCGTCGAACGCGCTCAGCTCCGTCGGTTCGTCAAGAAAGTGAGCCCAATGGGTTTTTGGCGCGCCGTGGACAGCGAGTACGCACCGCCTCAGCGACTTGCTGACAGCGTAGCCTACTGGCTGCTCGGAACACTGGCGGTTTACCTGTTGCTGTTCGGCACGGGCTACGTTTTACGAACTGACCGCCTGTTTGGCGCCGCAATGCTAGCCGTGGGCGGGATCATGCTCTTCATGACGATCAAGGGTATGCAACGTACGCCGGACGGTCATGAGGCGGCGTCGGAAATTGATGTGGATAACGCCTGATCCAGTTCTTCAATATGCTGGAAGAAAGCCGGTTCCTCGAGCGCACTTGCGGCTGCGGCATCCAGGAGCACGGTGACGGCGGGATGCAGCTGGAGCGCCGACGACGGACACTTCGCCGTTACGGGACCTTCCACGGTGTCCTTGACGGCCGGCGCTTTTGCGCGGCCGGTGGCCAGCAAAACGATCTGCCGAGCCTCGAGGATCGTGCCGATACCCATCGTGAGCGACAGGTTCGGCTGGAATTCACCGTCGGCGAAAAACCGGGCGTTGTCGGCAATGGTTCGTGCGGTCAGGGTCTTTATTCGCGTGCGTGAGCCCAGGCTGGAATACGGCTCATTAAAACCGATGTGGCCGTTCACTCCGATACCCAGCAGCTGCAGGTCCACACCACCTGCTTCTCGTATGCTTTGCTCGTAGTCCTCTGCGGCCTTGCGCGGGTCGGCGGAGACCGCGTTCGGTACGTAAGTGCGGCCGCTTTCGATATCGATGTGATCGAACAGCGCCCGGTTCATGAAGTAGCGATAGCTTTGCGGGTGCGTTCCGTCCAGCCCGAGGTACTCGTCGAGGTTAAAGGTGGACGCACGGCGGAAGGAGAGTTCACCCCGTGCGGTGCGTTCGATCAGCTTCTCGTAGAGTTTGAGGGGTGTCGAACCCGTGGCGAGACCGAGGACGCTGCCCGGTTTCCTGGTCAATTGACGTGTGAACAGATCAGCCGCGTATTCCGCGACGTCATCGGGGCTGTTCAGGATGACCACCCTCATGGCGCTGGCCCCGCCAGCGATGTCGACCGTTCGCCGGCAATCCAGACGCCCTTGAGCTGTAGATTGTCGTCGACGTGAACCATGTCGGCGCGGCAACCGGCTCGCAGATGGCCGCGTTTGTCTGAGACGCCGAGCAGTTCAGCCGGATACGCCGATGCCATTCGCAGGCATTCGCCGAGAGGAAGGCCACACTGCTGGTGTGTGTGGCGCACGGCGTCGATCATCGAAATTGCGCTTCCGGCCAGCCGGCCCTCGCCGTTGACCAGGCGACCGTTGCGTTCCGTGATCGTTTCTCCATAAAGTTCGAAGGACTTGTCCTCCGAGCCTACCGTGGCCATGGCGTCGGTGACGAGCAACAGTTTGCCTCTCGGTTTGGTGCGGTGTGCGAGCCTGATGACGTCGGCATGGACATGATGACCGTCGCTGATGATTCCGCAGTAGGCTTTGTCGGCAAGCAGCGCCGCACCCACGGCACCCGGTGCCCGGCTTTCGAGCGGCGTCATTGCGTTGAAGAGATGCGTAAAACCGACGGCGCCCTCGTCGACGGCCGCGAGGCTTTGCTCAAAACTGGCGGCGGTGTGTCCGCAAAACACGAGCACACCCGCGTCCGTGAGTTGTCCGATCTGCCCAGCCTGCAGAGTCTCGGGCGCAACCGTCAAGAGAATCCGGCAAACCGAAGCCGCCTCGCACAGCCAATTCATGTCCGAGGCCGAGAGTGTGCGAATTAGCGCTTCCCGGTGCACGCCCCGCTTGCGGGCGTTTAGATGGGGGCCTTCCAGGTGTATGCCGAGCAGGCCGTCGGCGCCTTCGTCGAGCGCCTGTAAAAACGCCTCGAACACTTGCGGGCCGACGCTCTCGACGTCGGTTATGACGGTGGGCAAACACGCGGTCGTGCCGCCGGCCCGATGTGCCGTCACGAGAGTGCGCAAGCCCTGGTTTGTCGGCTCGTTGTTGAGCAACAGTCCGCCGCCGCCGTTGACCTGAATGTCGATGAATCCCGGGGCAAGGACGCCGCCGTCGAGTGTCAGACGCTCGATGTCGGCGCCCAGCTGTTCGACGTGGCACACCGAGTCGATCGTGCCCGATCTGACGACAACAGCGTGCTCCGACAGGAACCGCCTGCCGTCGAAGACCTGCGCGCCGACGAGCGCAAAAGTAGCCGCCAATCGATCCATAGAACACCGATCCGTGGAATGCATGAGACAACGTTGTCTCGTGAATACTGAAGCCAAAGCTCCGGAAAGTAAAGTGCTGAGGTGAGGCGCTGATGCGCTATACAACAAGCCCGCTGCTGCGACGGGCGCAGACAGCGGGCAATGGTGACTCAATCAGGCCAAGTCTAGCTTTCCGCCTGCTCCTTGAGCCGCGCGAGACCACGCTCGTATTCGTCGCCTACCCACTTGTCCATCATCAGGCCCATGTAGCGGCCAATCATGTTGTCGAAGTTGGCGTCGAAGGACCACGTGAGTCGCGTACCGCCGTCGGCCGGCTCGAGGATAAAGCTTGCGTAGGACGGCGTATCGAATCCCTCGAAGGTCAGCTTGCTCTTGACCATCGTGTTGAGTTCGCTGTCGATAATCTCCTGGGTGCCGCTGCCGACGTTCGGATGCTCGCTGCTCCAGCTCATCGTCGAGCCGACGCCGGCATCCGGCCCGCTGAATTCGTAGCGAGTCCCTTCAGGATCGTAGGTTGCCCACGGCGACCACTTGTTGAACTCGCGAAAGTTGTTGACCATCGCGAAGAGTTCAGCCGGTTCAGCCTCGACGACGATGCTGCGTTCGACGTGCCGCTCGGAGGGCAGGATCATGCCCCCGATAACGACGAGAACAACCAGGGTTGCGACAACGCCCAGCAAAATCTTGATGAACTTCATGGTATCCCCCCGGATTCCAGTAGGTTTGAAAATTCCGGCACCTGCGGGCCGTATGCCGTCAGCGCCTGTATTTATAGAGTCGGGAGTCTACCCCAAAAAGCGTTTTTATCGTGTTGCCGACGACAGCGTTCAGCCGGCGTGACGATAGAGCATGCCGACCCTGCGGGTCATTCCGGAAGCAAATTCCTCATCAAGGCGACGCCTGACGTATTGCGGCAAAGTTTCCGGAGCGGGTCGAAAAAACCCGAGTTTCGAATAGAAGGGCGCATTCCAGTCGAAGTCCTCGAAGGTCGTGAGGGTCACGCCGCTCAGCGAGCGAGCGATCGATTCCCGGATCACGCGGGTCACGAGCGCCGTGCCGATGCCCCGCCGTCCATGGTCCGGATGCACCGACATTTCGTCGAGATGGAGATACGGGCTCACTTCGCTGCACGTGGCGAAACCGACGACCTGCCCACGTGATTCCGCGACGTACAGCAGGCCGTTCGTCATGGCCGACTCTAGCAGCAGAGCCGGATGCGTCGCCTCGGGCTTCGGAATTCGATCGCGCGGAAAGCGTTTGGCGGCGTCCGATTCGATGGAGGCGAGGCAGTGCAGATCTTCCGGTAGTCCGGTTCGGATTTGTATGGCTCCGGTCATGGCGGCAAGTTCACACGATCTCGATAGGCACAGCCCTGTCCACGTCGAACGCAGCCGCGTCGATGGCGTATTCCACACCGGGGCCGGCCGGGTATTCGACGTTACGCCGAAACCGCATGCCGAGTCTCCGCATGACCGCAATGGAGGCCGTGTTGGGCACGTCCGCGCCCGCCCAGATAGCGGATACGAGTCCGCTGCCAAACGCATGGTGCATGCCCGTGTGCGCCATGCGTGTCGCGTACCCCGAACCCCAGACCGTCGGATGAAGAAGATAGGTCAGCTCCAGCTCACGATTGTCTTCGCCCTCGTCTTCGCGAGCGAGCCTCACGATGCCCAGAATGTCTGGGTTGTCGGAAGCCGTCAGCACCCATAGCCCGCCCCCACGCTGCTCGAAGTCGACAGCTGCCGTGTGAACCAGATGCGAAGCAATGGACGGCGACGGCTCGACGCCGTCGGCCAGGTATCGATACACCTCCGGCACGCACAGCAAGCGATGGACTTCCGCCTCGTCGTCCGGGCCGACGGCTCGCAGACGTTTGTCGTCGCTGTTCATCTCACTCGTTCGACTCGCTCTCGCAGCAGCGCACGGCGGCTTAATGAAGCCCGCTATCCGCGGATTCTAGCGAAAGCGCCGTGGGATGAGATAGGCAATTCGGGACGGCGGCACGGAGTGAGCCTCTCTGCTGCCGCGTTCAGCTGATCCAGAAGCCGATTATTTTGACCCGGATGATGTCGTCTTCGATGCGAAGGAGCACGGTTGGGCCCTCATGGCGACCCGGCGAAACGAACTGTGCGTGAATCAGCACCTGTCCCTCGAAGCCGGACGCCCGGTTCGTCTTGTCGATCCGGCTCAGGCGATACGTGCCCCAGTGGTCGAACATACCAGGAGACCGGTTCAATACCTCCTGAAACAGGTAGTGCTCGTTTTGCAGCACCCGGTAAGCCTCTTGCAGGGTGACGTCATCCGAAACGGACGAGCTTTCCGGTATCTCGTCGGGACGCTTCAGATTACAGTCGTGCACCGACAGCAGCCATACGCGGTAGCTCTTCGATTCTTCGCTCCATGAAAACCCGTCGCCGTCGATGGAGGCGGTTCGTGAGCGCCGCTCGACCACACACATGTCGTTACGGTAGAGCTTGGGCGGTTTCCGGTAGTACGCGGACATGCCGACGACGCGCTCACCTTTCCGGTACTCGGCGTTGCCGATATCCCAGACGTCCGAATCCGAGGCGTCAATCCCGAGACCGAGAACGATGTCCTCGAAGTAAGGATAACTCTCATCGATCGACGGACCCGCATTTGCAGCCATACACAGCGCTGCCAGAACAAGCGCCTGACAAACCCGCCTGGTTGCTGGCCGATTCCGGTGCATCGTCGCTCCTCCAGTCCGAAGGAAAACCGCAGTGATATCGTACCTGAAACCCGCAGCCTCATGTTCAGCGTGGATCGGTAGCCCGTGCGGACACGCCGTTAGCTGGTGTGGAGCGAACGTTTTGCCTCGGTGAAGGATCTCTCGCTGCGAACGAACGAGATGAACCGACGGGCCGCTACCTCGCTAGCGCAATGTTCGCCAGGAAGCGTCGTGGTCGACCGGCTCGCCGGGCAAGGTACGCAGGTAGGCAAGCAGGTTGTTCAATTCTTCGTCGGTAAAATATGCAAACCGGTCTTTTGCCACGACCGTCATGAGACCCAGGTTCTTGCGCCCCCCGAGGCCCTCACCGAACTGCATGAGCCGGCGGAAATCCGCATCCGAATAGGCCGCTAGAATCGCCAGGTCGGGCGTCGTGATATCTATGTCCGCCTGGCCGCGCAGATCGAAACCGTGGCATTCGTTGCACATGGTCTTCGCGAGATACTCTCCATGGACGAGCGCCGGGTCGTCGCCGTCACTCAGCAGCAATGGAGGCATCCGGTCTGCCCATTCCGCCATGTGCTGTGATTCGCCGCGCGCGATTCTCATGCGAGCGTCCCAGCCGAGACTCGGCCGGGGCAGCGGCAGCGGGCTCTCCGTGACGGGCGTCGAACGCAGGAATGTCACGAGCGCAGACATGTCCTCGTCGTTCAGCAGCACAAAGTTGTAGGACGGCATGGACCATAGCGCTTTACCGTCGTGACCCACACCCTGCCGCACGGCGGCTTCGATAGTGGCGGCATTGTGCTGCCTGGCGTACTCGGCAAGGTTGGGCGCTACGGCGGTATCGACCCAGATCCATTCGTCGGAAAACGCGCGCCCTTCGAGCTGCTGCCCGTGGCAGCCAAAGCAGCCGCGGGTACGGGCGACGTGCCGGCCTTTCTCAACAGTCGCTGCATCCTGAACGTCGGAGACAACAAAACCCGCATCAACGTCGACATCGTTCAGATAGCTTTCGCTCACGATGTACACGTACGCATAGAAACCCGAGACGGCAATCGCCGTGCACAACACAAGCGCAACCACTGTGCGGATGAGGTTTTTTGTTCTAATCACTGGTATGGCCCCTTCAGTTTAACCGGGTCTTGTAATACGCAACGACTTGATACGATACGCCAAGGTCGAGGCTTTGACTTCCAGTAGCTCGGCAGCACCGCCGGGGCCGGATACGCGCCAACCGGAAGCCTCGAGCGCCTTGCGAATATTGCTCTTTTCCATCTCGCGAAACTCCGCATCCGTGACAAAAGCGTCGTCACTGGTCGGCGCCTGTGGCGCGGCTTTTGTCACACTACCGGACGCCTGCGCCAGATCCACGCGCAGCCGGTTGGATCGGCTTAGAATCACGGCACGCTCGATGAAGTTCTTGAGCTCCCGAACGTTGCCGGGCCATTCCTGGGACTCGAGCACGGCGGCATCCCGCTTGCTCAGCACCAGCGGTTCTCGACCGAGTTCCTCACAAATACGCATGATGAAATGCAACGCCAGCGGAACAATGTCCGCCCGCCGCTCTCGCAAAGGCGCAACCTCGATCGGGAACACGCTGAGACGATAGAAAAGGTCTTCTCTGAACCGGCCGGCCTTGGCCTCGTCCTTCAGGCTTTTGTTGGTGGCGGCAACAATCCGCACGTCGGTGCTGTGTGTCCGATCCTCGCCGACGGGCTCGAACTGCCCTTCCTGGATTGCGCGCAACAGCTTGCTCTGCAGCGCCAGAGGAATCTCGCCCACCTCGTCCAGAAACAGTGTACCCCCGTCGGCCAGCTGCATTCGGCCGACGCGATTGCGGTGGGCGCCGGTAAATGCTCCTTTGACGTGTCCAAAAAACTCACTCTCGAACAGATGCTCCGGTATCGAAGCGCAGTTGACACGAACCAGCGGTTTTTCAGCGCGCTCGCTCCTGGCATGGATTGCTCGCGCAATCATTTCCTTGCCGACTCCGGACTCACCATGAACCAGCACGTTGACGGGCGTCGAGGCAACGGCGTCGATTTGTGCCAGCGTGTATTTCAGGGAATCGCTCTCGCCGATGATCTCGCCAAAATCGATGGCCTGTTCAACTTCCTCGCGTAAGTAGGCGCGCTCGTCCTCCAGCTGGCTGTTGAGCGCTTTTACCTGTTCAAACGCCCGGTTTCGCTCCAACTCGAGCCGTTTGCGATCCGATATGTCCCGAAACACCACCACGGCGCCGTCCGGTTTACCGTCTCTGATGATGGGCGTGCTCGTGTACTCGACCGGCAGCGCATCCCCGTTTCGCGTCCAGAATACCTCGTCGTCGACGCGGTGCGTTTCGCCGTCTTTTATCGCGGCGTAGATCGGGCAGTCGCCTATCGGATAGGGCGAACCGTCTTCGTGCGAATGGTGATGTACCTCGTGAATGCTCTGTCCCACGACGTCGGCCTGGCTCCAGCCCAGGAGTTCTTCCGCTCGCTTGTTGATGAAGGTAGCTTCACCGTTCCGATCGAGCCCGTAAATGCCTTCCCCCGCGGTGTCGAGCAGGGTTTCATGCATACGCCTTAGCTGATCGAGTTCGTTGAATGCCTGCTCCCGCTGCTCTGCAGCGGCGAGGCGCTCAGCGATCGACCGGAATACGACCACGGCACCCTTGATCTCGCCGTCGATGATAATGGGCGTGCTCGTGTACTCAACGGGTATCGCCTCTCCGTCCGAGGTCCAGAACACCTCGTCTTCCGATCGGTGGACTTTGCCGTCCCGAATCGTCGCGTAGATGGGGCAATCTTCACGAGGATAGGGTGAGCCGTCTGCGTGAGAATGGTGATGAGCTTCGTGGACGCTGGTGCCGACAATATCTTCGAGTCGCCATCCGAGGAGGTCGACGGCGGCCTTGTTGATAAACGTGGCCGTGCCATCCATGCCGATGCCGTAGATTGCGTCACCGGCCGCGTTCAGAATGTGATCCCGGGTTTCAGCCGCGTCTTCGAACGCCGACCGGGAGCCGAGCTTTGCGCCGAGTGGCGTCAGCGTCACGACAAAATGGCGATTCCCATCCGAGACGGGCCAGGCATCCATCGAAGCGGTCACCGACCCTTCGCCGTCGGAGAGATGCACCGCAAGATCGGTAACAACCTCTCCCTTTGACGTCAGCGCCTCCAGGGCGCTGCGAACGCTGTTCAGGGAATCGATCGACAGGTAGCCGAGTATGGACACGGGCTCGTCGGACCGAAATTGCCGCAGCGCTTCACTCCTCCACACGCACACCAGTTCAGCGTCGGCAACGGCAACAAGGCCCGGAGCCGCGGCAAGGACGTCGGTCGTTGGATAGGGGTTTTGAGCGCTCATCGCGGATTCGTAGATTTACGGATTTCCAGAAAACTAGAACACAAGAATTTGTAAATCGCAAATTCTTGGAAAAGGATCTGCGCAGCAACCTGTTGTATTTATTGAATATCTAAGCCTGGCACGCTTTCTGCTACTCATGGCGTAAGCACGGCAATTTCTTGTGAGGAGACCCGACATGGCCTTCAGCCCACCGGATCAAAAGCTAAACGGGGCCGGCGCGCTGAGCGAGGTAGAAGCGAGTCTTCTTAACGAATCGATCAACGCGGCCTGGAACAGCAAAGATCCTTCGAACGTCATTCGCATTATTGAGCCGAATGCCGTTTGGCGGGACAACGACAGCATCTTTCTCGGCCGCAGCGAGATCTGGGCGGCGCTTCGCGCGCAATGGGGGCACACGCTGCATTTTCAAACGAAGCAAAAATTGGCTTCGTATGAGGACAATCGGATTGCAGCAAGTATCGAGTCGGAATGGCAGGACTCACTGCATGGGCAGTGGTACCGGGCGAGCGGCACAGTCGCCTTTACCTTCGATGCCGACCAGCTCATCACAAAAATCGAGTCGCGGACCGAGAGACGACGCATCACCGCGGAAGAGCGACGCCTCAGGCTGGATATGGCGACACGCCGCCGAGGCTTACCAAACAAGGAGCAGGAATGAAATCCATAATTCTGATCATGCTGGCCGGGATTGTTTTAAGCCTTGGCTCCGCAATGTTCTCCATGACGCGAGGGCCCGCCGGCTCCAAGGCGATGGCCAACGCGCTTACGGTGCGTATCGCCTTGTCGATAGCGCTGGTTGTATTGCTGGTGCTCGCCTGGGTTTTTGGCTGGGTCGATGCCGGCGAGGGATAGACGGATGCTGCTTGCGCAAAGAGTGCTCAACTACCTGACGATCGTTCTGGCTGCCGTGGTCGTTTCCTGCCTGGTGTCGATCATGGCCCTGTTCATGGGGGGCGGGCAGGCAAGCGTCGATTTGCTGGCGTTAATGGCGATACAGATCGCCTCGATTCCCGCTTCGATCGTCTTGACGCTGCTGGGGCTTCACATCTGCAGAATTTTCACCGTAGGACCGCTTACGGTGAAGCGCGTTTACGACGCCGTGCCTCAATGGCTGTTGTTCATCTTCATGATGCTGTTGCTGCTCGTATGCTCGGGTGAAGTCGCCTTCCTGGTGGTCGCTGGCACGACGGATATCGTGGTGGAGTGGACCGCACACGCGCCGCTGATATCCATGCTGACGTGTTCCGCCGCCGTTTGTGTGCTGCACGGCTGTGCGGGCCTGCTTGCCGGAAGAACGCTGGCGCTATCGGGTCGCTGGTAGGACGAGCTATCGCTTAAGGATCGCGCAGCCGAAGCCGGTCACATACGAACCGTACGAGGCGATAGCTGCTCGACAAGACAATCGATGAAGGCCCGTATTCGCGGGGACACCAAACGGCGATCCAGGTAGATCGCCGTGAACGGTGTTTCGGCGGGTCGATACTCCGCGAGCACTTCCTTAAGCGCTCCGCTGAGTAGCGCATCTTGAGCCATAAAACCGGGCATCTGACTGATTCCCGCGCCGGCGATGGCCGCCCTTCCCACGGCCTCCCCGTCGTCGATGGTCAGCTGACCGGATTGCAACCGGCGCTCTCCCGAGCGGAATACCCAGGGCACCGCCCGGCCAGTACGGCGGTTTCGAAAGTTCAGGCAGTTATGCCGATCCAGGTCTTCAGGTGTTTCTGGAACGCCGTAGCGGTCGAGATAGTCAGGCGCGGCGCAGGTAATCAACGGGTCATCGATGAGCTTTCGGCCGATCAGGCTGGCATTGTCAGGCAGAACCCCGGCTCGGATAGCAACGTCGATGCTCTCTGCGGCGAGGTCGACACCTCTGTCGTCCAGTGACAGTTCCAACTCGACTTCCGGGAATCGATTCGAAAACTCGGAGATTCGAGGTACGAGAACCATGCGACCGAATGCAGCCGGAACACTCACCCGCAACAAACCGCGCGGGGTCGTGAGATTGTCCGTGACTTCCGCAGTCAGGGCATCCAGCTCCATGAGCAGCGGGCGCGCACCTTCGATATAGCGCTCACCTTCGGGGGTCAGGCTCACGCTGCGTGTCGTGCGCTGAAACAGCTTCACCCCGAGATCTTCTTCCAGACGGCCAATCGCCTTGCTGGTTGCCGACGTCGATAACCCGAGCACCTGGGAGGCTTTCGCAAAACTCCCAGCGTCGGCCACGTGGATTGCCGCTGCGACCGCAGTAAGGTTTTTGGTTCGTAACTCCATACGATTAGAGACAAAAAGTGGATACTGAAGCGCAAGAGACCCAGTTTATCAGCCGGAATCAGGACTTTATCCTAACTGTATCTTCAATTGAACGGGTAAGGAGAGGACGATGACCTCCACGATACGCAACTTCCTGCTGCTGGCTGGCTTCACTCTGATGGGCATCAATACGCCGGCGGCGGCCGACGAACCGCATCCGATCGTACTCGAGGTCTATGAAGCCTTTCAGACCGGTGAGCTGGATCGGTGGGACGCCGTGATTGATCGAGACGTCGTCACCAACAGCTCGGCCAGCTTTGGTAACGTCGGCATCGACAGGCTGAAAACCTGGGCCAACGAGTTCCTGGTAGCCTTCGCGCCGCGGATTGACCTGGTCGATTACATCAACGCCATCGACGAAAGCGGCAACGGGCGGGCGGTCGCAACGGTGAACCTGAACTGGCAGCACGTCGAGCCCTTTTTTGATGTTCTGCAACCAACGGGCCGCACCGGCACCTCCATCGAAAACCTGATCATGACCGTGAACAACGGCAAGGTCACACGTATCGAAGTTGCAGACACGACGCTCGACCTCGTTATCTACATGCACGAGAACGGTTGGGTTTTCCCGCAGAACATCCGTCCTGAGCCGATCATTCGCGGTATCGAGCGGCCAGCCAACCCACCGAAAGTGTCACTCAAGTAGCGCCCGGCCGGTAGCGCGGATCGATCATTGATAACCGCAACGACCGTCGAGATACCGCTACTCGTCGGCGGCTTTGCGCTCGAAGGGCTTGATACCGGCTTCCACTGCATTCACGAGGTCCTGCGACGTACTGGAAGCATACACGTGTACCCAGTCGACCTGTTCTCGCCATACGTGGATGAGCATATCGGTCTCTTCACCATCGAAGACCACCGCAATGCGTTGTTGTTTCTCCTCGTCCATCGGCGTCGAAGCCGACAAGGCGAGCAGCTCGTCGACGGGCAGTTTGTTGTCCGTGAGTTCATCGATTGCGGCCAACATTGCCGCGATCGACGCATCGTCGACGTTTGCTGTCGTCGTGTGCACTTCCGGGTCGCTCGGTGCGCAGGCTACAAGTAGTAGCGCAACGAGGCCGGTGACGATTCGTGTGATCACACTCATGTCATGCCCCCTCCAACTTGGTAGTGGGAAGAGGATACGCGAAAACGATGTCCGATTACCCTGGAACGACCTGCCGCACCGGCGGCGGCAACGCCGTCCTCTTTGCGTCGTCACTACGCACCGTGCAATATCATTTTGAGCTTCTGGGTTTTCCTGGTTCTGAATTCCGCGCGAAACACGGTCTGGATGGCATGCCGCTCAGTGGATTCCGGAGGCACAAACTCGACGTTTACGGTGACCTGCTGACCGTCTACAAACGGCAGCGTGTCACCTAGCGGCAGCTCGAAACCGGCAGCAAGCGCATGATCCAGCCAGGGCTCGAACGCAAGCCGAATGGGTGCGTCGTCACGTCCGTGTAGCGCGACCGGCGCCTGATCGCCGATCCGCATTGTGATGCTGTGAACCTCGGCAAAGTCGTCGGTTGCCCCGTAGAAAGCCGCACTGACGTTCAGCGTGTGCGGAGCGCGGACAAAGGCGACGCTATCGAAGAATACGGAATCCCGGCTCTCAGGCGATTCCTCGCGAGTGCCGTTTAAGAGCAGCTGTATACGAAAGCGATCGACCCTCTTCGAGAAAGCCGATTCCGGATTATCGGCGTCTCTCAGATAACGCTCCGTATGCTGCGTGCTGACACCACAAGCGCTTGCCCCAAGCGCTGCCAGCAGCGCAACGGCCATGATGGAGGCTCTGGCTCTATTCACGACGAAGATTTTTCCCGGAGACATGGCTTACCGTGTACGCAGGCTAACCCTTCGACATTGCAGTATCCAGACACAATCGCGTGACAGGAACAAACCCGGAACTAGCGGTACAGATCGCCTCGCAGATAGCGCAGGCCAGTGTCGATGATGACCGTGACAACTTTTTTGCCCCGCCCGAGCTCGCGTGCGCGCTCAAGGGCCGCCCACACGTTTGCGCCCGACGTTGCTCCTCCGAGGATACCCTCTTTTTGCGCGAGCGCGTTGGCGGTCGAGTAAGCGTCTTCGTCTTTTACCGACACAACGCTGTCGATCAGGTCTCGACGGAGTATCGTCGGCAAGAACGACAATCCGATACCTTCCAGCCGATGTTTGCCGCCGGTATCTCCACCCGAGAGGTTGCGAACATAATAGGGCTCGACAGCGATGATCCTGGTGCCGGTGTTCGACGCTTTGAGTATTTCCGCGTTACCGGAGATACAGCCGCCGCCGCCGACAGCCATGACAAATTCGTCGATCTCCGACCCGAGCACATCGACTATTTCCCGGCCCATCGCGTAATAGCCGCGTTTGTTGTCCTCGTTGTTGACCTGGTCCGGCCAAAACGTACCCGCCTCGGTGGTGAGTTCTTTTGTGCGTGCAATCATCCGGTCGATAACGTCAGCCGTCAGAATGCCTTCCTCCGCGTGAATGAGTTCGACCGTTGCGCCGTACGCTCGCATAGTCTGGATCTTTTCTTCGGAAAATCCGTTCGACGAGACGAAGTGCGCCTGATAGCCGCGGGTGGCGCAGACCATCGCAAGCGAGCTACCGGTGCTTCCTCCCGTGTATTCGACAACACGGCCACCAGGCTCAATGTCGCCTCGCCGCTCGGCCCCCTCGATCATCGACAGCGCCATGCGATCCTTCATGCTGCCGGTTGGATTGGCCCCTTCGAACTTGACGAAGACGTCCGCGGACTCGCTGCCCGGCAGTTTCATGAGCTTCACGAGCGGAGTGTTTCCGATCAGGGTTTGCGACCTGATAGTCATTTTTCTTGCTATAACTTTAAAAATTAAAGTGACTTCTATCAGAGTCGCTTTATTTTCGCAAGTCACTCTGATATACAACCTGTCTATGCAAAAAGCGAAGCCAAAAAGGCGCCGGAACACGCTTCCCGGAGCAGACGACTTCCCGTTCCGCTCGGAGTGCTCGATCTCGCGGACGCTCGAGCTGTTGGGAGACAAATGGACGCTGCTGATCGTCAGGGATCTACTGTGGCACGGGAAACACACGTTCAAGGAACTGGCCGACGCCGAGGGCATACCCACCAACCTGCTGTCGGGGCGACTGCAACGGCTTATCGACTGGGGCCTGGCCGATCGCGAACAGTACCAGGACAACCCGGTCCGATATCGCTACTACCTGACGGATGCGGGCATGGCGCTCGAGGACACGCTGATACAGGTCATGACCTGGGGGAACCGGTATCTTGGCGGTGGGTTTTACGATCGAAAGCAATCAATACGGTAGCGGGCTACCGCTTCAGGCCACAGGCTTCGAAAGCCTCCCGGATCGAGGCTTTCTCCGCCGCGGTCAAATTCAGCATCGGCGGTCGAACGCGCCCGCCGACTTGCCCCAGCAGCTCCTGCCAGTACTTGCCGAATGCCTGAGGCTTGTCCGCCGGCCTCGACCGGGCCATGGCATCTCGCACGGGATCGAGGCTATCGCGAACGCGTCGAGCCTCGGCAAACTCTCCCGCAAAAGCGAGCCGCGTATAGTCGTTCATGCGCTGGTCGTTTTTGGTCTGCAGATGGTATGGAGGTGAGGAGCAGAGATACAGCTTCCATCCCAGCTCTTCTATGTTGTTGAGCCACTCGTCTTCCGAAGAGGTGGACACGTGAATCTTGTCGCCGACCATATGGGTTAGACGCACATACATCTCGCGTGGAACCGAGTACTTGATCGCGACAATGTTCGGCAACTCCGCGATACGGGCGCACTCCTCGGGTTGCATCAGGTATCCGGAGTCCGGATGACTCCACATGGCGATACCGATGTCGACACAATCGCAGAGCGCCTTGTAGTACTGATACAGAACCTCGCCGCGATCGTGCACGAAGCTTAAGACCGGCGCGTGCACAACGATATAGTCCGCACCGCAGTCCTCGGCATGCCGGGCTAGCGTTTTCACGGTGTCGAAATTCTGGTCGGACGCCGAAACGATGACGCCGGCTTTGCCGTTGCACTCATCGACCGCAATCTCGAAGTTGCGTTTCCTTTCGTCGAGGCTCATCGAAAAAAACTCGCCCTGCTTTCCGGCGATGAACAAGCCCTTTATATCGAGATCGTCGATCCAGTGACGAATATTGGACCGCATCCCCGCTTCGTCCAGCGAAAGATCCTCGTTGAAGGGGTTCAATGCGGCCGCCCAGATCCCGAGCATATTCTCGCGGGCGTAGTCTTTCGCTTCCAGCTTCGAGTATTTGATGACGATGTTTCCCTTGTGTGGTTTGAGCCGCGCGGCCGATGAACGATACGCGAAGGACGCTATAAATAGGCGCAACTGGATATAACTATATTCGATATCCAAGCGCCTTGGACCTGCGATAATAGAAAGACCGGAACCTGGAGGTCCTATGAATATCGGCATCATCGGCGAAGGCGCCATCGGTAGCTACGTCCATGACCAGCTCCTCAAGCACGGTCACACCGTTCAGGCGGTCATCGTACTTCCTGATCACCTGCACGACCGCGCAACAAAAGCGGGAGGAGCACGTTACGTGTCATCGGCTGCGGACCTGCCGGACGGCGTGCACCACGTGATCGATTGTGCGGGTCACGAGGCGTTAAGGACGCATGGACCCGAAGTGCTGCGGCGGGGAATCGACATGACAACGGTCTCCATTGGCGCGCTGGCCGACGAGAGTATTTATCGTAGCCTCAGGCAAGCGGCGGCGGCCGGCAACTCAAAGCTGCACCTGGTCAGCGGCGCCATCGGCGCCCTGGATTGCCTGAGGGCGGCCCGCGTCGGCAATCTTCGAAGCGTGACCTACGTGGGCAGAAAACCGCCACAGAGCTGGAAGGGATCGCCCGCGGAATCGAAGCTCGACCTCGACAATCTCGAGGGCGCTCAGGAAACGCACTTTGAAGGCACGGCCCGGATAGCCGCCAGGGAGTACCCGAAGAACGCAAACGTCGCCGCGGCCGTCGCGCTTGCGGGCGTGGGATTCGACGACACGCAGGTAAAACTGATCGCCGATCCGGCGATCAGCGAAAACGTTCATGAGATTCGGGCGGTGGGCGATTTTGGACAGTTCGCTTTCGAGATCAGGGGGCAATCCCTTCCCGATAACCCAAAGAGTTCCGCGCTTGCCGCCATGAGCGTCATCAGCCGGCTTGAGCAGGAAACACAAAGCATCGGCTTCTAGAATTTCACATGAACAGTCGACCCACTAATACTCGACCATGAATACTCGACACACCCGAATCGTCGATCGTGCGACGACCCGCTTGAAGCTCCGGCAATTGCGATTGCTGGTGGCCGTAGGGGAATACGGGAGCATCCAGCACGCCGCCCGCGAACTGCAGATCTCGCAGCCCGCCGCGACGAAACTGATCCAGGACCTGGAGATCGATTTCGAGGTGGAGCTGTTCCAGCGCACCAACCGCGGAGTGGTTCCGACGGCTTATGGAGAAGCCCTGATTCGCCACGGCAAGCTGATCCTCGCCCAGGTCTCGAACGCGGCTCAGGAGCTGGACGATCTGACGGAAGGCAACACCGGGCGCGTCGTGATCGGAACGCTGCTGGCCGCGGCGCCGGATCTTCTTCCGAGCGCAATCGATACCTTGCTGAACGAGCGACCCAACGTGGCGGTCAAGGTTGTGGAGGGAACCAACAAAGCCCTGATACCGGCACTGATCTCCGGCGAGATCGACATGATCGTCGGGAGACTGCCTTCCTATCGGCATCGGGCCAGACTGGTCCAGGAAAGGCTGTTCGACGAACGTATCCTGTCCGTCGTCGGTAAGCAGCACCCGCTCGCGGGCATGAAGTCGGTGTCTTTCAAGCAAATCAAGCCGTTCGGATGGATCCTGCCGCCGCTCGAAACCACGCTTCGCCGCCAGGTCGATGAATATTTTGTCAGCCAGGGACAATATGTTCCCCCCGTGACCCTCGAATCCGTGTCCTACCTGACGAATCGGTCACTGCTCGAGACGCGCGACCTCGTAGGCCTGATGCCGGAGCACGTGGTGTCCAGCGATGTCGGCGGCGGTTCGCTGGTCGAAGTCGATTGGTCCGTGCCGTTTGGCAAAGGACCGATCGGGGTGTCGCATCGAGGGCCCGACACCCTGTCGCCCGCGGGCACGGCATTTCTCAACGCACTTCGCCAAACCGCAGCCAGCATGCGCGGCTGAGTTCATCGAACTGCCGCAAGCAGCACCCAGCTATCAATAAATCTGATATCTGAATTCTCCGAATTCCGTTGAAGGAATTGCTGGCTCGTGTGAACCTCGTCCGTAGCGAGCACACATCGAGGCGCATGATGAGCGACTATCCCGACCTGCATCTCTACATCAACGGAGAATGGCGAAAAGCCAAAGACGACCTTCCCGTCCTGAATCCGGCAACCGAGGCGGAGGTAGGCCGGCTGCCGCGCGCCGGCAAGAGCGATCTGGACGACGCGCTCGAGGCGGCCGAGGCGGGCTTCAAGGTGTGGAGCGGTACGCCGCCCGTCGAACGGGCCAACGTGATCTACAAAGCCGCGGCGCTCATGCGCGAACGGCAGGAAGAGATCGCCACTGCAATCACCACGGAACACGGCAAGCCGCTCCCTCAGGCGCGGCTCGAGGTCATCCGCGGATGCGAGTTCTTCGAATGGGACGCGGGCGAAGCCACGCGCACCTACGGCCGAGTCATCCCCAGCGCACCGGGCGTACGTTACGTCGTGCACCACCAGCCGATCGGCACCGTGGCTGCGTTCTCCCCGTGGAACTTCCCGATGAGCCAACCCAGTCGCAAGGTTGCCGGGGCAATCGCCTCGGGGTGTTCGATCATACTCAAGGCGGCGGAAGAGACGCCCGCGGGTGCCCTGCACATCGCCCGCGCATTCCACGACGCCGGCCTCCCGCCCGGCGTGCTGAATCTTGTGTTCGGCTCACCCGCGGAAATTTCCGATCACCTGATCCGGCAGGACTCGGTCCGCCTGGTCGCGTTTACGGGCTCGACCGCGGTTGGGCGGCATCTGACGACCCTGGCCGCGCAACACATGACGCCCGTGCTGATGGAGTTGGGCGGCCATGCACCGGTCATCGTCTGCGAGGATACGGACGTCGAAGCCGCTGCTGTCAGCGGGGCGATACGCAAAATGCGTAACGCCGGCCAGGTGTGTACGTCACCGACACGTTTTTTTGTGCACGAAAGAGTCTTCGACGAGTACCTGGATGCTTTCACGAAACGCGCGGCCGGCACGGTCGTGGGCAACGGTTTCGATCCCGGTGTGGAGATGGGGCCGCTCGCCAATGAACGCCGGCCACCCGCGCTCGCCGAGCTGGTTGAGGATGCGGTTGCCCAGGGCGCGGAACTCACGACCGGCGGTAAGCGAACAAACGAGGCAGGTTACTTCTTTGAGCCGACCGTGCTCGCGAATGTGCCGGACAACGCGCGAGTCATGCAGGAGGAGCCCTTCGGTCCGCTGGCGGTCGTCAACTCGATCTCTTCTCTGGATGAGGGCATCGAGAAGGCGAACTCGGTGCCGTACGGATTGGCGGCCTACGGCTACACCAATCGGGCCGACTATGCCGACCAGCTCATCGAGCGGCTCGAAGCCGGCAACGTATCGATCAACACGTTGGAGGCTTCTTTGCCGGAGACGCCTTTTGGCGGGGTCAAGCACAGTGGCTTTGGACGCGAGGGCGGCACGGAAGGCCTGCACAACTACATGGTCGTCAAGAACGTCTCGCACAGCATTGCGATCGTTTAATCGCACCTTCGACGTTTATCAAGCGAGCTTTATTGGGCAGTTCTTGACGGGCGCCCGCCACGGTAAACGCGGCCGCGCGATCTACAGCTCGGTTCTGATCGCAAACAGCTCCGGGAAGAAACTGGTGTCCAGCGCCTTCTTCAGAAACGGCACACCCGAGGACCCCCCGGTCCCGCGGCGATTGCCGATGATCCTCTGAACCGTGTACATGTGTTTGAAACGCCAGTTCTGAAAAGCGTCCTCGATATCGACCAGCTTTTCGGCGAGTTCGTATAACTCGAAATACTTGTCCTCGTTCTTGTAGATCTTGAACCAGGCGGCCTGCACGGTGTCGTCCGGTTCGTACGGCAGGCTGAAGTCGCGATCGAGCTTTTTTGCGTCGATATCGAAGCCGTGCACGTGCAGTTTGCGCAGAACGACGTCATACAAGCTGGGGGCGTTCAGGATGCGGATCAGTTCCTGGTGGACCTCGGGATCGTGACGATGCACCTCAACCAGTTTTTTGTTCTTGTTGCCGAGCAGGAATTCCAGCTTCCGGTAACAATACGATTGGAACCCTGACGCCGGCCCCAGAGAGTCTCGAAACTTGAGGTAGTCAGCCGGCGTCATCGTCGACAGTACCGACCACGATTGGGTGAGTTGCGCCAGAATCAGCTTGACGCGCGCAATCACCTTGAAGGCGTGCCGGAAATCGTCATCGGTAATGTTGCGAATCGCCGTCTCCACTTCGTAGCCGGCGAGCTTCAGCCAGAGCTCACTGGCCTGGTGGATGACGATGAACAGCATCTCGTCATGCTGATCCGATTGGCAGTGTTGCGCGGTCAGTACATCCTCGAGGTGCAGGTACTTGCCGTAGCTCATCCGATCCTTGAGATCGGTGTGAATGCTCTTTTCCAGCGCGCGATAGTTCTGCGGCGTCGAAGTCATTGTCGTGTCTCCAGGAATTCTGAAGTGAGATCGAACAGTCGATCCATGACGAACGGCTTGTCCCAGTCCTTGTCGATCCCCGGTATCGCCATGATCCTCTCCATCACGGCATTCTGGATATCGCCGATCCGTAGAGCTTCCGAATAGGGTATGTCCGGTGAAAACGTCACCATTGAATACAGCGGCGTCCACAGTTCCGGATGGCAATCGCTGAATTTTGCCTCGATCTTTTTGCGTATCTGGAATCGCGGATCTCCGGACAGATCACTCATTTCGACGAAGTTCCTCTTTGACAGCTCCGCAATGGCGTCACCGTTTGGTTTACGCGCGTTCTCGTAGGCCGCAAATATCTGATCCCAGTCGTGATTGTGCTTGCCGATCAAGACATCGAGTTCGGCACAGTCCTCGAACCCGCAGTTCATGCCCTGCCCATAGAAAGGCACAATCGCGTGTGCGGCATCGCCGATAAGACCCACCTTCCGGTTGAACGACCAGGGAAATACGTTGACGAGGAACAGCGGCGCGGCCGTTCGCTGCATAAAGGTGTCCACCGGGTCCTCGAGAAGGTCCATGGCGTCCGCAAAGTTCGCGGTGAAAAACGCCTCCACGGCGGAACGCTCGGTCAGCGACTCGAAAGACGGATCGCCCGAGTAGTTCAGGAACAGCGTGCAGGTAAACGTTCCGTCCGGGTTCGGCAGCGCAATGAGCATAAAGTCCTTGCGCGGCCAGATGTGCAGAGCGTTCTTCTCGAGCCGGTGCGAGCCGTCGGGGTTGGCCGGGATGTTCAGCTCGATGTAGCACTGCGGCATGTAGGTCTGACTGTAGCTGAACCGGTGAAGGCCGTAGGCGAGCCGACGCACCTTGGAGTTTGCGCCGTCGGCGCCGAAGGCAAAGTCGGCTGCGACCGTTAGCTCGTCGGCACTTTTCGACCTGAACGTGGTGGTCGCCGTTTCGAAATCGATATCCATCAATCGAAGTTCGAAGTACGTGGTGATATTCGGCTCCTCTTCGGCGGTATCGAGCAGCTGCTCGTTGATGCCGCCTCGTGAAACCGACCAGATGGCGTCTCCTTCCTGTCCGTAGGGGAGCTCGCTCATTTCACCGTCCACACCATGAATGGCGCGGTGATACATGGGGATCGACTGCTGTTTGGCCTCCGCGCCAATGCCGATCTTTTCGAGCGAGGCCCATCCGCGATCGGACAGCGCAATGTTGATCGACCTGCCCTGGTAGATGCTCGTCTTCCGCGAGTCGGGACGCCCTTCGTAGAGCCCTACTTTGTACCCGTGCCTTGCGAGCGAGATGGCGAGCAAAGACCCAACCGGACCGCCGCCGACAACGGTAAATGTTCTCCCGGTCACTTTTTATCTCCCTCTGCGAGCAACTTCCGCATGACTTTGCCGAAGGTGTAGACGTCCTCGAACGTGTTGTAGAGCGGCACCGGCGCTATGCGGATGATGCACGGCTCGCGGAAATCCGCGATGACGCCTTCGGCAACCAGATCGTCGAACAGTTGTCGCTCGCGACCGGCGACGTTGATGGAAATCTGACTGCCGCGCTGCCGGGGATCGCGCGGCGTAATGATGCTGACCCCAACGTCGGGAAACTCGTGAGCCAGCCGGTCGACCGTGTACTCCAGATAACCGGTCAACACCTCGCTTTTCTTGCGCAGAGCTGCCATCCCCACTTCGGCGAAGATGTCGAGCGAAGCCTTCGCCGCCGACATGCCGAGTATGGGTACGTTGCTGAGCTGCCAGCCTTCGGCGCCATGCATGGGCTTGAAGCCGCTTTCCATCTTGAAGCGCTGGGACTTGTCGTGGCCCCACCATCCGCCGAACCGGGGGAGGTCGAAGTTCGAGCCGTGACGTTCGTGGACGAAGATGGCGCCGACGTTGCCGGGACCCGAGTTCAGATACTTGTACGAACACCATGCCGCAAAATCGACATCCCAGTCGTGCAGCTCGAGCGGCACGTTTCCGGCGGCATGGGCGAGATCGAAGCCGGCGACAGCGCCGACGGAGTGCGCCGCCGCCGTCAGGGCCGGCATGTCGAACAGCTGGCCCGTAAAGTAGTTGACGCCGCCGAAGAACACCAACGCGAGTTGATCCGCGTTTGCCTCTATGGCCTTCAGAATGTCTTCGTGACGGATTGTCCACTCGCCGTCGCGGGGTTCAATTTCAACGATGGCGTCGTCGGGGTCGAATCCGTGGAACCGCGCTTGCGTCTCGAGCAGGTAGCGATCCGAGGGAAACATCTTGGCTTCACTGATGATCTTGTAACGGTCCGGCGTCGGCCGGTAGAACGACACGAAAAGCAGGTGAATATTGGTCGTCAGCGAATTCATGCAAACGACTTCGGTTTCCCGCGCGCCCACGATCCCGGCCATCGGGGGCGTCAGGTTCTCGTGATAGCTGTACCAGGGGTTTGTCGAGTGGAAGTGGCCTTCGACGCCGTACTTTGCCCACTCGTCAAGTTCGAGTTCGACGGCGGCTCTCACCGTCTTCGGCTGCAGACCGAGCGAGTGGCCGGAGAAGTAAGCCATCTCCGGCGTGCCGAGCTTTGGGAAGCTGAATGTATTGCGGTAGCGCCCAAGCGGATCGGCGGTGTCCTGTGCTTTGGCGAACACCAGGGTCGGTTCGTAGCGCATGCTAGGATCCTGCTCGAGGCGGAATGGTCACCCAGGCTTCCGGGGGTTCCTTGCCCGGGTGAAGCGCGCCGCAGGCGGGGCACGTGCGAGCTTGTTCGTCGTCGTAGAACGACTGGTACAGCGGCGGCAGGTCACGCACGATCGACTTCAACAGCACCTCGGCACGATGCACGAGACTGCCGCACTCGAAGCAGTACCACTCGAAGGCATCTTTCTCACCGTCCGGCCGCTTGGGCTCGATGACCAGGCCAATGCTGCCCTCCATCGGCCGCTGCGGCGAATGCCTGACGTGAGCCGGGAGGAAGAAGATGTCGCCTTCGCGGATCACGATGTCGGAGAATTCGCCGTTGTCGAAGACCTTCAGCACCATGTCGCCCTCGAGCTGGTAGAAGAACTCTTCCACGGGATCGTCGTGATAGTCGGTTCGTTTGTTCGGGCCGCCAACCACGGTGACCATCATGTCCGTGCCCTCCCAGATCTGCTGGTTGCCGACCGGGGGTTTCAGGAGATGTCTGTGTTCATCGATCCACTGTTGAAAATTGAATGCAGCTAGCTTCGTCATTTCTATTTCAGCCTTGCGAACGTCGCCTTTGGCTATTTTATCTTTGAGCTATTCATAGATAAAATTGGGTTATTCTCTGAAAAACTATAATTTTTTTTATATGTTGGATTCGCGGCTGACCATCAAACACCTGAAGATGATTCAGGCCATCGATTCGACCGAAACGCTGACCCGGGCGGCGGAGCTGCTCGACATTAGCCAGCCTGCGCTAAGTAGTCGCCTGCACGACGCAGAGGAGATACTGGGGATCAAACTCTTTCAGCGTCGTGGGCGCAGCCTGCGCCTGTCGGCTTCCGGCCAGATTTTGCTGCGCTCGGCCCAGAAGATTCTCGAGGAGCTGTCGGCTGTCGAAAACGAGCTGACAAACATTCCCGCCCAGGCCACCGAGGGATTCCGCATCGGCATGCCGCAATATGCATCGTTCACGTGGCTGCCCGCGGCGGTCAAGGAATTCGAGAGACGCTTCCCGACGGTGGAACTCGAAATCCTGTCGGAGGCCGCGTTGCGTCCGCGCCATGCCTTGTCCCGCAACGAAGTGGATATCGCCCTGGTGTCCAGCCCCGAGCGCTCCATGCAGGTCGACCGGAGCCGCTTCCGGTCCAGACGCCTGATTCGGGACGAGTTCATTGCCCTCTTACCCGCCGACCACCCGAAGGCAGCAAAGCCGTTCCTGGTCGCCGACGACTTCATTGACGAAACGTACATTACCAACAGCGCCGTTCCCGAGCGTAACCGCGAGTACGAGCTGTTTTTTCAGCCGAATGCCGTTTACCCGGAGCGCGTCGTGCAGGTGGGATTCACCGGCGCCATCCTCAAGCTCGTGGCATCGGGCATTGGCATGACGATCGTCACGCGATGGATCCTCGAATCGAATGAACAGATTGCCGGCGTCGTTAGCAGACCGCTGACAAAATCGGGCCTGTTCGTGAACTGGTTCGCGATCTTCCCGCAGAGCAGGGAAATCGACGCTCATGCACTCGCGCTTTGCGACGTGATTTCCCGTTCCGGAAGCGGCGATCCCCCATCGCGCTGAGCAGATACGCCGGTCATCTGCGAACGACCGACGTCGAGCATGCGCTGGACGGCGATCCTCGCGCGGTCGGCAACGGCGGCGTCGATTTCCACAACCGGGCTGAGCGTTTCCAGTGCCTTACGAATATTCGCCAGCGTAATCCGCTTCATATGCGGACACAGGTTGCACGGTCGAACAAACTCCACGTCGTGAATGCCCGCGGAGACGTTATCGCTCATCGAGCACTCCGTCACCATCAGGACCTTTGCGGGCCGCTCCTTGACGACGTAGTCGTGCATCTGCGCCGTCGAGCCGACGAAGTCGGCGGTTTTGAGAACGTCCGGCGGGCATTCCGGGTGCGCAATAATCGTCAGACCATCGTGGCCGGATCGAAACGCTTCGAGCTCCTCTGCGGTGAAGCGCTCGTGCACTTCACAATGCCCCTGCCAGGTGATGATCTCGACGTCGGTCTGCTCGGCAACGTACGACGCCAGGTATTCATCCGGCAGGAAGATCACACGGTCGCTGCCCAGCGACTCCACAATGGCCAGCGCGTTTCCCGACGTGCAGCAGATGTCGCACTCGGCTTTCACCTCGGCAGAGGTGTTGACATAGGTGACGACGGGTACACCCGGATACTGCCGGCGGAGTTCTCGAACATCGGCCGCCGTAATCGACTCGGCGAGCGAACAGCCCGCGTCCAGGTCGGGAATCAGCACGGTTTTTTCCGGGTTTAGGAGCTTGGCGGTTTCTGCCATAAAATGGACCCCGGCGAGGACGATCACGTCTGCGTCGCTGTCGACGGCGCACCGTGCCAGCGCCAGCGAGTCCCCGGTAATGTCAGCCGCGCAATGGTAAATCTCGGGCGTCTGGTAGTTGTGCGCCAGGATAACGGCGTTTTTTTCCTTCTTGAGTTCATTGATCGCTGCAAGGTCCGATGCATGCACGGGCCACTCGATCTCCGGGATGACGGTTTTGACGCGCTCGTAGAGCGGAGCAACGGCCTCGAGGGCCGCAACGTCGACGTGATTGGCAGACATTTGAGTGTACCTGTATTAATGCTCGGTTCGAGTATATATGCATTGTGCTCATAAAGAGCATATAGTTCAAGTTTTTTGCTTATGGAAAAGATCGACACCATCGTGGACCTCCTGGGCGTGATCGTCGCCGTGACCGACGAGGTCCCTCGCATTCTGGTTGTCGACAGCGGTGACGGCATTGCCCTGCCGAACGGACCGTTTGTGCCCGCCGAGCATGCGGGCCTCGAGGACGGCTTTCGGCAGGTCATCGAGGCCCGGGCGGGCCTTGACCTGTACTACGTAGAGCAGCTCTACACGTTCGGCAACCGTTTTCGCACCGAGGGGGAGATCGAAGGCGGCCCCAGGACGCTTTCCGTGGCCTACGTGGCCCTGACTCATGAAGACGAGAGTCCGCTCCCGGTTGCGCGGTGGGCAGACTGGTATGAGTTCCTGCCTTGGGAAGACTGGCGCGACGGACGCCCGGAAGAACTGGATTCGGTGATTGCGCCGCGATTGTCGACGTGGTGCTCGGAAGCCCAAACGGAGACCGCCCGGCGAAATCGCCGCGAAAGGGTCAACGTCACCTTTGGAGACGCGGGCGCGACGGAACTGGATGCCGTGCTGACGCTCGAGCGACTCGAACTATTGTACGACGCCGGCATTCTTCCCGAGTCCGAGCGCGATCAGCGCGCGATCGAAAGGAGACCCGCGACTTCCGCGACGACCAATCTGGGCACGCCCATGGTGTCGGATCACCGCCGCATCCTGGCCACCGCACTCGGTCGGATTCGGGGAAAACTCGCCTATCGCCCGGTTGTCTTCGAGCTGTTGCCGGGTGAGTTTACGCTGCTGCAGCTGCAACGGGTTGCCGAAGCGCTCAGCGGGACACACCTGCACAAACAGAACTTTCGACGTCTCGTCATGAACGCAAACCTCGTTGAGCCGATTGGCCGAACCACAACGGTTGGACGGGGCCGGCCGGCAGAGCTGTTCCGGTTCCGGCGCGAGGTGCTTGGGGAGAAGCTGACGGTAGGCCTGTCACGGCCGACCTTGCGCGGGGACTAAGCGCCCCACAGCTCGTCGCCTACGATATGAACCGCTGAGCGAAGACCAGGATAATGGCCAACGGGCAAACGAATCGCACGTACAGGGGCCAGATCCTCCAGAACCAGCCGTTTTCCACGGACTCGTTGCCCTTTCTCAGTTCCTTGAGCAAACCGTTTCGGTGCCATATCCAACCGGCAAAGACACACAGCATGAGACCGAGCGCCGGCTGTGCATATCGTGTTGAAGCTGCAATGGCCAGGCCAAACAGCGTTTCAAAATTCAATATGATCAGCGTGCTGACGAGCGTAATCACACCCCCGATAAGATACGTTGCGGTGCTGCGCTTGATCCCGTGGTTCTCCACGCTGTAGGCCACAGGCACCTCCAGCATGGAAATCGAGGATGTGAGTGCCGCGATAGACATCAGTACAAAAAACGCGATTGCCGCTATCGTGCCCGCCGCGCCCATTGTGTCGAACAGTGCCGGCAGGACCGCAAAGATCAGCGTGTCTTCCGCAAGCAGTCTCCCGGCCGCGTCGTAGATCTGGACGCCGTTCTGCTCGGCAACGTACATCGCGGGAATGATCAGCAGCCCGGCCAGCACCGCAATACCGATATCGACCAAAGTCACGGAGCGGCCGAGAGACACGAGGTTGTCGCTGTCTCGGATATACGATGCGTATACCAGCATTGTCCCGACTCCGAGAGACATCGAAAAGAATGCTTGCCCCATCGCGCTCACGATGAGTTGCGGATCGGACGCACGGCTGAAATCCGGGACCAGGTAGGCCCGAACGCCTTCGCCCGCGCCGTCGAGGGTGAGAACGTACGCAATCATGAGTACGAGTATCGCGAGCAGCGAGGGCATCAGTCGTGACGACCACTTCTCGATCCCGTCTCTGACACCGCCGCAGATAATGGCGATGGTCAGCAACATGAAGATCACGGTAAACGTCAGGTTGCGATATACGCTAAAGTCAGTGAACCACTCGGAGACGCCGGACAGGCCCAGTGCTTCTGTCACCGGCGCCAGTGAGTACGCAATCATCCAGCCCGCAACAATGGCGTAGAAGCTCAGAATGAGACTCGCCGTCAGCATGCCGCCAAACCCGGTGGCCGTGGCGATAACTCGAGTCGCGCCATTAGGCGAAATTGAGCGCAATGCCGTAACAGCATTGGCTTTCGCGTGACGCCCGATGATCAGCTCAGCCATCAAAGCCGGATAGGCGAGGCAAAACGCCATCACAAGGTAGATCACCAGAAAGGCCCCACCGCCGTTGCTCGCCGCCTGAGTGGGAAATCCCCAGATGTTTCCCAGGCCAACGGCGGATCCCGCCGCCGCCAGCACAAAACCGAATCTGGACCCGAACTCTCCCCGCGGTGCACTCATTGTTCAATTCCCATAGCTGTATTAGCTTACTGTCGGTTCCGCCAGGACCGATCAGATTGCATTCCCCGGTATCGGGCAGTCCTTACACAAAGGCACTGCACACAGGCGGCAAATGCGATGTTTTGCCATTTCGGTTTCCGGCAGATTGGTTAGAACCTTGGCCATCAAACGACCGAGGACAATCCGCTCGTCAGCGGTAAGCCCCTCGAGCGCCGCTTCCAGTGTGTCGAGCCGACGGTCCATTAGCTTCTTGCGCAGCCTGCTGCCCTTTCGTGTCAGATGCAGCGCAACGGCTCTGCAATCCGCCGCCTTGCGTCGCTCGACGAGCCCATCCTCCTCCAGGCGATCGATCAACCGCACCGTGCCGGGGTGTGACAGTTCAAGGACCTGGCGGAGAGGCTCCACGGAGAGGCCCGGGGCATAACCGAGAACGACCATCGCTGCGGCCGTTTCACCGGAGCGATCCAGTGTGTCTTTCATACCGGACCTGATCCGGTCCGTGACGGCGAGGGCAAGGGCGCCGAGCAGGTTTGTCGTGCGGTCCATGTCGGCAATGTATGCGTGGTGCATAAGATTTGCAATTGTAGTATTGACAGATATATGCGTCATGCATATATTTTGCTCATGCTGCTGATGTGAGGAACCGCTATGAGCCCCGAACGCATGTATGAACTCGCCACCGGTCTGGGCGCCGCCAAAAACCGGCAGGACGTTGCGGCCGCCCTCACGTTCATGCATGACCGGTTCGAACTGACTTCACCGGCCTGGGGCGCAATTGCCCGCGGCAAGGAGGAAAATGCGGCCTTGCTCACGCACTTTTTTGCGGGTTATCCGGATTACGAGGTGTGCTTCGAAGGCCACGTCGCGGACGACGAACACTTTGTTGGCTGGGGCACAGTCCGCATGACGATGTCCGCCGGCGCAGCCGATGCGAAGGGTCTTTCGCCCAATGGGCGCCCGGTCGTAATCCCCGTAACCATCCGAATGACCTTCGAGGACAACTTGATCGCTAGCGAGCACTTCATGTGCGATCTGGCTCAGATCGCCGCACAGTCCGGTGTTTCCATCGACGGCATGTGGGAAAACGTTTTTGGTATGTCGCCGCAACCGGCAACGGCATGAGAAGGAGTCAACAAAATGTTCGATAAGCTGCTGCCCAGCGAAGCGGACTGGGATGCGGAGAGCCCGCCCGAGCTCGAGTTCCTGTTCGAAGCGCGTGTGAAGCTTCGTCTGCCGGCAATGGACGTTGGTTCGATGTCCGACGGCAACCGTGTGATCTTCTTCGTCAAGGGCGGCACTTTCGAAGGGCCGGAGTTGCGCGGGCGTGTGGTGCCGGACTCCGGTGCGGACTGGATCCGCATCCGCCCGGACGGAACGGGCATGATGGACGTACGTTTCTGCCTCGAAACCCACGACAATGCCCTGCTCTACCTGTATTGGCAGGGCCGGTTCTGGTCAGCGCCGGATGACGCTGAATATGCGCTCGATGTCGAGAAGGCGGACGATCCGGCAGGCGCATGGCGCTACTATTTCCGCGCGGCGCCGCAGTTTGAAACCAGCGATCCGCGTTATGCCTGGCTCAACAACGTCATTGCCGTCACCAAATCCAGAACCGGCGACGGCGGCCCTATCCATCGCCTTTTTATCGTTAAGTGAGTCCGGACATGTCCAGCAGTCCATCAGAAAAGGCCCGCGCTTTTGCCGCCCTGCATGAGCAGCCGGGGCTCTTCGTCATCGCCAATGCGTTCGACGGATGCTCGGCGCGTATGTTGGCGTCGATCGGCTTCGAGGCGCTGGCCACGTCGAGCTGGGTGCAGGCTGCCTTACTCGGCAAGCGTGATGGCGGCACCACTCGGGCCGAGGCGCTGGCGCACGCCAGGCTGATCGTCGAAGCAACGGACCTTCCCGTGTCCGCCGATCTCGAAAAGGGCTTCGGCGATGCACCGGAGGACGTCGCGACGACAATCCGGGAGGCGGCGGCCATTGGCCTTGTCGGCGGCTCCATCGAGGACGCCACCGGTAATCCCAGCGCGCCCATCTACGATCTGGACGATACCGTCCGGCGAATAGACGCCGCGGTGGCCGCTGCACGCGACCTGCCGTTCGGTTTCACGCTGACGGCGCGGAGTGAGAACTTCGTGCGAGGCATCAACAACCTCGATGACACGATCCAGCGCCTTCAGGCATTCGAGGCAGCGGGCGCCGACGTGCTGATGGCGCCGGGACTGCCGGATCTCGAGGCGGTGCGCCAGGTTTGCGCCAGCCTGAAAAAACCGTTCAACTTCATGGCGGGTATTCCCGGCAAGTCGTTTTCAAACGCCGACCTTGCCGCTGCCGGCGTGAAGCGCGTCAGTCTTGCTACGTCGCTGTACACCTGCGCCATGACGGCAGCGTTCGAGGCTGCCCGCGAGATAAAGGAGGACGGCACGTTCGGATACATTGATCGACAGAGCGCCGATCTGAATGTCTTCCTTGAAGATTGACTATTTTTTGTTAAGCGTCTTGGCCGGCTGCGACATAATCGAAACAGTATCTTCGCTCCGACGCAGCGGCTACATCGCCTACACCTAGGGCCTTATTGATCATGACAGTAGCTATACGTGCTTCCCGCGAGCGGGGCTCCGCGCGGCGGAAAAGACAACGTCAAAGTAAGGTCAAAAAAGTCTGGACACGCTCGCTACCGAAAGCCGCTCCTCGTTCGTTGCATGCTAGCGCTATGCATCTATGAAAGCTTTGACGTGCGCCCATGTATCGTCATTCTTCGCCTCAATAAGAGCTTGCGTGACGTAACTGCCGTAGGCTTCGAGATAGGACACATAGTTGACAATTCCTACACGAAGCTGTGCGGTAACAGTCATAAGTGGGTATAGCTCTTTATCGATCGAAAGCGCGGAACCAACACGTTCAAACAACTGCGCACGTGTAACGTCGTGTCGGTTCTCCTCCAAGGTCTTCAACGTCTCTTTGGCTTTAAGCTTCAGCTGGCGGATCTGGTGCAGATCGATCCCGAACATTGAAACGATTTCTGCAAGACTGTCATCGCCTACAAAAGAGACGGCTCGGCGGTCGTCGATTTCGAACATTCGGCAGCCGAGTTCCACCATTGAATTCAGGCCGTTTGTGTCTATTGAAACCGGGAAACGCCCTTGCCTTGTGATATTGCTGACGTGGCTTCGGAAGTCGATTTGCTTCAACGCGTCTGCTACAGACACACGAAGCGCCAATTCCGACGGCAAACTAGTAAAATATGCGATGAGTTCTGACTGAGCGAATTCAGCCTTCTTCCATTCGCCGATTGCGGCCGTGATTCCAGCGATACTCCGGTCGTACTCGGAGATTGCTGAATCCATGTCTCCTTTGATATCAGCTATGTACGCGGCTTCCCAAGCTGCCAGGCCGCCGTATGTAGCGCTAATCGCAATCAGTCTCTGATGGAGCGATACCCCCAAACGCTCTTCGGTGAGCATATCGACTTTGTTATCCGAACCCATTATGTGAACGACACAGTTACCCATAGTAGTCTCCTCCTGCTTTTGCTGGATTAATGACCTACGAAGCGGTGCGAGCTGAGACTCGCACCGGAACCACACCCTTAAAGGTAAGTGTCGCGAAGGCGCCAAATCTCTCACCATCGCCCCCCGGCAACCAAGAAAGCGATAGAATCGCGCTTCCAGCTCAACGCCGACGATTCTCGGCGCATCGAGTGGCGCGTAGAAGCTTCCGTCGCTGTCCGGACCAAAGTTTTCGAATGCGAGACGTGACCCCAGTCGTTCGTCGGTTAGCTTTTCTCCGAACAGACGAACGGTATATCGCTCCGCTTCGTACCCGACCTGAGCACTTCAGAGTCTGACACCTGGAGGTCGCGGTATTCAGCTTTTGCGAGACCGATTCCAACATTCGTTCTCAGTCGGTCGGCGGGATAATAGACCACCTCGATCTCGAAGCCGGAACCCTCAACCGATGCGGCGGATTGCTGTCGCGAGTCTTGAGTCCGTGGCGGCGAACGATAGCTCTTGCGGATTCAACGGTATCCGATTCACGCCGACGCATGCGAACGTCCCACGGAGCCCATCGACGGTGATTCCTAGGCGGTTAACATTCAGGCTCACAGCGGATGATGCCGCCCGGAAGTCGACGACACTTAATCGGACATGGCGTACCATGAAGAGCACGCATAGAGTCTTCTGTTGCAGCAACGGAGAACGAAACTATTTCCAGGTTATCGAAACCATGGCTCTGCAACACTCTCGTCAACTCTTGCAGGAGCGCTCCGTTCTCACTCGCGTTCTCCAACTCGGCAGCTTGCTTTGGATTGGTCGGCATGCTGTTAATCTCCCGTGGCGGTCACGTTCAGAATCAAAGGTATGAATGTGTTTTCCTTGTAGTAGGCAAGCAGCGATTGCTGACCGAGCCGCTTAGTAACCTTGAGTATTGGAAACACCGTCAGTTTGGTGGTTGTCGCGGAGAAGGCCACCTCCTTACCTTCAAACACAATTTTCGTAATTGAAGTCAGGTTGGTCCCCACAAATTCGACCGGCGCACTACTATTTTGTCGAGCGCTTTGCGGCTGTGCCGTAGGTTTTGGCTTTTCAGCAGGCTCCGATTTGCCGGGAGCGGATACGGTAAGCGGCAAATTGAAGGTTGGCATAATCACCACTACGGATTTTTGCTTCGACAGCTCATCCTTTGGACCCTTGACACGAAGTTCCGTATTTGAAAAGACACTGACGTCCAGCTTTTTGCCCGCATAGACCCTTGGGACGTTTTTGGCATCAAAGCCAGAACCGAAGACTGCCCACTGGACGGTACCGTCTTTCGCTTCATCAAGCAGGGCTACGCTGCTTATTGTCATTAGCGGCAGACTTTCGTTGAGCTGTTGGTATCCAGACCCAAGAAAAGGTACCTCGATATTCAGCGGGTGTGGTTTGGTCAACCAATCCCGGGCATTTACCAGGAACCTTCTCGAGAGCGTTTTTTTACCGTCAGTGTTTTGCCCTCTCACCCACTCTCGCACCGGCTGAATATCGTCGCCGAGCGTGACGAATACATCTCTATCATTGAGATCAGGATATGACGTTGGGTCGCTAGGATTCGTGAGGAATAGGTTGATAATAAGCTGGTCGCCAATTATCTCCCCCATGTCGTAGTAGAACTCGAAACCACTTAGCGGTGGACTTTTAGTTGGTTCTGACACCAGACTTGAGAAACCATAACGCGGTGAGACGATGCGGACCTCTTGCCCCAACAACTCCTTGGCTGGTGCGAAGAATTCCAGGTAGTTCTCTGATCGATGATTTACTGCGCTATCGGCAAGGTACTTGCCGCCTATCAGGACTTTGGATCCCTCATAGATATCGACTCCCTCAATTCGCACGTTCACTGTGTCTGCATCGAGGCTAATTGCCGTCGCACTCGTAACCTCGGGCGTGAGTTCTTCCTGCAACTTTGCTTCGGTCAGGACCGAGAGTGTTTTTTGTCTTCCCGATTCACTATAGCGAGTGGCGTTTTTCGTCACGCGCCTCTTGCGATCATACTTCTGCCAGTGCGTATCTATCTCGACTGTGAGTGCTGACTGCTCATCGGTGTCGCTAACGTCGTCTAATGCAAGCGCGACAAAAAGATAACGAGGCCCGGGCTGGACAGTTCTCTGATTCAGGACGGGTCGAAATTGCCAGCCAAATCGGGCCGCACTTTTGTCAGCGCGCTCGAAGGCGAACGTGTCTGTATCCTGATAAATGTAGAATATGTCCGAGCCCCTAGACCCGGAGACGCCAACGGAAAATACACCAGCGAGCGCAGCGGCACCGAAAGCATTGCGTTTTTGCGTCATAGCGGTTGCGTTGTAATTCTTCTCCTCCGGCATCAACGCCATAACGGATGGCGCTTGCTTTCCATCCGCTGCTTTGACCGTTACTTCGACAACCGCCGCATGGTCTTTATGTACATCGGTTGGGATAATCGAGACACGAAATCCCAACAAGACTTGCAAGCGACCGCGGACGTCACCAGATCCGGTGCTCTGAACAATAAATTTGTCGGAAACAGCCTGATCGAGCAGCAAGCGCAGGTTGCTAATTTGATAACGCAGTCGAACCTGTTCCTCAAGCAAGTCCTGCGCGCTAAGGCCAAAACTGGATATCGGCGAGGCGGGCGCCGTAATTGTCGGGCTACTAGGTGCTGTTGGATTGACGGCTTCCTCTGTTGTGGTCTCCTTAGTTGTCGAGTCGGCTTCTTTGTCGACGACAGTTTCAACCTTTGGCAAGCCGATTTCTGCGATCGATAGATTGAATGACGACTGTCGGGTGGAGCTGCCCTGAAATGTTCCTTGTGCCGCCTTCACCGTCTCCGCGTTCAACGTAGATAGGGTGTTGAGTTGCGCGTTGAGTGTACGCAGCTGATCTTGCAAATATCGGTACGAATACTGCTTTGGCTGCTCGACTACAATCGCTCCTTTGCCTTTGCGGTCGTCTGCGAAAAGGAGGCCGGAATAGCTGAGTATGCTCATTAGTATTAGTGCCCCTACCGATAGCCGAAGCCTCCCGCGATTTGGAAGCTGCGTTCGTGGAGATAGCTCGATTCTCATGAAGCGAGTTGCACTGTGAATAGCTTCTTTCTTGTGTCCCACAAGGAGTAGACGCGTGAATGCGCTCAATATCATCCCCATTCCCTTTTCTTGGTTAGTGTTTTAGGAACAATTGCCTCAATGCAAGACCGGCTGGGCGTTGTGCTTATGTTTTCTAGTGCGGTGGCCGGACAAAACCTCTCACTTCGCGCAGCCTAAGAATTGGCACTCTTGACCGACTGGACAATACCCAGAGGCTCCGATGATTCGATCTTCTATACTCTGTTTGTCGTTCTCCTAGACTTCTCCGGCCCACTAATGAATACAGAGAGAGTGTTTTCGGTAGATGTCAAAGGTCTTGTTAGAACATTCTTTGCGTCCTGCGGCCACTTGGTAACATGCTGTTTCTTAAAAGAGTTAGCCAAAAAATTTCCCGACGGTGGCTCAACTAATCAATTGCGAAGAGCCGCACGAAAACACTTGTTTTCCGTACTTCTGCCTGGTAATCCCGGACAAAAAGCTTCAAGCGTTACAGTGAGAACGCGGCTACAGGCATTTGTTCCCAACGAAAATTGCGGGGACCAGCAACCATGCGTGAACTAGTGGACCGGTTCGCGTTCGCTAATGAAATACACTCAGTCGTTTGTTGGTCGCTTAGGATTGCGTTGTTGGCAGACTGAATCTCAAACCACAACTTCCATTGATCAACTCTCCCTTTGCGTTTAGGAAATCACATTGATCATCGTATTCATCAGCTAACATGCCCAATCCAACCGCAGTTGAAGTGGATGGTAGCTGACGCTACTGCACCACGCTGTGTTCCATAAGCACTCGGACGAGTTCGTCGTGCGGTAAACGTGGGACGCGATACCGATCAGCTCCGGTCATCGTCTCGGCGGCAATCATTGCGTTGACGACAGCCTCTTCAGTCGCTTCAACGGTCGCTACAAATACGGATGTCAGGTGAGGATTGGCGAGGGTTCGAACAAGAGCGGCCTCCTCACCGAACGCGACTTTGTTTGCTGTGGAGAATGCCACGAAGATGTCGCCCGATGAGTCGCTCGCACTGCTGCCAAGTCGTCCCAGTCCAAGCGTCACCCGTTGCGCAACTCGCTCGAGCTGGTGCGGCAGCAACGGAGCATCAGTCGCCACCACGACGATGATCGACCCGAGCTCGGGGCGGCGGGATGAGTCGTCGCCGGATTCGCAAGCCGGTTCGATCCGCCCCTCGGGTACATCACCGTCATAACAGATATCGGCGCCGCCGATCTCGCGGCCGACCGGAATGCCTGCAACTCGCAGCCAGTCGCGACGCCCGTAGTTGCACTGCACCAGTACCCCAAGAGTGTACTGTTCATTGCCCACGGAGAATTGTCGGGATGCTGTCCCAATTCCACCCTTGAACTCGTTGCAAATCATGCCCGTGCCGCCGCCTACGTTGCCTTCGGCCACGGGCCCGCCTTTGGCTCCGTCGAGAGCCGCAAACACGTGTTCTTTCTTGACGTGAAAGCCATTGATGTCGTTCAGTCCACCGTACGGTGGCCAGGGACCATCCCAGGTTTCGGCGACCACCGGGAGCGACCAGGCCAGGTGTCCTCCGGTTTTGATGAGCGACCATTCGGTAACCGCATCGCGGACGACCCCCACGCTATGCGTGTTCGTGATCATGATGGGTCCGGCGAGCGTTCCACTCTCGTCGATCCAGATCGTCCCGGTCATCTCCCCATTTCCGTTCAACACGTGATACGCCGCGTAAGCAACGGCCGCCGGATCGTCTCCGAACGGGAAGATCGCCGTTACCCCCGTTCGCACGGGACCCTCACCGGCATTCAAGGCTCCTTCACCTTCGATGATGGTCTGATGACCGACTTGCACCCCGGCTACGTCAGTGATCGCGTTGAGCGGTCCAGGCTGTCCGTCAAAGGGGATTCCAAGATCACGCGCCCTAGGGCTGTCGCTTCCGTCTTCGGCGATGGAAACGTCGTTCGCGGCCAGACTACAGAAACCGATGATCAGAGCGAGTGCAGCATTTCTCACGGCGTGTCCTACCTCATGGATTTTGCGAGACCCGACGCTAGCAGTTGCCAGGTAGCCGCTCAAGCTCCCATGCGATTCTGCTCAACGCTTGATGAAGCACGCCAGCGTGTTTAGCGACGGGTCGTGATCCTGTAACAAACGTTTCCCCGTATCCACGAACCCGCTTGCGACGATTCGATCGGCCCAGAAGTCGACACTCTCAAAGAGCCGAAGCTCCTGGCGATCGACCTCCCACGGCGCGGCTAACCCTGCGTTGAATACGGTATGCACCAGTGAACAGAACGTTCTCGCATCTTTCGTACCCGCATCGTGATCTCGCAATACGAAGAATCCCCCGGGTCGCAAAACCCGATGAATAGACTGAATGTAGTCCGCGAGTTTTTCCCGCGGGCAGTGATGCAATCCGATGTAGCAAGTCACGAGATCCAGAGACGCATCCGGGATTGTGTTCTCCGGAATGGGGTCGTAGTCGTTCAGATCGAAGAAGGCGCCAACCGTGCGGAGGCCGCCTCGCTCCATTATCTCCGGCGGCGAGTTATCGGGCACAACGTCGTTGGTCAAATAGACCGGCCCGTCAACATTCAGCGCCTTCCGGAGGCTTTTGACGTAGCGGCCGGTCGATCCGATTTCGAGATAGCCGGCGATTGCTGTCGAAGCAGGCAATATCGCCTTTGTTTGCCGAACCATTTCCTTCTTTTGCACCCACAGTGCGGGCAACGCATAGGTCAGGTCGGAAAGCGTCGTCTTGATAGCCGGGAGACGCCGGGCAATCTCCTCGTAAATGGCCCGATCCGAATCGTGTCGTTCGCAGGCCTCGATGATCAGCTGGTGAAATTTTTCTTCGGGATACAGATGATAAATGACCTGCAGGAAGCGATAAAAATCATCGCGCGATTTGACGCCGCCGTAGACGCTCAGGAATTCGGACTCTCCCGTTGCACGCGACCCTAGGAGTGGCCTGTCGATTTCCTCACGGTAGTATTTCTGCCAGAGACTGTTGCGGAACCGGTAGTTGGGATCCAGACGATCTTTGAGCGCAAACAACTCCCGTGCGCGAGGATAAGCGGCGTAGAACTGATCGACTCGACCGTGCGGCTGGTAGGGCAAATAGTAGCTTCCCCCGCACGACAATACGGCATCGATGAGTTCTCGCGTCCACACCGCAACAGCTTCGCGATCCGCCGCACCGGTCCGCTGCTTGTAGTACAAGACCAGTGCGAAAACCTCGGACTGCGCCCATGCCAGCATTGAGCCCGGGTCGGGGTGGGCATGACGAATCGACACGTTGACAACCTGAACGTTGAATCGCCGCAGAATTTCGGTCATCAAACCCGCGAATTCGGCGAGCCGGGCAACAGGCACAAAGTATTCCTGAAGCACGTAGGTTGTCTTGTTGCGCGATAACGGCTCGAGCTCCGCGACGTCGTAGTCCGCTTCATCGTTCCGCCATACGACCTTCGGGCGAAGATAGAGCAGTGTCTCGTAGACGTATTCACGTCGTAGATGACCAAGCGGCAGCTCGGTAATCGCCCACAACATGTATTTCTCGGCCAGGTAAAGGCTCCGCCCTTCTTTCCTTGCCTTGCGGTTGATCGGTTTGTCCGTCTCCCTCCAGCTGATCGCCCGGACCTTGTCGAAATTCGGGGGCACCATGTCCGCATTGTGGAACACGATCGACGCATCGTTGCGCACGGTTTGTCCGAAGAAATCCGGATAATCGGTCAATGCCATCTTGCGGCTCAATCGTTCGATTCGGGAGTTACTGGCCAGATCGAGGGAGGCCTCGACGATGATCCCGAATGCGCCGTAGCCGCCGATAGCGCCATAGAAAACCTCGGTATTCTCGGTTGCCGACGCGTCGACAAGCTCGCCGTCATGCAGCATTACCCGAATCGATCGAACGCTAAGAATGACCGGCCCGAGGCCAACATACCGACCGTGGCAGTTTACGCTCAGCGATCCGCCCACCGTGAAGTTCGAATAGGTCTGCATGACCCGGACGGCAAGCCCGAAGTCGTCGGCAACGCGCTGAATGTCCTTCCAGCGCGTACCGGCCTGTACGCGGACGGTGCGGGCGGCCGGGTCCAGTTCGAGAATTCGATTCATGCCGCGCATGTCGATGTGCAGGGTTCCCGGCTGCGCGGTTTGGCCACCCATCGAGTAGCACCCTCCGCCTATCGAAATCGGCTTGTCGGACGCTCTGACAAATACCTGCAGCTGATCGACGGTCCCCGGCACGTAGACCTCGTCAACCTGGGTGGTATTCAGTCGGGACACGTCGCTGATGACCGTAGTGCTGGTGGGTCGTTCGTAGTTGTCGACAGCAACGGGTTGCTGGGGATCAAGTACGAGGCGCATGCGCTTCAGCGCCGGCAATCCGTAGCGGCCAACCGCGGCCTCCGGCCGTGACTCCGCCACGCAGTGAAAGCCAAAGCGCTCGTAGAATCGAACGCCGCCTTCGTTGATTTCGGTGACGTCGAGTTCGATGCTTCGGTACCGGTCCTGCGTTGCTGCGTGCCGTACTTGCTCAAGGAAGCGCTGGCCGAGTCCTGCACCCCGGTGGTTGGTGTCTACGGCGATATTGTTGATGTAATACGCATCCCTTGACGGCGGCATGACGTAGCCGGCAAGCGCGCGATTGACCGCAACGATCAGGTGCGGCCAGCGTTTGAGCGGCATTGCTCTCAACATGTTGAGGGCGCCGGCGAATTCCTCCGAACCCAGCTGCTCGGCGCTGTATCCCAGTTCCGCACCGCAGATTTGATCGTTCACGATCAACAGGGTGGCAAAACGGTAGCTGAAGTGTCCGTTGGGCCGGCTAATCAGCTCGCGGAGAGCCGTTTCCGCCGTTTGACGGTCACCGAACATGAACTCAAAGAGTTCATGCGAGCTTTCGTAGATGAGCGGCGTTAGCTCTGGCGCCTGTGCGGCACTGGCCGGCTCGAAGCGGATGTAGAGATCAGACTCACTCATGCCTCACCTAATGCAGCCTGAGCCGTTGGCCGGATCTGGCTCGTACAGGACTATACACGGCCGTATTGTACAGAGGAGCAGGTGCGGTGCTTCGTTACTTTGGTTTCCGGCCAATTGGCATGTCCGTGAACGGCCAGAAGCTGGCATTCGCACTTCAACTCTATTGAAATTACCGACAGGCCATTTCCTGCACAAGGACTTCTACTTCTGGACGCGATGGCTGATGTAGATAGCGAAGCGCAACGATGTTTCGATTGATTTCAATGCCAGCGATAGGCAGAGAAATCAAATTCGGCTCCTCCGGGATCGAGCTATCCGGCAGAATAACGGCTCCAGACCCTCGTCTCGCCATCGCAAGCAGCCACTCCACGCGATTCGACCGATATGCCGCGTAAAGGTCGTGTCCTTTCTCCGCGCACGTTTGGTGCAACGATTCGCGCATCTCACAATTTAGACGATCCAGCATATTGGTTTTGGAAAGAGTCTCCAACGACACTTCAGAATGATTGCTTAGCTCGTGACCGACCGCCACGACAGCACGGTAGTCTTCGCTGTACAAAGGATCAACTCGGTAGAGCTCATCGCTCGCCTCACCCGAAGTCACGGCAACGTCCAGGGAGCCCTCACGGAGACCTTCAAGGAGCGACGACTGGGAGTCAACGATCAACTCGATATCGGCTTCTGGAAATTTGTTGCGGTAGCTTTCCACGGATTTGGCAACCCTGTTTTGCCCGACCGTTTCCCCCAATCCGACGGATATTGGGACTCTTTCGAGGCGGTTATAGCGAATGGCTTCGTCCCTGGCTTCGAGCGCTTGTTGGTGCACCGCCTCGATGTGCGGTCGCACAAGTGCGCCCAGGGGCGTTAGACGACAACCTGCTCGGTCTCGCAGAAACAACGCGCCACCAAACTCATCCTCCAACTTCTTGATCGCCGCGGTAAGTGAGGGTTGCGAGACGTACGACGCTCTGGCTGCGTGCGTGAAATTACGATGCTCACAGACCGCCAGGAAGTAGCGAACCTGGTTCATTTCCATCCTTTGTCTCCCTCGTTGCGCCCCCTCGACCGAGGACGGCGGCCTCTAACTTACATAGTTTATCCCTATCGAAAGGTAGAAGAACAGTATTGGCGCATTCGCAGCGAAATCTGAAGAATATCGCTTCAACGGCTGAACAGTCCTAAGTGAGTCAGCTCTTCTGTATCAACGAACGTCAATTAAGAATAGGGAATAACTATGAAAAAGAGTATTACATACCTGCTTGCAGGACTGAGCATTTTGAATCTAACGACGCCCGCATTAGCAAAGGACGAGACCATGACCCATCGACTGGCTAGCTACATTCCAATGACCGCTGCGCCTCAAAAGGCCGACGCTTTCGCACAATTCCTTACCGGGGCGGCTCCGCTCGTCAAGGAAACTGAACCGGGGACCGAACTATGGTTCGCGTTACAGGGAGCGTCCGAAGACCAGGTCGCCATCTTCGACATCTTCCTGAACGAGACTGCAAGAGACGCACATTTCTCCGGCGATGTCGCCGGCGCGCTCAAAGCCAATGCCTCGGAACTGGTTGAAGGCGGATGGGATGAAGGTGTGGTAGCGAACGTCAATCACGCCCTGGTACTGTCGGAGAAAGCTCCTGTAGATCTGTACGACGCCACAACAGCGACCTACATCAAGATCACAGCGGTACAAGGTCAGGAGGACACTCTTGCGGAGCTCTTGACCGCAGCAGGTCCAATAGTTGCCGAAACTGAACCGAAGACCCTTTACTGGGTTGCACTGCGTCTTGACCAGGATAACTTTGCCATCTTCGACATCTTCGCTGATGAGGCAGGCAGAGAGGATCACTTTGCCGGGCAAGTCGCCAGTTTGCTGAAAGAGCAATCATCGACGCTCGTTGCAGGCGGCTGGGAAGAAGGTGTCGTGGCTAACGTTCGCAACTACAAGATTCTTGCGATCAAATAGCTAAAGATGTCCAAAGTGTCGTCCGTCGCACACGATCGCGATGGACGACACGTCTTGGTTTCGGGAAGTTGAAGTTGTAGGTTATTCAGAGAGCCGTCGCTCAAGCGTCTGCTCTGGGGAAACCGCGAACTTCCGCCAACCGACGAAAGGACGTGTTAGTCGGCGGCAGCAAAATGGGCCACTTGATCCGCGTGGGCCTTTGCAAAGGCTGGCCGTTCTGTCGATCGAGAAACGTATTCGCGGCACGCTGGGTAGTCGGCGAGCCCGTCGAATCTGTCTACGAGGCGCAACACGTCCGACATTGCAATGTCGGCGACAGAGAAATCACCGGCGAGCCACTGCCTCGAATCCAGCACGGTCTCCATGTGTCCAAGGCGTGCGGCAAGAAACGCATCAAGGCCTCTTCGGCCTGGGGTCTGCTCTTGGTCATCGGCAGTTTCGAATATGAACCGAGGCAGAGCGGCCATTTCGACGCCGTTGAGCGCCGCCAGTACCCATTTTATGACGTCAAAGCGCCCGTCAACGTGTCTTGGCATTAACTTGTCACTTTTCTCACCGACGTAGATCAGAATTGCTCCGCTCTCGAATATTGAAATGTCGCCATCTGTCAACCACGGGACTTGACCGAATGGCTGATGCTCGAAATGCTCTGGCCCGCGATCACGAAACGACGTACTCGCGACCGTATACGGTAGCTCCGCTTCTTCAAGCGCCCAACGAATTCGAATATCTCTAACGTATCCCCGAGGAAACTCAGGCACCCAATCGTAGGTCGTGACAACAATGTTGCTCAATTGACGTCCTCTCGTTGGCTAACTCAGAAACGACCGCTACGGGTCAGAATCCGTCATTTTATCCTGATACTCCCGCGCGACCGGTATCGGATCTAAAGCAGTCACCCCCGTCGAACTCCGACGCTTTGTAGTTGCGCGAAATCGAGCCCATGTTAAGGGCCGTCGATGAATTGCAGAAACCTCCGACACTTTTATTGCAATCTGACAGTTTTAATTACCAGAAGCCAATAGAAAGGCGCGGCGGGCCTATTCCACCGTCACACTCTTCGCGAGGTTCCTCGGCTGGTCGACGTCCGTGCCCTTGAGCACGGCAACGTGATAGGAGAGCAGCTGCAGCGGCACCGTGTACACGATCGGCGCAACGAGCCGGTCGGCGTGCGGCATCTCGACGACGGTAATGCCTTCCTCGCTTTCGAGCCCCGTGTCCTTGTCCGCGAACACGTACAGCTGGCCGCCGCGGGCGCGCACCACCTGCATGTTGGACTTGAGTTTGTCGAGGAGATCGTTGTTGGGTGCTACGACGACCACCGGCATGTCTTCGTCTATCAGGGCCAGCGGGCCATGCTTGAGTTCACCGGCGGCGTAGGCTTCAGCGTGGATGTAGGAAATTTCCTTGAGCTTGAGCGCGCCCTCCATGGCAATCGGCCACATCGGGCCGCGGCCCAGGAACAGCGTGTGGTGTTTCTCGGCGAAGTCTTCGGCCAGCTCCTTGAGCTGGTCGTTCATGGCCAGCGCCTTTTCGGTCGTCGATACCGTGTGCACGAGTTCCTTGACGAACGCCTGTTCTTTTTCCGGGTCGAGGCCGCGATGGCGTCCAAGCATGAGGGTTACGAGCAGCATCGATAACAGCTGGGTCGTAAACGCCTTGGTGCTGGCCACGCCGATTTCGGGGCCGGCGTGGGTCATCATGACAAGATCCGACTCGCGCACCATCGAGCTGTGCGCGCTGTTGCAGATCGTCAGCGAACCGATGTACCCCGACTCCTTCGCGAGCCTTAGCGCTTCGAGCGTGTCGGCCGTCTCGCCCGACTGCGACAGCGTGACGAACAGCGTGTTCGCCGGTACGACGGTCTTGCGATAGCGGTACTCGCTCGCGATCTCGACCTGGCAGGGCACGCCGGCGATCGATTCGAGCCAGTATTTGCCGACACAACCCGCGTGATAACTAGTACCGCAGGCAACAATGTGAATGTGCTCCACGCTGTCCAGCAGCTCTTTCGCCTTCGGTCCCAGCGACTCGGGCAGCACCCGATTGTTTTCGATGCGGCCGTGCAGCGTGTTGGCGAGTGCGCTCGGCTGATCGAAGATCTCTTTGAGCATGAAGTGCCGGTACGGCCCTTTCTCCGCGGCCTCGCTGTCCCACTGGGTTTCGTGCACTTCGCGCTCGACGAGCTTGCGCTCGGCATCGTAGATCTTGATGCTGTCGCGGCGAATTTCAGCAAGGTCGTCCTGCTCGAGGTAAATGAAACGCTGCGTCACGGGCAACAGGGCCGGCACGCCGCTGGCGACAAAGTTCTCACCCAAGCCCAGTCCGATCACGAGCGGACTTGCGACGCGGCTGACCACAATGCGCTCCGGGTCCTCGGCGTCGACGACCAGCAGCGCATAAGCGCCTTCGAAACGTTCGACGGCCTTGCCGACGGCCTCGACGAGATCCATGCCCTGTTTCACGTAATCGTGCACAAGGTGCGCGGCCACCTCGGTGTCGGTCTCGGACTTGAATTCGTATCCCTTGGCGAGCAGTTCTTCTTTGATTTCGGCGAAGTTTTCGATGATGCCGTTATGAATGACGGCAATGCGGCCCGAGAGGTGCGGGTGTGCGTTCTCTTCGGTCACGCCGCCGTGTGTGGCCCAGCGGGTGTGCGCCACGCCTATACGGCCATTGAGTGGCGATTTGTCGAGCTTGGTCTCCAGCTCGGCCACCTTGCCCACGGTACGGCACAAGCCAATCTGCTGCTCGGCATCGACAACGGCCACACCCGCGGAGTCGTAACCGCGGTACTCCAGGCGGCGCAGGCCTTCGACAAGAATCGGGACTATGTTTCGTTCGGCGACGGCGCCAACGATTCCGCACATGGGGCAGATCTCCTCATTTAGCGCAACGACTCTGCACGACGGCTACTCGAGCGGCAAGGGCATGAGTCACACGCGGTAGTGTGTGCGCGGTCCGGGTTTTCCCAACCGCCTTTTTGCTATTTTTTCTTCTCGGGCCGCTTCCAGCTCTTGTGCGTGAACTGTTTGGCCCGTTCGAGCGTCAGCCGGTCGTCCGGCGCCGGCCTGGTCAAGGTGGACCCGGCGCCAATCGTCGCGTTCCTGCCGACTTCGACGGGGGCCACGAGTTCGACGCCGGAGCCGATGAAAGCGCCGTCACCGATGACGGTCTTGTGTTTGTTCACGCCGTCGTAGTTGCAGGTGATCGTGCCTGCACCGACG
Source organism: Woeseiaceae bacterium (assembly GCA_028289545.1). Classification (GTDB taxonomy): domain Bacteria; phylum Pseudomonadota; class Gammaproteobacteria; order Steroidobacterales; family Woeseiaceae; genus UBA1847. The sequence continues at coordinate 133,936 of JANQPG010000006.1, forward strand.
TTGACGCCCGCGCCAATCTCGGCATCGCCAATGTAGGTCAGATGATTGACCTTGCTGCCGTCGCCAACGTTGCTCTTCTTGATCTCGACGAAGTTGCCGACTTTGACGTTCGGGGCGAGGCGGGCGCCGGGCCTGAGCCTCGCAAAGGGCCCGATCTCGCAGTTTTCACCGGTCTCGGCGCCTTCGATGTGGCAGTTGCTGTGGACGACGGTGTCCGCGCCGAGCACGGCGTCGCGTATCAGGTTGTTCGGCCCGACGGACACGCCGTCACCGAGGGTTACTTTACCCTCGAGCACGGCGTTGACGTCAATGAACACGTCGCTGCCGCAGTCGAGTTCACCGCGTATGTCGACGCGCGCCGGATCGGCGAAACCCACACCGCGGCGCATCAGCGCCTCGACGCGCAGCTGCTGCAGCGCCCGCTCCGCCTCGGCGAGCTGCTGTTTGTCGTTGATGCCGGCCACCTCTTCGGGCGAGCGGGCCTTGATACCGTGCACGGTAACGCCGTGTTCGACGGCTGTCGCAATAACGTCGGTCAGGTAATACTCACCCTGCGCGTTGTCGTTGCCGAGCCCGTCCAGCCAGCGCTTCAGCAGATCGGTCGGGCAGAGCATCACGCCCGTGTTGATTTCGTTGACCCGCAATTCCTCGCGGCTGGCATCCTTGTGCTCGACGTTGCGCACGACCATGCCGCCTTCGCGGATGATGCGGCCGTAGCCGGTCGGGTCCGCCAGATCGACGGTCAGCACCGCCATTTCGTCGTCGGGCGTATTGTCGAGGAGCCTTTCGATAGTGTCCGCACTCAACAGCGGCACGTCACCGAACAGCACCAGCGTCCGGCCGCCTGCGGGAGTACCGGGCATGGCCTGCAGCACCGCATGGCCCGTCCCGAGCTGCTCGGCCTGCAGCGCCCAGCGGATGTCTTCATCGGGGAACCGGGCCTGGACCTCATCGCCGCCATGGCCGTAGACCACGCAGATGTCCCCGGCGCCCACGGCGCGTGCCGTGTCGAGCACGTGGCCCAGCAAGGGCTTTTCGGCCAGCGGCTGCAGTACCTTCGGCAGCCTGGAACGCATGCGCTTACCCTGGCCGGCGGCGAGAATCACTATGCTGAGCGACAAGACCTAACTCCCTGATTTTTAGTGGCAGAATGATACCGCAAAGCGTTTATGGAAAATTGTCACCGGTCACATTATGACAGCGCTTCAGGCACGGTTAATGAACGGGCGCTATGCTTGTCGGTATGCTCCGATGCCTGCCGCTAATCCCGTTGCTGCCGTCTCTGTTGCTGGTCTCGGCCTGCAACAACGAAATTTACGTTCGCGACGGCGTAACGGACGGCGATACCTTCTATCTGGCACAGCAGGCGCTGGTCGACGACGACCCGATCCTGCAGTCCTGGGCGTCATACAGCCTGAGCAAGAGTGCCTGCCAGCTGGAGCTCGGCGGCGAGAATCCGGCGAGAGCCAGCTCTTACGGCTGCGAACTCACGGCGCGCCGGCACCTCCTGGACACCTGGGAGGAACAGCGGCACGAACACCCGGGCATCCGGGACGACTATCTCGACACGCTCAGCTTTGTCCGCGATTCGGGCTATCTCGACGAGTACGTCGTGTTTTACTTCCGCTCGCGCGACTGGCAAATACCGGCCGAAGTTGACATCCGGAAGTTTCGCAAATGGCAGCGGAAACACCTGCCCGGCCATCAGGCCAGCACCCGGATCATCGGTTCCTGGAACTACGCCGATCGCATCATGCGCGAAGCGGCGCAATACTGAAACTCAGCGTTTGCCTTTGAGTTTCTGCGCGGCGCGATAACGCGCCGTCGCTTCGGCGAGTTCCGCCTGGGCACGGGCAAGGTCGGTCTCTTCGGACGCACCCTCGAGCGCTTTTTCGGCTTCCTGCTGCGCGGCCAGCGCGGCGGCTTCGTCGAGCTGATCGCCACGCAGCGCCGTATCGGCCAGCACGGTCACGCGATGCGGCTGGATCTCAATGATGCCGCCCGTAATGTAGAACATGTGCTCTTTGCCGTCGGTGTCCTCGACGCGCACTTCGCCGGGCTTGAGCATGGTCAGGAGCGGCGCGTGGCGGGGCGCTATGCCGAGCTCACCCATCTTCGCGGGCGCGTACACCATCTGCGCCACGCCAGAATGGATTTCGCCCTCTGCGGATACGATGTCGACGTCGATAGTGGCCATGCTGCCGTCCTGTTCCTAAGCTATCTGCCTTACTGGTACTTCTTCGCGTTCTCGATCGCTTCGTCGATCGTGCCGACCATGTAGAAGGCCTGCTCGGGGATGTGATCGTAATCGCCGTTGGCAATGCCGTTGAAGCCTCGGATCGTCTCGGACAGCGACACGTACTTGCCGGGCGCGTTCGTGAAGACTTCGGCAACGAAGAACGGCTGCGACAGGAAGCGCTGGATCTTGCGCGCGCGGCTGACGATGAGCTTGTCTTCTTCCGACAGCTCGTCCATGCCGAGAATCGCAATGATGTCCTGCAACTCTTTCTGACGCTGCAGAATGGCCTGCACGTTACGCGCGCAGTCGTAGTGTTCCTGGCCGATGACCAGCGGATCGAGAATACGCGACGTCGAGTCGAGCGGATCCACGGCCGGGTAGATGCCGAGTTCGGCAATCTGACGCGACAGTACGAGCGTGGCGTCAAGGTGAGCGAAGGTCGTGGCGGGCGAGGGGTCGGTGAGGTCGTCCGCGGGGACGTAAACGGCCTGGAACGAGGTGATCGAGCCGGTCTTGGTCGACGCAATACGCTCCTGCAGCACACCCATTTCCTCAGCCAGTGTCGGCTGGTAACCCACGGCTGAAGGCATACGGCCAAGAAGTGCGGATACTTCGGTTCCGGCCAGCGTGTAGCGGTAGATGTTGTCGATAAACATCAGTACGTCGCGGCCTTCGTCGCGGAACGCTTCGGCCATCGTCAGGCCGGTCAGCGCCACGCGCAGGCGGTTGCCCGGCGGCTCGTTCATCTGGCCATACACAAGCGCCACCTTGTCGATAACGCCCGAGTCGGTCATCTCGTGGTAGAAGTCGTTACCTTCGCGAGTACGCTCACCCACACCCGCGAACACCGAGTAACCACCGTGCTCCTTGGCGATGTTGTTGATGAGCTCCATGAGCGTGACGGTCTTGCCCACGCCGGCGCCGCCAAACAGGCCAACCTTACCGCCCTTCGCGATCGGCATGATCAGGTCGATGACCTTGATACCCGTTTCCAGGAGGTCGGTCGTGGCCGCCTGGTCTTCGTAGCTCGGCGGAGCGCGGTGGATCGGCAGTTCCGTTTCGGCGCCAATCTCGCCCGCGTTGTCGATGGGCGTACCGAGAACGTCCATGATACGTCCCAGGGTTTTCTCACCGACGGGCACCGCAATCGGCTGACCCGTGTTGCTCACGGACATGCCGCGCTTCAGGCCTTCCGACGAACCCATTGCGATCGTGCGCACGATGCCGTCACCCAGCTGTTGCTGAACTTCGAGCGTTACGCCGCCGTCGTCGATCTTGAGTGCGTCGTAAACCTTGGGGATCTGGCCGGCGGGAAATTCCACGTCCACGACAGCGCCAATGACCTGCACAGTAGTTCCGGTGCTCATGTTTTCGGTTCCTCTTGACCTGGACGCGCTCAAGCGCCCAAAAAACAAACTCTCTATGGGGCGTTAGCCGGATACTGCGTCCGCACCGCCCACAAT